>NZ_QNSB01000004.1 GCF_003315415.1 Brevibacterium sanguinis
GACGAGGGCGGGTGGGCCGCGCCGATGGTTACCTCCGACCACAGCCGCGGTCACTGCATGTGGGACGCGCCAGTGCCCGTGTGGGATTCGTACCGAGGCTTCGGCCAGAGCCCGCGTGGCGGCGCAAAGGCTCCGCACGGCCATGGTCACCGGGCCGAGTGCGAGCTGCAGGGTCCGCAGCACGGTGTCCTCGCCGTGCTTGAGCACCAGCGCGGTGGCGATGACCGCGCCGAGGTGCGCGAGCATCATCGTCGTGTCCGAGGCGCCGTGCGTGTGCGGCAGGGGCGCCGGGGAGAGGTCGAGCGTCCCGGTCGCATGGTGGGTATGAGCGCCGAGGTGGCCGGTGGCTGCCGTGATCGTCCGGGGCGCTGCGGTGAACCAGCCCATGGTCGCGTGCATGAGCATCTGCCCGAGGCCGAGGATCGCCCCGAGGGTGATGTATCCGAGTCGCCTGCCGGCGAGGATCATCGCCACCCACAGGACCAAGACGAAGACGAGTGCGATGCCGAGGAGCGAGATCCGTCCCCCGGCGCCGAGGTGGGTGAGCGCGGCGAGCAGTATCGTGACGAGGGCGGCGAAGAGGGCCCGGACGGTCTTGTGCGAACCGGTCATTGCCCTCCTGCCCCTGGAACCGTCACCGCTGCTCGGCGGACCCACTGTTTCTACATAGTGTAGAACGAAAGTTCCGGCACGGAGCCCTCAGCGACCACGATGTCGCCGGCGCCGCCTCGGCGGAATCACTGCAGGGCGTCGGCGCCGGTCTCGGCGCGCGGCGTCGCGTCCTGCTTCACCGGCGTGACCGCGGGGATCTCGGCCGTGGCCTGGATCCGGGTCTTCGCGCCCTGTGGGGCGTTGTCAACGTTCGGCTGGATGCGCGACTGCACCTCCGGCGGTACCTGCAGGGTGTCTGGTCCGAGCACGATCGAGGTGTCGCCGAGGTGCTTGAGCGCGATGGGGCAGGTGATCGTGATCTTCAGTCGACGATTGACGCATTCGCTGACGGCGCAGCGGATGAGTTCCCGGCAGTGCTGCTCGGCGTCCATCGTGTCGATGGCCTCGCAGTAGACGAAGAGGATCTCATTGTCGGCGATGTTGTAGTGCAGAGAAGCGACGAGCTCGCCCGGAATGTAGAGGTCGAATTTCGATGCTTTTCGATTGTTCAGCATTGTGTACATACAGCAGTCCCCTGTTGAATCGGGGCCGACTGCTTGACCTGGCTCGAGCCTAACGAGAAGAAGTGCTGGTCAGCAAACTCGCGGGTGGGACGGCATCTGTGATATCAGTTCTCGAACACCGTGGCCGGGGTGGATTGTCCGACCGAGGCGACGAGTTCCTCCGCCAGTTCCCGCAGTTTGATGTTCCTGTGCGACGAGGCCATCTTGAGGATCTCGAAAGCCTCGTCCTGGTTGCACTGGGTCTGAGCCATCGTGATCCCGATGGCGATGTCGATGACGGTGCGGGACTCCATGGCACGCTGACGGTCCTCGGCCAGCTCCGCGCTCCTCGCGATGCGCAGCGCGACCCGCAGTGCTCGAGACGCCAGACCGGCGTAGCGCTGCGCCGCCTCGATCGTGTTGTCGCTGAACCCGCCGGGAGCGGTCGTGTAGAGGTTCATCGCCGCCTTCGCGAGTTCGTCGACGTCGAGCGGAACGGCGAGCACGCTGCGCAGGCCCTGCTCGCGGACCACTGACATGTAGTCGGGCCAGCGGGTCTCATGGGCGACGTCGTCGACGCGGATGAGCCTGCCCGTCCGCTGGGCTTCGAGGCAGGGCCCTTCATCGAATCCCGCCTGGACCTCGTCCATCTGCCGGGCTTCCTCGTCGCTGCTGCCGACGATCGTCACCCGCTTCCTCCGCTCCAAGGTGATGCCGCAGAGAACGGGAAGCTCCCGGGAGATCTCCAGAGCGGCCAGTCGGGCGAGATCGTCGAGGAACGGACCGAGCTCCTGGTCGGTTGCGAGAAGTTCATGCAGAAGCTCGGAAGCGTCCGCGTGCGAATGTCCAGAGTCCATGACAGGGCCTTTCCAGCAAGAAGAACGAGACCCGTCACCGAGTCGGATGTTCGAAGATCATACATCCATATTCTGGGACCGGATCGGCGAGTCGGCACGATCGCGAGCATCGATGCCGAGGATTGCGCCGCCCATCATGGTGGTGAGCACCAAGGGGAAGACATATCGGTAGTCCTGAGCAGGAACTGTGGGGAAGAAGCTCGCGAGATACATGAGCCCGGCGGACAGCACGCAGAGACCCATGAACGATCGCGCTCTGACCGCCGCGACAAGTCCGATGGTGCTGAGCATCAGCCAGAACCACCCGTGATACAGCCAGGGAAGCTGCTCGACACCCAGGTCCACCACGTAACTCTCCACGGCGCTGTTGGCTCGCGGGTACTCCAGCTGTTCGAATGCGATCTCCTCGTCGACGAACTGGAGTTTGCTCGTGAAGAGAAGTTGGCCGAAGGTGAAGAGTCGGTAGTCGACATAGCGGGGCAGCTCGCGCGGCACCTGCTCGATCCAGAGCGCGGTTATCTCGTCAGGTCGGTCGACACCGGTGAAATCACCTGCGGCTCCCCGGCCGTAGCACCTCCAATAGGCGTCCCAGAACGCGTCCTTCTCGGCGCACTCGGCCTTGGCGGTGAGCAGCTTCTCCTTGAGTTGCGGGGAGGCCACCTCACTGCGCTCCACGGCCTCGTCAGGGAGAGCGAAGATGATGTCGTCGATCATCACCTGCGTGAACTGCGAATTGTGCGTGGGTTCAACGGCGGCGTCGATGGCCTTGCCGACTCCGATCACGGCGACGACGAACGCGCACACAGCGGACGCCGCGATGAGAATGGGGCGGCGTAGGCGCCGAGTCGACCAGGGACCGGTGAGCGCGTAGCATCCCGCAAGCAGAAGGAACGGGGAGATGACTATCGCGTTCTTCCTCACCAGCACGGCGTAGAGCAGCAAGAGGACGCTGAGGCCGAAGAGCGCCCAGCCGATCCGCTTCCCCACGACTCTGATGAGGACTATGCACACGATCGCCCCCAGCATTGCCAGAGCCAGGTGGACGTCCTTCCATACGGCTCCCCACATGTTGATCGTGTTCGGCAGCAGAACGAATGCTTGCGCCGCTGGAGCTGTCCACCATCTTCCTGTGGACCGCAGCAGGAACAGAGACAGTCCGCACGCGCACAGCCAGGAAAAGACAATCTGCACCACCGCCAGAGACCCGAAGCTTCCTGTGACGGAGATGAGGCCGCGCCAGACGAGGCTCATGATCACCGGATGCCAGTCGTTGAATGGCTCTTCCCCCACCGCCTGCTGGAGCTGGAACCAGCTGTCGTACGTCAGGAGACCGGGCGCCGTGGCCCGGATGAGGTAGAGCGCTGCGAGTAGACCGACAAGGCAGCTCACCGCAAACGACCACTTCTCGCGACAGCCGAGCCTGCGCACCCGCAGGCGCGGTGAGACATCGGCACCGAAGAAGGACAGAACTCTCGTCATGAGACGTAGTGGAGGCATCACACCATTATGAGGGAGCATCTCCCGCGCTGACGGCCGCCCACATGGGGCAGGCAATGGTGGGACCTGTGAAGCTTCTCACGGTGGGCGAGGCGCTGAGTCCGGTCAGTCGCGTGGGTGGGACTCCGACCCCACCACCGGCTCATCCATCGCCACCACCACCTCGGCAGCAGGAACAGCCTCCCTGAACACCCACGTCCGATACGCATAGAACCGGAACAGCATCGCCAACCCGATACCCACCACATTCGTCGAGATGTTGTAACTGAGCTGATCCTGCCACCCCAGCAGATACCACGTCACACCCAACGGCAGCACCGAGATCACCATCCCGGCCAGATTCACCACCACGAACAGCACGATCCCCCGCAGATTCGACTGCGTGGTCCGATCCCCATACGTCCACAGCTTGTTGCCCAGCCACACCACGACCATCGCCACGATCGTCGAGACGATCTTCGCCTTGATCGGAGACCCCTCGAGCAGAGCCGGCACCGGACCCAGACCATAGGCGAGGACATTCGAGAGACCGACATCGACGACATACCCGAAACCACCGACAGTGAGGAACTTGACAGCCTCCACCGCGATGCGCCGGACCCGCTCCGCAAGAGATTCATTCATGACGGACGAATCTCGCCTCCGAGTGTCAGACGTTCAATCTCGATCATGTGGCAAAACGGGAAACTGCAGGCCCGCTGTCATCGACGCGTGTGGCCGACGGCACCTTGACTCGCACCTCAGTCGCTGGCAGTTCCGTGGTGCCGCTCACGGCAGGTAGTCCCAGGTAGCACAACCGCGACGTCTCCCGCCTCGCCCGACGCAAACCATCCAACGTCAACCCCACACTCCCCAACACAAACGCCAACCCCATCAGAGCCGCAGCAAGAATCGCCGTCGGGAACCGCGGCACCAACCCCGTCTGCCAAAACTCCCACACCACCGGCAACCCCAACACCAACGACAACACGGCAAGAACCGCCGTCCACACCCCATAGAACAACCGCGGACGCTCATGCCGCACCAACGCCGTGATCAGACCAAGAATCCGAAACCCATCCCGAAACGTCGACAACTTCGACTCACTCCCAACAGGACGATCCCGAAACCCCACCGGCACCTCAGCCGTCGGCAGACGCAACGCCATCATATGCACCGTCAACTCGGTCTCGATCTCGAACCTCCGACTGATCGCCGGAAACGACTTGACGAACCGCCGCGAGAACACCCGAAACCCCGACAACATGTCCGAAACCTCAGACCCGAACAACCACCCCGTCAACCGGTTGAACATCCGATTGCCCAACTCATGACCAGGCCGATACGACGACGTCTCCGCAGTGTCCTGCCGCACCCCCAGCACATGGTCATACGGACCCGCCACCAGAGTCGCGATCATCTGAGGCAGGTGTGCCGCCTCATACGTGTCATCACCATCGACCATCACGTAGACATCAGCATCGATGTCCGCGAACGCCCGCCGCACGACATTGCCCTTGCCCGGGGTGTCCTCCCGACGCACGATCGCCCCCGCCTGGGCAGCCCGCTCGGCGGTCCGGTCGCTCGAGCAGTTGTCATACACATACACCGTCATCCCCGGCACCGCCGCCTTGAGATCAGCCACCACCTTGCCCACAGTGATCTCCTCATTGTGGCAGGGAACAATAGCAGCGATCCTGGCCGCGGTCTCAAGCATCACGTCTACCTCTGTCATCGATCGGTGATCGCCCACTCGGTGATCGGAGCGGGCCTTCCTACCAATCATAGTGACTGAGAACTTCCCCGATGAGTCGGCCCTCGGCGGGTGGCGACGGTACCGTTCGTTCTCGAGCGCCTTGGATCCTCCCCGGCGGGCCGCGGCGAAACGCCGATCATCGCGTCATCGACCCTTCTGAGCGGATCCCGAGTCGGTCACCGCGACCGATCCCATAAACTAGAGTGTCCGACATTGATCTGTTGCCCTGAATGAGCGGAGACGGCCGAATATGAGCACTGTCCTGAAGAACCTGAAGGTCAAGCGTCCCAGATTCCGACCGTTGGTCCGCAGCGTCGGTCTCGCAGCTCTCGAATCCAAGCCGTGGAAGGCGACCAGCCGTTGGCTTCGTGGGACGGCTGCCATTGAACGCCTCGAGCTGGAGTACGACGGCTCAGGGCTCGACACTCCCGTCATCGTCTATTTCGGCGATGGTCCTGCAAAGCTCTATCAGGTGCTTCAGTGGCTGCCCATCTTCGAGGAGCTCGACAACACGCACCCCGTGGCCATTGTCCTCCGCTCTCCCAGAGCGCTGCAGGAGTTGAGGTCCATCACCCATCTACCGCTCGTGCTCAAACGACGCTTCGATCCCTTGCAGGACTTCTATCACGAGCTTGATCCGAAAGTTGCGCTCTACGTCAACAACGGTGTGAGGAACTTCCAGTCCCTTGGATATGCCCCGATGGTTCACGTCCACATCAACCACGGCGAGAGCGACAAAGTGTCGATGGTGTCGAACCAGGTCAAAGCCTATGACCGGGTCCTTGTGGCCGGACCCGCGGCAATCGAACGACACAAGAAAGCGCTCATCGAGTTCGACTTCAACAAGCTCGTCGAGATCGGCCGGCCCCAACTCGACATCGATCTTCACTCCACACTTCCGCAGACAGACAGAAGAACAGCCATGTATGCGCCGACGTGGGAGGGTGAGAACGACGCCAACAACTACACCTCGGTCGACTGCTTCGGAGTTGCCATCGTCGAGGCGCTGCTCAGCATTCCGGACATCAGAGTCGTCTACAAACCGCACCCGCGCGTGGAGACATCACAGGAACTCGAGATGGTCCAAGCGGATGCGCGGATTCGTCAGCTCATCGAGGACGCCGACGAGAGCAGCAGCGAACATGTCATCTCGATGCAGGGCGACATCCTCCAGATGTTCGCCGATGTCGACCTGCTCATCACCGACATCTCGAGCGTTGGCCTCGACTTCCTCTATCTTCGGCCTCAGGCTCCGATCATCCTCACCGACCGCCGCAACGATCTGGTCCGGCTCAATGAGGATTCCCCGATCTCGCGCGCGACACCGGTCATCACCCAATCGAACCGGGATGACATCCGAGAGACCGTCACCCGCCTTCTCGAGGCCGATCCCCACATGGAGGACCGCCGGAGACTGCGCTCCTTCTACTTCGGTGAGCGAGCCGTGGGTGAGTCGACTCGAACGTTCATCGCCACGATCGAATCGCTGATCGAGTCGCGACGACAGGAGATCGCCGGAAAGCCCCTGTGATCGCCTGAGGGTCGTCCGACTTCGACAGACTCAGCGAGCCATCTGAAGGAAGAGATCCTCCCATTGGTCGAGGATGACATCGGGTGAGTACCTCTTCATGTCCTGAGCGCACTCGACCGACATTCGGGAAAGACGCTCAGGGTCGTTGGCCAGCGAAGCGATCGCATCTGCCATCGCCGGCACATGGTTCTGAGGCACGATGAGGCCTGTCCTCTCGGACTCGACGAGGCTTCTCACTCCTGGTGAGCAGTCGAAGGCAACAGTGGGCACACCAAGCAGACCCGCCTCGACGATGGCGATCGGCAATCCTTCATGCTGGGACGAGATCACGTGGATCTTCGACGACGCCAGGACCTCTTCGATCTGGTCTGTCTTCCCCATGAGGCGGACCCGGGGTATCGACCTGACGTCGATCATCTCCTGCAGCTGGTGTCTGAGCTCGCCTTCTCCCCAGAGCTCGACGTTCCAGTCCAGCAGATCGTGGGCGATCTGTTCCCACGCCGCAAGCAGCAGGTGGAGAGACTTGACCTCGTCGTAGCGACCAAGAGCGACGATCGTGTTCCGACGCTCAACCGGTCCAGGTTCAGAAACCGTGACCGGATTCGGGATCCAGTGAGTGTTGTTGAGCCCGGCCAAGCGGAAGCTCAGCGCGTCGTCCTCGGTGAGGAAGACGGTCCTGTCGACCTCGGGGTAGGCGTTCATGACGCGGCTGTAGTCGCGTCCGGTGAGCTTCGACCCATGGAACGCCCCGTGGTACTGGCCGATGACGCGGGGATGATCGAAATCGTTCGCATCGTATCCGGCTTCGAGCAGGTGCTCCATTCCGTAAACCTGTGTGCAGATGATCAGCGTCCGCGAACCCCAATGGGGTATCAGTTCGCGAAGCTTATCGACGGCGATCTTGCGCAGTTCGAAGCGCTTCCTGTGGCGAGCCATTCGGGCTCGATCCTTCTTGTCCGCCTCGGATCGAATGTTCCAGTCCGGCGGTGGCGGTTCTGGCATGAGCGTGTGCACGACGATCTGATCCGAACGTTCGATGACCTGCTGATGGCCCTCGGGCGGTGGGGATATTCCCACAAGCTCGGTCTCATAGCCGCGACCATGGAATCCTCGGGCCATCTCATTGATGAATCGACCGACACCGCCGAGACGGTCGACATCATTTGCCATGAGCACGATTCGATCGAATGGCGTTCCCGGCCTCATTCTGCACCCCATACTGTGTCGACAGTCTTCTGCGCGCTGTCGCCGGGTTCGATCCCAGCGAACTTCTCTCTGAAACGTGATCTCCGCTCGGCGTCCTCATCGGAGTTGAGCACCTTGCGAATAGCCCTGACGAGCTCATCCTGGTCGGCGACGATGGGGCCGGGCCGCTCTTCTCTGAGATCGAAGTACGTTCCACGAGCGGCCGACATGTAATCATCGAGATCGTAGGCGTAGAGGATCACAGGGCGATCCAACGTCAGATAGTCGAAGATGATGCTCGAATAGTCTGAGACGAGAACATCAGACGCGAGCAGAACTTGGGATGTGTCGTCCAATCCCGATACATCAACGACGTTCGCTCGAAGGTAGTGCGGAACTCTGATTCGGTTGAGGTAGTGAGGCCGTAGGAGGATCTGGACGTCTTCTCCCAGTGCCTCGACCAGCTCATCAAGCTCCAGTTCGATTGAAGCAGTGCCAGGAGTTCTGAAAGTCGGAGCGTACAGGACCGTCGCTCTGTTCAAATCGAGATCGAGCCTCGTTTTCGCGACCGCTGTTGTGTCAGACCGCCCCACCAGGGCATCGTTTCGCGGTGAACCCTGAGGAAGTCGTTTCCCCGAAAAGCCGAATGCTGGAACGAAGACCTCTTCGAAGTAGTTGCTCGGAATGGTGAGGAAGTCCCAGTACCCCACTTTCCTTGCGAAGTTGCGTTTCGACTCCTCAGAGGCGTAGGCAATGCTGGCCTCGTCGAAGCCCATCTTCTTGATGGGGATGCCATGCCATGTCTGCACATAGACCTGGCCCGGCTGTTTGACGAAACCATCCGGCAGGCCCTGATTGTCGATGATGTACGCGGCTCTGGCGAGAGTGCGGTAATAGTCCTCGGTGTGGCGGACAACGATGTCGTCGCGACCCATTGCCCAATTCTGTCCTTGCTCTGCCGACCATACGACGCGGAGGTCCGGACGGCGTCGCCGGAGTTCGTCTGCGATCACCCGAGGCGAGTCGAAGTGTGAGCGTCCCATGTGGGATTCGACGAGGACCAGCGTCTTGTCGATCTTTCCTGCCACGGACTCCATGATCCGAACTCCCTCCTGCGCCCGGATGTGGGAATCCAAAGGGATGTTCCTCTTCCGCAGTACACGGTTGCCTCTTGTGAGCAGGGGCTCGAGTACTCTGCGGACGCGGCGACGGTTCTTCCCGATTCGGGCCGCTCGCAGTGCAAGAGTGCCCGCCACCGTGCAGTAGGGCTGATATCGCACGTTCGCACCTGACGCCAGAAAGCCCACCGGCGTCGTCTTGGCCTTGCTGCCGGAGAAGCCTTTCGTCACCCGCAGCGAGTCGGAAGTGCACGCACTTCCATCGGTGAGCTGCAGCTTGATGGAGAACTTCGGGCGAACAGCGAGGTCGATGTCAGCGGGGAACTGGAACTCCGATGTCCAGGCAATGAGGTTCCCCTCGCGTCGCTTGATCTCCACCGGAGCTGTCCACACTCGTTTGTACCCCCAACGCTCGCGGATCACGAGTCGTGCGTCGACGCCGTCCTTGGCGAACTTGCCGAAACTGTCCGGGGATTCCCCAGAGATCGTGATGGTGTTGGCCGCGTTGATGGAGACGTCCCTGACTCTGTGCAGCCATTTGAATGTGTACCAAGGAATGTTCTCGAGCTGACTCGGGTCGAACACAGCAAGCTCGCGTTCCAATGATCCTGCGGCGTAGTCGGAGAACACCTTCGGCTCCCACAGTGCCGACCCGTTGTCGGCGGTCCATTCCCCATAGAGATCGTATTCGCCATGAGAGACGTGGATCATCCGTTTGACGAGTTCGACGTCGCCGGCGAGTGCAGCGGCCATCAGCAGGCGATCGTTCAAGGGGAGATCGACGAAGATCCGCCGCGGAATCGACTCGATGAGCGGCTTGAGTTCGGACAGCAGGTCCACAGCCACGGCGGGAACAGCGCCTTTGGCGATGTCGTTGAGGTAGATCCTTGCGTCGTGACGAATCACCTTGAGCTGCAGACGATCATGCAGACGCGGCACGATGCTCGGGTCCGCGATGCGCATGACCTCGCTCAATGCCACCTTACGGTCTCGCAGGTTCTTGATGTCATCGCGCTGGTTCGTGATCGACTTGCGAACTTTGACCGGGTAGACGTTCCACTGATACACCGACTCGGGTATCACCTGAATACCGCGGGCCTTGGTGAACACCTCGGCGGTGAAGATCAGATCCTCATAGTGGATGTCCTCGCGGAATCTCAGCGAATATTCGTCGATGAAGGTTTTCTTGTAGAGCTTCGCAACCGCAATGGTATCAATGGCGATCTCCGGATCGTCCTCGATAGTCTCCAGGAACCGGATTTCCCTGTACAACCGCCAATGCCAACCGTAGCGACGTTCCTTCGCCACCTCGAATCGGGTCGTGCGTGCGACGACGAGGTCTGCACCGGACTCCTCGGCGGCGGACAGCAGATTGTAACAGGCGTGTCTCTCGAGTACATCGTCGCTGTCAAGGAACATGACGAAAGGAGCCGTAGCATGGTCCAGACCCACATTGCGGGGCCCTCCTGGCCCGCCACTGTTCGCGGCAGTGGAGTGCACGCTCACTCGGGCGTCATCCTGCGCGATTCTCTCCGCGACCGCTCTAGTGTCGTCCGGGGAGCAGTCGTCGACGACGACGATCTGCACGGCTGACAAGGTCTGATGCTGGACCGAGGCGATTGCCGATCCGATGTTGTCACGGTCCTTGAAAGCGGTGATGATCACTGAGACGAGTGGCCGCCCCTCGACTCCCCAGATGGAGTTCTCTTGTTGTCCACGACCGTCGGGGTGGGACAAGGAGCCGGGGAGAGAAGTTTCCATAGTCTAGCGTTCCTCACAGTTTGCTTGTTCGGCTTGTCGGCGTCGACGCAGATGGACGAGGTCGTTCACGGCCATCCCGCTCGCCCTCAGTGTCTGAATCTGTCTCTTTGAGTCACGGTCATTCGACAGCTCTTCACACCACCGGGGGTCGGCCATGCCGCGTCATTCTCAGCACCCCTCGTCCCGAGATCTTGTGCGGGGTCTCGTTCTCACTCCAGGGGTTGTCGCGCCAGCCGGCGCGCCAGCCCTCGAACCAGGGTTTGAGCTGTTCCGGCTTGTTGGCCCAGGCGACCATCTGCATCAGAGTCCAGCTTCCCACATAGGCGATGTTGAATGGTGCAGGCAGGTTCCTTCTGGCAAGCCATACCCGGTTGCGGGCGTTCATGTAGAAGTACTCTTCGTGTCGACGCTGGTCGATGACAGGGTGTGCCACGACGAGGTCACCGCTGTACCAGACCTCGTACCCGGCATCCCACACCCTCCACGCGAGCTCGATTCCCTCGTGGGCGTACCAGAACGGCGCCGGCCATCCACCCGATCTGTCGTATGCCTTCCGCTGCAGGCAGACGGCACCTTCCCAGACCGAGAACACATTCGACGAATGCTCCGCCGAGCCCTTCTTCAGTCGCGGGATCCACCGCCTCGGCGCCGGCGGGCCGCCGGGGTCTTCGACTCGCGGCTGAACCATCCCGATGCTCGGTTTAGTGCGCATGAGGTGCGCCATCTTCATCAGCGTCGTGTCGTCGGGAAGCCAGGCATCGTCATCGAGGAAGAACAGAAACTCGCCCTGGACATGCGGCACGCCGGCGTTGCGTCCTGCAGGGATCCCCAAGTTCTCGGGCAGAGCAAGCGTCCGGATCGATTCCGGCAGACCCTGCGGGTCCCAGCCGTTACCGACGCAGATGACATCGAGGACGACACCCTTCTGGGCAAGCAGGGACTCGACGCCGCGATGGAGATCGTCCATCCGCTTTCCCTGGGTGAGGATGACGACACCGAAGGTGTATTTCGTATGCCGCTCGACCTGCCCGGCACGGTATTCCGCGGATGCACTCATGAGAGCCTCCTCGAGGCCATGATCGCGAGGAAGTGGCCGATGACCGACAGCAGGCACAGGGGTGCGAGCAGGAGAACCAACCAGCGTTCTCCGACCAGGGTGTCGGCTCCCAGTGGAACAGCGATGGCCGTGACGATGCTCGAGACCAGTGCGAGGATCGACAGCTCCACCGAGTGATAGATCCGGTGGAACGGGACGAACCGGGCGAGGCTCTTGAGTTTGGCGACCGTGCCGGGGACCAGCGCTGTAGCCTCCTTCGAGTCCGCGAGTTTGTCGAGTCCGTTGAATGCCCGCGAGACATGGACCATGTCGTTGAGCGCTTTGTTGAGAAGGACGAGTGAGGCAAGTACCGTGCCCGCCAGCAGATACGGGTACAGTCCCGCAGGGTCGTGCTGCAGGTTCGACCACTCGCCCACAGCACGAACACCGAGCGCCACCGCGACCAGGGACTCCGTCGTATAGTGCCCGACCTTGTCGAGGAAGACCCCCTTAGCACCGCTCGTGCCACGCCATCTGGCCACTTCACCGTCGCAACAGTCGATGTACATCTGCACCTGGGAGAAGAACACGGCGAGGACGGCACCCCAGATTCCAGGAATGAGCAAAGACGCCGCGATGCACCAGCCGGCGAGGATCATCAGCCCGGTCACACCGTTGGCGCTGATTCTCGTGCGCACCAGCAGCATCGTGAAGTAGATGGAGATGTGACGCAGGTACAGCTGAGCTGTCCAGTGCTCGGCGTTCTTCCGGCTGCGCACCTCTTCGGGCTGTGCCTTGGCTCTCAGCTCTGCGAGGGTCGGGTAGCTCGCCTGCTTCTCAGACTTCACACCCGCACCCATCTTCTCTGTTCTGTTTCCGGACGACAATTCACGGCAAGTTTACCGAGAGTCCAGACTCATCTCTACCTGACCGCCGCCCGATGACTGCAAACGAGGCAGAAGCCACGCCCCTTCCGTGCGACCGCTCACACGATCTTGATGCTGAGATTGCCCTTGACGGTTCGGTACGGGCGAATCCTGCCGTACACTACGTCCACGGCGGCGGAGGAGCACGCTACCCGATGCCGCGCGATTCCACTTCCGTCCCAGTGCTGCAGCCATGCATCGAGGATCGCGCCCTTCGGCAGCTTCACGATGTCTCCGATCGGGAAGGAGCACAGGTCCCCGATCGGAGACGAGAACGAGTACAGCGAGTCCCGTGCGCTGAGGACGATCCGCGCATCGTGGGCGTTCGTCAGCTCTCCGACCGGTTTGAGTCGAATGCGCAGGTGCTCGCCATCGACCGACACGTCCGACGCGACCACCGTCGACCGCACCGCCGTCGTTGGTCGTCTTCGCGGCCTGGTGACGTCTCCCAGCAGATCCATCCAGCGTTCGGTGACGCTTTCGTCGCTGAACGTCCGAGCCTTGACGGCCGCCTCGTTGCGCATCGCGGTGATCTCCGAAGGACTCAGCCCGATCAGCTTCGTGATCGCGCCCGCGATGCCGTCGACGTTCGATGCCAGGTAGCCGTTGACTCCGTCGTCGACGATGTCGGAAGGGCCGTAGCGCACGTCGTAGGCGATCGGGACGCATCCTTGCGCCATCGCTTCGATGAGCACCACACCCATGCCTTCGAAGGAACTGGTGAGGAGGATGAACGAGTAGTGCTTGAGCTCCTCGGCGGCATTGTCGACATACCCCTTGAAGGACACGCGATCAGTGAGAACCGGATCAGCCGCGACCATCTTCTCGAGCTCGTCCCGCCGGTCCCCGTCTCCGACGATGTCGAGCTGGACTGCGGAGTCGACCCGGCCGACGGCGGAGATCGCATGATCGACTCTCTTCTGCCCTGTCAGTCGCGCAACGACGACCCCTTGATTGGCAGGCCGCTGGTCGCTTCCGAAACTCTCTGTGCCATCGACCGAGGTCGAATTCGGTATGACATAGAGATTCGGTGAATCGCCGAATGACTCCACGAAATCCTGCTTCTGTTTCTCGGTGAGGAAGATGAGGAAATCGAACTTGTGCCAGTTCTTGAGTATCTCGAGCCGCGACTTGGTGAATGGGCCGTGCGAATTCGTGGCCCGCGGCTCGATATGAGTGTTGTGAAGCACCTGGCCGAGCCGGACGTTCTCTCGGTGATATCGATGGAGGAAAGTGGCGATGTACTTCGATTCGTTGATGAGCACAGCGGTCCCATCACCGATGGCCTTGTCCAGCCAGGCGAAGTAGAAGTCGCGGGCCCTGTTGAACTCAGCGACGTAATGGCCCTTCTCATCGACGAGGATCAGCCGCCTGACCGGACCCGAACGATCGTCGGCCAGGTACACCGAACCGTCACCCCTGAGGTGGTCGACTCGCATGATCTCACCGTGGGCATCGGTGTACTCGATGTAGCGCTTCTCGACCGTCGAGTCCCAATTGGCCGCTGCCTTCGGTACTCCGCCGACGCCCCTCAGACCGCCGAGGGACCTGAGCTCCTTCCGGTCGAAGGCGGACACTTCATCCCACGCGTTGCGCAGATGCATTCCATCGACCATCTCACCGGCGGCCTCCAACCGGGCACGCGCCTCGGCGACATCGAGCTTGTAGTCGAGGGTGAGGATATCGACATCGAGGCCACTCAGCCTGACGAAGTTCCGAGACCGTCGCAGCATCACCTTCGTCAGTCCGCCGTACTCCTGAGGAATCGACCACGTGAGGTCGAAGATGCGCCTGACCGGTCCACCGCTCGTGTCGGAGGGCGTGGTCTTGCGGCGGAGAAGACGCATGAAGCGCATCAGTGCTTTTCCTTGCAGTGGGCGAAGTGAACAACAACTCTGTTGCCGAGTGAGAGTTTTACTCGAATGCTATCTCACGGTTTTTCCACTCGCTCGAGGACCCGCGTGAGGACACTCCGGGCGCCGAGGCCCAGGCGGATGTTGAGACCGCCGAGGACGGTCGGGAACACCTCGGTTCCAGGGAGCAGCCGATGGGACTGTGGGGCCACGTCGGCAGCCAGGCCGACCCGCAGGACCTTCGTCTCGGTTCCCTGCGAATCGAGTGCGGAGGCATAGAGCTTCACGGACCTGTGGCGCAGAAGCGGGGCGAGGGGAATGCGCACGCTGAATCGTTTCGCAGCGTTGGCCACGGTCTCGGTGATCTCGGGCCCGAGTGTGGCCGCCACCTCGGAGATCGTATCGGCACCGTGTCTCAGCTGGATGACGAGGCGGTCGAAATCCTCCGTGGCCATGAGGGCCGTGGCAATGCCATTCAACTCCACATGGAAGGCTCCGACACGGACCTCGTCGACCTCGGCGACGACGACGGGGTTGCGGAAGCTCTGCCTGCCCACCGCTTCGACGAGTGCGGGTACCGGACGGCGCAGGCTCCAGACGCGAGCGAGGTTCGTCGGCGTGTAGAACTCATGCAGCCTCTCCGGGAGGGCGAACTCATGGACGAGGCGGGATGCCTCACGGATCCACCCGAGCCGGTAGTTGAGCGACCTCTTCCCGAAATGCCCGTTAAATCGCAGGAGGGTGACTCGGCGGAAGTAGTCGGCCATCGCCTCACGGCGCTGCGCGTCGTCCCACGGACCGCTGCGCAGAGGCTCGAGGCTCTTCTTGATCCCCTCGGCATGCAGCTCTGCCGAGACGCCCGAGTGACTGATGTGACCCGTTCCCGCTCCGTGGTTGTACACGAAATAGTAGGTGCGGTCGGCGAGGATCGAGACCCGGGAGGCCAGCGAGTACGCGCGGAAGCAGAACTGAGCGTCCTCGAGGCGGATCTTGTGCTCCGGGAACCTCACGTCGTGGGCGTTGAGGAATTCGCGTCTGAACAGCTTGAAGCAGAAGTTGGACCTGACGAGCTTGCGGATATCACCGTCGACCTGGGTCGACTCGAACACATCGGCGTGGGTGTGCCGACCTCCGCGTCCTTCGATCCCGACGAGGACGACGTCGCTGTCGTGCTCGTCGGCAAAGGCGACGGCCGAGCCCAGGCAGTCGCCGTCGAGCTGGTCGTCGGCGTCGTGGAAGAAGACGTAGTCCCCGAGTGCATGATCGAGTCCGGTGTTGCGGGGAGCGCCCGCCCACCCCGAGTTCTTCTGATGGATGACCGTGAGGTTCCGGTGCAGCGACTCCAGCTCGGCGAGGACCTCGACTGTTCCGTCCGTCGACCCGTCGTTGACGACGATCACCTCTGTCCGCCCGCCGGGGACGGTCTGCCGGACCGCACCCTCGATGGCGGTGCGGATGTGGTCGGGGTTGTTGTAGACGGGAATGATGATCGACAGGCGGATGGGCTCGTCGGTCGACGCCGCTGTGGTCATGCTGCTCCGTGCTTCTCCGTTCTCGGTGGACAGGTCAGGAGCCGGCGAGTTCGCTCTTGATCCTCGTGGTCGAGATCTCGGGAGTGCGCGGAAGGTAGATCACTTCGCACTTGTCCTTGAGGAAGTCGAACTTGCCCTCCCAGTCATCGCCCATGACGAAGGCGTCGATGTGGTACTTCTCGACGTCGGAGACCTTCTGCTCCCAGTTGTCCTCCGGGATGACGAGATCGACGTAGCGGATGGCCTCGAGCATGTGCTTGCGCTCTTCGTAGGAGAAGTACGACTTCTTTCCCTTGCCCGCGTTGAACTCGTCACTGGACAGAGCGACGACCAGGTAGTCGCCCTGCTCCTTGCAGCGCTGGAGCAGGCGGATATGCCCGTAGTGAAGCAGGTCGAACGTGCCGTAGGTGATGACTCGACGCATCTGTGCACCCATCCAAAAAATCAGGCCCCGGTCATCGGGGCCACGAACGTACTGAGAATTCAGCCCAAGTTTACCATTCTGCAAGAATCGATCCCGAACCGTTCGCCTCCCTCGCCTCGGCTCATCGGTCCCGACTGTCCAGCTCGGTGCTGCGGACGTCGATGACCTGGGCACTCGCCTCGATGAATCGGCGGATCTGATTCCCCGCCGCGGTATCTCCCAGGTACTCGAAGGCGTTGGCATCAGCGTTGTCGTCGGCGACGGCCGCTGTGGTGATCGCCACGATGTCGGAGGCCGTCTCGCTCGTCACGGTCGGGCAGCGGTCGAACAGTCCCCCGGCGAGCACCTCGGCGCCCGGATCGTCCGGAGCGATCATCACGAGCGGCTTGTGTGTCGAGAGCCAGTCGAAGGCCACTGACGACATCTCGGCAAGCGCGACGTCGGCGACATCGAACTGCCACGACACCTCCGGAGTCGAATCGAGGAAACCCCGCGGGTGCTCGGTGACGATGCCCTTCACCCGTTCGAGCGCCGAGGCGAAGCGCCGGTCGAGGACTCCCGTGCGCGGGTGCGGGCGGAAGATCACCCGGTATCCCGATTCGAGCAGCCCTGTCACCAGGGTCTCCCCGGTGCCGGGGAGGGTTCCGTACGCCATCGCCGGGGAGTCGCCCTCCCAGGTCGGCGCGAAGAAGACTGTGGGACCGGCGGGTGCCTGCGCATCGAAGCGCTCCCACTCCCGCGGGATGTGCCGAGGCCGATCGAGCTGGGGGCGGCCGACGTCGAGCATCCGGTCCTCGACCATGCCGATGAGGTTGTCGGTGATCCTCTTCCTCGCGGCGTGGCCGGCGGTGAAGACGTAGTCGTAGGCCTTGAGCTGGTTGGAGATCATCGAGATCTTCTCGCTCTCCCCATGGCTGAGGTGGACATGGGCCGGGCGTGGGAAGCGCAGTCCGGGGAAGTTGCCCTTGGCCTGGTTGACGTAGAAGACCAGCCGCAGGCTGGGCGCCTCCATGAACGTATCGAGTCCTCGGCTCAGTCGCGAGAACCTCACCGGCAGCTGCGTGCGCGAACGGATGTGCAGTGCCACCTTCGCATCGCGGACGAAGACGGCGACGGAGTCCCTGCCCAGTCGCTCCGCAAGCTGCTCGAAGGGCCACAGCCACTGGTCGAGCTGGTAGACCGAGCTCATGTCGGAGGAGAAGTAGACGGCGGCAGTGAAGGCGTCCTCGCCTCGAGGGGACAGATCCGCGGGCAGACGAGCCTCCGTCAGTCGGGAGGTCACCATCGTCGAGCCGACGGTGAGGGCCTTCTTCGCCATCGTCAGGCCCTGTGTTGCGCGTCTTGTCAGTTCGCCTCTGGTTGTCGCCATGGCACTATTGTGCCCTGACCACCTTCTCGCTCCCTTGCTGTCATCTCCCGGTCCAGGGATCATCCGTGAAGTAGCCGGCAACACCCTCGGGCAGTTCAATCGACTCCGCGGAACTGCTCAAGGTGTACGGGACCACATTGAGTCCCGCTTCCTTCAGCGCGTTCATATCGTCTGCTGGCATGGACTTGGAAGGACCGACCCAGGTGATTCCGCTTCGCACGATCTCCTCAGGAGACTGCTCCGGCAGCTTGTCCCCCATCAGATACAGACTGTTGAAATTCCGCTCGGCCGCAGTTTTCGCCGTCGGCCAATCGAATGACTGAACGATGAGAGTTTCCTTCTGTCAGTGAAAACTTCGGATTGCGGTGACCACCGCGTGTCGCGAACCACAGTAAGTTAAACCACTCGCACGAACATACCAATTACATCGCGTATGCCGCTCTTACCAAATAGCTGCATCGAGGATAAACAATTAATGAGCGTAACAATCATACCTCGCGACGACAATCACAGACTCACTCACGCCAGGGTGCCGACACCCTACCAGCATTGCACGAGGCTTTCGTGGTCGCCGGTAGTACGGAAAGTTCCCACTGCATCCCTGAAACTTTTGGACGCGTCGGTTAGACGTGCTTAAGAAGCTTCTCGCCTGGAGCGAGCAATAGAAGGTATGCGGGGTTGTCAGCAAGCATTTCCTTGAGGCTGTCCTCCGGCTCGCTCGTCGCAAAAAGAACCTGCGCTCCTTCCTCTCCGGCGCGCGAGGCGTATGCGAGCAGTGCGGCATAGCTGTCCCTTGCAGCGTCCTGTTGACGGGGCTCGTCAAAAACCAAGATTCCCAAATGGCGGCCTCCGGTTTCCTGTCCGACTTCGAGCAAGCCGAAGAGGTACGCCCAGATAAGTCTAATCATGTCACTAGCAGACAGGTCGAATCCCAGATCAAAGCCTTCGTGCACGGGCCTGTATGTAGTTGTGTCTATTTCGATTTCGCTAGGATTCAGAGACTGGAATCGGTACGATGCGAGCTGCGTGCGAACGGAATGCTGAAGCCGTTCAATACGCCCACGGTCTGCTTGGGACAGATCGTCCGTCTCTAGACTCTTGAGGAACCCACGTTGCTTCACCCAGCGTTCGCGAAGATGTTCGACCTCACGTCGCGAGACTTCCAAAGTTTCCTTCAGCTCGTCGAGTTCCTCAATACGGCCTTCTAGCCTAAGCCTCTGAGCAATAGCGGCTACGGAGGGGCTGCTATTGGGAGCCTTGAGGGTGTCTCGTGCGGCTCGAATCTCAGAACGGTAATCATGGATCTCGGTTGCAAGACTTTGCTCGCGGGCAAGCATCGCGGCGATGACGCGCTGGTGATCGTCGTGGACGTTCTTGAATGTGGAAATCTGCTGCTCGATGAACTTGATGCTCTCGGCGGAGGTCATCGCGTGGGTCGAAATATCGGCACCATCCTCGAGGTGCTGGTGGCATGTTGGACAAACATGCTCGGCCAGGAGCGCGTGCGCGTGCTGCGATCCAAGCCTTTCTAGGACTTGGGTGTCCTTATGCTTTTGAAGATCCTCTTGCAACGCTTCAAGACGCAGCTGAGTCTGTTGGTTCTGACGCTCAAGTTCTTCACGTTCCTCAGCAATAGAGGCAGATACGGCGAGCGCCTGCCGAAGCGAGTGTTCAGTCTGCTGCAGGTTCGACTCAACCTCTCGAGCCGAACTACCGGCCGTGGGCACCGGGCTAGCCTCGAGTTGCGCCAGTTCGGCGCGCAAAATAGTGATCGCCTGAGCAAGGTCCTTCCACTCACCATTGAGGACTACCCGTGGAACGATTCCTTCTTGCGGGGTGACGTGTGAGATTCTCTTCGGAAGGTTCTGTAAGACCACACGGCTGACCCGCGCAGCCTCAGACAGCTTACTAACAGCTCCCTGCCAGTCGGCTTCGAGCTCGCTCAAGGAAGAACGCACCCTCTGACGTTGGAGGATCCGGTCGAGCGATTCAAGGCCAAGGATGTACTCCGCAGATCGTTTGCCAACGTCCCGTATTCCGAGGTAAGTGGGGATCCTTGCTTGGACGCCAGCCCAACCGTGCTTCTGCTCGACGTAGAAGTAGGGGAAAAGTGTTTCAAGGTAGAGCGGGCCCTCGCTCCCATCCATTCGAGTGACGCGAGGCAGTTTCAATTCAAGAAAATCAGCTAAGTACCGATGAAATCCGAGAACATTCTGAGCGCCGCCACTAAGACGGACAAAGTAATCTTCACGGCGATTCTTGGGAGCGACGGTAAGCTCTGGACCGTAAGCAACTGTCACGAGGTTTCTGTCGCGCACGCGATCCACAACTGACCGCATTATCGTAATGATGTCACCGCGAGCATTTTCGATTTCGAGTGCCACGTAAGACTCAACTACGGACCGCAGTTCACCGTCAATTTCAATAGAGGCGGTCATGGCGTGTGCCAGAGGTATGCGGCGAGACGGACTAAGCATGCCTTCGAGGCCGAGTGCATAAACGATAGCTTGCAGGGCAGTCGACTTACCAGAGGTATTGTCAGCTCTGATTATATTGAGCCCCTCTCGGAAGTCGAGCTTCCGTTCAGCAACGCCGAACTCGGTACGTACAAACAACTTCAATGATCGAAGGCGCATCTTTGGGTTCATGTCCACTCCAGGAGCTCGCGGATCCGACGCTGGTTGATAGATTTTGGTAAATTTGCGAGGAATGCTTTTTCAGTCACCAGAACTGAAGAGTCATTTTTCACTGATTCTGCAAGAGCGGAACCTGTTTCAGTGAGTTTTATAAGACCCGTTGCGGTCCGTTCAGCCAGCCCCTGTCCGAGCGCGAGATCGACCGCAACCGTCAGGGAAGGATCGAATCTCACCAGTAGTTCATCGGGGCTCTTTTTTCCTTCGAACCATTTTAGAAACAGCGATCGACTTCTCGACGTCCGTATTGCCCACCAAAGAACGTGAAGATGCGGCAGTGCAAGAGACTTCGAACGCCCCTTTGCGAGAAGAAGAGAAAGGACGGAAAGACGCCAGCTAGTGCGAAAGTCTCCAGGGATACTAACCGATCGCTTCGTAAATCGAGGACTTGCCGGAACGGACATGAAAAAATCTTCGAGGTCTTGAAGTTCGCTCAAGGTATCGCCTCGAAATCCAAAGGACAACGCATTAACCAGTCCGCCACAGCCGACCAAGCCAACATTCCCGCAGTGGAATCGCTAAGCATCGGAAAGTCAGTCCGCAATGCTTTCGCAAACTCTCTCGAAATTTCAACTAATTTGCCTTGCGTGTCATTGAATCCGGGTGGGTATTCCAGAGCGAGAAGATCCTCTCTCTGAGCTCGCGCAGCAATAACTCCTCGATGAACCTCAGGCGACGCGGTGCGTAAACGCTCGAGCGTGTTCTCTCCTTTGAGGTACTGCTTCGTGAGCGACTCTATTGCAGAGTCGATAGTTCCAGGTGAAGTTCCGATCTTCTCGAGCTTTGCGTATGCCGTGTTGCGTAGATCCGAATTCCCCTCAGACCAAGTCCAACGATCGTCCTCCGTCACTTCAGGTGGTTCCACAAGTGGCGCCGGAATCGCATGCAGTGCTTCTCGCTCTGCCGCATAGTCGTCGTCTGTTTCGATTACAATCTGGAAGCCAGGGTGCACGAATGGTAATTCCCAGCCCACGACTTCTGACGATTTTGCGGACGCATGACTAATGAGCTGCCGTGAATCATGACGGTGCACAAGAAACACATATCTATGCAATTCAACATTTCCGAGCAGTTTACTCATATCTCTCTTGTTGGATCGGAGTTTACCTAGATCCGTAGTCAGCTTATCGCGTTGTTTCACATAACGAGCTTGTGCCGTGAGCGGCTCTTCCGCTGCGTAACACTGGTAAGCGACGCCATCGAGCGAAAATGCCTCGATGCCAAGGTCGCCCTGATTTCTGTCAGGCACGAGCTGCAGGCTATGAGGACTAGACGCGACGTATCGCTTCTGGAGAAGCATGATGCAGTAGTCCTGCCACTCACGCCCGTTCCATGCACGAGTCACACCGCCTCCGTTCTACTCCGTTTGGTATTCTCTAGTTTGTCCTGAGCGTACTGGCTCTGCCGCCCTTAGCCCAACTCGTCCAATTAGCGGCGGCTGCTTCGAAGTTTCGTGATGCCGGTTGCTTCTATGATCAAGCCTTCGATCACATCGCTAGCTTGTGATTCTACTTTCCGAGTGGGACACAGGACCGCGTGTCGCCGCGGTGTGGGCGGGAATCCAACCCTAAATGGCCTCTCAGACTCGACGGATCGTGCACACCCGGCGTCTATTCAGCTGGGACCGGCAGACTCCTCAGTAGCCGTATGGCCGCGAGGACGAGGCCTGATTCCGGAGCAGTCTCATTCACCCGCACCAGTCTCGCGCTACGAGCGCTGTCGCCGTTGTTACAGGTGTCCGACTGACGGCTCAGAACATGACGAAGCCCAGGTCAGAAACAGTGTCTAACGGGAGCCCATAATCGGGCTAGCGGTGCCTGGCTGGCGTGATTCGAACCCACCTCCACCTAAACCCTAGTCAATGGTCATGTTCGCAAATTCCCTAAGATCACTGTGGATCGGGAACTCCAAGTCTGCTGAGACCACAAGTCACATAGGCGTAAACACGTTCCTCCACGTCACCTCGGCGAGGCTTAGAGTTGGGGTCATGTCGGATCCAACCAGCACTGATGAGCAGCCCGCCCCCATGGTCCTCAGCCGTCGCATCGTCGACGGCGAGGAGCAGGACGTCCTCATCTCCTCCTCGTTCGCCGAGGCCGTCGACCGGAACTCCTCGGGCACCTCGGCGGGCATGACCCGCTACCTCATCCCCCACTCCTCGACCGAGCTCATGGACGAGATCATCGCGACCTGGGACCTCCACCCGGTTCTCGCCGAGGACCTCCACCACGCGAAGCAGCGCCCCAAGCTGGAGCGCTACGACGGGGTGCTCTTCTTCGTGTTCAAGAACGTCTTCTACCTCGACGACACGGAGGAGGTCGAGTTCAGCGAGATCCACGTTCTCGCCAAGGACGATTCCCTCGTCATCATCTGCCAGGGCAACCGCTTCCTCGACGGCACACCCATCCCGGCCGACCGCGACGAGCTCGATCGGTTCTTCCGCAACACGGAATGGGTCCACGCCGAGGACAAGGACCTCCTCGCCCTCGGGACCGACACCCTGATCTACCGCCTCCTCGACGCCACCGTGGACGGCTACTTCCCGGTCCTCGACGGGCTGCAGGAGGACAAGGACGAGATCGAGAGCCAGGTCTTCAGCGGAGACGTCGCCGCCACCGAGCGCATCTACCGCCTCAGTCAGGAGGTCATCGACCTCGTCCACGCCACCATGTCGCTCAAGCGGGTGAGCGAGGCGCTCAACGCCCGCGTCGACGATGACACGATCCCGGGCGAGCTCAAGCCCTACTTCGGCGACCTCGACGACCACCTCACCCGCGTCGTCGCCGAGGCCACGGAGATGCGCAACTCCCTGTCGCAGATCCTCGAGGTCAACTCCGCGCTCATCGCGCAACGGCAGAACGAGGACATGAAGAAGATCTCCGGCTGGGCGGCGATCATCTTCGCGCCCACCGTCATCGGGGCGATCTACGGGATGAACTTCGACAACATGCCGGAACTGCAGTGGACGTACGGCTATCCCCTGGCCGTCGCGGCCATGATCGTCGCCGCCGTCCTCCTCTACGTCGTGTTCCGGGTGAAGAAGTGGATGTGAGAGTCCTGCCGCCGAGGCCCCTGCCGCATCGGGAGTGTCTCCGTTAGACTCGCAAGGACAACGGACCTTTCCTCGAAGGAGCTTCGATGTCCTCATTTCCCACCTCCGGCGATCCCGATGCCCGCGACACAGGACGCGACGAACTCGGCTCCCCTCTGCTGCCGCCCGGCGCCCCGCAGTCCCTGCTCACCGACCTTGCCAGGGGCGTGTTCTGGATCGTCGTCCTCCGCGGCGTCCTCGCCGTCCTGTTCGGTCTGCTCCTGCTCTTCGCTCCGGCGCTCGTCGCCATCGCGGTCGGCGTCTACATCGGCGTGTGGCTCGTCATCGACGGGATCCTCACGATCGTCAACGCCAATGCCGCCCGCAGGCGTGGCCTGCCGTGGGGCTGGGAGCTGACCGCAGGCATCGCCTACATCGTCGCCGGCATCCTCATCATGCTCGCGCCCGCGATGTTCACCGTCGTCACCGGGGCCGTCCTCCTGTGGCTGCTCGCCTTCGGCATGCTGATCCGCGGAATCCTCACACTCGCCTCGACGTCCTTCCGGGGCTGGTCGAAGGCCCTCGGCGTCCTCGACATCGTCTTCGCCGTCATCGTCATGATCATGCTCTTCGTCTCCCCCGGAGCCACGGTCGCGGCGCTCCTGTGGGTCATCGCGGTCTACACGATCGTCCTCGGGGTCGCGCTCATCGCCATGGCGATCGTCGCCCGCTCGCAGGCGAAGAGGGAAGGGGCGGCCCGATGACCTCCATCGAGACGCTCGAGGCCGTCGAGAGGCGGCTGTCGAGCGGGGACATCGACTGCTACCGCGAGGTGTGCGACCCGGGCAGCGTCTTCATCATGCCCGGCATGGTCGCCACCCTCACCGAGGCGATTGCCGGGCTCGAGCAGACCCCGCCGTGGGATGAGTTCGAGCTGTCCCGGCTGCGCTGCATCGAGCTCTCCGACACCGCAGCCGCGTTGAGCTACCACTTCTCGGGTCGGCGCGGAGAGCAGACCTACGAGGCGGACATGGTGTCCACCTACGCCCGCCGGCACGGCCGCTGGACGCTGATGATCCACCAGCAGACCCCCAGCTCGGTGAGCTGAGACCGCGGACCCCGCGCTCTCAGCGGCCCTCGAGCAGTCGCGTCGTCGACCCTCCCGGGTCGGCTTCGACGGGAAGCGCGTCGACCGGGACGATGACGACGTCCTGGACCTTCCAATCGAGGGCGGAGATCCCCTGGGATGCCTCCCGGAGATCCTCGAGGAGTGCGCGGTCGTCCTCGGGAACGACGAAGGCCTCGACGTGGAAGACCTGGCCCTGGTCGCGCAGGCGCACGGCGGATTCGGACACCCAGTCGAGCTCCCGCAGGTACTCGACGATCTCGGTCGCCAGCGGATGGTCCTGCTTGTCGTCGTGGGTGCGGGCCCGCCGGTCCATGAGGTCGAGGACCGCGCCCTTGAGGTTGCGGTACCCGTCGAGGACGATGCCCACCGAGATGAACGCGGCGGCCACATAGTCGAGCCACCAGAGCCCGAAGCCGATCCCGAGGACGCCGATGATCGAGGCGACGTTGGTCTGCCAGTCGGCCTTCGCCATGTCCGCGTCGGCATAGAGCGGCTTGTTGTGGATGAGAGGAGCAAGCCGCGCCTTCGCGGGACCGTAGATGAAGACCGGACCGATGACGATGACCGCCATCACCGCGATCATCAGCCATCCCAGCCAGATCGTCGTCCCGAGGAGATGGACGGTTCCGATCGTCGGATGCTCCGCGGTGACGAGGCCCTTCACCGCCTCGAACGCGAGATTGAGTCCGACGACGAGGAGGGCGACCCCGGCGACGAGGTGCCCGATCCCCATCGCCCGGTGCATGCCGTAGGGGAAGTCCCGAGTCGGCTTGCGGCGGACGAAGATCAGGGCGACGAGGAACGCGATCTGCGGGATGAGGGAGAGCATGTCCTCGATCCACGCGGTGCGCATGGCCTGGGAGTT
Source organism: Brevibacterium sanguinis (assembly GCF_003315415.1). Lineage (GTDB taxonomy): Bacteria > Actinomycetota > Actinomycetes > Actinomycetales > Brevibacteriaceae > Brevibacterium > Brevibacterium celere_A. Next base: position 25,697 of record NZ_QNSB01000004.1, read on the forward strand.
GCCGACGACGAAGGCAACAATGGTGATCGTCACCGTCGTGTACCCGATCGTGAACCACTCCCACTTCACGGCGCTCCGCAGCGCCTGCCGCTGCTCGTCGGGGAGGTCGGACCGTCCGAACTGGTGACCGCTCATGAGCCGACCTCCTCGTCGAGGTATTCCTCGAGTTCGGTGAGGAAGGCATTCTCCCCCATCGGCACGAGGAGGACGAGCTTGCGGCCGTCGGCGCCGGGAATCGTGTCGTAGCCGCGGGTCATGCCCGCCTTCTCGGTCCACGGCGACTTGTCCGTGAAGCCGCCGATGACAAGGTCGAGCTCGTCCTCCTCGAGCATCGCGACCAGGCTCTCCTCACTCGCGACGGTCCATTCGGCTTCGGTGCCGATCTCCGAGGCGAAACCGTGGACGAGATCGGGAAGCGGCCCCGACGGCTCCGCTCCGCGAACGTCGACGAGGCCCGGCTCGGGACTGACGCCCACCCGCATCTCACCGTCGCGGACCCGGTCCAGAGTGCCCTGCGGATCGGCGGGCACGGAGATGCCGCACCCGGTGAGGACGACGGCGGTGAGGACCGCGGCGACCCTGCCCGCCCAACGGCCCGAGCGTCGGCACCTGTGACACGTCGGCTTCATGATCCGGATGTCCATGTGACCATTGTCCTCCAGCTGGACGACTTCGACGGCGTGAAATGCTCGGAGTCGACGACCACCTCGACCTCAGAGCCATCGCAGGCACGCGCTCCCGCGCTCAGCCGATGAGGACGGCGAAGGCCCTGCGGGCGATCTCGACGACGACCTCCTCCGAGGGCGACGGGCAGTCGGTGAACACCGCCAGTCCTCCCACCACCTCGGCGTCGTCGTGCATGATCGCGACGTCGTTGAGGACTCCGTCGCCGCTCGTGCCGGTCTTGTGGACGAGGTCGATCCCGGCGGGGACGACGGCGCCGATCCGCCGGTCGTCGTGCCCCGGCAGCCACGAGAAGAGGGTGCGCCGGTCATCGGGGCCCAGCTGACCGACCGCTTCGAGGGCGAGCGCGGCGAACGATGCCGCGGTCGTCGTGTCGAGCTCGCCGCTGAGCTCATTCATCTCCGTCTCATACCGGTCGAAACGCGTGACGCGGTCGCCGAGGTCCCGGGCGTAGGCGTTGAGTGCGGGCAAGCCGCCGACCTCGTCGATGAGGAGATTGGCCGCGGTGTTGTCGCTGCCGCGTGCGGCCGCCTCGGCGAGCTCTGCGATCGTCGCCGTCGAGTCCTCGTCCTCCCGAGTGAACGGTGAATGGCCGATGAGATCCTCCGCCGTCCAGGTCAGCACCGTGTCGAGGTCGAGACCGCCTCGAGCGCTCTCGCGCAGGGTCAGGGCGGCCAGGGGCAGCTTCATCGTCGAGCACATCCTGATGCGCGTCGTCGGGTCGTGGACCACGGTGCGGCCCTGGTGGGTTCCCCACACCCCGTAGGCGCCCTCGGGCAGATCGGACAGATCAAGCGTCTCGGGCTGAGCGGTGCGCGTCGCCGAGGCGCTCGGAGTCGCCGTCGGACGTGCTGAAGGGTCGGGGCCCGGGGTCCGCGCCAGACAGCCCCCCCAGCAGCGCTGAGGCACCGGCGGCGAGGAGACCGCGACGTGCGATCCGGCCGCCCCTCATCACCGGAGGGTGAGGTCGAGGGCGTGGCGGATGACGTCGCTCAGGTCACCGGAGTCGTCGTGGACGCGCCGCTGGGCCCGGGCACCGGAACCGGTCGTGAGGATGTCGGTGACGACGTCCTCGACATGGTCCCGCTCACCGGTCTCCTCGAGCACCGGCCGGAGCTTGTCGAGCAGTCGGCCCACGACGGCCCGCGCCGGGGCGGGCGAGAGCGTCGTCGGGTCGACGAGGTCGGCCTCGACTCCGTCCCGGCTCGCCTGCCATGTCCACATCCGGAGCAGGTTCGTGCGCACGGGCGCGATCTCGACGCCGTAGTGCCGGTCCCGCGCGGCGGTCTCGACGAGCGCGCGGACGAGGCAGGCGATGACCGCGGCGCGCTCGGCCGTCATGCTGATGTCGGCGACCCGCACCTCGACCGTCTGATAGCGGGCGCTGAGCCTGGCGTCGAAGTAGAGCATGCCGGCATCGAGCGGCACCCCCGAGCCGAGCAGCTGGCGGCAGTGGTCCTCGTAGTCGTCCCGCGACCCGAAGACGTCGGTGGGACCGGTCGCGGGCAGACGGCTGAGGAGCTGATAGCGGTAGCTCGAGTAGTCCGTGTCCACACCCTGCCAGAACGGCGAGTTCGCGCTCAGCGCCAGGAGGGTCGGCAGCCACAGCCTGATCCGGTCGAGCACGCCCACGCCCTCGTCGGTCGACTCGACCTCGACATGGACGTGGAATCCGCACGTCAGATGCTCGAGGGTCGTGAAGCCGAGCTCCTCGCTGATGGCGTCGTAGCGCTCCCCGGGGCTCAGCGTCGACGCCGCGTACCCGGGGATGATCGGGATCGCGAGCAGCCGTCCGCCCACGGCGCCGACGGCCGCCGCGGCCAGGGACCGGCCCTCCCTGATCGCCGAGATCTGATCGTCGAGGGTGGCCTGCGGAGGACACACGACCTCGATCTGCTCCTGCTTGAACTCCGCGGTCAGCTCATGGTCGGTCATGACGTCGACACCCGTGCCCGAGCCGGAGCCGGACTTCGACCTCCGCAGCGCCTCCTCGGCGATGGGCGCCGGGGCCAGGGTCTCGGCGTCGACGATCAGCAGTTCCTCTTCCACTCCGAACGGTCTCACTGCCGGTCCTCTCCTCGCCGATGCCCCTGGGCGAACAGGGGTGGGAATCTCAAGCTACGGCAGAGGACCTTTCCGGGCAATAGCAAGCCCTCTTGTCCCAGCTTTCCCACATCGACCGGGCCTGCGGCCGCCACCCCTCACAGAAGGTCGCGGGGGATCTCCCGATGCCAGTTCTGCGAGTGGATGCGGGTGTAGCCCAGGCCCTCCTCGAGCTCGTAGGCGTCGAGCTCGGCCGTGATGTGGAAGTCCTCGGGCGTCGAGGTGAGCACCGTGCGGGTGTGAACCTCGATCCCCCAGTCCCCGCGCTCGATGCGCCTGATCGTCCGCGTCTCACCGCGAGTGGAGTTGACCTCGTTCCACCGGAAGCTGTACCACTCGTCGGTCTTGCGCCGGATCGTCGTGCCCGTCTCGTCGATGCGGAAGCTGCCCTGGTCGTTGATGATCTCCAGCGTCGACACGTTCGTCGCCAGATCGCGGATGACCCTCCACTGATGATCCCCGGTCTCGAGCGGGGTGACCTCGAGCTCGGGGGCGGCCTCCGCCTCCTCGAACCCGACGATCCCGTCGTCGGTGGGAACCGGCCGGCGCACGGGCAGGGTCAGCGTGCTCTCCCCGGGCGTGAGGGTCACCGTCGCCGCCTCGGGCGCGGGCCACACGAGCGGCCAGTACGAGGTCGACACGGACAGCCTGATCCGATGCCCGGCGGGGAACACCTGGGCGATCCCGTTGAGCGGAACCGTCACCCGGTACCTGCGGCCCGGTTCCAGCGGCTCCGGCTCCTCGCTGCCTCCCCGGTGGGTGAGGTTGAGGATGCCGTAGGTCACCCTCGTCGCCTCCCCGCTGGGGAGGATGTCCGAGAGCCGGACGACGAGCATCGCGACGGGCTTGTCGCTCGAGACGAGGAACGAGCATTCGGGCCGTCCGCAGATCGCGACGTCCTCGGTGAGGAAGTCGGTGTCGAAGGTCAGCGCCCCTCCGTCCTCCTCCCTCTGGTCGAAGGGCAGATCGGGCACGGCCGCGTAGGACGCCCATTTGCCGGCGAACATGCCGACGCTCAGCGGCGACTTCAGCGACTGCTCCCCCGGCTCCGGGCGCATCGCCTCGGCGGCGTCGGACTCCGGGCTGGAATCCCCGCGCACCAGACCGGTGCCCGCCTCCTCTCCGCGGCCGACGGGCCGCGGTGGGGCGGCGTCGCTGCCCGAGCGCGCGGAGCCCCCGGCCTGCGGGTCGTCGTCGGCGGCGATGAGGTGCCGGTCGCGCAGCCGCAGCGTCCGCGACTCGATCCGCGGTGAGGGCCAGTCGTCCTCCTCGACCCAGTGCCCGGGACGCTGTTCGTAGGAGGAGCGCGGGGAGACGCTGTCCTGCATCCACAGCCGCAGCATCGGTTCGTCCATGATCCCCGTGTCGATGTCCTTGAGCCAGTGGTCGAACCAGCGGACGACCTCCTGAAGGAAGCCGATGTCCGGACCGGGGACGCCCAAGTGCGGGTACTTGTGGCCCCACGGTCCGATGAGACCCTTCCGGGGGACGTCGAGGTGCTCCATGAGCCGGAAGATCGCGTTCGTGTAGCCATCGGCCCACCCGCCCACGGCCATCACCGGGCACTCGATGGCCGAATAGTCCTCCGACACCGAGGCGGATCGCCAGTAGCCGTCGCGCCGCTGGTGGGACAGCCACTTCTCGATCCACAGACCGCGGCCCTCGAGCCGCTCGATCCACATGTCCCGCCATTTCTCCCCGACGATCTCCGGGTCGGGCGGGAGGCTGTTGAACGCGAACATCACGGTCGCCTCGGAGAGGTTGTCCGAGAGCAGAGCCCCGCCCATGTAGTGCATGTTGTCGACGTAGAGGTCGTCGGTCGCCGAGGCGCTGATGATCGCCCCCAGGGCCGGAGGGCGCCGGGCCGCGACCTGGAGGCTGTTGAATCCGCCCCAGGAGATGCCCATCATCCCGACGCTGCCGTCGCACCAGTCCTGATCGGCGAGCCAGGCGATGACGTCCTCTGCGTCCTCGAGTTCCGCCGGACAGTACTCGTCCTCGAGGACCCCGTCGGAGTCCCCGCTGCCGCGCAGGTCGACGCGGGCGCACACGTAGCCGTGACCGGCGATGTAGGGCATGTTGAGGGTGTCACGTCCGCGGCTGTTGTCGCGCTTGCGGTAGGGAATGTACTCGAGCACCGCCGGCATCGGCTCGTCCACCGCTTCGAGCGGGATCCACAGGCGCGCGGCGAGCCGGGCGCCGTCGCGCATCGGGATGAAGACGTTCTCGACGGTGCGGACCTCGCAGGGAAACTCGTCGACTTCTCTCACTGTTCCTCCTCGTCGAACCCGAAGTCCAGCTCGTCGAGGATCCGCGCGTACTTCTCGTCCATCTCCGCGTGGTCACCGGCGCCGAGGTAGATCTTGCCCAGCCGGTAGCGGTAGCTGTCCTGCCCCGGCAGTTGAGAGAGCCGGTCGCCGGGCGCGATCTCGAGGGTGACGACGGTGCCCGGGTGGCGCTTCTCCACCTCGGCGATCTCCTCGGGACCGGGCACCCGGGTGACGACGGCGTCCTCGTCGTGGAAGATCATGTACTGCCCGGCGACGTCGAACTCCCCCTTGCCGTCGGGCATCCGCGGGGTGCGCCCCAATGCGACGGCGACGGCGACCTGATGGTTGGAGACCCCGTCCACCTTGAGGAACATCTCCGAATGGGACTGGCTGATGCGGGTGTTGAACTCGATGAGCGAGAGCGCCCCCGTCTCCTCGTCCCACATGAACTCCGAGTTGAAGCAGCCGTTGTCGAACCCGATGTGCTCGAGGAACCGGCGCGAGACGTCGATCGCCCGCTCCTGCACCTCGGCGGGGACGTCGGCGGTCGGATAGGACAGGCGGTCGAAGCTCGTCCCGGCCTCGTCCTTGCGCATGTGGAAGACCCCATGCACGGCGAACTCGCCGCCGGCCACGCTGCCCTCGGGCGCGAACTGGGTGCCGGTGACCAGCTGCTCGGCGATGCATGCATTCCCGCCGAGCTCCTCCAGCTCCGCGGGCAGGTCGACGCGCTCGAGCACGGTCTCGAAGGCGTCCCCGACGTTCTCGATCTCCGATCGGATCTCCTCGAGGGCGTCCCAGAACTCGTCCTCGTTCGTGATCATGAAGCCGAGATCGGAGGAGTGCGCCTTGACCGGTTTGATCCAGAACGGGTACTCGAGGCTGATCTCGTCGAGCGCGTCGTCGGCGAACGGGTCGAACGCGCAGAATCCGGGGACCACCTCGGGGATGGACTTCAGCTGCTCGAGGCGGCTCCAGTACTTGTGCTCGCACTTGAGCAGGCTCTCGAGGCTGGGCGCGGGCAGCCCGCGTTCCGCGGCGAGCATCGGGGCGATGATGCTCACGGGGAAGTCCCAATGGGCGATGATCGCATCGACGCTGCCGTCGAAGGCCCCCAGCTCCTCGCGGGCCTCGCCGAGCAGCTTCTCGAAGTCGACGACGGTGACCTTGACCAGGGAGTCGTAGTCCATGAGCCCGTGGAACCTCATCTCCTCGGAACCGGCGATCGATTCGAGCTCTTCGCGCTGCACAGCGGTGAGTCCGGGGACAAAGATGTTCTTCATACTCTCGACACTTCCATTCTCCGTGACGCGCCGGGTCGGTTCCTCATCGCGCCGTGGGGATGACGGCCGATGGGCGATCCGGCTGGGATGGGCGATCGCCGGCACAGTGACGCCGGCCCGTCTCATGAGCCTGTCCGAGCACACTATGTGAGACCCGCGGTCGCAACAACCATGTCCGAAGCCTCAGGACCACGTCCGCCGAGAAGGACGAGAATGCTAGACCCTGGACCCCGATCCCGCAAGACCCCTTGATTTCTGGCAACACTGCCTGCAAGTTGGGAGAAGTCGAGGTGACGTGGGTTGTCGGCCATCTCTGCGAAGGGAAGGACCGATGTCGGAAAGGAGGAAGGGCAGATGGATTCGGACCACAGCCGTTCAGATTCCGAGAGCGTCAAGAGCGCAGGTGACGTCCGCGGAGGTCACCGAGAGGAGAGCAGGATCCGGGGAGTCCGCGAATGGGTCGCCGCCGCTGCGCGGCTCGTCGAAGAGCACCCGGTGCGGGCCGGCGGGAGGGCCCCAGACGCGTGGCGACACCGGCCCGAAGATGACGACCGACGGGGTCGCGAAGGCGCTCGCCAGGTGGGCCGCGCCCGTGTCCGCGCTGACGAGCACCCCGGCGTGCGCGATCGTCGCGGCGAACTCGCTCAGCGACTGCGTGCCCGCGGCCAGGCGCACCCGCGCCCCCAGGTGCCCGGCGCCGGCCGCGACCGCCTCGGCGACCGTCCGTGCCCGCTCGACCTCCGCGCCGTTCCCCGTGAGCACGACCTCGAAGCCGCGTCCGAGCAGGTCGCGGGCCACCTCGGCGAACCGGGAGCACGGCCAGTGCCGGCTCCGATGAGCGGCCCCCACATGGACCACCGCCGTCGCGCCCGCACGCTCCCCGGCGTTCTCGACGGGCAGCCGCTCGGGATCGATGCGCAGGTCATCGGGGTCGGCGGCGATCCCGGCGTGGGCGAGCAGGCGCACCCAGCGCTCACGCTCGTGGAGCCCCTCGCGCCAGTCCGGCCCCTCCCAGCCCGGTGCGGCGTGACCGAGGCGCACCTCGGCGTCGAGTCCCTCGAGCCAGCGGTGGCTGACCGGACCGCGCCCGTGGAGGTTGACGACCGTGCCGACCCGGCCCCGCAGCCCCGCGGCCGCACCCAGGTCCCCGGCGGCGACGTCGTCGGGGCCGACGTCGACGATGTCGTCGACACAGCCGGCGGCCATGACGATCGGCCGCAGTCCCTCGGGGCAGGCGAGGAGGAGACGCGCATCGGGGTGGGACCGGCGCAGTCCGCGCAGGGCGGGAATCGCAGCGAGCACATCGCCGAGCCCCAGAGCACGCAGAGCCAGCACGATGTCACGCCCCATTCCCAGTCCCTTCCCGCCGCGATCTTCTTCGATCGAGACGATACCCTCATCGACGATGTGCCGTACAACGGCGACCCGTCCCTGGTCACGGTCAAGGGCGAGGCCCGCCGCGCGCTCGATCTCGCCCGCTCCCGCGGCATCCCGGTCGGCGTCATCAGCAACCAGTCCGGGGTCGGACGCGGGATGATCACCGGCGCGCAGGTCGCGGCCGTCAACTCCCGCATCGCCGACCTCCTCGGACCCTTCGACGTCTGGTGCTGGTGCCCGCACACCGCCGACGACGAGTGCGAGTGCCGCAAACCCCGACCGGGGATGCTGCTCGCCGCTGCCGCGGAGCTCGGCGTCCCGGTCGAGCGGACCGTGATGATCGGCGACATCGGCGCCGACATGGGCGCCGCCCGCGCGGCGGGAGCCCGGGGCATCCTCGTGCCCACCGCCCGGACGCTCGAACCCGAGATCACGGACGCCGCCGAGGTGGCCTTCGACCTCGTCCACGCCGTCGAGGTGGCGCTGTCGCTCGAGACGAGGACCGTATGCTGAAGGTCCTCGCCGTGCGCCTCGACAGCATGGGCGACGTCCTCGTCACCGGCCCGGGGCTGCGCGCGATCGCGGCCGATGAGCGGGTCGGGTCACTGACCCTGCTGTGCAGCCCGGCCTCCGAGTCGACCGCCCGGCTGCTGCCCGGCGTCACCGACGTCCTCACCTGGTCGTGCCCGTGGATCGTCGCTCCCCCGCCCGAGGTGACGAGTGAGGACATCGAGGCCCTGCGCGTCGAGGTGGCCCGCCGCGGGTTCGACGAAGCGGTGATCTTCACGTCGTTCCACCAGTCGCCCCTGCCGCTGGCCCTCGTCCTCCGCCTCGCGGGCGTCCGGCGCATCACGGGAGTCTCGACCGACTACGCCGGGTCCCTGCTCGACGTGCGGATCCGACCGAACGAGGACCTGCCCGACGACCTGCCCGAGGCCGAGCGCAGCGCCCACATCGCCGCCGCGGCCGGCTTCGAGCTGCCCGCCGGGGACGACGGCCGCCTCCACATCACCCCGCGTCCGGGGGCGTTCGCCGCCCAGGCCCCGCACCTGGCGCCCCGGCTCGACCCCGACCGCCTCCTCGTCGCCCACCCCGGGGCCAGCGTCCCCGCCCGCATATGGACCCCCGAGCGCTTCCGCGACACCGTCGCCGAGCTCACCGAGCGCGGCTGGCAGGTCGCGGTCACCGGCGCGCCTGCGGAACGGGAGCTCACGGCCCAGGTGGCCGGCTCCGCGGGCATCGACCTCGGCGGGGCGCTCGACGTGCCGGGACTGGCGGACCTGCTCTCCCGCGCCCGGGCGCTCGTCGTCGGCAACACCGGGCCCGCCCACCTCGGCGCGGCCGTCGGCACCCCGATCGTCAGCCTGTTCTCCCCCGTCGTGCCGCCTCGGCGCTGGCTGCCCTACGGGGTGCCCGTCGAGATGCTCGGCGACCAGACCGCGGCCTGCCGCGGCACCCGCGCCCGCCAGTGCCCGGTCCCGGGCCACCCGTGCCTGAACTCCGTCACCCCCGCCGAGGTGGTCGCCGCCGTGCACCGGCTCACCGGCGCGGATCCGGTCGTGCCCGACCGCGTCCCCGTCCCCGTCCCCGAACCCAGGAGCATGAGATGAGAATCCTCCTCTGGCACGTCCACGGCTCGTGGACCGACGCCTTCGTCCACGGCCGCCACGAGTACCTGCTGCCCACCGACGCCGAGCGCTCGGCGTGGGGGCTCGGCCGCGGCGGCCGGGACTGGCCCGACACCGCGCGGGAGGTCGACATCGACATGCTCACCGCCGCCGACGTCGACGTCGTCGTGCTCCAGCGTCCCGAGGAGATCGACGAGGTGCGCGGCCGCCTCGACGTGGACCCCGGAGTCGACGTGCCCGCGGTGTTCGTCGAGCACAACACCCCGCGCGCCCACGTGCCCGACACCGTCCACCCGCTCGCGGATCGCACGGACATCCCCCTCGCCCACGTCACCCACTTCAACGCCGTGATGTGGGACAACGGCCGGGCGCCGGTGACCGTCATCGAACACGGCATCCGCGACCCCGGGCCCCTCTACACGGGAGAGCTCGACCGGCTGGCATTCGTCGCCAACGAACCGGTGCGCCGGCGACGCGTGCTCGGCACCGACATCGTCGAGTCGATCGCCGAGGCGGTCCCCGTCGACGTCTTCGGGATCGGCAGCGAGAAGCTCGGCGACGCCGCCCCCGCCCACCTCGTGCGGACCGGTCCCGACGGCACCGCCCGCCTCGCCCCGCACGGGGACGTTCCGCTCGCGGACCTCCACCGGCGCATGGCACGCCGACGCGCCTACCTCCACCCGGTGCGCTGGACGTCGCTCGGCCTCTCCCTCCTCGAGGCCATGCACCTGGGGATGCCCGTCATCGTGCTCGCCGCCACCGAGGCGATCCGCGCCGTGCCTGCGGAGGCCGGGCTGCTGACGACGGATCCACGGGCGATGGTCGAGGAGGCCCGGCGCCTCGTCGCCGATCCCGCCCGTGCCAGGGACATGGGAGCCGCCGCCCGCGCTCACGCCCTCGAGCGCTACGGGCTGCCCCGCTTCCTCCGCGACTGGGACGAACTGCTCACCAGCGTGGCCGAGGCCCCGGCGCTCAGCGCCTCGACCCCCGGCTCCTGAGAGCCCCCGCATTCATCGCCCCGGCGAGAACTCGATTGAGAAGGAGAGACCAATGCACATCTCGATGATCTCCGAACACGCCAGCCCGCTGGCCCCGCTCGGAGGAGTCGATGCCGGCGGTCAGAACGTCCATGTCGGCAAGCTCGCGAGCGAGCTCGCCCAGCGCGGCCACGAGGTCACCGTCTTCACCCGGCGTGAGGACGAGACCTCGCCCGACGTCGTGGAGATGGAGCCCGGCGTCCGCGTCGTCCACGTCTCCACCGGCGCCGACCGCTACATCCCGAAGGACGAACTGCTCGACCACATGCCCGCGTTCGGCCGCGAGGTCGCCCGCCTGTGGTCCGAGAACCCCGAGCAGCGCCCCGACATCCTCCACACCCACTTCTGGATGTCGGGGCTCGCCGGGCGCACCGCGCTCGAGACCGCCGGCCTCGACGTCCCGCTCGTCCACACCTACCACGCCCTCGGCTCGGTCAAGCGCCGCTTCCAGGGCAGTGAGGACACGAGCCCGGCCGAGCGCACCGACCTCGAGACCTCGCTCGGACATGCGGCCGACGCGATCATCGCCACCTGCCAGGACGAGGTGTCCGAGCTCGCCGCGCTGGGCATCGACACGACGAAGGTCTCGGTCGTCCCCTGCGGAGTCGACACCGAGGAGTTCCGCCCGGCCGAGTGGACGACCGGGTCGGCCTCGCTGCCCACCGCCGTCGCCGCACCTTGGCCGTGCACCCGGCGCAAGCGGATCGTCTCCCTCGGGCGGCTCGTGCCCCGCAAGGGCGTCGACCTCGTCATCCGCGGGCTCGCCCGGCTCGCCGCCCGCGGCATCGACGACGTCGACCTCGAGATCATCGGCGGCAGCGGCACCGGCGGGTCGATCGAGACCGACCCCGAGGTCGAGCGCCTGAGCGCCCTGGCCGCACAGCTCGGCGTCGAGGACCGGGTGCGCTTCCGCGGCCAGCTCGGCCGCGACGAGATCCCCGAGGTCATCCGCTCGGCGACCCTCGTCGCCTGCACCCCCTGGTACGAGCCCTTCGGCATCGTCCCCCTCGAGGCGATGGCCTGCGGCGTCCCCGTCGTCGCCACCTCGGTGGGAGGCCTCCAGGACACGATCGTCGACGGCGTCACCGGGCTCCTCATCCCGCCTCAGGACGTCGACGCCTTCGCCACCGCCGCCGCCCGGCTGATCACGGACCCGGAGTACGCCCAGGAGCTCGGCCGCGCCGGCATCGACCGGGTCCGCGAGCGCTTCACCTGGCCGGCCGTGGCGCAGAGGACCGAACGCGCCTACCGCGCGGTCCTCGGCCAGGACGACGACGCACTCGTCTCGAGCTCCCTGGCCCGCATCCAGCTGCCGGCCGCGACCTCCTCCGACTCCGTCGACGTCCTCGTGAGGCACTTCCAGGGCGTGTCCTCGGCGGTCAACTCGCTGGCCGGGCAGATCTCGAAGCTGCGCCAGTGGGGGGCGGTCCTCGCCCGCACCCTGTCGGCCGGGGGCACCCTCTACTGCGCCGGCAACGGCGGGTCCGCCGCCGAGGCCCAGCACCTGAGCGCGGAGCTCGTCGGGAAGTACGCCGCGGACCGGCCGCCCTTCTCCGCCGTCGCGCTGAGCACCGACACCTCGGCGGTGACGGCGATCAGCAACGACTACGGATTCGAGCACGTCTTCGCCCGGCAGGTCGAGGCCCATGCCCGACCCGGGGACATCCTCATCCTCATGAGCACGAGCGGGCGCAGCCCGAACCTCGTCAGGGCCGCCGAGACCGCCCAGCGCCTCGGCGTGACCACCTGGGCGCTCACCGGCCCGGAACCCAGTCCGCTGACCGCGGCGTGCGACTCCTCGATCCGCATCGACTCCGCCTCACCGCACGTCCAGGAGGCCCACCTCATGGCCGTGCACTGCCTGTGCGCGATCTTCGACCAGACGATCGCGACGATGAGCGCCCGCAGCGCCCGCCCCGCGACGAACCGGGCGCCGGCGCGCTCCCCCCGCCATGTGCGCAGCGGGTCCCTGTGAGGCGGGACCGGCGATGCACACGACAAGGTAAGGACCGAACATGAAGATCACAGTGGTGGGTGACACCCTCCTCGACGCCGACGCCCACGGCGCCGCCCGCCGGTTGCTTCCCGACAACCCCGTGCCCGTCGTCGACATCGACCATGTCGACCACCGGCCCGGAGGCGCGGGGCTGGCCGCCGCGCTCCTGGCCGCCGTCGGCCACGACGTCACCCTCGTCACCGTCCTCAGCGACGACGAGGAGTCCGAGCGCCTGCTCTCGGCGCTGGCGCCGGTCACGGTCGTCGCACCGCGGCTGCCGCAGCCGACCCCGGTCAAGCGGCGGGTGCTCGCCGACGGTCACCTCGTCACCCGGCTCGACGAGAACTGCCAGGACGCCCGCAACGAGGTCACCGACGAGATGCTGCGCGCCGTCCACGACGCCGACGCGGTCCTCGTCTCCGACTACGGTCGCGGACTCGTCGCCGAGGAGGCGCTGCGCGAGGCCCTCGACGAGGCGGCGAGGCGCATCCCCGTCGTCTGGGACCCGCACCCATCCGGTCCCCCGCCGGTTCCGCACACCCGGACCGTGACCCCCAACTTCTCCGAGGCGACGACCCTGGCCGGGGTCGAGGCCGACGAGACGTCGATCCCGGCGGCGCACGCGGCCGGGACCGGGCTGCTCGAGCAGTGGTCGGTCGCCTCGGTGATCGTCACCCTCGGCTCCCGCGGAGCGCTCATCCTCGACGACGGCGGAGCCCGGTTCTCCCCGGCGACGAGGTCCGTGAGCGGGGACGAATGCGGGGCCGGGGACTGCTTCGCCGGGCGCGTGGCCGCGAGCCTCGCCTCCGGCGACGACCTGATGAGCGCCGTCGACCGGGCGGTGTCCGAGACCGCCGAGTACATCGCCCTCGGCGGCGCGGGCACGTACCTGCGCACCGTCGACGAGGAGGCGCCCGAACCGCCGGCGGAACCGAGCTTCACCCCCGCCTCGGCGATCGCCCGCGCCGAGTCCGTGCGCGCCCGCGGCGGGACCGTCGTCGCCACGGGAGGCTGCTACGACCTCCTCCACGCCGGTCACGCCCGGGCGCTGAGCGCGGCCCGGAGGATGGGCGACACCCTCATCGTCCTCCTCAACTCCGACGAGTCGGTGCGCCGGCTCAAGGGGGAAACCCGACCGATCGTCGAGGCCCAGGACCGGGCCGAGCTCCTCCTGGCCCTCGACTGCGTCGACGAGGTCGTCATCTTCGACGAGGACACCCCGGTCAGCGCGCTCGAGTCGATCCGACCCGACATCTGGGTCAAGAGCGACGACTACCGCAGCGCCGACCTCGCCGAGGCCAGGGCGATGGCGGCATGGGGCGGGCGGCTGGTCACGGTGCCCTTCGTCCCCGCCCGCTCGACGAGCCGCCTGGCCAGCGCCCTCAACGGCCTCGAGGCGCCGGCGGCCCCGGCCGCTCCCACCCCGGCAGACCACTCCAGAACCCCGACAGCAGAGGACGTGACAGTATGACCCTTGAGAACCGCACCATCGTCATCACCGGCGGGAACTCCGGGCTCGGCGCCGCATGCGCCGAGGCCGTCGCCGAGGCCGGCGGCACCCCCGTCGTCTTCGACCGCGAGCCCACCGAGGCGCACCGCTCGGTCGTCGTCGACGTCACCGACCGCCGCGCCGTCGAGGAGGAGGTCGCCCGGCTCGCCGACTCCGTCGACGGCATCCACGGCGTCATCACCGCGGCCGGGACGGACGTGCCCGGAGAGCTCACCGAGATCGACGCCGAGAAGTGGGAGTACGTCCTCGGGACCAACCTGCTCGGCACCGTGTCCGTCATCCGGGCCCTGCTCCCCCACCTCGAGGAGACCCGCGGCCGGGTCGTCACCGTGTGCTCGACGCTCGGCCTGCGCGGGGCCGGCGGCGCCACCGCGTACGCGGCCTCGAAGTTCGGCGTCCGCGGCTTCAGCCAGGCGCTGGCCGCGGAGATGGCCGGAAGGGTCGGCGTGACAAACCTCATCCCCGGCGGGATGAACACCCGCTTCTTCGACGGGCGCACCGAACAGTACCTGCCCGCCGACCGGACCAAGCTCAACGACCCGCGCGACGTCGCCCGCTCGGTCGTCTTCGCCCTCAGCCAGCCGCCCCGGGTCGAGGTCCGCGAACTCCTCATCGCCCACGAGAGCGAGGACTCATGGCCGTGAGCACGACCCACACATCGCCCGACCCGACGCGGGAGGAACCGGCGCCCGGCACCTCGGCGGGTGCGGCCTCGGTGCTGCGCATCGAGGACCCCACGACCGGCGACCTCGTCGGGGAGATCGACTGCGACACCGCCGAGGCGATCACCGGGAAGGTGACCGCGGCCCACGCCGCCGCCCGCGACTGGGAGGCGACCGCGGTGACCGAACGCGCCCGCCTCCTCACGCTCATCGCCGACGGTCTCGAATCCGCCGTCGACGAGCTCGCCGGGCTCAACCACCGAGAGACCGGGAAGAGCCTCGAGGACTCCCGGGGTGGGATCGAGGCCGGCATCTCCACCCTGCGCCAGTACGCGGAGCTCGGTCCCGTCCACCGCGGGTTCAGCCTGCGCGGGGACCGCCTCGCCGCGGACTTCACCCGGCACCGGGCCCGCGGCGTCGTCGCGGTCATCACCCCGTGGAACGATCCGGCGGCGATCGCCGCCGGCCTCATCGGCGCGGCCCTCGTCATGGGCAACACCGTCGTCCACAAACCGAGCGAGCGGTGCCCTCACCTCGGGGCCCGCCTCGGCGAGATCTGCTCCGCGGTGCTGCCCGAGGGGGTCCTCGCCACGGTCACCGGCACGGCCGAGGCCGGGCGGATGCTCACCGACGACGAGCGGATCGCGATGTACGCCCATGTCGGGTCGACCGCCGCCGGGCGCGACATCCACTCCCGGGCCACCGCCCACGGTGCCCACGTGATCAGGGAGAACGGCGGCAACGACGCTCTCCTCGTCGATTCCGGCGTCGACATCGGATGGGCGGCGGGACAGGCCGCCCTCGGGTCGTTCGCCAACGCCGGCCAGATCTGCACCTCGGTGGAGCGGATCTTCGTCCACCGGGACGTGGCTAGGGACTTCACGGCCGCCCTCGTCGCCGAGGCGGACGCCTGGAACGGCTCCCCGCAGCCGCTCGTCGACCGCCGCCACCGGCAGCAGGTGCACCGGCTGCTCACCCAGTCCCGTGAGATGGGGGCGAGCGTGCACACGGGCGGGGCCGTGCCCGACGGTCCCGGCGCCCACTACCCGGCGACCGTCGTCGGCCGGTGCCGCCCCGAGATGCCGATCATGAGCGACGAGGTGTTCGGCCCGGTCGCGCCGATCTGCGTCGTCGACGACTTCGCACAGGGCCTCGAGCTCGCCGCCGCCGACCCCTACGGGCTCGCGGCCACGGTCCTCAGCCCCGACCTCGGGCATGTGCTCGCCGCGATCGACACCCTGCGGGTGGGCACGGTCAAGGTCAACGCGGTCTTCGGCGGCGCCCCCGGCGGGTCCGCCGAGCCCCTGGGCGAGAGCGGGTCGGGGTTCGGCTTCGGCCCGGAGCTGCTCGACGAGTTCGCGACGACCTCGGTCATCCACATCAGCGGCGGGACACAGTGAGGAGTGAGCATGGACCACGACCCCCGGACCGCTCCGGCAGGATCTGCCGCTGAGCTGGTCACCCCCGAACTCATCTGCGAGCTCGCCCGCAGCTCACCGCTGATCACGGTGATCGGCGACATCATCCTCGACAGCTGGATGCAGGGCCACAGCACCCGGCTGGCGCGCGAGGCCCCCGTCCCCGTCGTCGAGCAGGGCGAGGAGACGCTGTGCCCCGGGGGCGCGGCGAACACGGCCATGAACCTCGCCTCCCTCGGCGCCAGGGTCCGGCTGCTCGGAGTCGTCGGCGACGACGAGTCGGGGGCCGCGGTCCGCGGTCTGCTCGCGGACGCGAACGTCGACGTCTCCCACGTCCTCGTCAGCCGGGAGCTGACGACGACGAAGAAGACCCGGATCGTCGTCGACGAGCACATCATGCTCCGCCTCGACGCCGTTGGAGTCCACGAGCTGTCGGAGTCCGAGCGCCGCGACCTCGACGCGCGGCTGTGCACGGCGGCGGTCGCGGCCGCCGCCGACAGCGATGCCCTCGTCATCGCCGACTACGGCGGACCGGTCCACGCGACCGAGCTGCCTCGGGCGCTGGCGGGGGTCGAGGAGCGGCCGCTGACGATCGTCGACGCCCACAGTCCCGAGCACTGGCGGGATCTCCATCCCACTGTCGTCACCCCCAACGTCCACGAGGTCGAGGAGACGCTGCATGCGAGCTTCCGCACCGAGAGGCACCGGGTGACGCTCGCGCAGAAGTTCGCCCCGGCGCTGCGGGCCGCGACGAACTCGTCCGCGCTCGTCATCACCCTCGACAAGGACGGAGCGGTGGCCGTCGACGCCGCGGACACCGTCCATGTCACGCGGGCCGACCCGGTGCCCGAGAGCCAGGCGTCGGGCGCCGGGGACACCTTCGTCGCGGGACTGGCCCTGGCGCTGTCGACTGGCTGCCCGCTCGGCGTGGCCGCGGAGTTCGCCCAGCTCGCCGCGAACGTCGTCGTCCACCGGCAGGGCACCTCCCTGTGCTCGACCGCTGATCTCCTCGAGATCGTCGGACCCGACCACCGCCTCGCCGAGGAGCCCGAGCCCGTGAGCGCGGGCGGGCACGAGGGTGGTGCGCGGGGACGGGCGACCCGACTGCCGGTCTCCGGGAACCGGACGGTGCTCGCGTTCGGCCCCGCCGATCCGACTGCCGACGGGAGCATCCTCGAGGCGGCGAGGTCGCTCGGGACCTTCCTCGTCGTCGCCCTCCCCTCCCCGAGCACGGGGTCCCCGGCGCTGCACGCCGATCCGCGCGTCGACGTCGTCACCCCCTGGTCCCCCGACGTCGCCGCGGTCGTCGCCAGCGTCCGCCCCGACGTCATCGCCCTCGACACGGCGAAGCCCGACTGCCCGCGACCCGCGGAGATCGCCCTGCGCTTCTCCCACCTCGACATCGAGGTCGTCGACCTCCGCCGCCACCTGCAGGACCACGGAATCGTCAAGGAGGCCAGATGACCGCGGTCGCCCGCTCCTCCGCCGACTGGGGAGCACCCGTCCCACCGCGCACCGGTCCCCACCTCGTCGACGTCCTCATTCCCACGTGCGACCGGCCCACGGAGCTCGCCGTCACCCTCAGCGGGCTCGCCGCGCAGACGGACGCCGATCTCGGCGTCGTCATCAGCGACCAGTCGAGTCAACCCGTGGCCGACCACACGGGGGTCGCGCCGATGCTCACGCTCCTGACCGCCCAGGGACGCAGCGTGCGGGTGGAGCGGAACCTGCCGCGGCGCGGGATGGCCCAGCAGAGGCAGCGCCTCCTCGACCTCAGCGAGGCACCCCGCGTCCTCTACCTCGACGACGACGTGTGGCTCGAACCGGGGACGATCGCCCGGATGCTCACCGCGCTCGAGGACAACGGGTGCGGGTTCATCGGCTCGGCCGTCCAGGGGCTGTCCTTCCTCGATGACAGGAGGCCCGGCGAATGGGAGGAGTTCGCCGAGTGGGAGGGCCGGGTGGAGCCGGAGACGCTGACGCGCACCGCCGAGGAGCTCGACCGATGGAAGCTCCACAACGCCGCGAACCTCTGCCACATCGCGGTCGAGCGCGGGTACACGACGCCCCGGACCTACCACGTCGCCTGGGTCGGCGGGTGCGTGCTCTTCGACCGGGCCAAGCTCGTCGAGGCCGGGGGCTTCGAGTTCTGGGACCAGGTCCCGCGGAACCACGTCGGCGAGGACGTCTGGGCCCAGTGGCAGGTGATGCGGCGCTTCGGTGGGGCCGGACTCATCCCCAGCGGCGCCGTCCACCTCGAATCGCCGACGACCCTGCCCCGCCGCGACCACGAGGTCGCCGAGGTGCTCGAGCCCGAGACGGCCTGAGCGCGCTCCCCGGAGCCGGCTCGGGCGCTGCCGAGCGCGCTCCCGCCTCGATGCTCCCTGCGCTCCCCGGCGATCGACGATGAGTGTCCGACGAGGGGTGACAGGCCCGGGGCGCATCTGCCACCATCGACAGCAGACCGGGACATCAGCCCTGGTCACCGTCCGATCCCCGATCATGGAGGTAGAGATGACCGACACACCGGATCCCGCACAGGTCAACAGCGACGACGTCGACACCGACCGCACCGTCGACGACGCCTCCGCCCCGCAGGTTCCCGACTCCGCCCCCGACACCGAGGCGGAGCGCCCCGGCTCCGAGAAGCCGGCCGGGATGAGCGAGGACGAACTCGTCGACCACTGGGGCGAGGAGTCGTTCCCGGGCAGTGACGCACCCGCCCATTACTGACGATCGTCGTCCCGTCGTCGACAAGAGTGCTTACTAGAGCATCGTCGTGAATCTGTAAAGGGGGGTTGTGAGGTTGTGACCCTCTCGTTAGCGTCGCTTCCACCAGGGCCCCTCCTCCGGCGCGAGGCGCGGGACGGACCGTCATCGGGACGGACCGCGTGCCGCGTCGGGGGACGCCGACGATCACGAGCTCAGGAGCGGATGACGATGACAACGGCGATCGAGATGGCACGCAGGTACGCGAAGGCGTACGACAACTCGTCACGGAAGGACAAGGGTCGTCTGCTCGACACGATCACGGTGGCCACGGGCTGGAGCCGCGACCATGCCCGCCACCAGCTGCGACAGCAGCTCGCGCTCATCGAGGAGGGGGTCTCCCCCGACGCGGTCGCGGATCGGCGCCGGAGCAAGCCGAAGAAGTTCTCCCTCGCGGCCCGGCGCACCCTCCAGTTCGTCTGGGAGCAGTCCGGCCAGCCGTGCGGGAAGTACCTCGAGGCCGCGATGAGGGACTGTGTGACGTCCCTCGAAGCCCACGGACACCTGCGCCCCGGCGTGAACGGCTACTCGGGGGAGGTCCGCGAGGAGCTGTTCCAGATCTCGGCGGCCACGATCGATCGCTACCTCAGCTCGGAGAAGGCCGACTCGACGGAGGACATCCTGCTGTCGGGCTCCGGCACCGGTCTGCGCACCTCGGTGCCGCTCCAGGCCACCAAGCACCTCGCCGAACCCGAACCCGGATACTTCGTCGCCGAGTACATCGACCACGACGACGACGAGGACGCAGCGCCCCGCCGCCGGACCCTGACCCTGACCGACATCCGGATCGGCTGGGTGCGCACCGTGAGCTTCGAGCCCGACGCGGATCCCCTCGCCGTGCTCGCCGAGGCGGTCGAATCGATCCCCTACATCGTCACCGGGCTCCTCGTCAGCCCCGAGCTGCCGCAGGAGAGTATCGAGGCCTGGGCCGCCGAGCGGTTCGTCGCGGTCCACCCGATCTCCTCGATCAACCATGGGATCCGGATGGCCGAGCGCAAGCGCAGGACGGTCGACACCCTGCAGTCGGTGATCCGGTGCAATCCGCACGTCGACGTCGAGCTCGCCAACGACATCTGGGACGCCCTGGGCGATCGGCTCAACTTCTTCATGCCGGTGAAGAACCCCATCGGCTGGCGCAGGACCCCGTCGGGAGTCAGGCGCCGCGTCTACGACGATCCCGTCACGCCGATCCGCCGTCTGCTCGACTCCGGGATCCTGTGCCCGGCGCAGACGCGGGAGATGGAGGAGTACGCCGCCTCGCTCGACATCTCCGAGCTGACGACGCGGATCAAGAACATCAAGTCCTTCCTCGACATCGCGATCCACGAGGAGAGCTGACGGCGAGGCCCTCGGCGGCGCGGGTGCCCCCTGCGCCGGACCTCGGCGCCTGGGGCGCCGGGCGCAGAGGCAGTCGCACAGATACGTCCACGCAGCCTGACGAAGGAGAACGAGATGGCACACGACGACCGGCCCACCATTCCGGGCAAGCCCGGCCCGCGCACCCCGGAGTTCGAGGAGCCCACGACTCCGCAGCCGCCGCTGCCGCCCAAACCCGATCAGAGCGGTCCGCGCCCACTGTCCCCGACGGGTGCGCCGAGCGCCGACACCCAGGCCGACCAGGCGCAGCAGGGCGCCTTCCAGACCACCGCCCAGGGCGCCCGGGTTCCCGACACCGACCACTCCCTCAAGGCCGGCCGCCGCGGTCCCCTGCTCATGCAGGACCACCACTTCCGGGAGAAGATCACCCACTTCGACCACGAGCGCATCCCCGAGCGCGTCGTCCACGCCCGCGGCGCCGCCGCCCACGGCACGTTCGTCTCCTACGGCAGCGCCGCGAAGGTGACGAAGGCCGCGTTCCTCCAGAAGGACGTCGAGACCGAGGTCTTCACCCGCTTCTCCACCGTCGTCGGCAACCGCGGTTCGGCCGACGCCGTGCGCGACACCCGTGGCTTCGCGACGAAGTTCTACACGTCCGACGGCGTCTTCGACCTCGTCGGCAACAATTTCCCCGTCTTCTTCGTCCAGGACGCGATCAAGTTCCCCGACATCGTGCACGCGGCCAAACCGCATCCGGACCGGGAGATCCCGCAGGCGCAGAGCGCCCACGACACGTTCTGGGACTTCGTGTCCCTGCACACCGAGGCGACCCACCACACGATGTGGCAGATGTCCGACCGCGCGATCCCCCGGTCGTACCGGACGATGGAGGGCTTCGGCATCCACACCTTCCGGTTGGAGAACGCCGCCGGCGAGACGACTCTCGTGAAGTTCCACTGGAAGCCCAAGGCGGGCGTCCACTCCCTGATCTGGGAGGAGGCGCAGATGGTCAACGGGGTCGACCCCGACTTCCACCGCCGCGACCTCGCCGACGCCATCGAGGCCGGGGCCTGCCCGCAGTGGGAGCTCGGCATCCAGGTGTTCGGCGACAGCGATGACGAGATGTTCGAGGGCATCGACCTCCTCGATCCGACGAAGATCGTGCCCGAGGAGCTCGCCCCCGTCCAGCCGGTGGGCCTGCTCACCCTCGACCGGAACCCGAGCAACTTCTTCGCCGAGACGGAGCAGGTCGCCTTCCACCCCGGCCACCTGGTCCCGGGAATCGACGTCACCAATGACCCGCTGCTGCAGGGGCGCCTGTTCTCCTACCTCGACACCCAGCTCACCCGCCTCGGCGGGCCGAACTTCTCCCAGCTGCCGATCAACCGCCCGCACTGCCCGGTCAACGACATGTTCCGCGACGGCATGCACCAGACGGCGGTCCATCGCGGGGCCGCCCCCTACAAGCCGAACTCGCTCGACGGCGGCAACCCCTTCGCCGCCCCCGCCGACGACGACCACACGTTCGTCGAGGTGCCCACCCGGGTCGCCGAGGCGAGGAAGGTCCGTGAGACGCCGCAGACCTTCGACGACCACTTCTCGCAGCCGCGCCTGTTCTGGCTCAGCCTCACACCCATCGAGCAGGCGCACCTGGCGGATGCGTTCATCTTCGAGCTCGGCAAGTGCTACGAGGAGACGATCCGGAAGCGGCAGGTCGAGGTGCTCGCCTCCGTCGACGCCGATCTCGCCCGCACCGTCGCCCAGGGTCTCGGTCTCGAGGTGCCGAAGCCGCAGGTGAAGCCCGCGGAGGTCGAGCCGAGCCCGGCCCTGTCCCAGCTCGGCCGGCGGTGGCCGATCGAGGGGCGGAAGGTCGGCATCGTCACCGGCAGCGCGACCGCCCCGGAGCAGGCGCTCGAGGCCCACGACGCCATCGCGAAGGCCGGCATGGTGCCGATCCTCATCGCCCCGGTGGGCGGGAGCATCAGCGCCGGCGGCTCGACGGTCGCGATCGAGCGGACCTACATGACGATGTCCTCGGTCGAACTCGACGCCCTGATCTTCGCCGAGGAGGTGGAGCTCACGGTCGAGATCGATCGGCTCGTCTCCGAGGCGTGGCGCCACCTCAAGTCCATCGGCGCCCACCGCAGGTCGTCGGAGTGGATGGAGAAGTACGGCATCCGGTCGAGCGACCCGGGAGTCCACTGCGACGACGACCTCTCGAGCATCGTCGACCGGATCGCCGACGACCTCGCCGAGCACCGCGCCTGGGCCCGCGCGGAGAGCTGAGGAGCCAGGGACCTGCGCCCCGAGGCGGGCGATCAGTGCGCAGGCACGGTCGGTCCGCCTCGGGGGCCGTCTCCTGTCCGGGAGCCGGTACCTGGCCGCGGGCGGGTCACTCCCCGGGGCTCGGCGCGTCTCCGGGATCCGGTTCCCGGTCGGGCGCCGGATTCTCGGGCGCCGATTTCTCGGGGGCCGGGGCGCGGAAGCCGACGAGCTTGTGGGAGCCGTCGCACATCGGCGGGATCCCGCTCTTGCCGCAGCGGCACAGGGCCACGACCTTGCGGCCCGGGGCCTCGGCGGGACGACCCGGCGCCGGCGCGATCCGGAAGTCCCCGCGCACGAGCAGAGGCCCGTCGGGGCAGGGCGTGATGATCACCGGTTCGGATTCGTTCGTCATCGTCTCCACTCTCTGTCCAGTCGGCGCTGCGAGTGCGCCGCGAGGCGCAGCCTCGTCCCGTGGTACTTCACTCCTCCGCGCAGCCCCAGCCACAGGGCGATCCACGCGCAGATGGCCCGCTCCCCCACCCACAGCGGCGCCCACAGGCTCGCGGTGGGCGAGAACACCTCCGTGCCCGAGGCGCGCCGGCGCCCCGCTTCGGCGACGGCGATGACGAGGAGGGTCGCGGCCACCGCCGGCACGGGCCGTCTGAGCAGGGTCGCCGCGAGCGGCAGCACGGAGAGCTCGGCGAGGAATCGTGCCGGCTGCGCCCAGCTGTCGTACGCCTGCCGGATCCGCTGGTCGATGAAGCCTGTGGTCGCGGGAGGGCGGCGGGCGACGAAGAGGTCGCGGGCGCTGCGCACGGTGCCGCCGCGGGCGCGGACGGTCCGGATCAGCTCGAGGTTCTCGAACAGGACGTCGCCGTCGTAGCCGCCGGCGAGCATCTCGGTGCGCAGGGCCAGCGTGCCCGGGAAGTCCGATCCCAGGGCGCGGTTGATCAGCGTCCGGGCAGTGTCCCAGTCGGCGTGCCAGGGCAGCCGCCGGTGATCCGCCGGGCGGAAGTGGTTCTGGGGGATGACGAGGTCGGCGCCGTCGAGCAGCTCGACGACCCGGTGCAGGTCCGCAGGGTCATAGCGGACGTCGTCGTCGGCGATGATCGTCAGCGGCCGCCACAGCGTGGGCAGGGCGGCGAGCACCCCGGCGACCTTCCCGTTGCGGCAGGCTCTGCGGTCGCAGTCGAGGACCGTGATCCCTGCGGGCAGGGCCGCCCGGTGCTCGGCGCGGCGTTCGGCGTCGGAGCCGTCGACGAGGATGACGTCGACATGGGGCACGAGCGAGCCGAGGTAGTCGGCGAGGTCGTCGATCCCCTTGTCGTCCTTCCAGCGCAGTGGCAGCAGGTAGTGCACCGGCAGGCGCGGACCGCCGGGCTCCGCCGCCCCGGTCATGGGGTGGCGGGGAGGTCTCGCAGCGAGCTCCGTCCCGCCGTCCAGCTCTCGTGCATGTGCGTGCCGACGAGGTCATCGACGTAGAGGCATGCCGAGGCACCGAAGATGATGTCGGCGATGAGGTCGGGATCGGAGTCGGCGAGTCCTCCGGCGAGGTCTCGGCCGGCGATCTGCTCGTGGACAGCATCGGCCTCGACGTGCTCGTCGAAGTAGTCGGTGACCTCGTCGCCGCAGTCGTGGCGGCCGAACGCCCGGGAGTAGAACTTGTTCGGGATCGACGAGGTCATCTCGAACGCCGCGAGGTGGCCGACGATCGCGCCGCGCAGTCGCCGGTTGAGCCCGAAGAAGCTCATCGTGTTGAGGGAGTTGAGGGTGACGGCCGGCACGACGTCGAGGTAGGCGTCGGGGGTGTCGTCGAGGCCGAAGCCGCGCAGGGTGCGGGCGAAGATCTCGGCATGGACCCGCTGCGGGTCCCCTCCCCCGTACTCGTCGGCCTGGATCTCGACGAGAGCGGCCTTCGCCCGGCCCCGCAGGCGCGGGATCGCCCACGAGTGGGGGTCGGCCTCGCGCAGGGTGTAGATCGACTTCTGGATGAGGAACTCGCGCATCTGCTCCACCGAGGCGTTCCGCGCCGCCCATGTCGCCAGGGTGGGCCTGGCCGCGTCCGCGGTCATCTCGAACAGGGCGGCGGCGACGTCCTCCCCCGTGGCCGGCAGCTGAACGGGCAGTGGAACCCGCACCCGGAGCGCGGCCTCGAGCTGGGCCTCGATGAGGCGGCGGATGCCGATGAGACCCGGGTTCCATTCCCAGTCGCCGGTGATGAAATCGGCGGGTCCGTAGTGGAGGAGGTAGAGGAGGAAGAGGGTCAGCTGCAGATCCTCGTCGACGAAGAGGTCGTCGGTCTCCTCGAGGGCCGTGACGACCCGTGCGCGGAGGACCTCGAGGTCGGCCCGGGCGACCTCGGAGTCGGAGGTGAGCACGGCGATCAGCGCCTCGCTGACGGGCCCTCGGGGAAGCGGGGCGGTCTGAGTGCGATCACTGAACACCTGTGCCGTCATTGCTGGTCCTCCTGATGAGGTTTTGCGAGGTGGGGACGCATCCCCACCTGGTCATCGAACGATTCGCTCATTGTTCCAATGCCAGGGTTGCTTGTCATCGCGCAGGCGAGACTCACATACTTTCACCGCCTGCGGTCCCGGGCTTGCGCGGCTCGGGTCCCGCCCCGGGATCCCGCCGGGTCCTCTGCTCGATGCGCCCCTGGGTCCGGCGCACATCGCCCGAGCCGGGATCCATGAGCGGTTCGGAGGCGTGGTCCGCGCGCAGGGTGAGGCGACCGGGATCGTACCGGGCGACTTCGCTCCAGGGGATGAGCAGGGAGTCGCGGTGGATGCGGTGGAGGAAGTGGGCGAAGATCCAGGGCCGGTTCATCCCCGCGCGTTCGTAGCCGAGGAACGGCACCCGGCGGTGACCGCCGACGATGAGCGCCTCCAGCCTCGAATCCGTCGATCCGGGTGTGCCGCGGCGAAAGCGCAGGTCGAGGACCCAGCCGAGGCGCGCACCGGTTGCGTCGACCACCTCGGCGTCGAAGAGCTCACTGAGAATCATGGGTGCCCCCGGGGATCCGCGAGATGACGTGGCGCTGCATCCAGCGCTCGACCCAGGCCGCGGCCATCTCGTCGCGCGGCAGGTCGAGGTCGACGGTCACCCCCACGTCGGTGACGTTCTCCCAGGGGATCCGGTGCCACCGCGACGAGGGCGGGCGACCGCCGAAGATCCGGGTCGCGAGCACCGGGCCGGTGAGGAGGTTCGTGAGCACGGGGGCATCGGCCTCGGGGTCGAGCTCCTGCCCTTGGGGGATGTTGCTGATCTCGAGGTCGTCGACGACGGCGACGGGGTCCCCGTCCCTGTCGTGGATCTGCCGGTCGATGATGTGCAGCTTCGCGTCGAGGTGCTTGGGCTCTGTCATGATCCTGCTCCGGTGATGATCATCAGGGGGATCGCCGCGACCGAGGCCGCGACGACGATGACGAGGTAGATGAGCGCCACGGCGTTCGTCACGGGACCGTTGACGTGCTCGCCCATGTACTGCCGGTCGTTGGCGACGATGAGGACCGGCAGGTAGGTCAGGGGCAGGGCGATCGCGGAGAACACCACCGACAGCTCGGTCACCTGGACGGGGTCGACCCCGGTGCACAGGATGCCGATGCCGATGAGCACGCACACCATGATCGAGACGTGGAAGCGGGCGGCGTGGGTCGGCCTGCGGGTCTTGCCCCAGCGCCAGCCGAAGAACTGGGAGAGCATGTACCCGGTCGACAGCGTCGACTCGAGGGCCGCTCCCACGGTGGCGGCGACGATGCCGAGGATGACGACGGCCAGGAGCAGCTTGCCGCCCGCCTCGGCGACGGGGGCCACGACCTGCGACAGGGAGCTGACCTCGATGCCCTGCGGGAAGAGGACGATCGCGGCGCAGGCGGAGATCGCCAGCGCGATGAGGGCGCCGACGGGGAAGCCGATGATGACGTTGCGACGGGACTCGGCGATCTTCTCCGGCGACCACTTCTCCTCGATCGCGCTCGAGGAGTAGAAGAGCACCTGGTAGGGGGTCATCGCGGAGCCGAAGATGGAGATCGCGAAGTACCAGTAGGTCGCGATGTGCTCGCTGCCGGGCACCGACGGCGCGAACGCCTGGTCGAAGAGCTCACCCCAGTCGGGGCTGAGCAGGAACACGGCGATGCCGAACGCGACGAGCGCGAGGCCGACGAACGGGACGGTCTTCTCCATCGTCGAGAACTTCACCCGCCAGATGATCAGCCACACGGCGAACGCCGCGACCGGCACCCAGAGCAGGTAGCTGACGCTGCTGGCCAGCTGCAGGGCGAGTGCGATGCCGCCGATCTCGGCGGCGAGGGTGAGCAGGTTGATGAGGAAGGACGCGGAGAGGTTGGCGAGGCCGGCCCGGGGGCCCAGCCGCTCGCGGATGATCTCGAACGTCGCCCTCTTGCTCACCGCGCTCACCCGTCCCGACATCTGGGTGAAGACGCAGACGCCGATGACGCCGACGACGAGCACCCACGCCAGGGACAGGCCGAAGCGGGATCCGACCTGGGCGTTGACGACCAGGTCCCCGATGTCGACGAAGCCGCCGATCGCCGACAGCAGCCCGAGGAGGACCCCGACGAACTTCTTCACTGCTTCGCCTCCAGGGTGGCCTCGAGCTCGGTGAGGCGGTCGGTGGACTCCGCGAGTCGAGTGGCGAGCGTCTCGGGATCGCTGCTGCTCGTGCCCTCGATGTAGTCCTGCGTGCTCGCAATCGCCTTGGCGCCGGCGGAGAGTTCGTCGAGGACCCTCTGGCGGGCCTCGGACTGGTCGGCGGAGTCGACGGTGAGCGTGAAGACCTGCTGGTGGGACTTCTCGACCTGGCTGAGCATCTCCTCGCAGTTCGTCTCCGCGACCGTCGACAGGGTGCGATCGTCCTCGTACTGCCGGAAGGTGACGGCGACGGATTCGACCGCCGAGGTGGTCGTCTGAACGGCGCGGGCGAGGTCTCCCCAGGCCCCGCCCTCGGCGGTCACGCATCCGCTGAGCGCGAGGACGAGAGCGGCGACTCCGGCGGTGAGCAGCCGCAGCGGAGGCCGTGTGTCCGAGGCTCGTCCTTCTCTCATCGAACCTCCTGGAACCACTCGTCGTGCGATGCGGCGCGGAGATCGGTCGACGTCCCGGCCGCAGGGAACGGAACTGAGTGTATTGTCCTCCCACCAGGGACGGAAGTCGAGCATGTACCTCAGTTCCCATGTCCGCGAGTCCCTCGGGACATGCCCGCCGGCGCGTGCGGGGCAGTGCTCGGACCACATGTGCCGGCGCCGGCCGCGGAGGCGAGCGGCGGGCGCCCCTAGGACGGATTCGCGGTTCTGTCCAGTCCCCTTGTGCGCCGACGATTCCCGCCGAGAATGGGTATCGTCGGCCCGGATGGGTCGATGCACCGCCGGGACCAGGGAGGAGAGGTGGCACGTGGGGCGAATCGTCCACGTCGATCCCGCGACGGACGGGATCCGGAGGAAGGGCGCCGGAAAGGGCTTCTACTATCTGCGCGCCGACGGGACGAAGGTGACCCCCGGTGAGGACCTCGAGCGGATCCGATCCCTGGCCATCCCGCCGGCCTGGCGCGAGGTGTGGATCTGTCCCCGACCCGACGGTCACATCCAGGCCACCGGGGTCGACGGCGCGGGCCGTCGGCAGTACATCTACCACCCGGACTGGGTGGCCGAGAGGCAGGCCGAGAAGTTCGACCGCTCCCTGTCCCTCGGGTGGGCCCTGCCGAACGCCCGCCGGAAGGTCACTCTCGACCTCCGTTCGCGCGGCACGACGGCGCGCCGGGCCCAGGCCATGGCGTTCCGGATCCTCGACTCGACGGGCATGCGGATCGGCAGCCGGGAGTACGCGCGCACCAACGGCACCTACGGCGTCTCGACCCTCGAGGTCCACCACGCGAGGGTCCACGGCAGCGCCCTGTCCCTGCAGTTCACAGGAAAGGGAGGACAGGAATGGACCGTGAGCCTCGAGGACAGCGACCTCGCCAAGGCCCTGCGCCCGATGCTCGGCCGCGCTCCCGCGGAGCAGCTGCTGGGTGCCCGCGACGACCACGGAACGTGGAGGAACCTCGGCGCCGAGGCGATCAACGACTACATCCGCACGGTGACCGGGGACGACTTCACGGCCAAGGACCTGCGCACGCTCATCAAGGAGGCCGTCGACGTGACGGCGCAGTTCCTCGCCGACACCCCGAAGGTCACCCAGGACTCCTACATCGATCCCAGGCTCTTCGACGCCTTCCTCGACGGAGAGGCCCCGCCGAGGTTCCCCGTCACCGAGAGCGCGGTGCGCGAACTCCTCGATTCCCGGGCGAACCTGTGAGAAGCGCAGGTGAGACGGGTCGCCCCGGCGCCGAGGCGGGGGCGAGGGGAGTTCGCGGACGCGAATCTCTCGATTCGGTCACAAGTGCCCTTTTTGTCCGCGGGCTCGTCTACACTGACGAGGTAACCACCCGCCTGCCAGTCACGCTGTGGTTTCACTCGGCTCTCGCACCGTTCGCCGTACGTGGACTGGCCAGGGCCTCGACCTCCTTGTCGGGGTCGGGAGTGGCAACCTCATACAGTGCTGCACGAGTCTTCCAGGAGCCTCATGTACACCATGCTCGACAACAGGGGCGCGTCGAAGTTCGACCTCTACCTGCCCGGCAAGCTGGTCGCCTCCCTTCACTACAAGGTCGAGAAGGACCGGGTGCTGTTCCACTATCTCGAGGCGATCGAGCCGGAGGATGCCGATCAGCACTGTGCCGAGCTCGTCTCGCTGGCGATGAAGGATGTGGCCAATCGGCGTCTTCCCGTCGTGACGACCTGCCCGATCGCCGCGAGGTACCTGCCGCCGCCGGAGGAGACCGCCGCCTCGGTGGTCGTCGTCGAGAAGCCGCAGGCGAGGGATCCGCGCAGCCTCGACCCCAACTGACCGGGACGCCGCCGAGGCGGCTCAGGTTCTCTCTCCGACGGCTCACACACATGCTCGAATGCGCATCTGCCCACGTCCGCCATCATGGAAGGGAGAGACGGTGAACGATCCTCGCCCCCAGCTCGAGATCCTCCTCATCACCGACCCCGGATTCCCCAGCCGTCGCCTCGGCGGCATCCTCGACAGTCTCGATGAGCGCCTCAACAACGATCTCGAGCCCGACGTCCACCTCACCACCCGGGTCGAGACGATCCTCATGACCCCGCATTACGAGATCGACCACAACAGCATCGAAGCCGCCGTCGACGAATACGACCACGTCGACATCATCCTCGTCCTCGTCGAGGCCCCGCGGCACGTCAACCGCCGCCCCCTCGTCGCGGAGGTCTTCGCGGACCGCCGCGTCGCCGTCGTCTGCGCCACCGCGGTGGGCGCGATCCGTCCCAACGTCCGCATCCTCGACACCCTGATGAGCTGCATCGAGAGGATGCGACCGCATTTCCTCCGCCGCGACATCCGGCAGCCCACGCTCAGCTTCTGCCGCTGGTCGAAGAACGACGAGTCGGGCGCACAGATGCTCTCCTCATCCCGCGCCGCGGGCAACGTCAGACTCCTCATGGGCATGGTCGCCGCCAACGATCCCTGGCGCACGATGCCCAAGCTCTCGGGCGTGCTCGCCGGTGCCGCCGCGGCGGGCGCCTTCGGCATCTTCTACTCGTCGATCTGGCAGCTGGCCAGCTACCTCTCGACGCCGCGCCTGCTCTCGATCGGGCTGATGACGATGGTCGGCATGGTGCTCTGGCTCATCGCCTCCCATCGCCTCTGGGACGTCCCCCCGAACGAGAGCCGGGCCTCGATCGTCCTGCTCTACAACTTCTCGACGATCCTCACCCTGTTCGCCTGCACCCTCGGCCTCTACATCTTCCTCGTCGTCTTCATCTTCCTCGGCAGCCTCGTCGTCATCGACTCCGAGTACCTGGGGCTCACGCTCGACGTCGACGTCTCGATCACGAACTACCTCGACATCGCCTGGCTCAGCGCCGCCCTCGGGGTGGCGGCGGGCGCCCTGGGCTCGAACTTCGACTCGGACGTGGACGTCAAACGACTCACCCACGGTCAGCGTCTGCGCCAGCGCATCGCGACCGACTCGGGTCAGGGCTCCACCGACTGAGGATCGACGAGGCGCGGGGCGGTGGTTCGTGATCCCCGGCGTGCGGCCGCGCAGGCCTGCGGGAGCTCAGACGATGCGCTCGGGGTAGGAGTAGGCGTTGAAGCGGCCCTTGCGATTGAAGCCGATCACGCTCACCCCCACGTTCCTGCCGTGATCGACCGCGAGCGCCGAGGGTGCGCTCACTGCCGAGAGCAGGGGGATCCCCGCCATCGCCGATTTCTGCACGAGCTCGAACGAGGCCCGCGCGGACGCCTGGATGACCGTCCGGCTCAGCGGAAGGCTCCGGTTCGCCATCGCCCAGCCGATGACCTTGTCGACGGCATTGTGGCGGCCGACGTCCTCTCGGGTGACGAGCAGCTCGGGTTCGGCGTCGGGTTCGTCGCCGACGGCGAACAGCGCCGCGGCGTGGACTCCGCCGGTCCTGTCGAAGACGCTTTGGCCCTCGCGGAGGCGATCGGGGAGCTCGGCGACCCGGGCGGCGGTGATGAGGGGCGGGAACCGATACCCACCGTCCTCGTCCACCGCGCCGAGGTGGCAGGAGGCGGGGATGAGCGGATAGGCCGACGTCTTGGTGACCGCGTCGAGGGCCGCGGTGCCGCAGATGCCGCACGACGACGAGGTGTAGACCGAGCGGGCGGGTGCGCTGTCCGCGTCCCAGGTGCCGCGGCGCAGCCGGACGAGGGCGACGTTGTAGTTGCGGGAGCCGTCGGGGGCGAGGCCGGCGGAGAAGTCGATCTCCTCGATCTCGTCCATGCCGGTGACGATGCCCTCGGAGAGGAGGTAGCCGGCGATGAGCTCGACGTCGTTGCCCGGGGTGCGCATCGTCACGGAGAACTGCTCGCCGTCGAGGCGGATCTCCAGGGGCTCCTCCCCCGCCAGGGAATCGGGACCGGCAGAGATCTCGCCGGTGGCATCGAAGCGGTGGACGCGGGCGCGGACCGCGCGGCGCTGCTGCATGGCGATCAGACCCTCGGGCCGTGGTCGGTCGTGTCCTCGATCGAGGTCTGGATGTGCTCGAGTAGCTCGTCGATGACGGCGATCCCATCCCTGACCCCGCCCTTCGATCCGGGGAAGTTGACGACGAAGGTGCGGCCGCGCACTCCCGCGACGCCCCGGCTCATCACCGCCGAGGCGGTCGACTCGAGCCCCTTGCGCCACATCGCGTAGACGAGGCCGGGAGACTGGCGCTCGAGCAGCTCGGCGGTGAATTCCGGGGTCCGGTCGTCCGGGGCGAGCCCCGTCCCGCCGCTGGTGACGACGATCCGCGGGCGGCGGTCCTCGGGGGTGTCGATGAGCAGGGAGCGCAGCGCCTGGCCCACGGGTTCGCCGTCGCGGACGACGATCGCGTCGGGGCAGTCGTAGCCGCGCGAGCGCAGCCAGTCGACGAGGATCGGCCCCGTCGTGTCGGCGGCCTCTCCCCTCGCCGCCGAGGTGGACGCGATGATGACCGCGGCCCCGCGCCCCGTGCCGAGGCGGCCGTCCGCCGACGCGGGCACACCCTGCGCCTGCGGCGAGCTCGCCGCAGGGGACGACGCTGTCTGCGCATGTGCTCGATCAGTCACCGCGTTCTCACTGGTCACCATGTTCATCTTCCGTCCATCCCGCCCTGGCGTTCCTCCGCCATTGTTCCACGCACCCCGAGCAGTGTTCCAGGGTTCGGTCGCGCCGGTGCCCCTCACCGACCTCGGCGCCTTCGCACTGTCCGACAGCGCCCCCTGCCGGCCGGTGGTAGCGTGGAAACGTGACCGGCGGCACTGCCGCGATCACGGCTTGACCTGATCACACGACGAGAAGGGACATGACCGATGACATCACAGAGCACGACGACCACCGACCACGACGAGATCCGCAGCTGGGTCGAGACCCACGACGGCAAGCCCGCCAGCGTGCGGTCGACCGAATCGGGAGGCGATCCCGGCGTCCTGCGCATCGACTTCCCCGGAGGCTCCGGCGAGGACGACCTCGAGCACATCAGCTGGGACGACTGGTTCCAGAAGTTCGACGACGAGAACCTCGCCTTCCTCTACCAGGAGCAGAAGTCGGACGGCAGCGACAGCACGTTCTTCAAGCTCGTCAGCCGCTGAGTCTCTGCCGGCCCGAACGGCGGCCCGATCCCCGGGCACGCCAGCTCCCGGGCCGCATGGCACCTCCGGCTCGGTCCCCCGACTGCGGCGCGGTCGACTCTCCCGCACCGCAGTCGGGGGACTTCGCGCGTCAGGGGCTGTCAGGGAACCACCATGTTCAGCACGTACCGTTCAGTTGCAATTTCAACTACTCAATGGAGGTAGGCGTGTACGCCACCACTGGACTCCCGATCGTCGTCCGCGATATCGCCACCCTCGTGGCCAGGGTCGGCCTGGGCATCATCTTCATCGCCCACGGATGGCAGAAGTTCGGCGAATGGACGGTCGCGGGAACGGCGCAGTCGTTCCATCAGATGGGCGTGCCGGCGTCCGACATCGCCGCCCCGTTCTCCACCTACGTCGAGCTCATCGGCGGCGCGCTGCTCATCCTCGGTGCGCTCACTCCCCTCGTCGGCGCCCTGCTCGCGGTGAACATGATCGGCGCGATGATCCTCGTCCACCTCGATTCCGGGGTGTTCGTCGACCAGGGAGGCTGGGAGCTCGTCGCGGCACTGGCCGCCGGAGCCCTGCTGCTGGCGGCGGCCGGCCCGGGCCGCCTCAGCCTCGATCAGCTGATCTTCCGGGGCCGGAAGAAGGGGTCGCGGAAGCGCTCTCGCTCGACGTCACGAGCCGCCGCCGACGCCTGAGCACCGATCGAGGTCATTCCGGTCCGACTTCCCTCAGTGATCCCGGACCGGATTGACCTCGATTCCGTCGGGTGCCCGCGAACGAGACGGCCTCGACAGGGTCCGGTCGCCGAGGCCGGTCACCGCTCGCAGGCGATCCCGTCGCCGTCCCGGTCGAGGTGCTCGCCGTAGCCGGGGTCGCCTCGGCGAACAGGAGCGGCACCGGCCGACCGGGCGGCGGCGCAGTTGTCGAACCGAGCCGGGTCCCCGGAACCCCCCGCTCCTTCCCCGCTGCTCAAACGCCCACTGCCCGGGGCCGGCCAGTCAACGTCCTCGGCGAAGGACGGCTGCTCGGGGCAGGTGTCGAGCACTCTCTCCATCGCCGCCTTCTCGGCCGCGACCACCCACAGTTCGTACTTGTACTTGACAGCGATCTGCCGCGCGACGTACTCGCAGCGAAAGCCCTTGTTCGGCGGCAGCCAGGTCGCGGCGTCACCGTCGCCCTTCTGCCGATTGAGCGTGGAGCTCACGGCGAGCAGATTGAGCGGGTCGTTGCCGAACCCGCGCAGTGTCTCCTCGTCGAACGCGAAGGCTCCCGTCTGCCAGGCGTCGGAGCGGGCGACGACATGGTCGATGTCGACGGTGTGCGGACTGCGGTCGAAGGCATGGGTCTCGCCGGCGTAGGGATCGTCGAGCTCACCGGCGGTGACGACGCACCCGTCGTCCTTGAGGGTGATCGCGGCGAGGTCACGGCGGAGCACGTCGTTGCGGGTGTCGCAGCCGTTGTGGTCGACGTCCGAGCGCCACTTGAACAGGTCCGGATCGTAGCCGGTCTTCGGGGCGCGCCCCTTGACCTCGATCTCGGCGAGCATGGCACGAGCCGATCCGGTCGCGCCTGCGGCTCCGCCTCCGGAGCCCGTCGCATCCGGCTCCTCGGTCGAGCCGGGAGACCCGCTCCCGGCGGCCTGCCCCTCGGCGGCAGTGTGGCCGCTCGAGGTGCTCGGGGCGTCGCTCTGCTCCGCGGAGGTCGAGGCGGCGGCGTCGAGGACCGCGCAACCGGACAGGGACACCAGCAGTGCGGTCGTCGCGGCGGCGAGCGCGAATCCGCTCGATCCCGCCGAACGGGTGCGGGGTGGCCGCGCCGGCTGCGAGCGGGGTGGCCGCACCGGGCCGGGCGGCGATGCGCCCGCTCGCGGTGCGGTGCTGCGGGATGAAGGGGAAGTCTCACGCATGTGATCCGAGCTTAGTCGTCGGGGGCCCCTGGAACCACCGGCCGACGTGCTCCCCCTGTGCCTCGGCGACGTCCATCGCCTCGGCACTTGCCGGGGAGGCCCCGGCGTCGCTGAGCTCACGGATGCGGTTCCGGAATCAGCGGCTCTTCCCGGGCGCGATCTTCCTCGGCACCTCCTTGCGGGCGGGGAATAGGATGACAGTGGACCACCTCGGCGAGAGGACTTTCGACGATGCGACACGACGATCAGCGACCGCAGTTGGACGGCTTCGCCGCCGAGGCGCCGGTGCCCGGCCGATGGACCCCGGTGCTCGCGCAGATGCGCGCGAACCCCCTGAGCCGCGTCGGCATCGAGGAGATCCGCGCCGAAGCCGCCCACATCATCGTCGTCGCCCCGTCCCCGGAGGTCGTCGACGCCTGCTTCGGCGAACTCCTGGCAGCACTCGGGCAGGGCGGCGTCGTCGAGGTCCTCTCGGTCGATGAGCTCGACGCCGAGGCGATCTCGGACGTCCCGGCGGGGACGTGGGTCTTCCTCCCCCACCGCCATGACGGGTGGACGGAGCTCGAGGCCGCCTCGGCGAGGCTGCGAGCGCTGCTGGTCGCAGAGAGCACGGCGCGAGGACAGGACGCGAAGCTCACGCTCATCGAGTACGGGGCGAACCTGTGGCTGTGGGCGGAGCCGCCGGAGTCGGGCGGGGACCCCGTCTGCCACGCGGGCGAGCTGATCAGCTGGGAGAGCGCATGGGCGCTGAGCGCCGAACCACCGAGCGACGGCGATCGGGATCGGGTTCCCACCGGCTCGACGACCAGCGGTGAACGGGAGCCGGACTCCCGCGCCGCCGCCGTCTCGACCCGGCCGCCGATCTACTTCGGCCTCCCCGCGATCCTGCGGGAGCGCCGCCGCAACTCCTGAGACCGGCAGGTTCGGCGGGTGCTGGGATTCAGCTCGCGACGAGGTGGGCGTCGAGGATCTCGAGGAACGCGAGCGTCGCGGGGCTCGGGTTGAAGTCGCTCCACGCGAGGTACTCGATCCTCGATGGCCCGTCGGTCAGTGCGACCGTCACCAATCGACGGTCGGTCGGGACGATGGCTGGGGCCAGGAGTGCGACTCCGAGGCCCTCGTCGACGAGGTCGAGCATGAGGTCGATGCCCTCCGTCTCGAAGGCCACCCGCCTGGTCACCCCCGCGGCGGTGAATGCCAGATCCGACTGGGCGCGGCCGGCACCGCCGGTGGGGAAGTCGATGAAGGTCTCGTCCGCGAGGTCGGCCAGGCGAAGGCGGCGGCGAGAGGCGAGACGATGCTCGGCGGGGAGGACGGCGACGAGGCGCTCGCGGGCGAGCACCCGGGTCGCCACCCGCTCGGGGACGCTGGACTCGGGCAGCCCGAGCACGGCGAGGTCGAGCTCCCCCTCGCGGATCGAGGAGATGAACGCACCGCTGCCTCCTCCGCGCAGTCGGATGCCCACCGCCGGGTGGGCGCGGTGGAAGGCGGCGATGACCCGGGCGAGGTCGACCGCGGTGACCGTCGGAATCGTTCCGATCGTCAGGCTTCCACGGATCTCCCCAGACGCTACGGCCGCCTCGGCGACGGCGCGCTCAGCGGCATCGAGTGTGGCGCGGGCGGCCGGGACGAAGGCCGCACCCGCCTCCGTGAGCTCGACCCGACGACTGGTGCGGGCGAACAGTCTCACTCCCAGTTCGCGCTCGAGCGACTGGATCTGGTGACTGAGCGCGGACTGCACGACGTGACAGCGCGCCGCGGCCCGAGTGAAGTTCCGCTCCTCGGCGACGGCGAGGACATACCTCAGCTGCTGCAGCTCCATAGATCTATCATGTATCACGATCGCTGAGATGAGAAACATGTGTTGGACTCATCGATCGTGCACCTCGATGCTTGAACCATGACCACCACCCCCGCTCCTGTCCCCGTTCCGACCTCCTCCGGATCCCGCCTCGGCGCAACCGCGGCCACGGCCTTGGCACCTGCAGTGTGGGGAACGACGTATATTGTCACCACGGCGATGCTCCCCGCCGATCATCCGATGTTCGCCGCGCTCATGCGAGCCCTTCCCGCGGGTCTCATCGCGCTGCTCATCGCTCGTCGTCTGCCGACGGGCGGGTGGTGGTGGAAAGCGTTCGTCCTCGGCACCCTGAACATAGGACTGTTCTTCCCGCTGCTCTTCGCCACCGCCGAGCGGCTGCCCGGCGGGGTTGCGGCCACGCTGGGGGCCACTCAGCCGATCCTCGTCGCGTTCCTCGCCGTACTGGTCCTCGGCGAACGACTGTCCAGGTGGCGCCTGGGCTGGGGTGTGGTCGGCGTCATCGGCGTCGGGATGGTGGTGCTCGGCCCCGGAGCCGGCTTCGATCCCCTCGGCATCCTCGCCGGGATCGCCGGTGCGGCATCGATGGGCACCGGGGTCGTCCTCACAAAGCGCTGGGGACGACCCGCCGGTCTCAGTGCGATCGGGTTCGCCGGATGGCAGCTGGCGGCCGGCGGTCTCGTCCTCCTGGTGCCTACTCTGCTCATCGAGGGAGTGCCCACCGTCGACGGCACGGCGGTCGCCGGCTACCTGTGGCTGGGAATCATCGGCGGGCTGCTCGCCTACACACTATGGTTCCGCGGCCTCGGGCGGCTGCCGGTCACCGCCACGGCGCTGCTCGGCCTGCTCTCACCGCTGGTCGCCGCGGTCCTCGGTGTCGTCTTCGCTGGCGAAAGTCTCAACCTCGTCCAGGTGCTCGGCTTCGGCCTCGCCCTGGCCGCTCTCGCCTGCGGGCAGCTGAACCCGCAGAACTCGTCGGGACGCGTGAGAGTATGAACAGTCATCTAAAAGAGATTGCCGGGCGGGCCGCCCACACTTGTTGTCGAGCGAGACGGTCGCACATAATCATCCGGCAGCCGCTCAAGTGGTCAGTTGAGCTGCTTTGAGCTCAACGAATCTCACTTCGTCTCATTCGGGTGATGGGTGTGGACGTTCTCCAAGTAGACCACTCCATCGTCAACGAAGAACCAGATCCGAGCATCACCCTTGAGCGTCGGCTTATGCTGCCAACGCTCATGGTCTTGCCCATTCCGCGAAACATGTGACAGCTCTCCCCTGAGCGGGTAGTTGGTTGGTGTGATCTCGAGAGGACTCCTCGTCAGAAAATCCCACGATTCAGCGAGTGAATTGCGGATAGTGGCATGCAGATCCCGCCAGCCCTTTCTTGCCTGGCTCGAGGCAAAGCGGAGCTCGTATTCCGACTTCTTGATCGGTCGCTCGACTTTGCTATGTCGACCCACCAGTCAAGGCCGTTCGACATTCTCAGGCTCGTCGAGCCACTGAACACGACCGTCGCCCAGTCCGGCGGCGATGGCGATTGCTGTCTCCCGCCATGAAGTGATCTCGGCAATAGCGAGGTGGGCCTGATGAGTCGAGAACGAAGCCCTCGCCGCATTGAGGATGTCGCGGGCGCAGGTCTCCTGGTCGCCCTCGCTCAGGGCCAGCATCCATGGGAAACGATCCGCCATGCACTCAGTGAGGCTTCCAGCTGCTCGGGTCGATGAGGCAATCAGTTGCGCCGCCAACTCCAGCAGATTGTTGCGATCCGAATTTTCCGACTCAGTCATCAACACCAGGGACTCACCGTCACGGCGCGTAACCCGAACAGGCTGCTCCGCGGCAGCAGCGAAAACCTCGGCCGAGGATCTACTCAGATCCGAAGATTGGAAAGTCACTGTTGCATCAGGGGGACACATGCCTCCACCCTACTTCAGAACATATTCTGAATTCAATAGCTCCAACCTTTGAGTGGTCTGATAATGAGGTGAGGACTCATCGACATCCGCCTATTTGCCCCTCCATCACCTCGGCGAAGTGTGGGTAGGGTGGTGGCATGGAGCACAGATACCTCGGAAACAGCGGACTGAAGATCTCGGAGATCACCTACGGGAACTGGCTCACGCACGGTTCGCAGGTGGAGAACGACATCGCGACGACGTGCGTGCACGCCGCCCTCGACGCCGGCATCTCCACCTTCGACACCGCCGACGTCTACGCGAACACGGTCGCCGAACAGGTCCTCGGCGACGCTCTCAAGGGCGAGCGCCGGGAGTCCCTGGAGATCTTCACGAAGGTCTACTTCCCCACCGGCCCCAAGGGTCACAATGACACCGGGCTCTCGCGCAAGCACATCATGGAGTCGATCAACGGCTCCCTGCGCCGCCTCGGCACCGATCACGTCGACCTCTACCAGGCCCACCGCTACGACTACGAGACTCCGCTCGAGGAGACCATGCAGGCCTTCGCCGATGTGGTCCGGGCGGGCAAGGCCCTCTACATCGGCGTCAGCGAATGGCGCGCCGAGGAGATCCGCGCCGCCCACACCCTGGCGCAGGACCTGGGGATCCAGCTGATCTCGAACCAGCCGCAGTACAACATGCTCTGGCGCGTCATCGACGCCGAGGTCGTGCCCACCTGCCAGGAGCTGGGCCTGTCGCAGATCGTGTGGTCGCCCATCGCCCAGGGGGTGCTCACCGGCAAGTACAGGCCGGGACAGCCGCTGCCCGAAGGCAGCCGGGCCACCGACGCCAAGGGCGGGGCCGACATGATCGCCCGCTACCTCGACGACGAGACCCTGACCGCGGTCGCGAAGCTCGAGCCGATCGCCGCCGACCTCGGCCTGACGATGGCCCAGCTGGCGATCGCGTGGGTGCTCGCCAATGACAACGTCGCCGCCGCCCTCGTCGGCGCCTCCCGGCCGGAGCAGGTCGAGTCGAATGCGGCAGCCTCAGGGGTCAGGCTCGACGCCGAGGTGCTCGCCCGCATCGATGAGGCGCTCGGTGACCTCCCGGTGACGGACCCGGCCGAGACCAAGTCGCCGGAGACGCGCATCGTGTGACGAACGACGCGGGGACCGCTCAGAGGTCGTGAGTTCCTTGACCCCGGCGGTAGCCTGTCGGAGGCAGTCGTGACCTCTCCTGCCCGTCGCCGAGGCGCAGCCATCACCTCGGCGACGGGAGGAAGCCGCGACTGCACGGACGACGAGACGGCGAGAGGGGATTGACGTGGGACACGACGAACGCGATCAGGAGAACGGCGCCGAGGGAGCTCCGATCAACCGGAACGTCGTCCTCGCGGTCCTCGTCTCCGGCGCCTTCGTCATCATCCTCAACCAGACCCTGCTCAACACGGCGCTGCCCGTGTTCATGGACTACTTCTCGATCACGGCCGGCGCCGCTCAGTGGGTGACGACGAGCTTCATGCTCGTCAACGGGATCATGATCCCGGTCACCGCGTTCCTCATCCAGAAGTTCACGACCCGCGGGCTGTTCTTCACCGCGATGGGACTGTTCATCCTCGGCACCGTCATCTGCGCCATCGCGCCGGTCTATCCGGTCATGCTCATCGGCCGCGTCATCCAGGCCTCGAGCGGCGGCATCATCATGCCGCTCATGCAGACGATCCTCTTCGCGATCTTCCCCGTCGACAAGCGCGGCTCGGCGATGGGCACGTTCGGTCTCGTCATCGCCTTCGCCCCGGCCATCGGCCCGACCCTCTCGGGCTGGATCGTCGACCACTTCCCCTGGCAGGTCCTGTTCTACATGATGCTGCCGATCGCGATCATCGACCTGATCATCGCGTGGTTCATGCTGAGGAACGTCACCGAGCGCACCTTCCCCAAGCTCGACGTCGCCTCGATCATCCTGTCGACGCTCGGCTTCGGCGGCCTGCTCCTCGGCTTCGGAACCGCCGGGGATGCGGGTTGGCTCAGCGCCGAGGTGCTCATCTCCCTGGTCGTGGGCGTCGTCGCCCTGGTCGTCTTCATCCGCCGGCAGCTGCGGCTCGACCAGCCGATCCTCGAGTTCCGCATCCTGCGCTACCGCATGTTCACCCTCAACACGGTCCTCGGCATGCTCGTCTTCATCGTCATGGTCGGCGGCATGATGATCCTGCCGCTCTACATGCAGAACATGCACGACTACACCGCGATGGAGTCCGGTCTGGCGCTGCTGCCCGGGGCCGTGGTGATGGGACTGATGTCGCCGGTCACCGGTCGCCTCTTCGACGCGATCGGAGCGAAGTGGCTCGCGATCCCCGGCTTCGTCCTGCTCACCGTGACCACGTTCCTGTTCGCCCGGCTGACCCCGGACACATCGTTCGCCTACCTGGCGATCGTCAACACGGTCAGGATGGTCGGCGTGGCGATGGTGATGATGCCGGTGACCACCGCGGCGCTCAACCAGCTGCCGGCCCGACTCGTCCCGCACGGGACCGCGCTCAACAACACGCTGCGTCAGATCGCCGCCTCGGTGGGCACGGCGGTCCTCGTCACCATCATGGCCTCGGCCTCCCGCGACCCTCGGGTGTACGGCATCGACGGTCTCGTCCACGGCGCCAATGTCGCGTTCTTCGTCGCCGCGACCGTCGGGATCTTCGGCATCGTCGGTGCGTTCTTCATC
Organism: Brevibacterium sanguinis; assembly: GCF_003315415.1. Classification (GTDB taxonomy): domain Bacteria; phylum Actinomycetota; class Actinomycetes; order Actinomycetales; family Brevibacteriaceae; genus Brevibacterium; species Brevibacterium celere_A. The sequence continues at coordinate 66,509 of NZ_QNSB01000004.1, forward strand.
AAGCACTCCCACGGCCTCGACCCCGAGAGGAAGTAGGCCCGAGCCGGGACCGTCAGCCCGGAGCCATGCTGCTCTCGTGCAGGAGAGCGCACCTCACTTGTAGAAGCCCTCGCGGAGGTTGATCCCGTGCTCGAGCCAGGCCTTCATGGCCGCGAGCATTCCGGTCCAGCCCATGCAGTTGCCGAAGGCGCCTTCCGCACCCTTGGCCGTGGGCTTCCACGACTTCTCGGTGATCGTCACGAGCGTCCTGGCCCCATCGTCGACGGACTCGAAGGTGAAGGTCGTCTCGGTCTGCGGTGCAGTGGCGGACTCGTCGCCGTCCCACCGGACGACGATCTTCTCATCGGGCACCACCTCGGCGACCTCGACGGGGAAGCGGCCGGGGAAGTCCGCGAAGTCCCAGGTCACCTCGGCGCCGGGCTCCAGCCGACCCCGCGCTCCTCCGGTGGTGAAGTACTGCGAGAGCTGCTCGGGATCGGCGACGGCCTCGAACGTCTCGTGCGGGGTCTTCGCGATGTACCCGGTGACGGTGAAGGACAGTTCTTCCAGTGGCGCAGCGTCTGCGCGATTCTCAGCGTTCATGTGATATTTTTATCACATGATGAGCGGAAAGGGAATGGCCGCCGACGACATCCGCGACGACGCGGTGTTCAAGGCATTGGCCAACGCCACGCGCCGACGCATCCTCGATCTCCTCCGGGCCGAGCCGCGGACGACCGGTGAGGTGTGCGCCGCCTTCCCCGACCTCGACCGCACGACGGTCCTCCAGCACATCCGCGTCCTGGAGAGGGCCGAGCTCCTCACCGGTTCGAGGATCGGCAGGACGCGCCGGCTGGCGCTCGCGCCGCTGCCGATCAAACGCATCCACGACCGGTGGATCGGCGACTACACGCGCGCGGCAGTCGATGTCCTCGCCCGACTCGACGGCGCGGCCACGCGCGACGCCCGGGACCCGCATGACCGGTGAGTCCCGCCGAGGCGGCCACGTGCGGAAGCGGCGCTGTCGCGGTCGCGACGGTCGAGCGAATCTGAGGGGAGGCGACACGGGGCCCCGGCCCTCATCGGGCGCGGCGCACCGCGGTCTGGAGGACGACGAGGACTCCGGCGCCGAGGAGGAGGCCGGCGCTGAGGAGGAACGTCGCGGAATCGCCCAGGTAGGTGAACCCGATCCCGCCGAGCACCCCGGCGATCGCGAGGCCGATGTCGAAGTTCATGTTCCATGCGACGCTGGCCCGGGCCGGGGTGCTGACGACGGCGAATGCGAGAACCAGACTGGCCGACTGCATCGTCCCCAGGCCGAGCCCGACGATTCCCATCGCGGCGAAGAGCGGCCCACCTGTCCAGACCGCGGTGAGGACGAGTCCGGTGACGACGATGCCGATGCCGACGATGTTGAGCAGGAACGGCGAGACGCGGTCGGCGATCCCGCCGGCGACGAGGCGACCGATCACCGCCGAGACCTGCATCGCGCCGATGAGGAACGCGGCACCGGGAACATCTGTGCCGGGGCCGAAGCCGACGATCAGCCCGAACGTCACCATGCCGATGAGGAACGGCAGCAGCAGGACGATGAGGCGCACGGTGCCGCCGGCCGGCGAGACGGGGTCCTCGGTCGCGGGGTCGTCGGGCGAGGGAGTCCCGGAGGCCTCGGGCGCGGGGCTCGCTGTGCCCTCGGTCATGGAGCTCGTCGTCTCCTCGGGCGCGGAGACCTCGGGCGCGGAGACCTCGGGCGCGGACGGGCCGTGGGCACCATCGACGCGTCCCGGGAGGCTTCTCAGCACCGTGGGCACGGCGAGGAGGAGGGTGAGGCAGACGACGGTCCGGAACGCCCACAGCGGAACCGCGCCGACGAGCCACAACCCGAAGGGCGCACCGAGGGCCGAGGCGAGAGAGGTGATGCCGCCGAACAGGCCCAGCGCCATGCCGATGCGGCCGGGAGTCACGGTCGCAGGCACCGCCGCGTTGGCCAGGACGACGAACAGCCCGAACCCGACTCCCCCGCACAGTCCCCCGGCGGCAAGGCCGAGGAGCGGCGGCAGAGGGAGCAGGCCGATGACCTGGCCGAGCATCTGCATCCCCAGTGCCAGGAGCAGTGCGCCCCTGAGCCCCACGACCCTGCCCACCCAGGGGGCGAAGGGCTGCGCGCCGATGACCCCGATCATCATCGTCGTGAGCACGGATCCTGCGGTGACGGACGACAGGCCGTGCAGGCCGCCGATCGTCACCATCGTCGAGTAGCTGAAGAAGAAGGCGGAGAATCCGAACATGGCCGACCACACGAGTCCGAGCAGGGCAGAAGTGACGCCCGACGCAGCGGCATGCGGATCCCTCATATGTGGACCATACGACCTCGGCGTTGTCGCGGCCGAGCCGGGGTCCCGCTGCCACCCGTCGATCGGGCTCATGTCAGGGGTCCCGCTGAGGCCGACGATCGCCTCGGCGAGGTCTCCGGTCACCATCCGCGCCTTCCGGATGGTGACCGTGAGTGACCGGCACCATCGTGCCGCGGCGGCGGTGTTTAGTATCGTCGGAACCCCGCGGGACTGCGCCGGCTCGGAGGTCGGCATGGTTTCGTCCAGATGACCGATCGTGAAGGAGTGATGGCCGATGGCGGCACGAGTCGAGGTACTGGCCGATGTCAAGCCCGTGCTGGGCGAAGGTCCCCTGTGGGATGCCGAGACCGAGCGCCTCCATTGGCTCGACATCGCGCAGGGACGCATCTTCAGCTGCCGAGCCGACGGCTCCGAACTGCGCACCTGGGACGTCGGGGAGAAGGTCGGCTCCATCGCGCTCACTGTCGACGGGTCGGCATTCATCGCGTCGCTGAAGTCCGGCCTCCATCGGGTCGACCGCGAGTCCGGGGCGAAGGAGCTCCTCGTCGATCCGGAACCGGACCGCCCCGGCAACCGGCTCAACGACGGCAAGGTCGACCGGCAGGGCCGGTTCGTCTTCGGCACCATGGACGACGCGGAGCAGGAGACGACGGGCAGTCTCTACTCCTACGACTCGCGGGGAAACCTCAAGGTGCTCGAGCGCGGGCTGGGCACACCGAACGGCCCGTGCTTCAGCCCCGACGGCACGATCCTCTACGTCTCGGACACCCCGACCGGAGAGATCTGGGCCTACGACTACGACCCGGAGACGGGAGACGTCTCCTCCCGCCGGACGTTCGCCGCGGCCGACGAGAGCCTCGGCGGTTCCCCCGACGGGGCGACGGTCGACGCGGAGGGCTGCGTGTGGAAGTCGCGGGTCTTCGGCGGCAAGGTGGTGCGCTACACGCCGGAGGGGCAGATCGACGGGATCGTCGAGCTGCCGGTGCTCAAGGTGACCAGCCTCAACTTCGGCGGGCCGGACATGGACACCCTCTTCGTCACCTCGATGGGCAGGCCTCCGCAGCCGGACAAGCCGGAGGACGGGCAGCTGCGCGGCGCGGTCTTCGCCGTCACCGGCCTCGGGGTGACGGGGATCCCCGAGCCCCGGTTCGGCGGCTGAGTCCCGGGTTCACCGCGGCGGCTGGGACGCGCCCGCCTCGGCGGCTGAGTCCCTTGACCACCTCGGCGGGTCAGAACCGAGCCCGGCGAAGTGGCACAGCCCGCAGTTCTCTTCACGCCAGGAACCCGATATCGACGTTCTGTAGAATCGCCGCATGACTTCGACTCAGCCTCCCGAGCAGACGACCAGCGGCCTCATCGATGCGGAGTTCGTCCGGCGCTTCGCACCCCTCTATTCGGTCACCGAGCTCGAAGCGGAGCTGTTCGATTCGATCGGCCCCAAGACCGCCAGGCGCGAGTACTACAAGCGCAAGGGCTTCCTCCGCGTCGCCGAGTGGAAGGCCGTCGCCGTGCTGCCCACCCTCGAATCTCTCGACCCCGACGACATCGAGTACGTCACGGCGGTGGCCCTCGACGAGGACACTCCGAACCGCCTCCGGGTGCCGTTCCTCCAGGTCCTGCCCGGGGTCGGAGTGCCGCTGGCGAGCACTCTGCTGGCCGTGGTCGATCCGAAGCGGTTCGCCATCATGGACGCCCGGGCCGTCGGCGTCCTCAACGAGTTCGCGCTCATCGACACCTCGAATCCCGCGCGCCTCGACTACTCCACCTACCGGCGGCTCGTGAGGTCCCTGGCCAAGGGCGCCGGCTGCGGCGCGCTCGACCTCTACCGCGCGCTCATCGCCTGCTCCCGGCAGCCGCGCGGCTGATCCGGGCCCTCAGGGTGAGGCGATGAGCAGTCCGGAGGCGAGCATCGCCGGCACCACCTCGACGCGGGTGAGCGGCGCGAACTGCCGCTGCGGCGTGTCCTCGGGCATCGGGTCGTAGGGGAACCAGCCGGCCTCCTCGATCTCCGCTCGGTGCCCGATGCGCTCGACGTCGAGGCCCTCGGGCACACCGCGGCAGTGGAAGACGGTGCCCACGACGCGGTGGCCCGCCTCGTTGGCGGCGGCCGCGGCGAAGGTCCCGAGCAGGTCGAGGTTCGCCGGGTCGAGGCTGAGCCCGAGCTCCTCGTTGGCCTCTCGGATGATCGTCGCCTCGGCGTCTTCCCCGGGTTCGGGCTTGCCGCCGGGAAGCATGAAGGACGTGGTGTTCGCCTTGCGCACCATGAGCAGCTCCCGGCGCTCGGGGTGGGTGATGACAAGAGCGCTCACGTGGATGTCGTTCATGGTGTCCTCTCAGTCCGGCCAGACGCCCGAGGCTCCGCGACGGTGGGAGCCGGCAAGGTGCGTGTCCACCATACCGATCGCCTCCATGAGGGCGTACATGGTGGTCGGACCGACGAACCGGAACCCCCTCTTCTTCAGCGCCTTCGACAGCGCCACGGACTCCGGGGCCGTCGTCGGCACCTCGGCGACGGTGAGCGGTCGCGGCGTCTCCTCGGGGCGGAAGCTCCAGATGAACTCGGACAGTCCCCCTTCGGCCCGCAGGGCGATCGTCGCCCTCGCATTGCCGATGCACGCCTCGATCTTGCCGCGGTGGCGGATGATGCCCGGATCCTCGAGCAGCCGAGCGATGTCGTCCTCGTCGTAGGCGGCGACCGCGTCGGGGTCGAAGCCTGCGAACACCTCGCGGAAGCGCTCACGTTTGCGCAGGATCGTCAGCCAGGACAGACCCGCCTGGAAGCCCTCGAGGCTGAGCCGCTCGAACACTCCCGCCTCGTCGATCACGGGCAGACCCCACTCGGTGTCGTAGTACTCGAGCAGCAGGGGGTCGCCGTAGGCCCACGGCGTCCGGGCCAGCCCGTCGGCTCCGACGACAGCAGCCTCCGGCGCCGAGGCGGTCCCATCCGTCCCGGCCACGGTCCCATCCGTCCCGGGCACGGTCACATCCGTCCCGGTCGCTTCCGTCCCGGTCGCTTCGGGAACAGAACCACCTGTCCCCGACTGGTCGCCTGCCTTGTCCCCGGCCTGTCCGGCCCCTTGATTCCTCGCCACGTGGCTACCGTACCGCGAGGCCCTGACTCGAGCAGACCGCGACGACGGGCAGCCGGTGAAGGCAGGGACGATCAGAGGGAGGCGAAGAGGAGCACGGCGGCCATGACGATGCCCGATCCGAAGAACGTCACCGAGGTGTAGCCGAGGATGTCGCGCATCTTCAGCCCCGCGATCGCGAGCACCGGCAGGGCCCAGAACGGCTGGAGCATGTTCGTCCACTGGTCGCCGTAGGCCACTGCCATGATCGCGATCGCCGGGTCGACTCCGAGCTGGTTGGCGGCGTCGAGCATGATCGGCCCCTGGACGGCGAACTGTCCGCCGCCGGAGGGGACGAAGAAGTTGACGAGGCCCGCCGACAGGAGCGCGAGCACGCCGAAGGACGCCGGGTTCGCGATGGAGACGATCGCGTCGGAGAAGACGACGATGAGTCCGGTGCCGCTCATCATCCCGAGGATGCCCGCGTAGAGCGGGAACTGGAGGAGGATCTCACCGACGTTCGACGCGGCTTCCTTCGTCAGGCGGATGAGCTCGAACGGGTTCCGCACGAGCAGGAAGATGAGCGCGAGGAACGACCAGTTGACGATGTCGAGGGTGAGTCCCCCGCCCTGGGTGAAGTGGATGACGAGGTACGCGACGAGCGCCAGTCCGACGATGAGGGTGAGGATCCGGGAGGCATCGATCCTGTCGGCGGGAGTGACGACCTCGTCGGCGCCGACGCTGAACGACTCCGACCCCACCTGCCGGGGCAGCTCGTAGACCGGGGCGTCCTTCCTCGGTGCGACGAGGAAGAAGAGCACCGCGCAGACGACGATGACCCCGACGATGCCGAGGAGGTTCCAGGTCGAGAAGATCGTCTCGCTCACCGGCACGACCGTGCCCCCGAGGGACTCCGAGAGGAACGAGTCCGGAGTGGCGGCCGTCAGCGGACCTGACCCCGAATAGCCCATGTGCCAGACGACGAACCCGGAGTAGCCCGCGGCGACGAGCAGCGGGAAGTGGACCTTGAGACCGCGTTCCCTCGCCTGCACCGCGATCTCCCTGGCCAGGAGGGCACCGACGACGAGGCCGAGGCCCCACGTGATGAGGCTGGCGAGCGCCGCGACGACGAAGACGAAGACGTAGGCGAAGGCTGCGCTGCCGGGGACCCGGGCCAAGGCAGAGAGCAGTCGGCGCACCGGGCCGGTGTTGGCGAGCATGTGCCCGAGCAGCAGGATCAGGGCCATCTGCGTCATGAACTCGAGGAGGCCCGACAGCCCCTCGCCCCATCCGGCGACGACCTCGACGGGGGTCGCGTCGGTGAGGATGAACGCGAGGATCGCCACGATGAGGGTGAGGACGATGGCGAAGGTCAGCGCGGAGGGGATCCAGCGCTCGAGGACACGGTTGAATGGCCGCATGAAGCCCTGTGAGGCGGCGGCGTTGATCTCGGTTGCGATCGACTGCTCTGACGACATGGCGAAACCTCCGATTGAGAGTTTGCTGAGTGTTCGTTCAGACTAGCCAGAGAAGCGACGCCGGTGCGCGAAGAGGAGGGCCTCCGAGCACCAGGATGCTTGTGCGCGGAGACCCTCCGTGAGAAGGTCGCTCAGGCGTTGAGCGTCAGATGTCCTTCTTGAACACCATCTGCTTGTTGACGAACTCGTCCATCGCCAGCGGACCGAGCTCACGTCCGACTCCGGAGCGCTTGACCCCGCCGAAGGGCAGGTACTCGCGCGAGCCCTCCGGGGTGTTGATGAAGACCATGCCGGCCTCGATCAGGTCGGCGACGCGTTCGGCGCGCTGGGCGTCGGTGGAGAAGACCGCCGCGCCGAGACCGAACGGGGTGTCGTTGGCGAGCTCGACGGCCTCCTCCTCACTGCTCGCGCGATAGACGATGACGGCGGGACCGAACAGCTCCTCGTAGTAGCCGCGCATCCCCTTCTCGACATCGGCGAGGACGACGGGTTCGACGAATGCCCCGTCGCCGTCGTACCGCTTCCCTCCCGCGAGCAGGGTCGCGCCCTGGCTGACCGTGTCGTTGACCTGCTCGATGAAGCGCTCGGCCGCCGCGGTCGAGGACAGCGGGCTGAGCCGGGAGTCCTCCGCGCGAGGGTCGGCGGGGGTGATCGCCCTGGCCGCCTCGGTGATCGAGGACAGGAACTCGTCGTAGACATCGTCCATGACGATCATCCGCTTCGGGGAGTTGCAGGCCTGTCCCGTGTTGCCCATCCGGGTGGCGAAGAACGTCTTCGCGCTCTTCTCCACATCGTCGGTGTCGAGGAGGATGTAGGGGTCGGAGCCGCCGAGCTCGAGGACGACCTTCTTGAGGTTCTTCCCCGCCTCCGCGGCGACCGCGGCGCCGGCCCTCTCCGAACCGGTCAGCGACACCCCGTGGTTGCGGGGATCGGGGAGGATGATGTCGGCGACCTGCTCGTTGCTCGCGTAGATGTTGATGTACGCGCCCTCGGGCAGCCCCGCCTCGACGAAGATGTCCTCCATGATCTGCGCCGAGCGCGGGCACTGCGGAGCATGCTTGAGCAGGATCGTGTTGCCGAGCGCGAGGTTGGGCGCGGCGAACCGGGCGACCTGGTAGTACGGGAAGTTCCACGGCATGATCCCGAGGATCGACCCGACCGGCTTGCGCCGGATCCAGGCGGTGCCGTCCTCGGGCCCGCGCAGGGGCTCGTCGGCGAGGAACGCCTCGGCGTTGTCGGCGAAGTACCGGTAGATCCGGGAGCACAGGGCGACCTCGCCCTTGCCCTCGGGGATCGCCTTGCCCATCTCGGTGCGGATCACCGCGGCGAGCTCCTCGGCGCGGTCGGCGTAGATCTCGGCCACGCGGGTGAGCACGGCGGTCCGCTCGCCCACGGGGGTGCGGCTCCACTCGGTGAACGTCGTCGCCGAACGGTCGATGGCGGCGAGGATGTCGGCATCCGTGGCGGTGGGGAACTCCTCCTCGACCTCTCCGGTCGCCGGGTCGGTCACGCGGTACAGGGTGGTCATTGCTGCCTCTTCTCTGCTCGTCGGGATGGATCTGCTCGTCGGGATGGATCTGCTCGTTCGATGGAACTGCGGGTCGGACGCCTCGAGCGCCGGGGCCCGGGCATCCGAGGACACGTCCGAGCACCGAGGCTCGGGCCCGTGGCGCTGCACACGGTCCACGCTATGACCCAACCGCCGCGACGGCAATTCCCCTCGGCCGCCGCCGTCCCCGGGCGGTCGCCGCATTCGCTGTTACGGTGGTGGCATGCCCAGCCTGACAGAGCTCGTCCAGCGCTACTACTCCACCGTCGACGCCGGTGACCCGGGCGCCACCTCGGCGCTGTTCGCCTCCGATGCCCGCTACGACCGTCCGGGATATCCGACGATGGTCGGCGAGCAGATCACCGAGTTCTACCACGGCGAGCGGGTCATCGAGTCCGGCGCCCACTCCCTCACCGAGATCCTCGTCGAGGGCGACCGCGCCGCGACCCGCGGAACGTTCAAGGGCCGGCTGAAGAACGGCACCGAGGTGAGCGTCGGGTTCGCCGACTTCTTCCTCTTCGACGTCTCCGGGCTCATCGTCGAACGCACCACCTACTTCTACCGCGGCGCTGTGTGAGGCACTGGGCTCCCCCTCCTCATAGGGCAAGGTCACTGACCGAATGGTAGCGTTTGGCCGGTCAGCCTGGCAGGGCCGGAACCCGGGCAAGAGAAATTGCTTGCTCACTTGCCCTCAATGGGGTTTAGTCTGGAGACAGATCATCCTCACCCGAGGATTGGTCCTTCTCACCGGACCCGGTTGCTGCCGGAGTACAGAGAAAGGAGCAACATCATGGTCATCATTGGTTGGATCGTTGTCGGACTCCTCGCTGGAGCGCTGGCCAAGCTCATCCTTCCCGGCGAACAGGGAGGTGGGTGGATCGCCACGATCATCCTCGGCGTCATCGGCGCCTTTGTGGGTGGTCTGCTCTTCGGTCTCTTCGGAGGCAAGGGCATCGGTGCCACGTTCAGTGATCCGTGGGATTGGGGTTCGTTCTTCGTCGCGGTCATCGGAGCGATCGTCTTCGCGTTCATCTGGGGACTCATCACGAAGAACCGGACTCGCGCCTGATCTGCTGACGCGTTCGTGAGCCGCCGCTCGACCGGCGGCCGCGGATCAGGGGAACCGGCCGGGAGTGGACTGCACTCCCGGCCGGTTCTTCGTGTGCGCGGCTCAGGCGGTGACGTTGGCGCTGTTGCCGCCGGTGACCGCGACGCTCGTGCCGCTGATCATCCGCGCCTCCTCGGAGGCCAGGAACACCGCGGCCGGCGCGACTTCGTCCGGGTCGATCCATGGTGCGCCCAGTGCCTCAGGGCTCCTGGCTGCGCGCGTGGAGCACCGCCCGCTGGATCCGGTCGCGCGCCTCGGCGGCTTCCCGGCTCGGCCGCGGACCGTAGGCGTCCTCCACCTGCGCGACGATCTCGTCGATGTCGACGGTGTCGGCCGGCAGGTCGTCGATGGCGGCGAACGCCGGGCCGATGTGGTCGAGGAACCCGCGGATGCCCGCCTCTCCCCCGCCGAGGTGCATGCCCTCGAACAGCCCGACCGCCGACCAGCGCAGCCCCAGGGAGTTCCGCATCACCTCGTCGAGTTCCCCGGCGGTGATGACTCCGTTGCCGACCAGGGAGATCGCCTCCTTCATCAGCGCATTCTGGAGCCGGTTGCCGACGAATCCGCGCACCTCGCGGCCGAGCACGACGGGCCTGCGTCCGCAGCTGCGATAGAACCCGACGGCCGCCTCGACGACCGCGGGATCGGTGTGCACGGAGGGCACCACCTCGACGAGGGGCATGAGATGGGGCGGGTTGAAAGGGTGGCCGACGATGACGCGGCGGGCCGCGGACGCGGGCAGTCCCGCGGCGATCGCCGAGGCGGGGATCGTCGACGAGGAGGTCGCGAGGACCGCGTCATCGGGGGCGTGGTCGGCGATGCGGGCGAAGAGCTCAGTCTTCCGCTCGGGGTCCTCGGGGCCGGATTCCTGGACGAAGCGGGCACCGGCGACCGCCGCCTCGACGGTCTCGGCGAGCTCGATGACCCCGATCCGGTCCGCCTCGAGGTCCTCGGCGGCGGCATCGGCACTGACGTCGGCCTGGAGGGAGGCGACCACCTCGGCGAGATCATCACGGGGATCGTGGACCCGCACCGCGTACCCCGAGCGGGCGAACAGCCACGCGAACGAGCGACCGATGGTTCCGGCTCCGACGACGGCGACAGTGAGGCTCATACCGTCCAGGCTATACCGCGACCACCCCCGCCCGGACCAGGATGAGAATTTCTCACCCGGCAGCGCGGTCACCGGGGCTTCTGGTGGCACAATGTCGTACATGAAACCGCTCGAGGGACTGAGGACAGTCGATTCGGAGATCATCGCCCTGGCCGAGGACGAGTACGCGGCCGCGGCCGAGACCGCCGGCATCGAAGTGCGCGAGATCCACACGGCCGCCGAGGCGGCGGAGGCGTCCCTGCTCCTCGACGAGGTGTGGAGCGTGGACGAGACGGGGACGAACGTCTTCGAACCGAGCCTGATCATCGCCCTCGCCCATTCGGGCAACTATGCCTCGGCCGCGTACAGCCTGGACACCGGCGAGATGACCGGTGTGACCGTCGGATTCTTCGGCCAGCCGCTGGGCACCCTCATGCACTCGCACATCGCCGGTGTGCGCCATCAGAACATCGGTCGTGGGGCCGGTTCCGCGATGAAGCTCCACCAGCGGCTGTGGTGCCTCAACCTCGGACTGACCGAGATGACGTGGACCTTCGATCCCCTCATCGCCCGCAACGCCTACTTCAACTTCCAGCGCCTGGGCGTGCGCATGGTCGACTACCTCGAGGACTTCTACGGGCAGATGCGCGACGGGGTCAACTCGGGCCAGGCCAGCGACCGGATGCTCGTGTCCTGGCAGCTCGACCGACCGGCCCGGATCCCGCCGGTCTCCGCCGACGGCGCGTTCGAGTGCCTCCGCGCCGACGCCCACGGTGAGCCGCTCGTCTGCGAGGTTCCCAAGGAGGCCACGGCCGTCACCCTCGACATCCCCTCCGACATCGAGGCCCTGCGGGGTCAGGACGCGGAGCTGGCGGGCCGGTGGCGGTTCGCACTGCGCGATTCGCTCACGGCCCTCGTGGCCGACGGCTGGGTCCTCGACACCTGCCTCAAGGGCGGCACGTACCTGCTCCACCACCCCTGAGATCCGTCCTGGCCGACAGCTCATCCCGGGGTGACTAGGCAATCCGGGCAGAGTTCTCCTGCCGGAGCCAACCGGTGCTGCACGCCTTCGGGGCTGCGCGGCACTGGTGTGCTCCAGGCTGTGGATTCGAGAGTGGTTTCCACAGGGACGAGTCAGGTCTTCACTGAAGCGCGATGGTTGTGAACAGTGTGACCATGACTTACAGAGAAATGGATGCCGAGCGAGACATCCCGGTCTGGTTCCGACGCCGAAACAGAGCCCGCGCCGGAATCTCCAACCATGCGCTGATGCACGATGCCAGGTACTCGAAGCTTCACCATGGAGTGTGGCTCGATCACCAGACGCTGCGAAGACGAGTGATTCCCGGCTGGGCGAATCATCGCTGGGTTGACGAAGCAATCAGCCTCTCAGCGGCGACTGCGATCATGGCCGATTCGTCGGGCAGCGGATTGACTGCCGCGCGGCTGTTCGGGTTGCCGCTTCCTCGCAATCTGCAGCAGGCTCAGATGTTCAATGGCAGGATCGTCGTCGAGCTCGCCACAACGGTGAGATCCAGGCAGACCCGACAGCCGACGATCAAACTCTCCCGATTGAGCACGCTCACTCCGGTTGAGTGGTACGGATTGACCGTGGTCTCCGCTGCCGATGTGTTCGTCCACCTGGCTCCGGTTCTGGGGCCCGACGATCTCGTCAAACTCGGCGATGCCATCGTCGGGCGCTGGAGAAGCGGACCATTGTGCAGCCTCGACGACCTTCGAACTCGCATCGACCGCCCCTACCTGCGCCACCGAAGAAGCCTCACCGAGGCACTCGACCTCGTGCGCGAGAACGTCGATTCCCCGATGGAAACCGTCCTGCGCCTGTGGCTGAGAAGGGTCGGCCTTCCCGAACCGGTCATCCATCCGGGCGTGCACTGTTCGCTCACCAACCGCACCTACCACCCGGACCTCGGCCATCCCGAGCACAGGCTTGCCATCGAATACCACGGAGATCATCATCGGGTGTCCCCGGATCAATGGGATGAGGACCTCAACAGACGAAATGCGCTGCAGGCTGAAGGATGGACGGTGATCGAGGTGACCCGACGATCTGATCTGGTCCTCATCGAGCAGTCGATCCGCGCGCACCTCGGCCTGCAGCCACGCATCCTCCCCACAGGCAGCCATCATGTGTGACGTTGGTTCGGTTCCACCGCAATCTGGGTGACGGTCGTTCGGTTTCAGTCGCCCGAATCGGAACGACCGTCACACAACTCTCCAGGTGCCGCCGGGTCAGGCGTCGGCCTCCCAGTTCTGGCGGAGGATCTTCTTGTCGAGCTTGCCCACCGAGGTGCGCGGCAGCTCGTCGGTGACGATGACCTCGTCGGGCAGCTGCCACTTGGCGAAACGGTCCCCGAGCACCTCGACGATGTCGTCGCGGGTCACCTCGGCGCCGTCCTCCGGCACGACGTAGGCGACGGGTCGTTCCTGCCATCTCTCGTCGGGCACTCCGATCACCGCGGCCTCCCTGACCCGGGGGCTGTCGAGGATCGCGTTCTCCATGTCGATCGAGGAGATCCACTCCCCGCCGGACTTGATGACGTCCTTGAGCCGGTCGGTGAGCTTGAGGTAGCCGTTGGGGTAGATGACGCCGACGTCGCCGGAGCGCCACCACCCGTCGAGGAACCTCTCGGCATTGTCCGGCTGCTGGAAGTAGGACTCGGTGATCCAGGGTCCGCGCATGACGACCTCGCCCATCGACTTGCCGTCGCGGGGCAGCTCCTCCCCGGTCGGGTCGACGACCTTGATCTCGACGCCGATGATCGGCAGACCCTGGAAGCGCTTGAAGTCCCAGCGCTCCTCCTCGCTGAGGTCGAGTCCGGGCTTGATCCGCCAGTTGGTCGTCGCCAGCGGAGTCGTCTCGGTGGCCCCGTAGCCGTGGACCACCTCGGCGCCGGTGATCTCCTTGAACCCGCGCATCATCGACAGGGGCGGCTCCGAGGAACCGGAGACCAGGCGCACGCCGCGCAGGTCCGGAGGCTCGGGCATCTTCCGCATCATCTCGAGCATCGGGGCGAAGATCGCCGGGGCGCCGTTGGCCAGCGTCACCTTCTCCGTGATGAAGGCCTGGCCGATGGCCGCGAACTCCTCGGCCGCGAACTTGCCGGGCAGGACGAGCTTCGCTCCGGCGGCCACCGCGTTCTGCGGGAAGCCCCAGGACAGGACGTGGAACATCGGGGTGATGGGCATGACGCAGTCCTCGAAGGTCGCGTTCAGCGCCGCCAGCCCGCCCATGGTGTGCAGGTAGATCGACCGGTGCGAGTAGTAGACGCCCTTGGGCCTGCCCGTCGTGCCCGTCGTGTAGCCGGCGTAGGCGGCGGTGGTCTCCGCGACGACGGGCCAGTCGTAGGTCTCGGGCTGACCGGCGATGAGATCCTCGTAGAAGACGACGTTGCCCAGACTCGTCTCGATCTCGGCGGCCGGCCTGTCGGTCATGACGATCCAGCCCTTGACCTCGGCCTTGGAGGCGAGCGCCTCGGCGACGGGCAGGAGCGACTCGTCGACGGCGATCCAGTCGGACGTCGAGTGGCTGACGACGTAGGCGAGGTCCTCGGCGGCGAGGCGCAGGTTGAGCTGGAGCATCGTCGCGGCCAGTCCCGGCACGGCGAAGTAGAGCTCGAAGTGGCGGCGGGAGTTCCAGTCGAGGACGCCCACCATGCTCCCCGCCCCGATCCCCAGTTCGGTCAGGCCGTGGGCGAGCTGGGCGATGCGCTTGAACTCGTCGGCGTAGTTCGACCGGCCCCAGGATCCGTCGGAGCGGCGGTAGACGACTTCGGATTCGTCGAAGACCGTCGCCGCGTGACGGATCAACGAGGTGGTGTTGAGCTGGAAGCTGTCGCCGAGGGTGGACGGGATTCCGGTGAGCATGGCACTCCTTGGGACTCGGTGGTCGATGGGCGGGAGCTCGGATGTCGTGGGCGCGGGTCACTGCCCGGTGAACTGCGCGTCGCGCTTCTCGGTGAAGGCGGCGACGCCCTCGGCGAAGTCCGCGGTCGCGCGCAGCGCGTTCTGGCCCTCGACCTCACGGGCGAAGGCCTCGCCGAGCGAGGTCAGGGTCGCCTCGTTGACGGCGTGCTTCGTCCGGGCCAGGCCCAGGGGCGCACCGTGGGCGAACGTCGCGGCGACCTCGTGGGCACGGCTCAGCTGCTCTCCGGGGGCGACGACCTCGCTGGCGAGTCCCCAGTCGAGGGCCTGCGGTGCGAACACCTTCTGCGCGGTCAGCGCCATCTGCATCGCCCGGTGCCGACCCGCCGAGGCGGCGACGAGGGCCGTCGCCCCGCCGTCGGGCATGAGGCCGATCTTCGCGAAGGCGAGCATGAGGTAGGCCTTCTCGCTCATCACGACGTAGTCGCAGGCCAGCGCCAGTGAGCAGCCGATCCCGGCGGCAGGACCGGAGACCGCGGCGATCGTCGGCACGGGCAGGTCGATGAGCGAGCGGATGATGCCGTTGGCCTCGGCGAGGTCGAGGCGCTGAGTCGACTCCTGCAGATCCGCCCCGGAGCTGAACGCCCGGTCACTGCCGGTGAGGACGAATGCCCGGGCCGAGCCCGCCGCCTCGGCGACGGCACTGCCGATGTCCTGGAAGGCCTCGCCGGTGAGCGCGTTGAGGGTCTCGGGGCGGTTGATGGTGACGGTGAGGATTCCGTCGTGCAGTTCGGTGAGAATGCTCCTCGTCAATGCGACTCCTTCGTGAACGCGTCCGGCGGCTGACACCCACCTTAACGCACGATAAGTTGATCTGGGTCACATCAGCCGAAACTGTCGCTCAGGAGCCGATGGCCGCCTGGAGGTCGTTCCACAGGTCGTCGACGTGCTCGATGCCGACGCTGAGCCGGAGCAGGCCCTCGGGGACCGATTCCGGCTCCTCGGCGTGCCGACGCCGGCGCTCGATGAGGGACTCGACGCCGCCGAGCGAGGTCGCCGGCGTCCACAGGCGGACCTTCTCGGTGATCGCCGTGGCCGCCTCGGCGCCGTCGACGACGAACGAGACGATCGCGCCGAACCCGTCCATCTGCGCCGCGGCCCGCGCGTGTCCGGGATCGTCCGGCAGCCCGGGGTAGCGCACCTCGACGACGCCGGGATGTCCGGCGAGCCGCTCGGCGATGACCGCGGCGTTGACCTGGGCCCGCTCGAGGCGCACCGACAGCGTGCGCAGCCCGCGCAGGGCCAGCCAGACCTCGAAGGGCCCGGCGATCGCGCCGCGCAGCGTGCGGTCGTCGTGGAGCCTGGCCCGCAGCGCCTCGTCGCTCGTCACCGCCGCACCGAGGACGACGTCGGAGTGTCCTGCGAGGTACTTCGTCACCGAGTGGACGACGATGTCGGCACCGGACTCCAGCGGCCGCTGCAGCAGCGGGGTGGCGAAGGTGTTGTCGACGGTCGTGAGGATCCCGCGCCGGCGCGCCGCGTCGAGCAGGGCGGGCACGTCCGCGACCTCGAGCATCGGGTTGGTCGGGGACTCGATCCACAGCATCGCCGAGGCGCCGCCCTCCTCAGCGTCTGCGGGCAGGGCATCGAGGGCGGAGATCACGGAGTCCGTGTCGTCGATGTCGACCGTGACGACCGTGATGCCGGCGCGCTCGGCGATCTCCGCGGCCACGAGGAGGGAACCCTGGTAGCTGTGGCGGGGCATGAGGATCGTGCCGCCGCGCGCGACCAGGCCGAGCACCGAGGCGATCGCGGCGAGTCCCGAGGCGTAGACGAGAGCCGGGAGCGCGGCGTGCTCGAGCTCGGCGAGCGCCGCCTCGAAGGGGTCCCAGGCCGGGGTCGCATAACGGCCGTAGGCGAAGTCCGCGTCTCCCACTCCGCCGGTCCCGATGAACGTCGAGGAGAGGTGGACCGGCGGGTTGACCGCGGCGCCTTCACCGCGATCGGGCCGGGCCGCGTCCACGAGGACGGTTTCGGGGGCATACTGGCGGGCATCGTCATGCTGGGTCATGAGCACAATATAGACCGGCGCCGGACCCCCGCGCGCACGCGTCCGCGTCAGCGCGCCGCGACGATGTGCTCGAGCACGGTCCTCGCTCCCGGCGTCAGCCGTCGATCCGGCAGCCACACGGCATGCAGCACCCGATCGAGCCTGACGCCGTCGTCGACGGGCAGGGCCACGAGTCGGCCCGCCCGGATCTCGTCGCGCAGGGCGAGCTCGGAGAGGACGATCGGCGCGAGCCCGGTGGCGGCGGCGACCTTGAGCGCCGAATTCGACCCGTACTCCCCGGCGATCCGGGGACCGCCGTGGCCGGCGAGCGCGGCGTCGATGACCTCGCGCGTCCCCGACCCCTGCTCGCGGACGAGCAGCGGGACCGCGGACAGGCCCGCGGAGTCGAGCGGCGTGGTCCACGCTCCCGCGAAGCCCGGTGCCGCGGCGATGAGCAGCCGGTCGCGGCCGATCACCTCGGCGCGGAATCCGGCGGGCAGGGTGAGCGATTCGACGAGTCCGAAGTCGCAGCGGCGCTCCCGCACGGCCGCGAGGACGGCGGCGGAGTTCTCCACGGTGAGACCGACCTCGATGTCGGGGCGTCGGGCGTGGAGGGTGACGAGGTGCGCGGGCAGGAGGTACTCGGCGACGGTCAGCGAGGCACGGATCCGCACGGTTCCGGCGCGGGCGTCCTGGATGGCCCGGGCGCCGGCGTTGAGGTTGGAGTAGGCCTCGATGACCTCCGCGGCCCAGCCCGCCACCGCCTCGCCCTCGACGGTGAGCTCGGATCCGCGGGGCGAGCGTCGGAGCAGGGGGACCCCGAGGTCGCGCTCGAGCGCGCGCAGGCTGCGCGAGGCGTTCGGCTGCGCCAGACCGACCGCGGCCGCCGCCTGTCCGATCGATCGGGCGCTCGACTTGAGGGCGACGAGGAGGCCCAGGGCCTGCAGTTCGGGCCAGTCCTGCATGTTCCGCATCTCGTGCACCCTCCCATCCTGTCATATCAGAGCGATATGGGTTGCGACGGAATCGCCGTCTACCGGGTCCTCGCCCGGCCGGACAGACTCGAGAGCATGGAACGAGTGTCACGTCTGCTTCCCGGCCTGGGTCTCGCTGCGGCAGCCGCGGCGATCGCCTGGCCTGTCTCCCTCATCGTGCCCGCGCTCTCCCCGCTCCTCGTCGCGATCGTCCTCGGCATCGTCATGGGCAATGCCGTGCCCGAGCTGCCCCGCCGCTTCCAGCCCGGTCTCGCCGTGGCCGCCAAGCCGCTACTGCGGATCGGGATCGTCGCCCTCGGCGCCCAGGTGGTGCTCGGGCAGATCCTCGACCTCGGGTGGCTCGTCCTCGTGCTCGCCGCGACCGTCGCCGCCGCCGGGATCCTCGTCAGCCTCGGTCTGGCGCGGCTCTTCCGGGTCGACACCGGTCTGGCGCTGCTCGTGGGCTGCGGGTTCGGCATCTGCGGCGCGGCGGCGGTGGCCGGAGTCGAATCGACGGTGCGCGCGAAGAAGGAGGACGTGGCCGCGGCGATCGGCCTCGTCGTGCTCTTCGGCACCCTGATGATCGCGGTCATCCCCGGACTCTCAGCGGCCCTCGGACTCTCCCCCGCCGCGGCAGGCATGTGGGGTGGGGCCTCGACCCACGAGGTGGCCCAGGTCGTGGCGATCGGCGGGATCCTCGGACCTGCGGCGCTCCAGATCGCGGTCCTCGTCAAGCTCGCCCGCGTCATCATGCTCGCCCCCACCGTCGCCGGCCTCGGGCTGGCGATGCGCCTGCTCGAGAGGCGGACGGCGCGGGCACACGCCGCGGTGACCGGCGCGGCCGGCGGGGACTCCACCGACTCGGCTCCGGCCGCGCGCCCGCCGCTCATTCCGCTGTTCGTCCTCGGGTTCCTCGCGATGGCCGGCCTCCGCACCGCCGGGCTGCTCCCCGAGGTCGCCGTCACCGGTCTGAGCTGGGTGCAGACGGCGTGCCTGGCGATGGCGATGTTCGCCCTCGGCCGCGGGGTGCAGTGGCGCAGCCTCAGGGACCTCGGCCCCGGGCCGCTCGGTCTCGCCGCGGTCGTCACGCTCGCGGTCACGCTCCTCGGCCTCGGTGGGGCCCTGCTCCTGACCTGAGGGGCCGGTCCCCTGACGCGAATGTCGAGCTCCCCTGCCCCACCTCGGCGAGGCTGTGCTCCAGACCTGAGGCGCCCTGCTCCTGGCCCGAGAAGCCGTGCTCCTGACCGCAGGTGACGACGGTCGATGTCCCCGCCTCCGCGCCGACGACCTGGTAATGTCGCACAGCGGAACTTCAGCGCACCCCCAGCGATCAATGAGAATCCGAGGACATCATGCTCGAACAGATCCTTGCATTGGGCGTATTCATCGCCCTCTTCGCCGTCGGCGCCATCCGCGGCGTGCACATCGGCGTGCTCATGCTCGTCGGCGCCGCCGGCACCGGACTGCTGCTGACCGACATGACGGTCGACGACATCGTCGCCGAGTTCCCCCTGTCGATCATGGTCCTGCTCGCCGGCGTCACCTACTTCTTCGCCATCGCGCAGGAGAACGGGACGGTCGACCGGATCATCGACTGGGCGCTGGAGAAGGTCGGATCCTCCGCACTCCTGCTCCCGGCCGTGTTCTTCCTCATCACCGCGGGCATCGCCTCGATGGGCGCGCCACTCGCGGGCCTGGTCATGATGCCCGTGGGCATGCAGGTGGCCCGCAAGTACGGGGTCGACTACGCGCTCATGGGACTGGCGATCTGCTTCGCGATCGGCGCCGGCGGGTTCGCCCCGACCAGCCTCTACGGCATCGTCACCTACAGCACCGCCCATGACGCGGGAATCGGCCTGTCGCCGTTCCTCCTCTTCGGCATCGCCGTCGGCGTCTACCTCGTCATGCTCGTCGTCGCCTATCTCATGTACGGCCGGAGCCTCTTCTCCCGCCGGGGTTCGACGCAGCGCGCGGGCTCCCTCGCCGAGGCGGGGGCGGGCGGCACCGTCACCGCCGGTGGGTCCGGGGCGCGGATCTCGCGGGGCTCGGCCTCGGCGACGCAGGCGGCCTTCGGGGAGGACGACGAGGACGAGGCGCTCTTCGACTCCTCGAGCACCTCGGCGAGCGCCGAGTCCGCCCCGTTCACGGGCGTGCAGGTCCTCACAGTGATCCTCATGATCGCGCTCATCGGGTCCGTCGTCGTCCTCGCCGCCCTCGGTCAGGAGCCGGACATCGGGCTGCTGTGCTTCCTCTTCGGCGCGGTCCTCGCGCTCGTCGACCCGAAGACGGGCAAGGCGGCGCTGCCGAAGATCGACTGGTCGACGGTCCTGCTCGTCGGCGGGATCATCACCTTCGTCGGCGTGCTCCAGACGATGGGCGCCGTCGACCTCCTCGGCGAGGGCGCGAAGGCGATCGGCTCGCCGCTCATCTCCGCCTTCGTCCTGTGCGTCGTCGGCGGGCTCGTCTCGGCGTTCGCGTCGACGACGGGCATCCTCGCCGCACTCGTCCCCCTCGCGCTGCCGCTCATCGCCGCCGGCGGGGTTCCCGGCTGGGCCCTCATCGCCGCGCTCGGGGTGTGCTCGGCGGTCGTCGACGTCTCCCCGTTCTCGACACTCGGCGCCACCGTCGTGGCCACCGCTCCGGGCGATGAGAAGTCGCGACTGACCGCCATCCTCGTCAAGTTCGGCATGTCGATGGTCGTCATCGGACCCGTCGTCCTCGTCGGCGGTCTCGTCCTGCCCGCGATGATCTTCTGAGCCGGCGCCGACTTCACTTGATCGGCATGAGGACCTCGCGTCAGTGCAGGGTCTTGACGAGTTCGACGAACTCCAGGCCCTCGACCTGCGGGATCCCGAAGCGCTCGTCGCCGTAGGGGAACGGCTCACGGTTCCCCGTCGGCTCGTAGCCGCGGCGGACGTAGTAGGCGATGAGGTCCTCGCGCCTGTCGATGACGGTCATCCGCAGTCGCCGCGCGGTCCAGCGTTCGGCCACCCATGCCTCGGCGAGGTCGAGCAGGGCCGAGCCGACACCCCGGCCCTGCCCCTGCGGCGCGACCGCGAGGACGCCGAGGTAGGCGGTGCCGTCGTCGGTGTTCGCACCGCCGTCAGTGCCGGCTCCGGCGTCGTCGGTGTTCGCACCGCCGTCGATGCCGGCTCCGGCGTCGTCGTTGCCGGCACTGCCGCCGGGGTCCTCGGCGCTGCCACATGGTCTCCGAAGGTAGACGCTGCCGACCGCCTCGTGCGCCACTCCGGTCGCGCTCACGGCGCGGCGCAGGAGGATGATCGTCGAATCAGGCTCGTCCAGCATCTCCCGCGCCATCGTGGCATCGAGGCGCTGGCCGCCGAGGAGGTCGGCCTCCGTCGTCCATCCCTGCCGGGACGCCTCGCCCCGGTAGGCCGAGCCGACGAGCGCGACATAGTCGTCGATGTCCGCCGCGGTGAGCTCACCGACGGTGAACCCGGCCTCCGCCAGATTCAGCATGTGCGCATCGACACGCGTGGTCGCCGCCTGAGATGTCATGAGTTCCGTTCCTTCCCGCAGCCGTCGGGGCTGGCCGGTGTCCGACTCGCAGAACTATAGTGGCACGTAAGGACCGACGTTGCGCGTTCGCGACCGGAACACGCCGCCTCGACAGAACCGGATGGGAGCAGCATGGACCTAGAGATCGCCGACGAGTCGTTCACCTTTGCCGAGGACGCCGACCGCTCGCGCTTCACCGTGAGCCATGAGGGCAAGGTGATCGGGATGGCCGACTATGTCGACCAGTCCACCGGGATCGACGACGCCGACTCCTCGGCCGCCGCGGGTTCCGTGCGCGTCTTCACCCACACCGAGGTCTCCCCCGCCTTCGGGGGGCGCGGCATCGCCGCACATCTCGTCCGCTTCGCCCTCGAGACCACCGCCGAGGAGGGGATGAAGTTCCGCACGACGTGCTCCTACGTCATGAGCTTCCTCGAGCGGCATCCCGAGTTCGAGGGTTCTCGCGCCTGAGGCCCCGGGCTTGACACTCAAGGTCCGATCAGCGGAGTTGTCCGCACATCTGGGCGGGAGCGGACACGCAATTCGCTGATTCGGTCGTCTCAGACGACGAAATCCGCATAACTTCGCCTGGGAATGGCGATTACACTGAACACGGTTGCGCTCAACCGTGCTCTTTTCTACGACCAAGGGAGGATCAGACGTGGACATCACGCCGATCATCGACAAGCTCAACACGGGCCTCTTCATCAATGGCCAGTGGCGTGACGCCGAGGGCGGGAAGACCATCGAGGTCCACAACCCCGCGACCGGTGAACTCATCACCACCGTCGCCGATGGCTCCGCGGCCGACGCCGACGAGGCCATCAGGGCCGCCGGCGAGGCCCAGGCGGGCTGGGCGGCCACCGCGCCTCGCGAACGCGCCGAGATCCTGCGCCGCGCCTTCGAGCTCCTCATCGAACGTGCCGACGACATCGCCGCGGTGATGACCGCGGAGATGGGCAAGCCCTTCGCCGAGTCCAAGGGTGAGGTCACCTATGGTGCCGAGTTCTTCCGCTGGTTCTCCGAGGAGGCCGTGCGCGTGGGCGGCGACTACACCCAGTCGACCGACGGCAAGACCCGCATCATGGTCTCCCGCGAGCCGGTCGGACCGTGCATCCTCATCACCCCGTGGAACTTCCCGCTGGCGATGGGCACCCGCAAGATCGGGCCCGCCATCGCGGCCGGCTGCACGATGGTGTTCAAGCCCGCGAAGCTGACCCCGCTGACGTCGCTCATGCTCGTCGACGTGCTCAAGGAGGCGGGCCTGCCCGACGGCGTCCTCAACGTCGTCACCTCCGACTCGGCACGCCGCGTCGTCACCCCGTGGATGGAGTCGGGCATCGCCCGCAAGATCACCTTCACCGGCTCGACCGAGGTGGGCATCGGTCTGCTCAAGCAGGCGGCCGACAGCGTCATGAAGACGTCGATGGAGCTCGGCGGCAACGCCCCGTTCGTCGTCTGCGAGGACGCTGATCTCGACAAGGCCGTCGCCGGCGCTGTGCTCGCGAAGATGCGCAACGGCGGCGAGGCCTGCACCGCGGCCAACCGTCTGTTCGTCCACTCCTCGGTCGCCGAGGAGTTCTCGACGAAGCTGGCCGAGAAGATCGGCGCGATGAAGGTCGGCAACGGCCTCGATGAAGGCACCGAGGTCGGCCCCCTCGTCGACCAGGACTCGCTCGACAAGGTCGAGTCGCTCGTCAACGACGCCGTGTCGAAGGGCGCGAAGGTGCTCACCGGCGGCAAGAAGCGCGATGGAGCCGGCTACTTCTTCGACCCGACCGTCATCACCGACGTCCCGAAGGACTCGGAGATCCGCACGACCGAGATCTTCGGCCCGGTGGCACCGATCGTCACCTTCGACACCGACGAGGAGGCGCTGGCTCTGGCCAACGAGACCGAATACGGTCTGGCCGGCTACCTGTTCAGCGAGAACATCGAGCGCGCGCTGTCCCTGGCCGAGAAGCTCGAGGTCGGGATGATCGGTCTCAACACCGGTCTCGTCTCGAACCCGGCCGCGCCCTTCGGCGGCGTGAAGATGTCCGGTCTCGGCCGCGAAGGCGGACGCGTGGGCATCGACGAGTTCCTCGAGGTCAAGTACGTCGCGACCCCGCGCTCCTGAGCACAGCGCGTGCGTGAGCACAGCGCGTGCGTGAGCAGAGAACCGCCCCGGCAACTGGCAGCAGTCGCCGGGGCGGTTCTTCGTCTTTACGCGGTTCCCGGATCGGACACGTCGACGTGTCGTCGGACCCCTCGGTCAAGAGTTCGCTTGAGAGAGCTGGACGCACGCGGCGTGCTCACGCCACCGAACTCTTGAGCGAGGCGAACGCTCGCCCGACGCGGCGTCGAGCACCGCGCACGCGACCGCCCAGACCGCCACAGGCGCGATGCGGATACTGGCGCAGTACGGAATCAGGCGCGACGGCGGGCGAGGACGTCGTTGACGGCGCCGAGTTCGGGCGCCTTCGAGGTGCGGATCGCCTTGCGCCCGTGGACCAGTGGGCTCTCGTCGCGGGCCGAGTCGCTGAGCTCCTGCCGATAGCCGAGCTCGGCGGCGAACTGGGCCGCGATGTCCTCGCGGCTGCGCGGCTCGATCTCGTACGAGGTCATGTCCGCCTTCGTCGCCGCGGGAATCGGGTGGTCGACCTCCGGGGCGTCGACGTAGCTCGGCACCGGCAGCGGCGTCGGAGACCAGCCGTCGCGGGTCTGGAGCCGCTGCATGAACGGATCGCTCACCGCCGGCTGGGGCGACTCGGCGGCCTCGGAAGCCGGCGAGACTGACGGACCGGCTCCCGCAGTCGACGCCCCGGACACGCTGTTCCCGGCCGTCGATGCGGCCTCGCTCACCGTCGTCGTCCCGTTCGCCGATCCGCTCGTCGAAGCGGCCTCGGACTCGACAGTCGATGTGGTCGTCGCCGCTGGGGCCTCGACGCGTTCGGGAGCGGTCCGCGCCGCTTCCCTGCGCTCGGAAGCGGACCGGGCCGCTTCCCTGCGGTCGGAACCGGGGCGCCCTGATTCCGCGCCGGCGGTCTCCGCGGTGCCGGACTCGGCAGCGGCTGAGCCGTCGGCCGCCGTGCTCGGCTTCTCGGACCGGTCCTCGACGACGGGGATCGGGCCGGTGAGCAGGACCTGGCGGGTGGTGTGACCGGCTGCCGCCTCATTGCGGATGTGGACGATGGGGATCTCTCCCGTCGTCGCCTCCTCGCGTGCCCTCTTCGCCGAGGCGTTGCGTTCGATGACTGCTCTGGCCTGCGCGGCCTTGACCGATCCACCGGAATTCGCACCCGGTCGACTGACTGCGGTCGCGCTCGCGCCGGACGCCCGCGCACCGGCAGACGCGCCTGCTCCGGCAGACGTGCTCGCGCCGGCGGACGAACCCGCGCTCGTAGCCGTGCTCCGCGACCGTGCAGAGGTCATCGCGGTCGCTCCACGACCGGACGTCGACGGCCGCTCGGGCTGGGACGCCGCGGCCCCTCGTCGGGCATCCGCGCGCGGAGCAACCGGAGAGCCGGCCGCAGCGCGCTGCGCGGGCGTCGTCTCGAGTTCGCGGAGCTGCTTCCTGATCTCCCATTTGCGCAGGTTGAGGGTGCGCACGATGATGAGCGCGATCACGCTCAGTCCCGCGAACACGCCGATGAGCGCGGGGTGGACGACCGAGAAGATCGCCAACACGCCGGTCACCAGGATTCCGAGCAGGGAGGCGAGCAGCACGAGGGCGAATCCGCGGATCATCGTCCCGAGCGCGCTCAGTGATTCCTGCAGGGTCGTTCTGTTCTCAGTCATCGAATAGTCCTCATCGGCAGGGAAGTTTCGCTTGGACGTCTGCGCGCTCCGGCCCTGGCGGGGAGGAGTCCCCGCACCGGGTGTGCTTCCCGACGGCATCGCGGTGGTCGAGTGGAGCGGACGGACCCCCTCGCCGAGGCGGTCGCCCGACTGCCGGCCGCTCAGTCCCGTGTTGCCGCCCGGCCCGGTGCTGGCGCTGACCTGGCCGGTACCGGCGCGATTGCCGCGGCCCGACCCCGTCGGCCCAGCGGTCGGGGCGGACCGGTCGGCCATCGCCGGAGTGGAGGGACGAAGCCGGTGGACGTTGCTCGGCCCGTTCGCGCCTGCCGCCTCATGGCTGCCGACGAGAGAGGTCCGGTGAGACTGCCCGACCGCCAGCGGCAGGGCGTGCTGCTGCGGCCCTGCCTCGGACCCGGGCCCGATAGCTGTCGAGCGGGACCCGGCGGTCGCCTCGGCGCGGGACCCGTCGACGTGGCCGTCGATGACGGTGAGCGCGGGGACGGGCGACGACAGCCTCAGCTGAGGGGTGTCGGCCAGCGGTTCGACGACGGCGCGCGGCACCGACGGTGTCGCCGTCGTGTCGGAGTGGAAGACGCGAGCGCGCGCGGTGTGGTCCCGGCAGGGACTCTGTGCGTCGGGATCGATGACTCGTGCCTGGTCCGGGACCCTGTCGATGTCGACACGGGAAAGCTCGGTCGCGGAGCGGCGGATCATTGCGGGCACAGCAACGACGAAGACCACGATGATGGCGATGACGACGATGATGCTGGTGTCCACACTGCAACCCTAGAGCGCGGTCGCGGACAAGGGGGTGAAGGAGTGAGGTGTGTCGGTCAAACCATGACCGAGATTTCCCTGAGCCGGTTCAGGGCTGAGCCTGCACCTCCGAGCGATGGGTCACAGCTCTCGTTCGCGGGCCCTCACAGCGCCCCTGCCGGGCAGGCTCACCCCTGCCGGCCGTGCCGGAATGCGGCCAGCACCCCGTGCGGCACATCCTCGGTGACCAGCGCGAACGTCCGATGGTCGCACCACGTTCCGTCGATGTGCATGTACTTCTCGCGCACGCCCTCGTCGCGGAACCCGAGCTTCTCGACGACGCGCAGGCTGGCGGCGTTCTCAGGGCGGATGTTGATCTCGATCCGGTGCAGGCCGAGGGTGAAGAAGCAGTGGTCGCTGGCCATCGCCACCGCGGTCGGCATGATCGATCGACCGGCGACCCGCGAATCGATCCAGTAGCCGATCTGGGCGCTGAGTATCGACCCCCATTGGATTCCCGACACGGTCAGCTGCCCGCGCAGGCTCCCGCCGACCTCGACGGCGAAGGGCAGGGACTGGCCCCGCCTGGCCTGCTTCTCGTGCATGCGGACCATCGCCCTGAAGCCCGGGAGCTCCTGCCCCGGGGTCGGCAGAGTCGCGTCCCAGGGCCGCAGCCATTCGCGGTTGAAGCGCCGCACTTCGTTCCAGGCGCTCTCGTCGCGCCGATGCAGGGGACGCAGGACGACGTCGGAGCGCCGATCAGTGAGGACGACCGGCCACATGTACTTCTCTCCTCCGTGAGGCCGGTTCAGTCGAGCGAGGCCACGTAGTCCTTGAGCCACGCCTTGAGATCGGTGCCGAGGTCGTCGCGATCGCAGGCGATCTGCACGACGGCCTTGAGGTAGTCGAGCTTGTCGCCGGTGTCGTAGCGCGCTCCCTTGAAGACGACGCCGTAGACGCCGGGACTGCTCTCGGTCAGCGTCTGCAGGGCGTCGGTCAGCTGGATCTCGTTGCCCCGGCCGGGTTCGGTGGTCTCGAGGACGTCGAAGATCTCCGGCGCGAGGACGTACCGGCCGATGATCGCCAGGTTCGACGGCGCCTCGTCGGTCGCGGGCTTCTCGACGAGACCGGTGATCCTCACGACCTCGTCGTCATCGGTCGACTCGACCGCCGCGCAGCCGTAGAGGTGGATCGACTCCTCGGGCACCTCCATGAGCGCCACGACGTTGCCGCCGGTCTGTTCGGCCACCTCGATCATCTTCGGCAGGATCGGGCCGCGCGGGTCGATGAGGTCGTCGCCGAGCAGAACCGCGAAGTGCTCGTTGCCCACATGCTGCCGGCCCTTGAGGACCGCGTGCCCCAGGCCCTTGGGGTCGCCCTGGCGCACATAGTGGATGTCGGCGAGCTCGGACGCGTGCTGGACGGCGGCGAGCTTCTTGTCGTCGCCCTTCTTCCTCAGCGCCGCTTCGAGTCCATCGACCTTGTCGAAATGATCTTCGAGGGGCCGCTTGTTGCGGCCGGTGATCATGAGCACGTCGTGCAGGCCGGCGCTGACGACCTCTTCGACGACGTACTGGATCGCGGGCTTGTCGACGACGGGGAGCATCTCCTTCGGCGTCGCCTTCGTCGCAGGGAGGAATCGTGTTCCGAGGCCGGCCACCGGGATCACGGCTTTGCGCACGCGGTGCGTCGTTTGATCACTCATGCAGTTCATCTTAACCGCAGGGCGGGCGCCGACTAGTCTTGTGGACGTGCAAGGAAACATTTCGAAAGACCGACTGCGGACCGAGGTCCGCGCCCGGCGAGCGGCCCGCGCCGGCGGTGAGTCCGCCGCCGGCTCCCCGCCCGGCGAGGAGGTCCCCTTGTCCGGTGGGGAGGGTGTCCCGTCCGGTGGGGACGGACCGTTGCCCGGCGGGAACTCCGTCGCCGAGGCGGCGTGGCGGTTCGCGTCCTCCGCCGTGTCCGGTCAGGGGCCGCCGGCGCTGCTCGCCTATGCGGCGCTGCGTGGGGAGCCGAGCCTCGACTCCTGCATCGACCGGTTCCTCGCGGCAGGGGCGACGGTCTACCTGCCGGTCGTCACCCGGGTGGGCGAGGCGCTGAGGTTCGGCGCCGTGACCGGCTCGATGGAGAGTCTGGAGCCCCGGGGCAAGTGGGGGATCCGCGAACCGGAGGCGCAGCTGAGCGCCACGGAGCTGCTGTCCGCCGAGGTGGGCCTCGATCTCATCTTCGTCCCGGCCCTCGGCTTCGGCGCGGACGGGGCCAGGCTGGGCAATGGCGGCGGCTTCTACGACCGGACATTCGGCCCACTCGGCGAAGTCCCCCTCGGCGAGGTGTCACCGGGTGCAGAGCCTCGTGGCCCCGCGCTCGGCGGAGTCTGCTTCGATGACGAGATCGGCCTGCCGGGGCTGCGCGTCGAGCCCTGGGATCTGCGCATCACCCAGGCGGTGACCGAGTCGGGCCTCCATCGGTTCGGGTGACCTCGGTTCGGGTGACTTCGGTTGGGGTGACCTGCGCCCGGCTGCCCGGTTGCCGGAATAGCCGGCCACTCGTCCTCGTTGACCTGTGCAGAAGTGTCCCGTCTGCCGAGGAACTGCCCTGGGCTCGTCACCCGCACGTTGCCGGTCCTCAGCCGCCGGTGCACTATAATCTTCTCGTCGAAGAAAGGTTGTCCATGCCCGTCTACTCCTATGCCTGCAAGAGCTGCGGCCACGCGTTCGATATCCACCAGGACTTCAGCGATGACTCCCTGACGATCTGCCCGGAATGCCAGGGCCGTCTGAAGAAGGTCTTCGGCACCGTCGGCGTGAGCTTCAAGGGGTCCGGCTTCTACGCCACCGATTCGCGGTCCAGCTCCACCAGCTCCTCCCCCGCCAAGTCCTCGACCCCTGCGAAGGAATCGTCGCCCGCCCCCGCCGCGAGCGCACCGGCAGCCGGCTGACCCAGCCACTCGTCCACGGATCGCCCGTGGATCGTCGCTGACTCGTACGCAGACCGCCTGTGGATGGAAATCGCTCATCCACAGGCGGTCTGTCGTCCCTTGCCCGAGATCCGCCCGACGGCCACTCTGAGCAGATGGGAATCGTGCAGCGCATCCGCAATCTGCCCTGGCCGCCGTCGCCTCGGGTCCGACCGCGGCGGCTGCTCGCCGCTCTCTGCCTCGCGACGGCCTGCGCGATCACCGTGTGGGCGCTCACGCCTGCGCAGGGCGGTTCTCCGGTCGTCGTCGCCGACGAGGACCTGCCGCCCGGCACCGAGCTGAGCGACGACGACCTCGTCGTCGTCGACTACCCTGCGGGACTCGTCCCCGACAAGGCGTTCGCCTCGATCTCCGAAGCAACGGACAAACGCACCTCGGCGGGTCTGTCGAAGGGATCCCCGGTGACCCGCTCGGCGGTGCTCGATCAGCAGGCACTGCCGGCCGGCAGCACGGACCTCATCATGCCGGTGCGCCTGACCGATGACGCCTCGGCCGGCCTGCTGCAGCCCGGCCAGAGGATCCGCCTCTTCAGCTCGCTGCCCGAGGGAGGGTCCGAAGTCGTCGTCGAGGAGGTGACGATCGCCCAGGTCATGGCCGAGGAGGACGGGCTGACCGGGGGTTCGGGGAGGCTCGTGTCCGTCATCCTGTCCTCCGAGGACGCGGGTCGGATCGCCGAGTTCACCGGTCTGCCGATCAGCTTCGCCATCCTCCCGCGCTGATCTGCGCCGATTCCGCGGAGGGTTCTGTGTACGATATGACAGTATTCGAGAGTCCTGCGCGGTCAGCAGGCGTGGGGCTGTCTCCCTCCGTCGAAAGGATGCCATTCATGTTCAAGGGCTTCAGGGACTTCATTCTGCAGGGCAATGTCGTCGAGCTCGCCACGGCCGTCATCATCGGCGGCGCATTCACCGCGATCGTCTCGGCGTTCTCCGACAAGATCATCAACCCGCTCATCGCCGCTTTCGGCAGCGCCGAAGGACCCGCTCTGTCCTTCCAGCTCAATCCCAACGTTCCGGAGTCGACGATCGACATCGGCGCCGTGATCACCGCCGTCATCAACTTCCTCATCGTCGCGGCCATCGTCTACTTCATCATCATCGTGCCGATGAACAAGCTCAACGATCTGCGCAAGCGCGGCGCTCCCGAGGAGGTCGTGCCTCCCACGGCTGAGGATCTGCTCGCCGACATCCGCGAGATCCTCCGCACCCAGGCAGCGGGCAGCTCGGCCGCCCCCGCCGATTCGACCGATCCTGGCGACGCTAACCGGCCTCGCCACTGATCGATCGCACCTCGCCGCCGCACTGGCTACCAGTGCGGCGGTTTCTGCGTTCTGTAGTCGTCCGCGCTGAAACCCTCGTGTGCGGGATCGGCCTCGTTGCGCAGGGTCGCCCGGTACTCCCGCAGGATCCGCTCCAGGCGCGCCTTCTTCTCCGCCGGATCCTCGACGTCGCGGTCCCCGCCGCCATCCGAGCCCGGCTCACGGGCGTCGCCGCTGCCGCCGCCATCCGATTCCGACCGTGGAGTATCGCCGCCGGCATCCGGCTCCCGCCCGGGACCGTCGCCGCCGGCACCCCGCCCGGAAGCGTCGTCGGGCTCGTCAGGCATTGCCGCCAGAACTCCGCCGAGGTGACTCCGCGGGCTCCTCGTCCGTCTCCTCGACCGTCCGGGTCTCCCGGGTCTCGACGGCGGCGGACTGCTCGATGAGTCCCGCGTCCTCGAGCTCCTCGGCGCGGATCCTCCCCGTGTCGAAGGTGGGGATGATCTCCCCTTCGACGGGACTGTGGTGCGCGGACTCGGGGACGATCACCTCGGCGCCGGTGACCCTCTTGGCCTGGGCGTGCCGTCTCCGGTAGCGGTCGACGGCGGCCTGGAGTCGCGAGTCGCCGCGCTGGGAGCTGCCCTTCTGCGCGAGCGCGGTGCGGAGGAGATCCTTGATCTCGGCATCGTTGCGGACGACGGAGTCCGACTGGATCCAGTCGATCATCGCGTCGAGCCCGGATTCCGAGTACTTGTGCATCGGCAGCCCTGGGACGAGCTTCGGCCGACTCCCGGTGCGGCCGACGACGACGGACGCGGCGCGGGCGGCGTTGAGGATCGCCTGCGGGCTCATCTTCTCCACGGCCCGGCGCCAGACGTCGTAGATCTTCTCGGTCTCGGCCTGCGGGTCGACGAAGGCATCGGTCGACCACACGCGCATGAACCGCCAGCCGCGGCGCTCGAGCTGCTCGGGCACGACCCTGTCGCGTTGGCGGATGCTGCGCACCGAGGCGTACTGCGGGCCGTCGCCGGACACGGCGATGATCATCCCGTGCTCGTCCTCGGCGGAGTTCGCGACGGCGAGGTCGATCCCGTTGTAGTGCTCGTGGGCGACGACGCCCAGCTGCAGCAGCCGGGAGGCGATGTCGTTGAACAGCGGGTCGTAGATCTCGCCGTGGGGGCCGGGCTGGGTGACGCCGCCGGCGGCGATCTCCTCGAGCAGTCGCGGCAGGAGCGCCGCTCCGCCGGTGAGTTTCGCCGGATCGAAGTCCTCGGCCTCGATGCTCGAGACCACGGTCAGCCGCTTCCTGGCCCGGGTCATCGTCGCGGCGAGGATCCGTTCGCCGTCGGGACCCGACAGCGCGCCGAGGTCGTGGATGACTCGTCCGTGGACGGTCCGGCCGTAGCCGAGCGTGAAGATCACGGCGTCGCGGGACATACCCTGGACGCGCTCGCAGTCGGTGACGACGAACGGCTCCTTGCTCCCGTCGTTGAAGAACGCCGCGACGTAGGGCAGGTCCTTCATCGCCCGCGAGATCGCGGTGGCGACGCGCTGAGCGTGGTGGGGAGTGAGGGCGACGACGGCGAGGGACTCACGCGATCTCGTCCTCGCGTGCCGGAGCACGAGCTCGACGACGCGTTTGACCTCGGCGTCGGGACTCTCGACCCGGCCGGTGCCGATGTCGGTGGGCCCGCGGCCGTCGGCGACGTACGAGAACTCGAGACCCGACCCCTCTCCGGTGTGGGCGGTGGGCAGGGTGGTGATCGTCGAGTCGTAGAAGTGCCGGTTCGCCAGGTCGATGAGTCCGACGGGTGAGAGCCGGTAGGAGTTCGAGAGATTCATCCGCGGCAGGAACTCGCCGAGGCAGTCCTGCACCGAGGGCGGATGCTCGCTGTCATCGGGTCCCCAGCGGTCGACGGCGACGGTGAACGGGCGCGGACCGAGCAGCCGGGAGTCACCGAGGGAGATGATCTGCCGGGCGCGCGTGATCGTCGGCACCACGTCGGGGATCGAGAGCCGACCGGCGTCGGCGATGATGACCGCGTCGAAGAGGGGCAGCGCGGAGAAGAGCTCGGGCACGGTGAACGGGCTGGCCATCCACACCGGGGCCAGGGTCGTGAGCAGCTCGGGCGCCTTCGTCGACATCCGCTTGACGGAGGTGTGCGGCGAGAGCAGCTCCTGCTTGATGACGCCGGCGGAGATCGGGTCGTTCTCGATGCCGTGCTTCCACGACTGGGCATGGTTGTAGCGCAGGCGCTGCGCTCCGGCGGCGACATAGGCGCGGTCGTTCTCGCGGAACCCTTCGGCCACCTGGTGGAGCGCGGCACCGTCGTGCCGGCCCACCTGCGGGTCCTCGGTCGCCATGGTCTGGAGCACCGAGGCCCAGTAGGCGAGGTCGAACTCGGGTCCGACGAGGCCGGTGTCGACCTTGCGCCGGCGCAGGTCGGTGAGCAGGTCGGAGAGTCCTTCGCCGCTGAGCTCACGCTGGAGGCGGGAGCGTTCGGGCAGCTCGGCGAGATTGTCCGTGTCGGCACCCATCGCCTCGCACCTGGCCTGCAGCTCCTCGATGAGCATCGAGCCGAGGTCTCCCCCGTCCGGGGTCGTCCTGAGCACGGGCGAGATCTTCGCGACGTCGGCCTCGACCCCCTGGAGGATCTCGTCGGCCTCGAGGACCCCGCGCGGGATCGTCGGTCGCCCGTCGTGGCCGGCGAGGTCGGCGAGGATCGTACGCTGCTCGCGGACGTCGACGAGGGCGGCGTGGAGATCGCCGACGTCGGCGCCGGGGCGGAGGAACTCCTTCGCGGACTTCTTCAGACGCTTGCGATGGAGCATGCCCATCTCGACGCCCACCTCGGCGCGGTACTCCGGTGAG
The DNA here is from genome assembly GCF_003315415.1 of Brevibacterium sanguinis. Lineage (GTDB taxonomy): Bacteria > Actinomycetota > Actinomycetes > Actinomycetales > Brevibacteriaceae > Brevibacterium > Brevibacterium celere_A. The sequence continues at coordinate 99,209 of NZ_QNSB01000004.1, forward strand.
CCGGTGGCGGCGATGAGGTCGTCGAGACGGTGGTCGTAGACATCAGGGGCGAAGCTGTCGAGGGTCGTCCGCACCCGCAGCAGCACCTTGATCGCCCGGGACCAGTCGTCGAGGTTGCGGCGGGGATTGAGCTTCGCCTTCGCGAGGACCGGTTCGACGGCCGCGACGAGGTCGGGGATCGTGCGCCCGAGTCGTTCGGCGACGGTCCGGGCGGCCTCGGCCTCCTCGACCGACTTGAGGTCGGCGCCGAACCACACGGTGTCCTCGACGTCGAGGGTGAAGGCGCCGAGGGCGGCCAGCTCGACGAGCTTCGCCCGCAGGGAGTTGCGGTGGTCCTCGCTCGCGCCGAGGATCTCGTCGCCGAATCGCACGGAGGTCTGGGGAGCGTCGTCTCCCGAGGTGAGCTCGGCGAGGTGCTGCATCGTCTCGTAGACGGAGACGTCCCAGGGCTTCCTCCTGCGGTGCAGCGAGCGCACGTGCTCGGCCAGCGTCTCCCGCTGGTCGTTGAGCTCGGTGAGCAGCCGGGACAGATCGGGGCGTTCGGCCTTCTCCGCCGAGGCGATGAGGCCGATGAGCTGCTTCCGGATGTGGTCGGAGTCCTCGCGGGTGTCGACGGCGAATCCCCCGAGCCCCACCTCGGCGAGGCGGGAGGAGAAGTCGTCGAGGGCGTCGGAGTTCTGCGCGAGGAACAGGACGCTCTTGCCGGTGTGGGCGAGCGTCGTAGCCACGGCGACGGCGACCTGGGTCGCACCCGTTCCGGGAGGGGTGTCGACGACGACGGACCGTCCGGACACGGCGGCGTCGACGACGGCCTGCTGGTCGCCGTCGACGTCGATGACGAGGAACTCCTCCTGCGGCCTGCGGTCGGGCAGGGGCGTGATCGGCTCCTGCAGGGCCGCGGGAACGACCTCGTCCGAGTCGGGACCGGTCGACCGGGACTCCGCGTCGTTCGACTGGGCCGCGTCGTTCGACTTGGGCGCGTCGTCCGACTGGGCCGCGTCGTTCGACTGGGGTGCGGGGTCGCTCGACCCGAGCTCGTCGTTCGATTCGGGCGCGCGGCCGCTCGGTTGCGCTGCATCACTTCGCTCGGCGACAGGGCTCGCGGCCGGGCGATCGTCCCGGCTGTCGGCCTGGGCGGTGTCGCCGTCGGTGCGGTTCCCGGCGATGTCGATGCGAACCGTGGGCTCCCCCGGATCGTCCTCGTCAGCGTCCTGCGGGCCGGCCGAATCCGCGGACGCAGCCTCGGGTGAATCCGCGGACGAGTCCGCGCCCTCGGCCGAATCCTGGCCGGAGGCCACATCCCCAGTTGCCGCACGGTCAGCGGTGGCGGCAGCATCCTCGCCGGCGTCGTCGGTCGCGACGACACGGTCGTCGGCAGATGCCTGATCCTCCACGCCCGCGTCGTCGGTCGTGGCGACGCTCTCGATCGCTGGCTTCGCTCCCGTCCCGGTGATCGCGGTGGCGACTGACCGGCTGCCGGAACCCGCTGCCGGGCTGCCGGCCGTCTCCCCGTCGGAGTCGTCTGCCGCGCGGCCCGACCCGGTCGCGCGGGCGACCGCCGGCTTGGGCGCATAGGCGGGGCCGCCGAGCGTGCGACGGACCTCCTCGTCTCCGGCGAGCGCCCGGAGCACGGGGTGCTGGGTCGGCAGATAGTCGGAGGTGAAGGGGGTGACGATGTTGGCGAAGGTGGAGACGACGAAGCGGTGGTTGATCCGCAGTCCCGGAACCGGCTGTGCGAGGTCGCGGAGGCGGTCGAGCGCGGGGCCGGGGTCGAAGCCGTGCGGCCCTCCCGTCGCGTCGACCCAGTCGTCGACGGGCACCGTGAGGTCGTACACCTCGGCGAGGTGGTGGACGAGGGCGGGATTGATCATGATCTCGTCACCGAGGACGATCTCGAAGTCCTCGACCCGGGAGCCGCGCGGGACCAGGGTGATGTGCCTCATGACCACTGGGGCGTTGAACTTGAACTTGGAGTCCTTCTCCGTCCACGAGGCGAAGCCGATCGCGAGGTGGGCCGTGCGGATGCCCCGCTCATTGTCGAGCTGTTCCGCCTTCGAGCGGATCGAGCGGGCGCGCCGGCGGGCGTCGGCGAGGATCTCGTGGTCGCGGATCAGGCTCGACAGCCGGGTCGCCCGGCCGGCGAGCAGCTGGGCCAGACCCGAGGGGTGGGCACCGGAGAGGTCGATGCTGCCGTCGCGCGAATCCCGGAAATGGAGCATGGTGTCGCGACCACCCAGGTGGGCGGCCTGCTCTTTCCACTCGGCATAGACTTCGCCGAGCTCGGGGCTCTGTTCGTCAACAACGGAATCTGGCACAGTTCGACCCTAACGAGAATCATCGCCGAATGGGTGCTGGCGCACCGTGGGCAATCGAGGTTTCTTCTACGCTACACTGGGTGATCGTGGTTCGAAATCGGCGCGGTCCGACCGTCTCGGACACGGTGCCCGGCACCCGAACCGCATCAGGTCGATGATCGACCGGACTGCCCCCGTAGCTCAGGGGATAGAGCACCGCTCTCCTAAAGCGGGTGTCGCGCGTTCGAATCGCGCCGGGGGCGCAGTGACCAGGGCAGACGCCGGACTCCTCATCACCGTCCGGCGGCCCTGACGACGGCCTCGCCGATCGCCTCCCCGAGGACGCGGGCCCCCTGTTGTGTGGGATGGACGCCGTCGTCGCTCATCCCCGGGGCGAAGCGCTCTCCCTCATCGTCGCGCAGCGCCGCCGCCGCATCGACCCACACCCAGCCCTGCTCGCCGGCGAACCGCTCGAGGTGGGCGTTGAGCTCGACTGCGCTCCTGCTCGCCGAATCGATCGGCGGCACCGAGGACAGCACGACCGTGCCGACTCCCGCCTCCTCGGCGATGCGGTCGAGGTTGGCGCCGATCCGCTCGTGGCCGACCCAGCCGGCGTCGTTCGTTCCGGCGAGGATGACGAGGACGTCGGCATCGAGAGGCCCCTGCACACCGTGGGCCATCTGCTCGGTCGTCGCTCCCCATTCCGCCCAGCCGCCGACGAATTCGACCTCTGGCCCCACGGCATGGCTCACCCAGGAGCGGGGACCGGGCCGCCCGCCGGCCAGGTCGATGCTGTCCGCGGCGGTGATCGAGTCGCCCACAGCGGCCATCCTCACGGCCCCGTCGGCAGGCTCGGACAGCGGATGCGGGGACGGGGCGGGAGGTGCGGTGCAGCCGCCGAGGACGAGGCACGCCGCTGCCAACGCGGCGGGGATACCTGCGTGCCAGGACGCCATGGGGCTGCGAGCGCTCCGAGATCAGAGTCCGGGTTCGGCGTCCGTCTGCCCGTGCCGGCGCCTGTGCTGATCGCGGGCGACCCGCACGACCATCGTCGGGCACTGGGAGTACGGCAGCACCGACTGTGAGGTCGAACCGAGCAGGAGACCGGCGAATCCGCCTCTGCCCCGCGAACCGATGACGAGCACCTCGGCGGTGTCCGAGGCCCGGACGAGCACCTCGGCGGGCTGACCGTCGAAGAGGGTCCAGGTCACGTCGAGGTCGGGGAACTCCTCCTTGAGTCGCTGCTTGGCGACGACGAGCTTGTCGGCGGCCTCGTTGACCAGCCGTTCGAGATCGGCCGTGCTCGGCAGCCATTCCGGCCCGATGACGGTGGTGGTGACGACGGCGACGATGTGCAGCGGCGAGCCGCGGCGCACCGCCAGCCGCGCAGCCTTCCACAGCGCCGGGGAGTCGGCACCGAGGGAATCGACGCCGACGACGACCTTCCCGTCGAACCGCAGGCCCTCGATCGCCTCGGCGTCGGGATCGTGCTCGGGTACCTCGGCACCGTCGTGCCTGATGGGCCGCGACGAGGTGGGATGTGCGTCCCTGTGGACGCCGGGCTGCCAGGAGGCGGGAACGACGACGGTGGGGCACTTCGAGTGAGCGGGCAGGGCGCTCGAGACGGTGCCGAGGAGGCGACCGGCGAAACCGCCTCGCCCGCGGGAGCCGACGACGGCCAGGCACCCGGTCTTCGATTCGTCGATGAGCACACCGGCCGCGTCGCCGATCTCGATGACCGCCTCGACGGGCACCCCGGCGGCCTTCACCTCGGCGGCGGCCTCCTTGAGCGTGTTCGTCACCGATGCCCGGATGGACGAGTCGTCGATCGGGACGTAGGAGACGTCGATGGCGGCCGCGGCGACGCTCGGAATCGTGTACGCACCGACGAGGCGGATGGGCTTGCCGAGCGACTTCGCCTCGTTGATCGCCCAGGCCAGCGCGTTGCGGCTGGGAGGAGACCCATCGATGCCGACGATCACGGCCTCCGGCTCGACTGCCGGGCCCGTGCCGGTGTCCTGGGTGCGGTCCTGCTCGGTCATCGCAAGCTCCTCGTGTCGAAGCAACCTTCCGACCTCCACCCTAGAACAGATCGGAAGTGGGTGCGTCCAGCATGTCACATCGATCGTCGGAACGGGTCACGGTGCGGACACCGAAACGGCTCACTTCGCCAACGATCTCGACCCCTCTCAGGCGGCGTCGCCCAGGGCGAGGAACGGCCTCCACTGGTCGACCGGCTTGTCGATCCCGCGCATCCAGAACTGGCCGACACGCGGCTCCTGGGGACGGAAGCCCAGCTTCCAGCCGAGCTCGGACAGGGTCCGGTTCCCCTTCCGGTTGTTGCACTCCCGGCAGCAGGCGACGAGGTTCTCCCAGCTGTTGACTCCCCCGCGCGAGCGCGGCAGGACATGGTCGACGGTGCTCGCGGGCTTCGCGCAATATGCGCAGCGGTAGCCGTCGCGGCGGAGCACCCCGCGCCTCGACAGCGACACCCGACGGTCCCGCGGAGGCTTGACGTAGCGGGTGAGGAGGATGACCGAGGGCTGGTCGAGACTGACGTGCTGGGATCGCACCGGGGCGTCCTCGGCGGCGAGCACGGTCGCCTTCCCGGCGAGCACGAGCACCACGGCCCGGGTGAACGGGACCACGGACAGCGGTTCGTAGCCCGCATTGAGCACGAGGGTCTTCATGTCGCACTCCTCCTCGTCGGGTCGCCGGCCGGCTGCGCGGCCGCTTCGGGGCAGAGGGAGTCAGGCGCGGACGAACGCCCGGAGAACGCAAAAGGCGCCGTGCCGCAGCACAACGCCTCGAACATGGACCTGGACGCAGATATGTACTCCGCGCCAGGGCCTGGAACGGTTATCCGGACTATTCGACCATGTCCCATCGGGTCTTCCCATCACTCAAGGAACTCAATCTTCTCAAGGGTAACGCCGACATGGTGCTGTGATCGAATTCATACGGGTCGTTTCAGCGAAATTTCGGCCCGCGTTCACGAAGACGCTCCCCGCATCCGGACAGCCGGGGAACGCAGAAGCTCCCCGCCGCACTCGAGGACCGTCGAGCGAGGCGGGGAGCTTCGGGAAGGAGGATCAGAGAACGCGGATGAAGGTGACGTTGCCCATCCAGCTGTAGCTGCGCTTCGAGGTGCCCGATCCCGGGGACCCTGCGTCGTACATCATTCCGTTGCCGGCGTAGATGCCGACGTGTCCGGGGTGCCAGATGAGATCGCCGGGCTTGGCCTCCGACTTGGAGACGACCTTCCCGGCGGCCTTCTGCGCGCCCGAGGTGCGGGGCAGATCGACGCCGACCTTGCCGTACACCCACGAGGTGTAGCCGGAGCAGTCCCAGCCGCTCTGGGTGGTGCCGCCGTAGACGTAGGGCACACCGACACCGCGCTCGGCCCAGCCGAGCACCTGCTCGGCCTTCGAGCCGTCGATCGAGCCGGCGTCGGAATCGGACGTCGAGCCCTTGTCGTCGCTCTTCTTCTCGTCGCCCGACGAGGAATCGTCGGAGACGGATGCGGGACGCTCGACAGGCTCGGGCTCCGGAGCGGGCTTGGCGGTGACGGGCTGGATGTCGGCGCTGAAGGACGCCGAGGCCTTCTCGTCCTTCTTCTCGGCCTTGGCATCGGCGACGACGGTGGCCGTCTGGTTCTGGAACTCGACCTGGGTCTCGGCCTCCTGGGAGACGGCGACGCTCTCGTCGGCGCCCTGCCCCGCGGCGGGCAGGACCGCTGCGGTGAGCAGTCCACCGCTGGCGGCCACGACGGCCGCGCGACGTCCGAAGACGGCGGAGTTGGCGTTGAGGATCTCGGTCAGTTCTGTCAGAGGCGTCTTGACCTTGGCCTCTGCGGCGCGGCGGCCATGCTGCTTAGTTGCCACGTTTCCCTCTCGTCACCTATTGGAAGTTCCAACCGCCGCTTTCGGTCCTTGGTGTCCACATCGAGCGCGGCGTGCGGTTCTCGTTGCGAAGTCGTCACTCGCGCGACGACCTTCACAACTGTAACCAATCAGTGATCGATTGTCACGTTTTCATCACGACGGCCGGGGGATGACCCTGAGGTTTTCCATAAACCCGCCGGTCAGAGAGGTGAAGTGGGATGAATGAGATTCATATCTCTGTAACATTCGGGGTGATGCAGAGGGAGGCCCGGGGGTGGTCCCACCCACCCCCGGGCCTCCCTCATCACCGGATTGTCACGATGCGATGACGAATGTAACGCTCGTCACATTCCCGTACCCTCAGTTCTTGTAGGCGAACACGTGCGAGGCCGTGTCGAGCGGCAGATCGAGGACGTCCGGGGCGCCGGGGACATGGACGGTGATGTACTCGCCGTTGCGGGTGATCTCCACGTCGGTCTCCGGCAGGACGCCGGCGACCTGGAACTGCTGGAGCAGGTGGATGTCGACCTGGAGCGGCTCGGCGAGCCACGCGATGCGCAGCTTCGTGGCGCCGTCGCGGGCGACCGCCGTGGCGAGGTCGATGACCTCCGAGGTCGGATTCGACTCCCCGCCGATGACATCCAGCCCGGGAATCGGGTTCCCGTAGGGACCCGAGGAGATCTCGGGCAGCAGATTCAGCAGCTTGCGCTCGACCTGCTCGCTCATCACGTGCTCCCATCGGCAGGCCTCGTCGTGGACGAGCTCCCACTCGAGCCCGACGACGTCGGCGAGGAGGCGTTCGGCCAACCGGTGCTTGCGCATCACCTCGGTGGCGATGCGCCGGCCCTCCGCCGTCAGCTCCAGGTGACGGTCGTTGCTCACGTGCAGCAGTCCGTCTCGCTCCATCCGGGCCACGGTCTGCGACACGGTGGGACCCGAGTGGTCCAGGCGCTCGGCGATCCGGGCCCGCAGAGGCACGATCGACTGTTCCTCGAGTTCGATGATCGACTTGAGGTACATCTCGGTTGTATCAATGAGGTCGTTCACTTGGGACCAGCCACTCCACTCTTCGTCTTCCAGTCGTTCTGACCAGGCATGACAGCCGTTCGGTCGCGCGACTCCTCGTCGGGCCGCGCGAGATCTCGCGACTATTGCGATTCGCCATCAATCCTATCGCGGCTCGGCCCGACCCATGTCAGGTGCAGTCGATCACGGTGGGCCGAGGCGCCCTCAACCCGCGTTGACGTACGCGGTCTTGTGCACCGTGTAGAACTCGCGGGCGGCCCGGGCCTGCTCGCGCGGTCCGTAGCTCGACCCCTTCCGGCCGCCGAAGGACACGTGGTAGTCCACTCCTGCGGTCGGTGCGTTGACCATGACCATTCCTGCCTGGGCGTAACGCTTGAAGTGGCTCGAGTATTTCAGGGACGAGGTGAAGATGCCCGCGGAGAGCCCGAACTCGGTGTCGTTGGCCACCGCCAGCGCCTCGTCGTAGTCGGCCACCTCGATCACCGAGGCGACCGGACCGAAGACCTCTTCCCTGTTGATCGTGTGACCGGGCTTCGTCCCGGTGACGAGCGCCGGGCTGAGGAAGTAGCCGTCGGTGCCCCCGTCGACGCGTTCGCCGCCCGTGACCTCTCCGCCCTCCGCCCGGGCGGTGTCGATGTACCTCAGGTCCTGCTCGAGCTGCGACTCGGACACGACGGGCCCGATCACGGTGCCCTCGGCCCGGGCGTCCCCGACGCGCAGCTGCACCATCCTCTCCTTGAGCAGGCGGACGAACTCGTCGTGGACGTCGCTGGTGACGATGATCCTCGACGAGGCGGTGCAGCGCTGACCGGTGGAGTAGAAGGCCCCGTTGACGGCGGCGTCGGCGGCGGCCTCGAGGTCGGCGTCGCCGAGTACGACGAGCGGGTTCTTCCCGCCCATCTCGCACTGCACGCGGATGCCCGCGGAGCCGGCTGCGGCGATGACCCCCTGCCCCACGGCCGCCGAACCGGTGAAGGTGATCGCGTCGACCCCGGCGGAGCCGGTGAGCACCTCGCCGACGACCCGCCCCGGACCCATGACGAGATTGAGCACACCGTCGGGAAGGCCCGCCTCGACGAGGATGTCGACCAGGGCGTAGGCGCTGCCCGGGACCAGCTCGGCGGGCTTGAACACGACGGTGTTGCCATAGGCGAGCGCCGGGGCGATCTTCCAGGCAGGGATGGCGATGGGGAAGTTCCAGGGGGTGATGACGCCGACGACCCCGATCGGCTCATGGGTCATCTCCGCGACGAGGCCGGGACGGACCGACTCGATGATCTCCCCGGTGTTGCGGATCGTCTCGCCGGCGAAGAACTTGAGGATCTGCGCCGCACGGAGGACCTCCCCGCGAGCCTCGGTGAGCTGCTTGCCCTCCTCCCTGGCCAGCAGGTCGGCGAGGTCGTCGGCGCGCTCGGCGATACGGGTGCCCGCGGTGTCGAGGATCGTGAAGCGCTGCTGGGCCGGGAAGTCGGCCCACGCCGGTGCCGCCGCACGGGCAGCGGCGATCGCATCGCGCACGGCGGCCTCGTCGGCGCGTGCGAAGCGTCCGAGGACATCGGCGGGGTCGGAGGGATTGCGGTTGAGGGTGCGGTCCTCGGAACCGCGACGCGTGCCGCCGATGAGGTTGTCGAACACCGCATCGGGACCGAACTGCGGTCCCGCTGTGGTCTGAGAGGTCTGGGTCATGTCACTCCTTCGTCCGGTGGCTCAAGACTACTCAGGGGTAGAGGCGGGCCGGGGTCCAGGCCGATGCCTGAGACAGGGCCGCCGGCTCGTGGCTGCCGTCGCTGCGGCGGAAGACCCAGCGGTCGTGGAAGCGATTCCGCCTGCCCTGCCAGAACTCGATCTCGAAGGCACGCACCCGGAAGCCGCCCCAATGCTCCGGCCGCGGCACGGCGCGTCCTTCGAGCTCGGCAGCGGCGGCATCGTACTCGGTCTGCATCCGCGCGCGGTCGGCAACGGGGCGCGACTGCTGCGACACGGTGGCCGCGATCTGGGAGCCGCGGGGACGCTGAGCGAAGTAGGCGTCGGATTCGGACGGGTCGACCACCTCGGCGAGGCCGCGGACCCGGACCTGCCGTTCCATGTCGTGCCAGGGGAAGCTCAGGGCCACCCGGGGGTCGGCGCGCAGCTGAGAGCCCTTCGCGGAGTCGTAGTCGGTGAAGAAGACGAAACCGGCCTCGTCGACACCCTTGAGGAGGACGATCCGGGCACTCGGCCCCCACTCATCGAGCGTCGAGACGGTCATGGCGTTGGGTTCGCGGAGGTGCTCGGCGGCCTCGTCGTACCACTGCCTGAACAGGGCGAGCGGTTCGGTGCCGGGGTCGTCGAAGGCGGGCGATTCATAGGACAGGCGGGTCTGCGGCAGTCGGTCGACGGGCTCACTCATGCCTTCACTCTACGGCGGCGCACCGACACACGGGGTCCAGTGGGGTGGACGCTGCGGGTGGCGGTGGGCGTGGCGAAGGTGCGCGGGCGGGGGTGAACCATGCGGGCGGAGGTGGCCGGGGGCACCGTAGAATGTCGAGCGTGACTGCGACGAATCTGACGATCCCCCGTGAACTCCTGCCCACCGACGGCCGCTTCGGGTCGGGACCGGCGCGCATCCGCCGCGCCCAGGTCGAGGCCGTGAGCGCGGCCGCCGACTCCGTGCTGGGCACGAGCCATCGGCAGGCCCCGGTCAAGGACCTCGTGGGACGGATCCGCTCCGGCCTCGCCGAGCTGTTCGACCTTCCCTCCGGCTACGAGGTGGTGCTCGGCAACGGCGGGTCCACGGTCTTCTGGGATGTCGCCGTCTTCGGCCTCGTGCGCGAGCGCGCCGCCCACGCCGCCTTCGGGGAGTTCGGCCAGAAGTTCGCCACGGCGACGAACACCGCCCCGCACCTCGAGGAGTCACTCATCCTCAGGGCCGAACCGGGCACCGCTGCCGTGCCCAGCCCGGCTGCCTTCGCCGCGGATGCCGACGCGGAGCCGTCCGCCGACGTCTACGCGTGGCCGCACAACGAGACCTCCACCGGCGTCGCCACCCGGATCGCCCGTCCCGAGAGCATCGACGACGATGCCCTCGTCGTCATCGACGCCACATCCGGGGCCGGCGGTCTTCCGGTCGACATCCGGGAGACCGATGTCTACTACTTCGCTCCGCAGAAGAACATGGGGTCGGACGGCGGACTGTGGGTGGCGATCATGTCGCCCAAGGCGATCGCCCGGGCCCAGGAGATCAAGGAGTCGGGCCGTTGGATCCCCGCCTCCCTCGACCTCGTCACGGCGGTCGAGAACTCACGGAAGAACCAGACGTACAACACTCCCGCGGTGGCGACGCTCCTGCTGCTCGCCGAGCAGATCGACTGGATCAACGGCAACGGCGGACTCGAGTGGGCGGTCGCGCGCACCAGGGAGTCCTCGGGACTCGTCTACGACTGGGCCGAGGCCTGCGACGTGGCTCGCCCCTACGTCGCCTCGCCCGAGGACCGCTCCTCGGTCGTCGCCACGATCGACTTCGACGAGTCCGTCGACGCCGGCCTGGTCGCCTCGGTGCTGCGGGCCAACGGGGTCGTCGACATCGAGCCGTACCGCAAGCTCGGCCGCAATCAGCTGCGGATCGCGACCTTCGTCTCGGTCGACCCCGCCGACGTCAAGGCGCTGCTGGACTGCCTCGACTTCGTCATCGACGCCCTGAGCTGACGCTCCGCAGCGGGGTCGGACCACCGACCCGGCCGGCACCGGGCTCAGGGGACGTGGGGCCCAGGGGACATGGGGCTCAGAGGAAGCGGGTGAGCACCCCGATGCCGAAGGCGATCGTCGCGAGCAGCGCGAGGGCGAACTCGATCACCGTGCCGATCCCGATCGCCTTGAGCGATTCCCAGCTCGAGTCCCACGCGTCCTTGGCATTGCCCAGGCGCATCGCCTCGGCGAACCACAGTCCGGCGACGAATCCGACCGGCAGGCCGACGACGGGGATGACGAAGAACCCGACGATTCCGAGCACACCGGCCAGGAGCACCGAGGAGTTGGGCACGGCCATCGCCTTGAGCTTCCTGCCGGTGAGCACCAGTGAGGCGCTCATCCCCGCTGCCACGAGGACGGCGACGATCGCGAAGACGATCCATGCCGACGTCCCCCCGATGACGATCGCCCAGACGAGGACGGCGAGGCCGATGAGGATGGAGCCGGGCAGCACGGGCACGACGATGCCGACGCAGCCGACGAGGACCGCCAGTCCTGTCAGGACCGTGGTGAGGATGTCTGTGCTCAAAGCGCGTCCGTTCTGATCGTGCAGCCGTTGCCCGCCCTGGTGCGGGAACCGTTCCTCCCGCCGGGAGCATTCTGCATCCGGAGTCCGTGGGGACACCGAGGATTCGGGCCGTCGGATTCCATGCGGTCAGGATCCACTGTAGACGAATCGTAACGCGTCGGCCCGAGGTCGCTCGCGGTCGTGACTGTCCGCCCCGAACCGGCCCGTCCCCTCACGGACGGCCTTCGTAGCTGAGGTGCAGGCGGATCCGGGAGGCCGGGTCGTGGACCAGGCGCAGGTTCTTCGCGACGATCATCCAGACGAGGCCGACGGCGAAGGCGACGAACCCGGCGCTCGCCCCCACGACCATCGCCATCCGAGGGCCGAAGCTGTCGGCCACCCACCCGGCCAGAGGGGCGCCGATCGGCGTTCCTCCCATGACCACCGCGGCGTAGATCGCCATCACCCGCCCGCGGTAGTTCGCCGGTGTCGTCGTCTGCACATAGGCATTCGCCGAGGTCATCATCGTCAGCGAGGCGAATCCCACGAGCACCAGGGAGGCGGCGAACAGGACGTAGTCGGTGATCAGCGACGCCGCGCCCACGGCCAGGCCGAATCCTCCGGCAGCACCGAAGATGAAGCGCAGCCGGGGCTTCTCCCGCTTCGCCGAGGCGAGCGCTCCGGCGACGGATCCGATCGCCATGATCGAGTTGAGCAGTCCGAATCCGCTCGCGTCCTTGCCGAACTCGACGTGCGCCATCGTCGCCGTGTAGATGTTGAAGTTGAATCCGAAGGTCGCGACGAGGAACAGCACTGTCAGGACGATCACGATGTCGGGCCGCTGCCGCAGATAGCGGAAGCCGCCGAGGACTCCGCCGCCGCCTCGGCGACCGGAGGGGTGGAGGCGGGAGCGGTCGAGGCGGATGAGCACGAACAGGGTCGCGGCGAACCCGAGGCCGCTGACGAGGAACACGGGGCCCGCTCCCACGACGGCCGTGAGCACTCCGGCCACGCCAGGGCCGATCATCCGAGCGCCGTTGAACGACGCGGAGTTGAGGCTGACGGCGTTGGGCAGGAGCGTCTCCCCCACGAGCTCGGACACGAAGGCCTGCCGGGCGGGGTTGTCGAGGGTCGCGAGCACACCGAGGACGAGTGCGAGCACGTACACGTGCCAGAGCACGAGGAGGTCGGTGACGACGAGCGCGAAGAGGATGAGGCCCACCGTGCCCAGGAGCGCCTGGGTGACCATGAGCAGCCGACGTTTCGAGAACCGATCGGCGAGTGCCCCCGCGAACGGGAACATGACGAGCTGCGGGCCCATCTGGAGTGCCATGGTCACGCCCAGCGCGCTCGCGTTGTTGTCCGTCAGCGACGTCAGGACGATCCAGTCCTGCGCCGTCCTCTGCATCCACGTCCCGGTGTTGGAGATCAGGGCGCCGGCGAACCACTTGCGGTAGTTCGGTTCGACCAGCGACCGGAACGTGTGCGCCATCGGGTGGTTCAGCCCTCCTGGAACTCGAGTTCGCCTGCGTAGTCGTCGACGACGGCTTCGGGGGGCGCGGCGGCGGGCCGTTTGACGTCCGTCTCCGAGTGCGCCCCGCAGCCGAAGTCGAGGGCGACGACCCGACCGTCGAACGGAGAGAGAGGCCCAGCGCAGACCCCGAACTTCTGCCGCAGCGATCCCGCCATCGGCATCAGGTACCCGCAGGTGGAGCAGTGCGCCGAGGCGCGCGCCGCGAATTCGCTGTCGGCTCCGGTCTCCGACTCCGCCCAGCGACCTGCCGCCGCGGAGATCCCCTCGGGCGAGAGCACGCGTCGGCGTCCGAGCCCGAACTCGAAGTTCGGGATCTCGTCGATGTTGCCGTCGGAGGTCTCCTCGACCTGCCCGAATCCGGGCTGCAGGTACGGGTCGTCCTCGATCTTCGGCAGCGTGTCCTTGGGCGTGAGGTCACCGGGCTCGACCCGCTGCTCCCACGGCACCCACTCCGGGGCGACGAGGGCGTCGGGGCCGGGCAGCAGGGCGGTCTCGCAGACCGTGACCTTCTTCGACCGCGGTGCCCGGGCGAGCACCGCGACCCAGCGCCAGCCCCGATAGGCCGGATCGGTGCACACGAAGTAGTGCGTGACGAGACGGGTGCCCTCGGCCACGGCGTCGAGGTGCTCGCCGATGACGGAGCTGCCGGCCACCTCGGCGATGGCATTGCGGGCGACGTCGATCGCCGCGGCGAGCTGGGCGTCGAGGACGACCTTCTCGGCCGCGGACCTCTGCGTGCGCGCACGCGGAGCGGGTGCCTGGGCGGGCTCGGTCGTGGCCGATTCCGGGGCAGCGTCGGCGGGTGCAGCCTCGGCTGGCGCGGGCTCACTCACAGCTGGCGCGGGCTCACTCACAGCGGCCTCGTCGGGCGCGGTCTGGTTCGCATCCGCCTCGGGGCGTGCGCTCTCGGTCGCACCGGCCCCGAGGCCGGCCAACCAGTCGCGGAACAGTGATGACATCAGGACTCCAAATCGTCTGCGATTGCCCGCAGCAGGGCCGCGACCTTGTTCCCGTGGCTCGGGTCCGGGTAGCGGCCGTGCTGCAATCCGTTGCTGAGGTCATCGAGGACTTTGATGACATCTTCCACCATAACCGCCATGTCCTCCGCCGGTCGCCTCCGGACTTTGGCGACCTTCGCCGGGGTGGTCAGCGGCCTCGCCTTGAGCACCTGCGCGCCGCGCCGGGAGTCGACGACGTCGTACTCGAGCCGGGTCCCCTTGGTCACCTCGACTCCCTCGGGCAGGACCGAGGAGTGCAGGAAGGCCTGCGCGCCGTCCTCGGCGACGACGAAGCCGTAGCCCTTGTCGGCATCGAACCATTTCACGCGTCCGGTTGGCATGGTGTCCTCTCTGTGGTTGCTGGTCGTTGTGCCGGCCCGCGCGCGGTGCCGGTCGGTGTGTCAGTCGGTCGGTGTGTCTCGGTGTCGCGGTGATCCCGGTGGATCGGACGCTCGGGGGTGACCGCGTCCCGGTGGAGGCCGGTGCGGAGCAGTCGTGTCCTCCCGCGGCGCATTCGGCGTGGAACGCAGGCCGGTTCGCGTGGAATCAGCCTGGATCCCGCCCGCCTCTCAGGGTGGCCACTCAGCAGGGCGAAGGGTCCGGCTGCCGGCGGAGTCGTCGTGGGGTCCTGCTCCCTGCGCCCCGCGCCCGCCCGTTCCGGGCGGTTCTGCCCGTGCGCTCTCGCGTGGGCGACCGGCGCCGCAGGGATGTGAGGGCTGACGAGGGCCGGTGCGCTCCTGTCGGGTTCTCGCCGCAGGACCCGGCTCGGTTCACGCGCCTGCTCCACCGCTGCTCTCACCACGACGCCTCGGACCCCGAGGGCCGAGACGTGGCCGTGCTTCAGTCGGCGTGTGGTCTCAGGTTCGGCTCACCCCGGTCTCGAGGCTCCCGGTCCCGAGGCTCTCGGACCCGCCGGCCACGGCCCCGCGACGTCGCAGGATCGCCCGGATCATGGCCACCGCCGCCAGAGCGAACGAGATCGGCAGGAGCACCATCGGCAGATAGGTGAGCACGTGCGAGGGAGTGCGGCCCATCCACGCCTGTCCCAGAACGCCGATGAGCCCGGCTGCCCCGAGCACGGAGGCGGCAACGGCCACGACGATGATGGTGGTGTCGACGCGCTTGGCAGACAATGCTCATCCTTCCCGAGATCCTCATCATTTCGACCGCTCCATTGTACCCCGCAGGATAAACTGGGCCCGATGCCCATGACCTTCAGCACGTGGCTGGCCCAGTGCCCCGAGCCCGATTTCGAGTCCTTCGTCAGGACCCGCCGCGATCTCCTCCGTCCCGAGGCGCCGACCATCGCGGCCCTGGCCGCCGCCGCGTCCTCGCGCATCGGGGTCTCCCGCGGCATCGAGGCACTGCGCGCCGCCGAGCTCGACGTCGCCATCGCCCTGGCCACCGCCGCCCGCACCTCGTCCGACATCGCGGTGAGTGAGAATTCCCATATCGACGCCGCCCTCGCCGAGGCGGTCCTCCCCCGCCTGCGCGACCTCGGACTCGCGTGGCCGAGCTCCGAGTCCCCGTCCTCCGCCGAGGTGCTCTCTCCCGCCGTCGCCCCGGCCGAGGTGGACTCCCCCACCGGGTCGGCTGCACCGTCCCCGTCCCCCGACGGGATGCCCTCCCGCACCACTCCCGCTGCGGACCGCTCCGCGCTCGCCGCCCACCCCGTGTGGCGGATCCAGTCGGAGGCGATCACCCTCCTGCCCACCTCGGCGGCGGAATCGGTCCGCGCCCATCCATGGCGGTCCCCTGCGCGAGGGGTCGACGACACCGCGGAGGCGATCCCGCAGTCCCTCATCCACAACGGCGAACAGGCTGCCGTCGCCGAGGTGATCTCCTCCCTGCGCGGACTCGTCGACGAGCTCGCCGCCTCCCCCGTTTCCCGCCTGACCAGCGGAGGAATCTCCAAACGCGATGTCTCTCGGCTCGCGCGGACGATCGACCTCGGACTCGAGCAGACGATCACCCTGCTGCTGGCGGCGAAGTCGCTTCGCCTCATCGGCGTCCTCGACGACCCGCTCGACCCGCAGTGGACCGCCGCCGACACCGCCGCCGAGGCACTCGAAGGCGATCGCGGCGAGCTGTGGGCCCGGCTGGTCACGACCTGGCTGCGCGAGTCCCAGGACGTCACCCAGCTCATCGCCGGCTCGAGCGCCAATGAACGGCTCACGGTCCTCGCGACGCCGAAGAAGGCCCTGTTCAAAGGATTCGCGCAGTCGGTGCCCGCGATGCCGCTGCTGCGCCTGACCGTGCTCGAGGTCCTCCACGACATCGGGCTCGGATCCTCCCGGTCCGCAGCCTGGATCCACGCCCAGGTCCTCGACCGGCATCCGCTCATCCCCGCCCACGAGTTCCGGATCACCGAGCAGGTGCTCCGGACGGCCGTCACCCTCGGATTGGCGACCACTCCGCTCAAGAGCCCTGACCGCTTCGGCCCGAGCCGGTTCGGTGCGATGCTCGCCGCCGGTGTGACCCGGGCGATGGACGAGGAGATCGGAGAGGATCCCTCGATCGCGCCCCTGGGCTTCAGCCTCGACCGCCTTCAGGTCACCGCCGAGGTGACCGCGGCCGTGCGCGACGGACTCGTCGAGGAGGTCGACTCCGTGCTCATCCAGTCCGATCTCACCGCCGTCGCCACCGGCCCCATCCAGCCGCGCGTCCATCACATCCTGAGGAGGTACGCCGTCGTCGAGGCGCGCGGCCAGGGGACGGTCTATCGCATCGACGCGGACACCGTCGAGGCCAGCCTGCAGTCGGGCGTCGACCCGCACGACGCGCTCGCCGAACTCGCGGAGATCAGCGCCGAGGCGCTGCCCTCGACGCTCGAGTTCCTCATCACGAACACGGCGGCCCGCCTGCACCGGGTCCGCGTCGCCGGCGCCCGCGCGGTGCTCGTCGTCGACGACCCCGTCGACCTCGACGTCATCCTCTCCGATCCGCTCATGCTCCCCGCGGCACTCGAGCGACTCGCGCCCACCGTCGCGGTCAGCCAGATCGGGCCCGAGCGCACGATGCATCTGCTCGAGTCCGCCGACCACCATGCCCTCCTCCACGCCCCCGAGGGCGCGCCGCGCCGGCGCTCGGTGATCACCGCGAGCGAACCGGAGGTCCACGTGCGCCGGCGTGCGCGCGTCACGGACGCCGACCTCGGCGAGTACATCCGGATCCTGCGCTCCCCGGACTCCCGCCGGACGAGGGCGCACACCGAGGAGCCGCTGGGACACATGGACCGCCTCCGCGAGGCCGCGACCCAGGGGCAGATGGTGCGGATCCGGCTCGCCGACTCGCACGGGCAGGAGCGGGTCATCGAGATGCTCCCGGCGACTGTCAACGGGGGTCGCGTCCGCGGTCGGGTGACGACGACCGGCGCCGAGGCGTCCCTGTCGATCGCGCGGATCGTCAGCGTCGAACTCGCCGAGGCGAGCGCCTGACCCACGCGAATCCGCCCCACCCTGTCCGCCCCGCACTCCCTGCCGGTCCGCGAACTCCATCCCGTTCACCCCGCACTCCCTACACTTGGCAGGACAACCGCGCGGTGCAGCACGACGACATGGCGCTATGCGTAGGACATTCGGGAAATGCTCCGGAGGCACCCGGCCGCCGGATCGGCCCCGCGGAACAATCGGCGCTCCTCGTGCGTTGACTTCGGCGGAGATCGGGACGGTCCCGGCATGACCGCGGATGACGCGGAACGCGCGCACCGCCTCGGCGTCGCAAAGACACCTCGGGGAGAGGGGAATCAGGAGAGAGATGAACGGTCCCTTGATCGTGCAGTCCGACCGGACCGTGCTGTTGGAGTCGGGGCACCCCCTGGCCGTCGAGGCGGCGGTGGCGATCGCCCCGTTCGCGCAGCTCTCGCGGACCCCCGAATACATCCACACCTACACGATCACCCCGCTGGGACTGTGGAATGCCCGGGCCAGCGGCCACGACGCGGAATCCGTCGTCGACGTCCTCCTCGAATTCGCCAAGTACCCCGTCCCCCACGAACTGCTCGTCGACATCGTCGACATCATGGACCGCTTCGGGGTCCTCACCCTCATCGACCATCCGATCCACGGCCTCACGCTGACCTCGACCGAACCCGACCTGCTCGATGAGCTGGTCGGCCAGCCCGACCTCGTCGGGAAGTTCGGCCGCCGTCTCGACGCCGACTCCGTGCTCGTCCACCCCTCGGAGCGCGGCGAGCTCAAGCACGCCCTGCTCACCCTCGGCCATCCGGTCTCCGACCATGCCGGCTACGTCGACGGCGAGGCCCATGAGATCGAGCTCAGCGACGACGCCCACGGCGGGGCCTGGCACCTGCGCGACTACCAGCGGGAGGCGATCGAGACGTCCCTCACCGGAGAGTCGGGCGTCGTCGTCCTCCCCTGCGGGGCGGGGAAGACGATCGTCGGGGTGGCGACGATGTCCCGCGTGCAGACGACGACGCTGATCCTCGTGACGAACTCGGTGTCGGCCCAGCAGTGGAAGGACGAGATCCTCGCCCGCACGACCCTGACCGAGGACGAGATCGGCGAGTACTCGGGATCGACGAAGGAGATCCGGCCGATCACGATCGCCACGTACCAGGTGCTCACGACCCGCCGGAAGGGCTCCTACCTGCATCTCGAGCTCCTCGACGCCAAGGACTGGGGGCTCGTCATCTACGACGAGGTCCATCTGCTGCCCGCACCGATCTTCCGGCTCACGGCCAGCCTCCAGGCCCGGCGCCGACTCGGGCTGACCGCAACCCTCGTCCGGGAGGACGGACGCGAGGACGAGGTGTTCTCCCTCATCGGGCCCAAGCAGTACGAGGTGCCGTGGAAGGAGCTCGAGCGGCAGGGATTCATCGCCACGGCGAACTGCCATGAGGTCCGGGTCCGCCTCGACGGGGGCACGCGGACGGCGTACGCCCGGGCCGACGGCGAGGACCGCTACCGGCTGGCCGCGACCTCGGATGCGAAGCTGCCGATCGTCAGCCAGCTCGTCGCCGACCACCCCGACGCCCAGATCCTCGTCATCGGCCAGTACCTCGATCAGCTCGAGGAGGTCGGGGACGTGCTCGGGGCACCCGTGCTCACCGGTCAGACCCCGGAGTCGCGGCGTCAGGAGCTCTTCCGCGACTTCCGGTCTGGTGATCTGCGGGTGCTCGTCGTGTCGAAGGTCGCGAACTTCTCCGTCGACCTGCCCGCCGCCTCGGTGGCGATCCAGGTCTCCGGCGCGTTCGGGTCCCGGCAGGAGGAGGCTCAGCGGCTCGGGCGGATCCTGCGGCCCAAGGCCGATGCCGGTTCCGCGACCTTCTACACCGTCGTCGCCGCCGACACCGTCGACGAGCACTTCGCCGCTCAGCGCCGCCGGTTCCTCACCGAGCAGGGCTACAGCTACGACATCGAGATGCGCTGAGCGCCGGCACCCTCACGTGATGCGAAGGGACAAATTCGATGCGGCGCCACGTCGAATTTGTCCCTTCGCATCACGTCAGCGTCGCGGGGTTCAGTCGCGGGCGAGCAGGGCGGGCTCCGGCTCCGAGAGCGCGAGCACCTCGCGCCTGGCCACCCGGCGGGCCAGCCGGGCCTCGCCCCACTTGATGAACCCGACCCCGCCGAGGATGAACACGCCTCCGAAGAGCTGGATCGGCGCCGGCATCTCGGCGAGGAGCAGCCAGGCCGCGATGACGGAGAACGGGACCTCGATGAGGTTGACGAACGAGCCGACGGTCGCGCCGATGTAGCGCAGTCCGACGATGCCGGTGATGTAGGCACCGACGGTGAAGAGGACGATCATCGCCATCGGCAGGATCCACGAGACGCTGCGTCCCCCGAAGTCGACGTCGGCGGTGACGATCCGCCCGGGCATGACGCCGGCGAGGACGACGATGCCCATGACGAGGGCGCCCACGCCCATTCCGAGTCCGGTCAGGGCGACCGGGGGCACATTGATCGACTCCTTCGCCGAAACGAGGAAGTAGCTGGCCAGGCATACCGCCGCGGCCAACGCCATGAGCACCCCGAACAGGCTGATGGAGGAGTTGCGCAGGTCGAGGATGAGCACGAGTCCGATCATCGACACGACGACTCCGATGAAGGTCACGGTCGCCGGGCGCGTCCGCGTCCGGGCCCAGATCCAGAACACGATGAGCATCGGGGCCGTCATCTCGAGCAACAGCGCCACCGCCACGGTCAGGTGCTCGACGGCCATGAAGTAGAAGCCCTGGACCCCGGCCATCGAGACCAGTCCGTAGGTGGCGACGGTCTTCCAGTGCCGGCGGACCTCGTCCCATCGGCCGCGCAGGGCGATGAGGCTGGGGATGAGCAGGAGCAGCGCCGACCCGGTGAGGCGGATGAGCACGACCGAGCCCGGGTTCCAGCCGATCGCGTACATCGTCTTCGCGATCGGTCCCGACACCGCGAAGAAGAATGCGGAGGCGAGGGTGAGGAGGAACCCCATGACGACGGCGCGATTCATTCCTGACCTCCTGGCTGTGGGACGTGGCGCGTCCGGTGCGGGACGTGCTCGGCGGTGTGGCGTGCTGGGTGCGCGACGCGCTGCGCACTCGCGGCCGGACGGCAGCGGTCTGAGCCCCCAGGGTGCGGGAAGACCGTGCGTCGCAGGCTCCCTGACAGTATTTCCCGGGAGGATGAAATGAGTCAAATGCGTTTTGCTCCTTACGGGCCGTGTCACAATGGAGTCATCATGACCTTCGCCCACGATGTCCGCTCGAACCTGCTCATGCTCGTCGACCTGCTCAACTCCGCCGGCGACGACGCCGGGGCGCCCGACACCCTGACGACGAGCGCTCAGCTCCGTGATTTCGCGGCACGGCACGACTTCTCCGGACCGCTGGAGGCCACGGACGCCGATGTCGCGGCGACCCGGCGACTGCGCGCCCGCTTCGCCCGGGCCCTCGACACCGCCGCCGAGGCGATGGAGGAGGAGGTCGCGAATGCGGCGAACCTCACACTCACCGAGACCGCTGCGCTGCCCCAGCTCGTGCGCCACGACGACTGGGACTGGCACCTCCATGCCGTGGGCGCCTCGGCGAGCCTGTCCGACCGGGTCGCCGCCGACGTCGCCCTCGTGCTCATCGACCTCATCCGCGCCGGAGAGCTCGATCGCCTCGGCCGCTGCGCCGCCGAGGACTGCAGCGCCTACCTCGCCGACTTCAGCCGCAACCGTTCGAAGCGGTTCTGCGACACCGGCAACTGCGCGAATCGCACGCACGTCGCGGCCTTCCGCGCCCGCCAGGGCTCATAGACTCACGACGGCCCGCATTCACCCGCCGGCGACACTGCCCACGACGACCGGCGACACCGATCCCCGCAACCGGTGACGTCGACCCCGGCGGCCGTCGAACCTGTGAAGCGATTGCATGCCGGCTGAAACAGTCCTCAATTCGCCACTCGATTCCTGAGAGTGGTGAGCGTCGAGGTGACCGGAATCGGATTCTCCGGGAAATTTTCAGTGACGCCGATCACATTCGCATTCAGGTGAAAGCCAAGTAACTCTCAGACTCCGGGACCAGACTGGGGTCATGAGCACACAGAACGATACCGACATCGAAGCCACCCTGCTCGTTGTCGACGATGAGCCCAACATCCGCGAACTTCTCTCGACCAGCCTGCGCTTCGCCGGATTCGACGTCGTCTCCGCGGCCAACGGCGCCGAGGCGCTCCGCCTCGCCGAGCAGACCAACCCCGATCTCCTCGTCCTCGACGTCATGCTGCCCGACATGGACGGATTCACCGTCACCCGTCGGCTGCGCCAGATCGGCATGAACGCCCCCGTCGTCTTCCTCACCGCCCGCGATGACACCTCGGACAAGATCACGGGCCTGACGGTCGGCGGCGACGACTACGTGACCAAGCCCTTCAGCCTCGAAGAGGTCGTCGCCCGCATCCGCGCCGTCCTCCGCCGCACCCGCAGCCTCGAGGACGAGGAGAACGCCGTCATCGTCGCCGGTGACCTCGAACTCGATGACGACACCCATGAGGTCCGCCGCTCCGGCATCCTCATCGACCTCTCCCCCACCGAGTTCAAGCTGCTGCGCTACCTCATGCTCAACGCCAACCGGGTGCTGTCGAAGTCGCAGATCCTCGACCACGTCTGGGAGTACGACTTCGGCGGGGACACCGGCATCGTCGAGTCCTACATCTCCTACCTGCGCCGCAAGATCGACGTCACTCCCGAGACCGATGCCGCCGGTCACCCGATCGAGATGGAGTGGACGCCGATGATTCAGACCAAGCGCGGAGTCGGTTACATGCTGCGCACACCCGAGTCCAAGTAGTCGTCCAACCGCAGGCGGTACATTACCCACGTGGCAAGAGAATCCCGTCCCAGCTCGCCCAGCTTCTGGGAAGAGTGGTCGCTGACCACCAAACTGCTGGCCATCATGATGCTGCTCATGCTGCTCGTGCTCTCCGGCACGAGCGCGTGGGTGCTCGAGAACCTCCGCGACAGCCTCATCGAGCGCACCGACGAGCGGCTCATCTCCGCCTCGGAGACCTTGGCGAAGCAGGCGTACCAGGAGGTCTTCCAGCCGGCCGAGCTGCAGTCGACGGATGACTCGGAGTCGGCGGAGACGACGATCGACCCGAATTCCTGGGACGAGCTCCAGGATCTCCTGCCCGGCGGGTTCTACGTCCAGTTCTACGACTCCGACGGGGATCCGATCAGGGACCCGGTCGCTCCCGAGCCGAACAATCGGCCGGTCCTCCCCCATGTCAACGAGGCCAAGGTCTACGAGCTCTCCGGCGCCCCGTTCACGGTCAGCGGCACCCAGTCCCAGTGGCGGGCACGGGCGATGAAGGTGCAGAACACCGACATCCTCGTGTCGATCGCGGTGCCCTTCGACCGCGAGATCGACAACATCAACGAACGCGCCCGCAACACGATGATCGGCATCGGGCTCATGGCCCTGGCGATGGTCGCGGGCGTCGGCTACTGGGCGATCAACAATACGTTCCGCCCGCTGCGCGACATCGAGAAGACGGCCTCGCGCATCGCCGCCGGCGATCTCAGCCAGCGTGTCCCGAGCTTCCCCCGCAACACCGAGCTCGGGCGGCTGTCGGCGGCTCTCAACACGATGCTCGGACGCATCGAGGACTCCTTCGACGGGCAGACCCGCTCGGAGAAGCGGATCCGCCAGTTCGTCTCCGACGCCTCGCACGAGCTCCGGACGCCCTTGGTCACGATCCGCGGCTACGCCGAGCTCTACCGGCAGGGTGCGATCACCAGGCCCGAGGATGTCGCCCAGGCGATGGAGCGGATGGAGTCGGAGGCCAAGCGCATGGGCGTGCTCGTCGACGACCTCGTCGTCCTCGCCCGCCTCGACGAGCAGCGGCGAGCGGAGATCGGTCCGCTCGACCTCCACACGATCGTCCGGGATGCGGCCGCCGACACCGCGGCCCAGGCGCCCGACCGCGACATCAGCTTCATCGGCCTCGACGGCGGCGATGCTCCGCAGGTGCCCCTCATCCAGGGTTCGGAGACGAAGATCCGGCAGGTCATCGTCAACCTCGCGGGCAACGCGGTCAGGCACACCCCGGAGAACACCGCGATCGAGTTCGCGGTCGGTGCTCTCGGCTCTCCCGCCGAGGAGGCTCGGAAGTCGCAGTCCGCGCAGGGTTCGCGGGACTCCGGGGCCAAGGAGAAGACCCGGGAGCGCGGTTTCGTCACCGGGGGTGTGCGGATCTTCCGCCGAGGCGAGGCGAACGGCGGCGACGCGTCCGAAGCGGGCCAGAAGCCCCAGGAGACGGGCCATCCCGCGGGAATCGTCCCGGATGTCACGGCCGCGGGCACGGTGGCGCTCGACGACTCCCTGCGCGGGTTCCCCAACGGCCGCGTGCGGTTCGAGGTCCGCGACCACGGTGAGGGCATCGATCCCGAGGTGGTTCCCCGCATCTTCGAGAGGTTCTACCGACTCGATGTCTCCCGCACCCGAGACACGGGCGGTTCCGGTCTGGGGCTCTCGATCGTCAAGGCGATCGTCGAGAACCACCACGGTGCGATCTCCGTGCACCGGACCCCCGGCGGCGGAGCGACATTCCGCGTCGACCTGCCGATCCCCGAACCCGATGACAATGCTCCGAACGCGCGAAAGGACGAGCGATGAGCAGCAACGACGATTCCGGCACCACCCCCGACGGTGGTCGGAGCGAGGACCGCAACGGGGTCCCCCCGCAGCGGGGACGTCACGGCGAACCCGCTCAGCGGACGTTCCCCGACAACGGCTCGCGCGGCCGGAGCGAGGTTCCCCGCACCTTCGGATCGGACTCCCCGCATGGCCCCGGCCGCGTGAGCCCACCGGTCGCGCCCCCGGCTCGCGGGTACTCGCAGTCCCCGCAGAGCACCCCACCCTACGCACAGAACGGCCCGTCGTCCCAGCAGAACAGCCCGTCGTCCCAGCAGGACGGGCAGTCGTTCCAGCAGGGTTCCTCGCCGTACCAGCAGGACGGTCCGCCGTACCGGCAGGACACACGACAACCCCAGCCGAACGCCTCGCCGTCCGCACAGGACCCGCAGCACGGGACCGGGTCCGCCTCTCCCCACGGTGCCGGTCCGACGCACGGCTCCGGGCCCTCGCCCACGGCCGGCCAACCGCGGATCGACCCCACTTATGCTCATTCGCCTGTGGACTCGGCGTCGGGGCACGGTTACGGGTACCCGGGATCCGAGGGCTCCTCGGGAGACGGCGGGCAGTCATCCCCGTACGCGGCTCCTCCCGGCTACCCGCCGACCGCCCCGCCTCGGCGTGCGAAGAAGGGCCCCGGCTGGGGCGCGACGATCGCGATCGCCGCCATCGCGGCTCTCCTCGGCGGCGGGGCGGCCTTCGGGGGAAGCTATGCGGTGACCTCGATGCAGGACGAGCCCAACCGTCAGGTGGCCGAGCAGACGATCGAGACCCCGGACTGGACCGAGGTCGCGAAGAAGACCTCGCAGAGCGTCGTCTCGATCCAGGCGGCCTCGGGCGGCCAGGTCGTCGCCCTCGGCTCGGGCTCGCTCTACGACGACCAGGGCCACGTCGTGACGAACAACCACGTCGTCGCACCCGCCGACACCCCGGATGGCGAGCTCAACGTGACGATGAAGAACGGGGCCTCGATCAGGGCCGAGATCGTCGGGCGCGACCCGTCGACCGACATCG
This sequence comes from Brevibacterium sanguinis, assembly GCF_003315415.1. Lineage (GTDB taxonomy): Bacteria > Actinomycetota > Actinomycetes > Actinomycetales > Brevibacteriaceae > Brevibacterium > Brevibacterium celere_A. The sequence continues at coordinate 124,313 of NZ_QNSB01000004.1, forward strand.
CGATCATCAAGCTCGAGCAGGTGCCCGACGGGGTCACCCCGCTTCCCGTCGGGGAATCGGCGGATCTGCAGGTCGGGGATCCGGTCATGGCCCTCGGCAATCCGCTCGGGCTGGCGGACACGGTCACCACCGGGATCGTCTCGGCCCTCGACAGGCCGGTGTCGACGGAGAACATCGGGGAGGACGTCAGCGCCCAGGAGCGGGAGATGACGATCACCAACGCGATCCAGACGGATGCCGCGATCAATCCGGGCAATTCGGGCGGACCGCTCGTCGACGGCAACGGCAAGTTCATCGGCGTGAACTCGGCCGCCGCCTCGCTGAGCCAGCCGGGTGAGAGCGGGCAGTCGGGCTCGATCGGCATCGGCTTCGCGATCCCGTCCGCCCAAGCGGTGATGATCGCCGACCAGCTCATCGCGACCGGCGAGGCCAAGCACCCGTTCCTCGGCATCACCCTCACCGATGGTCAGGTCAACAGCGCCGGCATCACGCGCGGCAGCGCCAAGGTCCAATCCGTGCAGAACGGCTCACCGGCCGCGGCGGCAGGCTTCCAGGCCGGCGACGACATCATCGCCGTCGGGGGTTCGACGGTGAACAATGCGATCGGGCTGCGAGCCCTTGTCCGCGCCCAGCCGGTGCAGCAGCCGGTCGAGTTCACGGTCATCCGCGGCGGACAGGAGCAGACGCTCACCGCGACCCTGGTCCTCCAGTAGGCCGCGCCCGGTGCGTCGTGGTCGGCCGGGCTGCTGTCGCTCGGGCCGCGGCCGGTCGAGGAGTGGCCGGCCGGACTGCGGCCGGTCCCGGCGCGGTCGGTCCCGGCGCGGTCGGGCGGCCGCACGGAATCGCCGGTCCCGCCGAGTCGGCGCCGCCGGGGACTCGGGTGCACAGGGCCGATCCACTCGTGTGCGGAACGGGTGTGGACGCCGAGCGCGCGTCCACACCCCGGCTCTCGGATCTTCCCCCGCACCTGGTTCGGGCCGACGATGGTGGAGTCAGCGACAGATCCCGAACAGGAGCAGCCATGAGCTTTGAAGTCGACGCCGATCGCGTCTCCTCCGCAGCCACCGCCACCGCCGCCACCTCCCAGACCCTCGTCGCCGAGGCCCATGCGATGCTGAGGAATCTGCTCGCCCTGCAGGACTGCTGGAAGGGCAGCGCGGCGCAGAACTTCCAGGGGGTCATCAACGAGTGGGAAGGCGCGCAGAAGCAGCTGTTCGCCTCCCTGGACTCCATCCACGGCGCGCTCAACACGGCGGCTCAGCAGTACTCCGAGGTCGAAGCGGCGAACTCGCGGCTCTTCGCGCCCTGATCTTTGACGCCGCAGGGAGCTCCTCCGACTTGTGCTCCGACGCCGCCGCACCCCCGGTGACGTGGACGATTTCCTTGTGACGCACCTGGCAAACTATCAGTCTTTGTCAGTAAGCTGATGACGATAGTTCCGGACTGTGTCGACAGGCGAATCCTCTCGGGGATCATGGTCAAGCAGCCTCGGGTCAGAACCAATGCAGGAGTCGACTACGGATGAGCATCTTCCAGAGAATCGCGACGATCTTCGGAGCGAAGGCCAACAAGGCCTTGGACAAGGCCGAGAACCCCAACGAAACTCTCGACTACTCGTACCAGAAGCAGCTTGAGCTGCTGCAGAAGGTTCGCCGCGGCGTCGCCGACGTCGCCACGAGCCGCAAGCGGCTCGAACTGCAGATCACTCAGCTCGAACAGCAGCAGAACAAGCTCTCAGGCCAGGCGCAGAAGGCGATGGAGATCGGTCGGGAGGACCTCGCTCGCGAGGCCCTGACCCGCAAGTCGGGGCTCTCCCAGCAGATCACCGACCTCCAGACCCAGCACGAGGCGCTGCAGGGCGAGGAGCAGAAGCTGACGATGGCCTCTCAGCGCCTCCAGGCCAAGGTCGATGCCTTCCGGACGAAGAAGGAGACCATCAAGGCCACCTACACCGCGGCGGAAGCCCAGTCGAAGATCGGCGAGGCGTTCTCCGGCATCTCGGAGGAGCTCGGCGACGTCGGGCTCGCAGTGCAGCGTGCGGAGGACAAGACCGCGGCCCTGCAGGCTCGCGCGGGAGCCGTCGACGAGCTCATCGCCTCGGGCGCCCTCGACGACGTCACCGGTTCGCGCAAGGACGACATCAGCGCCCAGCTCGACGCCCTCTCCAGTGAGAACGACGTCGAGATGGAACTGGCGCGGATGCGCGAATCGCTGCCCGCCGGTTCCGAGAGCCAGCAGAAGTCGCTCGAAGGCGAGGACAAGCGATGATCGTCAGGATCATGGGCGAGGGCCAGTTCGACGTCGCGGACGTCGACAGCGAAGTCCTCCAGAGGTACGACAACGAGGTCGAGGACGCCGTCAGGAGCGGCGACGAGGAGGCAGTGAAGTCGAAGCTGAGCGCCCTGCACGACTTCGTCATCGAACACGGCAAGCCGGTCTCCGACGATTTCCTCGGCACCAGCGACTTCGTGATCCCGTTCGTCGACGCGTCGCTCGAGGAGATCTCCGAACTCCTCACCGGCGAGGGATTCATCCCCGATCCGGCCTGATCCCGCACTCGGCCTCGCTGCTCCGGCCCATCGCCTCTGGCAGGCGGTGGGCCGGAGTTGCCGAACGAGGGTGCGAGCACGAACTCTGAGAGGATGACACCATGAAGAACCGCTTCGTCAAGGACAACGGGCTAAGCATGCGCATGGGGTGGACGATCTTCCTCAACGGCCTCATCTACGTCGTGCTCATCCTCGCGATCTGGTGGATCCTCGGAGGCAGCACCTCCGGGGTCATCATCGCCGTGCTGCTCAGCGCCGGCGCGTTCTTCTTCCAGTGGTACTTCTCCGATTCGATCGCGATGCGCGCCATGGGTGCCAGGGAGGTCACTCCCGAACAGGCTCCGCAGCTGCACACGATGATCGACCGGCTGTGCCAGCTCTCGGACTCGACGAAGCCGAAGGTCGCGGTCTCCGACTCCGCGACCCCGAACGCCTTCGCCACCGGCCGCTCCCCGCAGCGGTCCGTCGTGTGCGTGACGAGAGGGCTGCTCGAGACCCTCGACCGCGACGAGGTGGAGGTGGTCCTCGCGCACGAGCTCTCGCACGTCGCCCACAGAGACGTCACCGTGATGACCGTGGCCGGAGTGACCGGCGTCGTCGCCGGACTGATGATGCGCGCGGGCTACTACATGAGCTTCGGCCGACGCGACAACAACAACGGCGGCATTCCGGTCCAGCTGCTCTTCGTCCTCGTCGGCGCCGTCGTCTATGCCCTCTCGTTCCTGCTCATCCGCAGCCTGTCGCGCTATCGTGAGCTCGCCGCCGATCGTGCCGCCGCGATCCTCACCGGCGCACCCTCGACGCTCGCCTCGGCGCTGACGAAGCTCAGCGGGGACATGAACAAGATCCCGCAGAAGGATCTGCGGGCCAGCGCCTCGGCGAACCACCTCGCCCTCATCCCGGCCGCGCACGGCGGCTCCGGCTTCGGGGAGCTGTTCTCCACCCATCCCTCGCTGGATCGGCGGCTCGAGCAGCTGGCGACGATCTCCCGCCAGCTGTCCCAACCACACTGAGGATCAAGGACTTCCATGGGATTCTTCGACGCACTGCTCGGACGCTCCACCCCGAAACGGGCCAACCTCGACGATCTGTTCGCCCTTCCGCCGGCGGCCCTGACGCTGCAGGCCGCCACCGGCTTCGTGCCGACAGGAGCCGGAGCTGTGGCCTTCCGGCAGGTCGAAGGCTCGGCCTTCAGAACCGCCGAGCAGGAGAGCGTGGCCCTCATCGGCTCGGACCCGGCCACCTCGGTGACTCAGGTGAATGACGGGTTCGGGTACACCTGGCAGGTGATCACGGACGCCAACCGGGACGTCTCCAACCTCGTCACGAACCTCCATGCGGTCAATGCCGCGCTGGTCGCTCAGGGGTTCGACACCATGCTCCTGTGCTCCACGGTCTACTTCGCCGACCCCGAGGGACGACGGCTCGCGCTCGTCTACCAGTACAAGCGGGGCACCTACTATCCCTTCGCCCAGACGGGTCCTCAGCAGCGGGACAACTCTCTGGAGATCCAGGTGAGAGGCGTGCTGGCGAGCGAGCTTCCCTTCGAAGCCGACACCTCGCGCTGGTCGGCGCTCTGGGACGCTCCGGGACTGGACCGCTGACCGGTCTGCTACTCGGGATGGACCGCTGGCTGGTCTGTTGTTACTCGGGACAGGGCGGCTGGCTGCACCGGGGCCGGCGCTCGAACCCGGTCCGCCGACTGACGTGCACTGGGGATGTGTGCTGGGATCGGTCTGCCGGAAACGGTCCCCGGCGACTAGTCCTCGGCCGCGACCTCGAAGACCTCGCCCATCGCCTCGACGCGGTCTCCCGGTCGGATCGTGGCGCCTCGGCGCGTCTCCACCTCGCCGTTGACCATGACGTCGCCTGCGGCGATCATGTCCTTGGCCATCGCTCCGTGCTCGGCGACGCCGTGGAGTTTGAGCAGCTGGCCGAGTCGGATCGACTCGTCGCGGATGACGATCGTCTCCATCAGAGGTCGAAGCCTCCGAAGTCGAATCCTCCGCCGTCGCCGCCGAAGAGACCGCCGCCGTCTCCACCGTCGAAGAATCCGCCGCCGTCACCGGCATCGCCGCCGGCGTCTCCGGCACCACCGACGTCGCCCATTCCGTCGCCGTAGGCGCCGTCCCAGCCGCCGCCCATTCCGCCGAAGAGCATCGCTCCCATGAGGACTCCGGGCAGAAGGCCGGAACCGGCATAGGAGTTGAAGTAGCCGCGGTTGTACTCGGCGTAGGCGGGTCCCGCCTCCCAGTACGCGCGTCGGGTGTGTCCGTCTCCGGTGACGACCTTGCGCACGGCGGGCTCGGCGCCGACGGCCACGCGCTCGGCGTCGGCCGCGCACACCGGCACGGGGCGCAGCTGGCCGCCGGCAGGGGCCCAGTCGATGTCCTCGACGGAGGGGCCGTGCTGGGGGTTGAAGAAGCAGGGCGGGCGCCGGACGGGCAGCGGCTTGCCTTCGACGCGGGCGCGCACGCACTTGCCGGCGTAGCGACCGTCCTCGAGTGCTTCGGTGACGTGCCGGATGTCGCTGGGCTCGTCGACCTTCTCGAGCGTCTCCTTGGCGGTGTCATAGGCGTCGAGTGCGCGCTTGTAGTCCTGCGCACCGCCTTCGTCGAGTTCGACACCGGCGGTGAGGATGTCGAGTTCGGCGACTTCTTCGCCGAAGGAGGTGACGTCTTCCTCCGCGCTCTTCCTGACCTGGGCCAGCTCCGCTTCGAGCTGCTCCCGCTTGCGCTTCTTCTCCTTGCGGTGACCGACGAAGAAGATGGTTCCGAGAACGATGAGAATCAACAGGAATACTGTTCCCACGGTGTGCGCCTCCCCAGCTGAAAGTTCCTCACCCAGTATGCCGGATGAATCTGACAGACGACTGAGGTCAACCACCACGTCCGCTCAGCATCTCCGCCTCGCGTCGGTTTCACTGCAGGAGCCCCTTGAGCAGTGTCGTCACTCCCCCGCCGAGGGCGAGGAGGATCATCGCCGCCCGCGCCGCCGAGACAGGGATCCGTTTCGCCAGCCATTCTCCCGACGACAGGCCCCCGGCCATGACCGCGGCGAGGCCGAGCCACGCCGGAAGGCTCAGCTGCGGCCAGGCGCTCGGTTCCAGCGCGAGCTTGAGGGCGACGGCGGATCCCGCTCCGATGATGAGGAACGGCTGCAGGGTGGCTGCGAAGGCCCGGTGCTCCCAGGTCGTCAGCACCGCATAGGCGCTGATCGCCGGGCCGCCGGTGCCCGCCGAGGCGGACATCGCCCCGGACAGCGCTCCGGCGGTGAGACGGGTGGGGAGTGTTCCTGGGAGGACGTGTCCGAAGCGGCCGATGACGAGGGAGCTGAGGAGGGAGACGATGATGAGCGCCCCGATGAGGATCTGCAGGCCGGCGGCCGGCAGCGCCGAGGCGAGCAGCGCTCCCGGGATCGCACCGAGCATCGCTCCGAGGCCCAGCTGCCACAGCGAGTCCCATTCGACCTCCCGCCAGGTGCGGGCGAAGACGACGGAGGCGGCGACGATGCCGCAGAGATTGACCAGCACGACCCCGGAGAACGGGTCGAGGAGCAGCACGAGGAACGGTCCGCAGACCAGTGCGAAACCCATCCCGGTGACCCGCTGCGACAGTGCCCCGACGAAGACGGCGAAGAGGATGAGCAGGACGACGGGTTCCACGCCCCGAGTCTAGTCGAGCCCGAGATCCGGCCCCTGGCACCCCGGCCGCGGACGCGTCGCGCCGTGCTGGCAGGCACCCGACCCGCTCATGAGAAGCGCCGTGGCGGCGCCCTTTCGGGCACCGACACGGCGCTGAGCACTCGCACGGCCGAGGCCGCACTCCGGCTGGGTCAGAAGCCCATGCCGCCCATTCCGTCCATGCCAGCCGCACCGGCGTCGGCTCCGGCAGCGGCCTTCGCAGGCTTGTCGGCGACGACCGATTCGGTGGTGAGGAACAGACCGGCGATCGAGGCGGCGTTCTGCAGAGCGGAACGGGTCACCTTGACCGGGTCGTTGATACCGGCGGCCAGCAGGTCCTCGTACTCGCCGGTGGCGGCGTTGAGGCCGTAACCGCGATCGAGGTTGGCGACCTTGTCGGCGACCACGCCGGCTTCGAGCCCGGCGTTCGTGGCGATCTGTTTGAGCGGAGCCTCGATGGCCACCTTGACGATGTTGGCGCCGGTTGCCTCGTCACCCTCGAGCGAGAGGTTGGCGAAGGCATCCTTGCCGGCCTGGATGAGGGCGACACCGCCGCCTGCGACGATGCCCTCCTCGACGGCTGCCTTGGCGTTGCGCACAGCATCCTCGATGCGGTGCTTGGTCTCCTTGAGCTCGACCTCGGTCGCGGCTCCGGCCTTGATGACTGCGACGCCGCCGGCCAGCTTGGCCAGGCGCTCCTGCAGCTTCTCACGGTCGTAGTCCGAGTCCGAGTTCTCGATCTCGGCACGGATCTGTGCCACGCGACCGGCGATCTCCTCGGCGTCGCCCGCACCTTCGACGATGGTGGTCTCGTCCTTGGTGATGACGACCTTGCGGGCGGTGCCCAGCAGGTCGAGGGTGACGTTGTCGAGCTTGAGACCGACTTCCTCGGACACGACCTGGCCACCGGTGAGGATGGCGATGTCGGCCAGCTGCGCCTTGCGGCGGTCACCGAATCCGGGAGCCTTGACGGCCACGGACTTGAAGGTGCCGCGGATCTTGTTGAGCACGAGGACGGCGAGAGCTTCGCCCTCGACGTCTTCGGCGATGATGAACAGCGGCTTGTTCGACTGCTGGACCTTCTCGAGGACCGGCAGCAGATCCTTCACGTTCGAGATCTTGGAGTTGACGATGAGGATGTAGGGATCCTCGAGGACAGCTTCCTGGCGCTCGGTGTCGGTGACGAAGTAACCGGAGATGTAGCCCTTGTCGAAGCGCATTCCCTCGGTCAGTTCGAGTTCGAGTCCGAAGGTGTTGGACTCCTCGACGGTGACGACGCCTTCCTTGCCGACCTTGTCGATCGCCTCGGCGATGAGCTCACCGATGGCGGGGTCCCCGGCGGAGATCCCGGCAGTGGCGGCGATCTGCTCCTTGGTCTCGATGTCGATGGCGTTGTCGAGCAGGACATCCGTGACAGCCGAGACTGCCTTCTCGATGCCGCGCTTGAGGCTCAGCGGGTCGGCACCGGCGGCAACGTTGCGCAGGCCTTCGCGGACGAGGGCCTGGGCGAGAACCGTTGCGGTGGTGGTGCCGTCGCCTGCGACGTCGTCGGTCTTCTTGGCGACTTCCTTGACGAGCTCGGCGCCGATCTTCTCGTAGGGGTCCTCGAGTTCGATCTCCTTGGCAATGGAGACGCCATCGTTGGTGATGGTCGGTGCTCCCCACTGCTTTTCGAGCACGACATTGCGGCCACGGGGTCCAAGGGTTACCTTGACCGCGTCCGCGAGCTGGTTGAGACCTGCTTCAAGTCCCCGACGAGCTTCTTCGTCGAATGCAATCATCTTTGCCATAGTGGCTTAGATCCTCCCTGATGGAGTGGAGTGGGATCCAGAGCAATCGTTCTCGCCCGCGACGGCAGAGAGTGAGCCCACATGTTCCATTCCACACGTGCGCCACGCCCTCGAAACGATTGGTGAGTCCCTTGGCTTTCACCACTACTAGATTTAGCACTCTCCCCATGAGAGTGCAAATATCGGGATCCCTCGCGCGACTTGTGCAGACCACCGGCGACGGCGATGCTGAGGGGGTGACCTCCTCCGATGCCATCGACGAGCAGCCTCGACTGTGGCCGACGCTGCTCCCGCTGCTGACGGCGATCCTCGCCGGCGCGCTCGGAGTGAGCATGATCAACACGGCGCTGCCGCGCATCGCCGTCGACCTCGGTCTCGCCGATTCGACTCGGGCCTGGGTCGTCGATGCCTACCCCCTGACCACGGCGGTGACGATCGTCGTCGCCGCTCGCCTCGGCGATCGCCTCGGCCGACGGCGCATCCTCCTCGTCGGCACCCTCGGCTACGCCCTGTTCGCGGGTCTCGCGGCGCTGAGCGCGCACGCGCTGCTCCTCATCGTCGCCCGGGCGCTGATGGGAGCCTCGAGCGCCCTCATCATCGCCGCGGTCGTCGGAACCATCGGGACCCTGTTCAGCGGTCGCAGCCTCATCCTCGCCAATGGACTGTGGGTGGCGGTGTACGGCCTCGGGAGCTCGCTCGGCCCCGTGCTCGGCGGAGTCCTCACCGAGGTGTGGGGCTGGCAGGGGGTGTTCCTCGCCTGCCTGCCCGTGGCGGTGGCCGCCGCCGTCCTCACGGTCGCCTGCCTGGTCGAGACCTCGTCCCCCGGGACCCACTCGCTCGACGCCCTCAGCGTGATCACTTCCGCAATCGCCATCGGAGCGATCGTCTACGGCATCAAGAGGGTGCCGGTGTCGTGGATCGAGAGCCCGTTCTGGCTGCTCGGCGGAGGACTGGTGCTGGCCCTCTTCGTCGCCCGGCAGCGTCGCCTGCGCGACCCTCTCCTCGCTGTGGACCTCTTCGCCCGCGCCTCGTTCTCCGCCGCGGGCGTCCAGATCCTCATCGCCGCGGCCACCTCGCTGGCCTGCGTCTACCTTCTCAGCATCCACCTGCAGGACCACTTCGGCCGCACTCCCGGCGAGGCCGGACTGGCCCTCACCCCGCACGCGGTGGCGACGATCCTCGGCGGACTGGCGGCACCGACGGCCGCGGCCCGGCTGGGCAAGGCCAGGACGATCTGCGCGGGCCTGCTCGTCCAATCGGCCGGACTCGGCTGGCTCGGACTGGCCCCGGAGGCCGGCCTGGTGCCGCTCATCCTCGTCGGCTTCGGCTTCGGGATCATCGGCGCCCTGTCGACGACAGCGCTCTTCGAGGCCGCGCCCCGCAGTCGCGCCGGTCAGGTCGGGGCGATCCAGGAAGTGTTCTTCGCCTTGGGCGGCGGTTGCGGTGTCGCGATCTTCGCCACCATCGCCCTGCTCGACCCGCCCCTGGGCTTCACGGTCTCACTGCTGATCGCGGCCGTTCTCACCGCCGCGACGGGGCCCTTGGCGTTCCTCACCGGTCGCGGGCCCGGGCACCGGCGGACCGTCACCCAATGAGCTGCGGCGGGAGCCGACCGGAGTCGGCCCCCGCCGCAGCGAAGTCCTTGTCGTTTCCGAGCCCGGACATCAGGCTCTCGGATCTCAGAGGAGGGTGACGGATTCCGCCTGTGGACCCTTCTGCCCCTCTCCGACCTCGAACTCAACTCGCTGACCCTCTTCGAGGGCCCGGTAGCCGTCCATCTGGATGGCGCTCCAGTGGACGAACACGTCCTGGTTCTCGCCTTCGAGGGTGATGAAGCCGTATCCCTTTTCAGCGTTGAACCACTTGACGGTACCTTGTGCCATTACTTCTCCATACAATGCAGTGTCGATTCCATTCCGCCGTCCGCTGACGGGCAGCATGGGCGGACGCTAGTAAAACTCAACGGACCCCGCGGATTCCCTCCAATACCTCTGGAGAATGATCTCGGTGAAGCACGAACAGAACACAAGGTGGAAGTGCTTGCCTAGCTGGTGCCACTCTACCGCAGGCCGGTCATCGGCGACCCGCGGCCGATCACTGTTATCGATTCGTTACCTGGGGGGCTGAATACCCGCGCGTGAGCAGGTCAGACTCTCACTGCTCGCCGAGGCCGGACGTCTCCCCGGTGTCCTGGGACGAGCTCTCGCTCGGCGCGCCCGCGGCCGGCTCCGGCCCTCGTCGGGCAATGTCCGAGCAGATGACCACGGTGAGGTCGGAGGTGAAGTCCCCCGACTGCTCGGTCGCCTCGATGCCGAGGGAATCGGCGACGAGTTTCGCCTGCGCGGCGTTCGACTCCTCCGCGTAGTACACGACCGAGTCGGAGCGGGACGTCGAGTGATTGCCCACGGTCCCGAGCTTCCACCCCTTCTTCTCCACGGCCTCGGAGAACTTCTTCGCGGCCCCGGAGACACCGGATGCGTTGAGGACGTCGACCTCGAGCGAGGAGTCGACGACGCTGACCTCGCTCTCGGTGGGAGTCGGGGTGGCCGGGGCGGAGGAGGTGGTGGGAGCGGGTTCCGCGACGTTCGACTCGGGGTCGCGCATCGACGAGGTGATGATGTTGATCGCGGCGACCACGAGCAGCACCGCGACGAGGGCGATGACGATGACCAGGGCGATCGCGCCCATGTTCGACCGCGCTGTGGCCTCCTGGCGATGCGCGCCGCTGCGACGTCCCGGTTGGACGTCGTCGAGATCGTCGTTCATGCTCACCTCGAGACCCGGGCCTGGGCGCGTTCGCTCTGCCGCGTGGAGCGGATCCGGCGCAGCCGCTTGACCAGCATGGGATCGCTGGCCAGCGCCGCCGGGTTGTCGAGCAGTGAGTTGAGGATCTGGAAGTAGCTGGTGGCGGACATGTCGAACCGCTCACGGATGGCATGGTCCTTGGCGCCGCCGTATTTCCACCATCGCCGCTCGAACTCCAGAACGGACACCTCGAGTTCGCTGAGTTCAGGGGTGTCTTCGGTGCGCGGCATAGAGGGTGTGCTCCTTCGGAGTGATCGTTGCTGATCATATTATCGCCCGAATGACAGGACTGTCATTCCACGGGCGTGCCGCGCCCCTCACATTCGGGGCTGCCGGGGCTTCGATTCGCGGGGACCCGAGACCTCATATCGTCCGCCGCGCAGACCCCATCGTCCGGCATGCAGACCTCACGGCGGAGGGCAGGGAGACGACGATCCCCCTGCCCTCCGCACGCACCTGAGGTCACCGGATCCGGATGTTGACCTGCTTGATCTGGGTGAACCCTTCGAGCATGCCCTCCAGCGAGGCCTCACGGCCGAAGCCCGAGGTCTTCATGCCGCCGTAGGACTGGCCGGCCTGCTGGCCGCCTCCCTGGTTGATCTGGATCCAGCCCGAGTCGATCCTGTCGGCCAGCGACAGCGCCGCGTCGATGTTCTTCGTGAACACGTAGGCCGCGAGGCCGAACTCGACGTCGTTGGCCATCCGCACGACCTCGTCGACGTCCTTCCAGGGGATGACCGACAGGACGGGCCCGAAGATCTCCTCCTGACTCGTCTGCCAGTCGTTCTTCGCCTTCGAGAAGATGACGGGGGCGTGGTAGAAGCCGGGCTCGCCGACCTCGAGGGAGTCGGAACCGTCATAGGCGACCTCCACTCCCTCCATCGACTTGCCCATCTCGATGTAGGACGCGACCTGGTCGTACTGCTTCTGGTTGATGATGCAGCCGATGTCGGAGGATTCGTCGCGGGGGTCGCCGACCTTCATCGCCGACACGGCGTCGACGAGCTTGGACAGGAAGTCGTCGTAGATGTCCTCGTGGAGGAACAGGCGCGAGCCCATCGTGCAGGACTGACCCTGCCGAGCGAAGCGGGTCGAGAGCAGCACCTGCTCGAGCGTGTCCTGATCATTGGAGTCGGGGAAGATGATGTTCGGGCTCTTGCCGCCGAGCTCCATCGACGAGTGGGCCAGGCGTCCGCCGGCCACCTCGGCGACGTGACGACCGATGCTCGTCGAGCCGGTGAAGGAGACCTTGTCGACTCCCGGATGCTGGTTGAGGGCCTCGCCGATGACCGAGCCCTTCCCGGTGACGACGTTGAGGACGCCGGCCGGGAGGATGTCGGAGATGAGCTCGGCCATCTTGAGGATCGTCAGGGGCGCGTCCTCGGCGCACTTGAGCACCACGGTGTTGCCGGCGGCGAGCGCGGCCGGGGTCTTGAACGCGGCGATCATCAGCGGCGAGTTCCACGGCAGGATCCCCGCGACGACGCCGAGCGGCACGCGCTTCGTGTACTGCAGCTGCGAGTCGCCCGCCGGCAGGGTGTTGCCCTTGACCTCGCCCGCGACTCCGCCCATGTAGCGGAAGAGATCGGCGAGGATGACGGTCTCGGGGCGCGCCTGCGTGCGGATCGCGTTGCCGGTGTCGAGCGCGGTCAGCTGGGCGAGCTCCTCGGAGCCGGCCTCGAGGGCGTCGGCGCAGGCGACGAGCATCTTCTGGCGTTCCTTGAACGGCAGAGCGGCCCAGGCGGGGAAGGCGCTGCGCGCGGCGGCGACGGCACGATCGGCGTCGGCCTCCTTGCCATTGGGAACCGTGGCGATGACGACATTGCGATCGATGGGAGTGATGACGTCGGTGCGCGCACCGTCGGCGGCATCGACCCACTCGCCGCCGATGAGCATCTTCCAGTCCTCGGCCTGGGGGAATTGCGACATTGTGGTCCTTTCGACAACGCTGCGTGGAGAATCCTCCACCCGAGCATATCGCCTGCCCCCACGTGAGAAGAATGCCTCCCGGCTGCGCGTTCACGCACATCCCGTCTGCGTCGAGGCGGGACGACCGTGACCTAGAATCGCGACCATGAGTCTGTCGACGATCATGTCCCCGGATTGGGCCGCAGCGCTGAGCGAGGTGGAGGACGACATCCACGCCATGGGCGACTTCCTGCGCGCGGAGATCGCCGCCGGCCGTTCCTACCTCCCCGCCGGTGATCGCATCTTCCGCGCGTTCGCGGAGCCCCTCGCCGAGGTGAAGGTCCTCATCGTCGGTCAGGATCCCTATCCCACTCCCGGACATCCGATCGGACTGTCGTTCGCCGTCGACCCCGAAGTCCGGCCGCTGCCGCGGTCGCTCGTGAACATCTACCGCGAGCTCGAGTCCGACCTCGGTGTCGCCCCCGCCCCGCACGGGGACCTGCGTGCCTGGTCACGGCAGGGAGTCATGCTGCTCAACCGGGTGCTCACGGTGAGTCCGGGCGAACCGGCGTCCCACCGCGGCAAGGGCTGGGAGGAGGTGACGGGCCACGCGATCAGGGCGCTGGTCGACCGGGACCGGCCGCTCGTCGCGATCCTCTGGGGCAACGATGCCCGCAAGCTGGCGCCGATGCTGAGGGCGGGCCGCTCCGAGGTCGCGATCATCGAATCCGCGCACCCGTCTCCCCTGTCGGCCAGCCGCGGGTTCTTCGGCTCCCGGCCCTTCTCCCGGACGAACGAGCTGCTCGCCCAGAAGGGGATCGCGCCCATCGACTGGGCCCTCGGCTGATCGATCACGCTCCCCGGACGGTGTCGGGCCCGCGCGCCGACTCGGGTCCCCTGGCCTCCTCGGCGGCGGTGTCGGCCTTGGCCTTCTTCCGCTGCAGGGGCCGGGACAGGTAGCCGCCGAGGACCGCGCCGACGGCGAGCGCGGCATTGGCGACGATCGCGGTGAACAGCGCCGAGAGGCCGACCGCGAACGAGGTCGTGTCGGACTCGGCGACGATCTGGTAGACGGCGGTGAAGATCGCCAGCCCCTGGAGCAGGGTGTAGATCGCCGGAATCGTCAGCACGATCGCCGGCGCGCCGAGGCGAAGCGCGAGCGGCCGGGAGAGGAATCCGGCGACCGTCGCCGAGAGGAGGCTGGCGAGGACGTTGTCGACGTCGAGCAGGGTCAGGGTCATCATCGTGATGTGCGAGGCCAGGCCGACGAAGGCCGCCGGCAGGATGAACCGGCGGGTCGCCTGCATGCCCACGGCTCCGGCCATCGCGACGATCGCGGCGGCGGCCATGGTGATGATCGCCGCGACGACGTGGATGTTCGTGCGCGGGACGAGGACCTCGATCGGGTCGAGTCCGATCGCGCGTCCGCAGACGAGCCCGATGGCCAGCCCCGAGATGATGCCGGCGAACGACATGAACACCCCGATGATCCGCCCGGCCGCGGTGAGTGGGAAGTTCGTCAGGGCGTCCTGGACGGCGGAGAAGAGCGCCTGCGTGGGCAGCAGGAGGACGACCCCTGCGGCCACGAGGTACTGCGGGGCGTCGACGAGATCGAAGTTCCACGCGGCCATGGCGATGAGCGTCGCGACCGCGGCCTGGATGACGGTGATGAAGAACGGGGGCAGGCTCGTGCGCCCGATGTACTTCCCGAGCTCGAACACGAGCAGAGCCATGACGACGCCGAGGCCGATGGCGACCAGGCCCCCGCCCAACAGCAGGACGACGCTGCCGACCAGCAGCCCCCAGGCCGCGGTGACGAACCACTCCTGGAACGGCCGGCGCTGGGAGCGGATGGCGTCGAGGCGGTTGCGGGCCTCGTGGAACCCCAACGTCCCGTCGACGAGGTCGGAGACGAGCTTGTGGACGGAGGCGAGCTTCGCGTAGTGCGTCGACTCGCCGCGGTTGACGCGCATGACGGTGAGCAGACGACCGTCGGACGTCGAGTAGTGGACGACGAGCGTGTTCGAGGTCAGGTCCACCTCGACGGTGGCGAGACCGCATGCGGTGCACGCGGCGATGACGGACACCTCGACGTCGCTCGACCCCGCGCCCGCGCGCATCATGATCGCGGCGATGTCGGCGGCGAGGTCGAGGACCATCCTCGCCTCGTCCTCGCTCGGCTCGCTCGCCTGGACCGGCGCCTGATACGGGGTTCCCTTGAGGGCCGTGATGATCGGCACCGGCTGGGTGTTGACGGACGTGCCGGAGACCAGCTTGCCCACGGTGCGCCGGGCCACCCGCTGGGCGACCCGCTGGGAGGCGCCGCGCTGCTCGGACTTCGTCTTCGCCTTCGCCCCGTTGCCTCCGCGCGCGGACTCCTGCCGCGCGCGGTCGAGGAGTTCACGCAGCGCCTGCGAGCCCTGACCCGGCCGCGCCGCGGATCCCCGAATCGGTCGCTCAGAGGATCCCTTCCCCGCGCCGACCCGCTCATCCGGCGCCGCACCGGCCCGCTCGTCCGGCGCCTCGCCGGCGCTCTCGTTCCGAGGCGCAGTGCCCGCGGCCGGGGCCGCGCGCCTGAGAGGAACCTCGGCGGTGGTGGCCTCGTCGCTGCGGTCGTTCGTCACGGCTCGCTGATGAGAGTCGGGCCGAACGGGTCGGCGACGTCCGCCGTGCCCGTCTCGGCGTCGAATTCGTAGACCCTGCGTCCGGAGACGAAGACCTGCTCGGCGCGGGAGTCGAGGTCGAGCGGGTCCGCGGACCAGACGACGAGGTCGGCGTCCCTGCCCGGGGCCAGGGACCCGAGCCGATCGTCGAGTCCGAGCATCGCGGCCGGGTTGATCGTCAGCGCCTCGATCGCGACGACGGGGTCGAGGCCCTCCTTGACGGCCAGTGACGCCTCGTGGACGAGGAAGTTGATCGGGATCACCGGGTGGTCGGTGGTCAGCGCGATGCGCACTCCCGCCTCGGCGAGCGCCGCCGCGGTGGCCAGGGTGCGGTCGCGCAGCTCCACCTTCGACCGCGACGTCATCAGCGGTCCGAGGATGACGTCGATGCCCTTGGCGGCGATGTAGTCGGCGACCCTGTGCCCCTCGGTGCCGTGGTTGATGATCAGCCGGTAGCCGAACTCCTCGGCCAGCCGGATGGCCGTGGCGATGTCGTCGGCGCGATGGCAGTGCTGGTCCCAGGCGAGCTTCCCGTCGAGGACGTCGGCGAGGGTCTCGTGGACGAGGCTGCGCTCGAACGGTGTGCCCTCGGTCGCGGCATGGTCCCGCCTGGCGCGGTAGTTCTGCGCCTCGACGAACGCGTCGCGGATGACCTTCGCGGTACCCATCCGCGTCGACGGTGCGGCCTTCTTCTCCCCGTAGACGCGCTTCGGGTTCTCCCCCAGCGCCGACTTCACGGACAGGTCCTGGGTCACGAGCATCTCGTCGACGATCCGCCCCCAGGTCTTGACGAAGGCGGTGCGTCCGCCGATCGGATTGCCCGAGCCGGGTTTGATCAGCGCCGAGGTGACGCCTCCGCGCAGTGCGTCCTTGAAGCCGAGGTCGTTCGGGTCGATGGCGTCGAGGGCCCGCAGGCCCGCTCCGTTGGGATCGGTCATCTCGTTCGTGTCGTCGCCGGACCAGCCCTCCCCGTCCTCATGGACGCCGAGGTGACCGTGGGCTTCGATGAATCCGGGCAGCACCCAGCGTCCGCCGGCATCGATGGTCTCGATGCCTGCGGGCAGGTCGAGGGAGGAGTCGCCGACGGCCGCGATCGTCTGGCCGGTGACAAGGATCGTTCCTGATTCGATGGGTTCGGCGCGCTGCCCGTGGGTGTCGGCGACGGGCACGATGTGCGCGTTGACGATGGCGAAGTCCGCGAGTGCGGGAACGGGAACCGAACGATACATTGTGCTCCTGGTGCATCGGTGTTTCACCAGCGTCGATGCGCTGGCCGAGGGGCGCGGCGGCGCTGCTCGCCGTGTCGGTTCGAGTCTACGCCACTGCGGATCTCAGCCCGGAGACGGAGGACAGGACGGTCGTTCGCGTGTAGCTTGGGGACGGAGACGAATGACGAGAAGAAGGACCCGCGGATGCTCGAGACCATCACCTCCTATGTCGCGGTCGGCGATTCGTTCAGCGAGGGCCTGATGGACCACGATCCGGACGTCCCCGACCGGTTCCGGGGATGGACGGACCGGCTGGCGCAGATGCTCGTCGACTCGCCGATCGGCAGCCCGGACCTGACGTATGCCAACCTCGCGATCCGTGGGCGGCTGCTGGCCCAGATCGTCGACGAGCAGGTCCCGAAGGCGCTCGATCTCCGTCCCGATCTGGTCAGCTTCTGCGCCGGGGGCAACGACTGCCTGCGGCCCAAGGCCGACATCGACGAACTGGCCGATCAGTTCGAACGCGCGGTCATCGCCCTCCGCTCCGAGGGCATCGAGGTGCTCATGTGCACCGGATTCGACACCGAGATCAGCTCGCCGCTGATCCGGGCGATGCGCCCCCGGGTCGGGATCTACAACTCGCACCTGTGGACGATCGCCCAACGGCACGGCTGCCACATGATCGATGTGTGGGGACTGCGTCCCGTCTACGCGCCGCAGATGTGGGCCGAGGATCGCATCCACCTCTCGCCCCAGGGTCATGACCTCGTCGCGCGGCAGGCACTGGCCACGCTCGAGAGCGGTCACTCCCTCCCCGGGCAGGGCTTCGCGATGCCGGCCCGGCCGACGCGCGCGATCAAGGCCGCGATGGCCGAGGAGTCGAAGTGGGCCAAGGAGCACCTGGCCCCCTGGGTCTCCCGTCGTCTGCGCGGTGCCTCCTCGGGCGACAACGTCGTCCCCAAGCTGCCGACGTTGACTCCCGTGCGCCGGAGCGCCGCCGACGACTCCGAGCCGGTGCGCGGAACGGCCGCCGGCGACTCCGGCGACGCGGACTGACCACGGCCGGAATCCGAGCGGTTCACTGTGGACGGCGGCGTTCGGGCTCCGTGATCTCCCGGACCTCGTCGACGATCCGCTTCCACTCCCCGCTCAGCTCTCCCTCCCCGAAGCGCACCTGCCCGAAGCGGCTCTCGATCGCGTAGACGAAGCGGTCCGCACCGCCGGGAACCCCCGGCGAGCCCGATCCGGGGGTGCGCGTCCCCGGCGCCTCGGCGCTCGCGCCCGATGCGACGTCCGGGCCCCCGGCCCCGGTGTCCTCCTGCCAGGGCAGCTCGGCCACACGCGCCCCGATCTCCTCCCGGCGGGAGCTGCGGTCGATGTCGAGGTCCCACACGAGGCGGAAGCCGCCGATCCCGCCGCTGCGCTCGACGACGAGGTGCCCGAACTCGCGCTCGTCCCCGGTGCTCACCAGCTGCTCCCGTGGTTGCCCCGCTGTGCCCGGGCGCTCGGGATGCCCACCGTCTCCCAGCCCTGGACGACCGCGTCGTGGACGTCGGTGCCCTCACCGAACTGCACGGCCGCCTCGGCGATGGTCATCTGGGCGAACTGCGCGAAGTCGGTGCGCGTGGTGATGTCATCGCCGGCGAGCACCGAGAACCACACCTGCCCCACGGTCTCCCACGCGTTCTGGCCGAGGGCCGTCGCGGCCGAGGCGAACGCACGATTGGGGATGCCCGAGTTGAGGTGCACTCCGCCGTTGTCCGAGTCCGTGTCGAAGTAGTCGTCCATGTGGCCCGGCTGGGGGTCCTTGCCGAGGACGTCGTCGTCGTAGGCGGTGCCGGGCTCGAGCATGTTCCGCAGCGCCTTCCCGCTGACGGCGGGGGTGAAGATCCCCGCCCCGATCAGCCAGCTCGCGCTGCGAGCGTCCTCACCCTTCGCGTACTGCTCGGTGAGCGCCCCGAAGACATCGGCGACATGCTCGTTGAGGGCCCCCGGCTGGCCCTGGTACTCGAGGTTCGCCGTGTGCGCGATGACGCCGTGGCTGAGCTCGTGGCCGATGATGCTCAGCGAACCGGTGAACCCGGTGAACACCTGCTCGTCCCCGTCGCCGAAGACCATCTGGCGTCCGTCGAAGAACGCGTTGTCGTAGTCCTGACCGTAATGGACGGTGGCGCTCAGCGGCATTCCCCGGCCGTCGAGGGAGTCGTGGCCGAACACCTCGGCGAAGAGCCGGTACGAGGCGCCGAGCCCGTCGTAGGCCTCGTTCACCGCCTCGTCGTCGACGGGGTCCTCGCCCTCGCTGCGCACGAGGACACCGGGCAGCTCCTCGCGGTTCTCGGCGTCGTGGACGAGTCGGGTGAGCCCGGCGCCGGCTCGCACGGCCTCCCGGACCCCTTCGGGCACGGGTGGTTGTCGCAGTCCCTCGCGGCGCAGTCTGCGGCACTCGATGTCGGTGGGTCGGCAGCTTCTCGCCGCGGCGGCCGCGCGCGGGAACCTCTCGGCCCCGTGCTCGGCGATGGCGTCGAGGAGGTAGGGCGGGACGACGCCCCGGCGGATGGTCGGAGCGGTGGGATCGTTCTGCTCATCGTTCATGTGACCAGCGTCGCACACGGAGCTGACACGGACCAGGGGTGGAGAGACGGTTCAGCCCGGAGCCGCCGCGGTCGATCCCGTGTCCCCCTCGACGGCTTTCGGGGTACGCAGCACCAGGGTGATGACGATGACGATCATGAAGAGGGTGGTGAGGAATGTGGGAATCGGGATGACGGGGTCGAGCAGCACCAGCACTGCGCACACCGGGACCACCGTGTTGACGACGCCGTCGGCGTTGGCCCTGATCGCCAGGAGCCAGACCCCGAGCACGAAGATCGCGATCGGCACGGAGACGGTGAACGTCGCGAGCACCGGGTCGAGCGAGCTGTGGCCCAGTTGGGAGTCGACCTCGACGCCGACCCCGGCGGAGAACGCCCCCGCCGCGGCGAAGATGAAGTAGTGCCCGTAGCCGTACATGAGCGAACCGCGCAGCGCCGTGATCGCCCGATGGTGCGGGGGCCAGAAGTAGATCCACCACATCGACGCGGTGACGATGAGGCAGAGCACGCCCAGCGCGATGAGCGGGAGGAGGTCCTCGATGTCGGACAGGGCCTCGAAGATCGCGGTCGACGAGGCGAGCAGGCTCTCGCCGAGGAGGATGATCGTGAACAGGCTGTAGCGCTCCGTGATGTGATGCGGATGCCACGGCGTCGTTCCCCGGGTCTCGGCGATGACGGGGATCGAGAGCTCGGCGAGGGCGAGGACGAGGAAGCTGACCGGTGCCATCGACTCGGGAACGGCCAGCCATGCCAGCCAGAGGATCTGGACGACTCCGATCCCGCAGGCGTAGACGATGGTCGACCGGCGGGCCGGTCCTGCCCGTCGGGAGGCCCGCAGCCACTGCGCGATCATGACGACGCGCATGAGGACGTAGCCGAGGACCGTGAGGAGGAACTCGCCGTCACTGAACGCCGGCTCGATGCCGGCGGCCAGGACGAGGACCCCGCCCATCTGGAGGATCGTCATCACCCGGTAGAGCCAGTCGTCGTTGTCGAACGAGGTGGCGAACCAGGTGAAGTTCATCCACGCCCACCAGATCGCGAAGAACATCATGAGGTACGCCGTCAGGCCGTCGGCGATGTGGCCCGCGGAGACCGCGTGGTGGAGGTTCTCAGCGGCGATCGCGACCGCGATGACGAAGGTGAGGTCGAAGAAGAGCTCGAGCGAGCTCGCCGCCCGGCCCGGCTCCCCGGGATCGCGCGGGCGCATCGGGGTGAGCCTGTACCGGCCCGTGTCCGCAGCTGTCATGGTCCTCGCCTCTCCTCGGTGATGGCCGACAGCCTCATCCTAGGGCCGGCGGGCGCGACAAGGCCCCCATCGCCTGATGGGGGCCCGTGGTGAGGGTGGACTACCTGTCGAGGTCGTCCTTGGCGTCGCGGCCGACGTCCTTCACCTTCTCGCCTGCCTGCTTGGCGTGGGCCTTGTACTTCTCGCCCGTGCCTTCGGCCTGCATGTCAGGATTGTCAGTGGCATCGCCGACCTTCTCCTTGGCTTTGCCCTTCAGCTCTTCGGCCTTGTTGCCGATCTTGTCGCCCAAGCCCATGTCAACCTCCTGGAAAGTCTTCGACTGCCTCCCCCGGATGGGGGCTTTTCACGCTACTGGGCGAACCTGGAATCTCACTGGGTGCACGGTGTGGATGTCCTCAAGGCGACCTGCCGAGCTCGGGTTCGCCGCGCCGGTCGGTCACCCCTCCGGGGCCGAGGTCAGGGCTCCCGCGGCGTAGGCGGCCTGCGCGACGTGGGCGATCGCGTCGTCGACGATCGAGACCAGCCGCACCCCACGGGTCACGGGCGGGTCCCAGCCCTCGTCGACGACCTCGTCGAGCACCGAGGCGGACAGCGTGCGCACATGGTCCCGGAGCGCGGTCAGCGTGGCCCGGAGGTAGTCGACGAGCAGATCCTGGTCCTCGACGCGGATCGACCCCGCCTGCTCCGCGGAGTGCCCGTAGCCGATGGTCTCCCCGACCTCACCGAGGTCGAAGCGGGCCCGGTACTCCTCCCATCGAGGCGGATCAGCGGTGAGGTCGGCCAGCTGGACGTCGACCTCGCGTCCCGTGTGCCAGAGGAGCCAGGCGATGGAGTTGGGATGACCGGCCGGGTGGGCGTTGAGCTGCTCCGGGGTCAGGGCGGGCAGGGCGGCGACCGCGTCGATGGGACGCTGGGCCAGGTCGGCGAGGAGGTCAACGGCATCCATGTCGTCCATTGTGCGCCGACAGGCCGCGAGAGGTCGAGGCCCTCCCGCCGCGCCATCGACGGGGTCGATGGTCCGGGAACGCCGCCGGGGGCGGTGCTGGTACACCGCCCCCGGACGATGGAGCCCCCTGTCAGACTCGAACTGACGACCTTCGCTTTACAAGAGCGGTGCTCTACCAACTGAGCTAAGGAGGCGGGATGCGCCGCGGCAGACCCGCCGACGACTGAGATGATCGTAGTCCATTCACCCGAACCGCGACAAAACGGCCCGGCCCCTGCCGGGGACCGGGCCGTGCCGGAGCGGTGCGCGGGGCACCGCCGGGTCGAAGACCCGCGCCGCTGGCGTCGCCGAGGCGGTCTCAGCCCTTGATCTCGCCCGTGGCCCGGAGGATCTCCAAGGTCAGGGCCTGCGGATCACCGGTCTGATCGGTCTGCTCGCCGTTGATGAGCACCCACGGGGTGGCTTCCACGCCCGAGTCGAGGGCGTCCTGGGTCGTCGTCTCGACGTACTTCTTGAAGGACTGCTCGGTCACGCACTGCTCGACGGTCTGCTCGGGATCGGCCGACAGCGCCTTGCTCGTGTCGACTCCGGCGTCCTCGGCCACCTGAAGCAGCTCCTCGTCCGTGCGACCGTCGGTTCCCTCCTCGGGCTGCTGGTCGAAGAGCGCCGAGATGAGATCGGAGGCGACCTCGGGCTGCGAATCGATGACGCAGGCGGCGAGGTTGGCCGAGCGGGTCGAGTACTCGTTGCCGTTGGAGAAGCGGTCGAGGATCGCGATCGGCTTGTACTCGAGGATGATCGTCCCCTCCTCGACGAGCTTCATCAATGTCGGGGAGTTGGTCTCCTCGAAGGACCGGCAGCCGGGGCACTGGAAGTCGAGGTAGACGGTCACCGTCGCGGCGTTCTCCTTGACCCCGGCCTCGGCCGGAGTGGGAAGGTCGGAGGTCTCTCCCTCGGGCATCGTCTTGGGCTGGACGACCGTGTTGCCCTTGGCGAGGCTGATTCCGCCGGCGACGAGGTTCGCGGGGGTCTTGCCCGGCTGTGCCTGCTGGAAGATGAGGACGCCGACGACCGCGACGACCACGAGCACGACGACGACGATGCCCGACCACAGGATCGTCTTGGCGGTCTTCTCCTTCTTCGCCTGGGCCGCTGCGATCTGGCGCGCGTTCTCGCGCGCCCTGTTCCGCCTCTGCTCTGCGGAGTTGTCTTTCGCCATTGTTCCTCACGTTGGATCGGTTCGACGGTCCGGCTTCGGACCAGCGGGAATCGGTTCAGCCCGACGAACACACCTTACCGAAGGCAGTCGATGACCGATTCCCAGAACTCATTCACTTTTCAACCACAGCCCGCTCCCGCTCCCGGACGGGCCCCGCCGGCCGAGCGCCGGCGCCGCAGAGGCACCGGCCGTCACCCGCTCCCGCTCCTACACGGGCCCCGGCAGGTAGTCGAACGGGCTGACCGGCAGCGGCCACCAGTTCATTCCGGCTCCCGACTGGATGACCATGATGCCGAGCAGGACGAGGAGGGTGATGATCGCCAGGGCGATCAGCCGGCCGAGCTGGTTCCGGGTCGCCCCCGACACCAGCAGGCGCGAGCCGAAGCGGAGGCTCGCGGCCCCCGGGCCGAGCCACAGCACCAGGGCGCCGGCGGCTCCGGCGGCCCACACGGACCACTGCTCCGAGTACGATCCCGGGACGATCCCCGCGACGTCGAGGCGGGTGAGGACGAGGGTCGCGATGCCGGCGACCGCCGGCAGGATGAAGGACGCGGCGGACGTCGCGGTCGAGGCGAGGAGGGATCCCGGCACCGAGGCGACCGAGCGCAGCCTGCCCCCTCCGCCCTCGAGGCGGTACCGCTGCGTCTTGCGGTCGAGACGCGAGGCCGTGCGGGCGAGGATCGACCACAGGAGCGAGAATCCGCAGAGGATCAGCGGGCTCAGCGGCATGAGCGCGACGGCGAGGACGATGAGCCCGAACACCACCCAGCCTCCGGTGTGCACGCGGCGGGCCGCAGCCGGACCCCATTCGGATTCCTGCTGCGGCAGCGGCCGGTCTCCCGAGCCCGGCTGGTGCTGCCCCTGCTGCTGGATGCCCTGCTGGGGCACGTACGACTGCCGCTGCAGGCCGTTCTGCCCGGCCTGGCCGGGCTGCCCGACCGCGCCGGGCCACGCCTGCGCCCCATGGCCGGGTCGGTATCCGTCCCGGAAGACGGGCTGAGCCTGCGGCCCCCCGACCTGACCGTGGCCCTGTGGCCCCTGGCCGACGCCCTGCGGGTGTCGACCAGGGCCCTGCGGCCCGGAGCCCGGATTCTGCGGGGCGAAGTCCTGCCGCCCGGGATATCCCTGCCTCCCGGGATGGCCCTGGGGCCCGGAGTAGTCACCGCGCAGGGATCCATGTCCCTCGGCGCCGAGGCCCGACATCCCGCCGCGTCCGTCGAGGCGGTTCGCTCCCGCCCCCAATCCCGACCCGGGGCCGGCCATCCCAGGCCCGGCGAACCCGGGCCCGGCCGTGCCGGAACCGGCCAGACCGGCACCGAGGCCCGCGGCGCCGAGCCCCGCCGCTCCTGCCATCCCGGCGCCGGTCCCCCGATGGGTCGAGCCGTCGGCGGGCACCGCGGGCATGACCGCCGTGCCGCCGTTCGTCCGGCCCGACGAGCCGATCCCCTGGGCGAGCGACCCCGAGCCCAGCTGCGGAAGCCTGCCGGATTCGATGTCGACGAGGGCATCGAGGATCATCTGCCCGCTCGGTCGGCGTTCGGGCCTCGGGTCGAGGCAGGCCCGCAGCAGGGGGATGAAATTGGGCGGTGCCCCCTCGAGGTCGAACTTCCCCATGGCGACGCGGCCGAGGACGGCCTCGAGCGGACCCGAGCCGTAGGGGTTGCGGCCGGTGGCGGCGAACGCCATCGTCGCCGCCCACCCCCACCAGTCGGTCTTCTCGCTCGAGGACTTGCCGTCGGCGATCTCCGGGGACAGGTACCCGGGCGTGCCCATGACGAGCCCGGTGGCGGTGACCCGCACCTCGTCGGCGACCTGGGCGATGCCGAAGTCGATGACCATCGGCTCGCCGTCCATGATCATGACGTTGGCGGGCTTGAGGTCGCGGTGGATGACGCCCGACTCGTGGACGGCGTTGAGCGCGTCGAGGAGGGCATGGCCGAAGTGGACGAGCTCGTCCTCGGCGAAGGGGCCGTTCTCCCGCACGTCGTCGGACAGGGTCTGACCGTCGACGAACTCGGTGATGATGAACGGCTGCTCGGAGTCGAGCTCGGCGTCGAGCACCTCGGCGATGCGGGGGTGCCGGATCCGGCGCAGGGTCCGGACCTCCCGGGCCAGGCGCTTCCTGGCGGTCTCGTCGCCGGCGATGTGCGGATGGAGGACCTTGACGGCGACGGGGTTGTTGCCGCCGTCGACCCCGAGGTACACGACACCCATCCCACCGGAGCCGAGCTCCTCGATGAGGCGGTATCCACCCAAATCCTGAACCATCACGACTCCCAGGGTAGTCGAGCGAGTAGAGTTCTCTTCCAAGGACCATCACAAGAGGAGGCGCAGATGAACACCGTCAACTCTGCCGAGCCCGCCGGCAAGCCCACCTACGGCGACAGCGAATTCGTCGTCGTCGCGAATCGGCTCCCGGTCGATCGGGACACCTCCGACAACGACGCCGAATGGCGCACCTCACCAGGAGGTCTGGTCACGGCCGTGGCTCCGGTGATGAAGGCCCACGCAGGGGCGTGGATCGGCTGGACCGGCGTCGCCGATGTCGACTTCGACCCGTTCACGATCGACGGCATGCACCTGATCCCGGTCACCTTGAGCAGTGAGGACGTGCTCAGGTACTACGAAGGATTCTCCAACGCGACGCTGTGGCCGCTCTACCACGACGTCATCGTCACCCCGGAGTACCACCGCAAGTGGTGGGAGGCGTACGTGCGCGTCAACAAGCGCTTCGCGGCCAGGGTCGCCGAGGTGGCCGCCGAGGGAGCGACGGTGTGGGTCCACGACTACCAGCTCCAGCTCGTGCCGCAGCTCGTGCGCCAGCGCAGACCCGACCTGGCGATCGGGTTCTTCAACCACATCCCGTTCCCTCCCTACGAGCTCTTCGCGCAGCTGCCCTGGCGCGACCAGATCCTCCAGGGCCTCCTCGGCGCGGACCTCATCGGCTTCCAGCGTCCCGCCGACGCCGCGAACTTCCGCCGGGCGGTGCGCGGTCGGCTCAACTACATGACCAAGGGATCGACGGTCTCGGTGCCGTCCTCGGATTCCCTGCCCGCCCACATCGTGCGCGCGGAGGCATTCCCCATCTCCATCGACACCCCCTTCCTCGAGGAGCTCGCCCAGGACCCCAAGATCATCGAGCGGGCCGAGCAGATCCGGCGGGAGGTCGGCAACCCCAAGGTCATCATGCTCGGCGTCGACCGGATGGACTACACGAAGGGCATCCGGCACCGGCTCAAGGCCTTCGGCGAGCTGCTCGCGGAGAAGAAGCTCAAGGTCGAGGACGTCGTCCTCATCCAGATCGCCACCCCGTCGCGCGAACGGCTCGAGCAATACAAGATCATCCGCCACGACGTCGAGCTCGCGGTCGGGCGCATCAACGGTGAGCAGGCGGACGTCGGCGACATCGCCGTCTACTACCTCCACCACTCCTACCCCCGCGACGAGATGACCGCGTTCTTCCTCGCCGCCGACGTCATGCTCGTCACCGCGCTGCGCGACGGGATGAACCTCGTGGCGAAGGAGTACGTCGCGTGCCGGACCGACGAGGACGGGGTGCTCGTGCTCTCCGAGTTCACGGGTGCGGCCGAGCAGCTGCGCGGAGCCGTGCTCGTCAACCCGCACGACATCGCCGACCTCAAGGCCGGCATCGTCGACGCCGTGCACATGGATGCGAAGACCAAGCGGCGCCGGATGCGCCAGATGCGCAAGAAGGTCGCCTCCGACACCGTGAGCGTGTGGTCCCAGAGATTCCTCACCGAGCTGCGCGCGATCCGCACCCACCCCGACGACGTCACCCGGGGGGAGCCGGTCGTCGCGGACCCGATCGACGAGGAGGCCTCCGAGATCGTGCCGACGTCGCTGGAGACGGCTGCCGCCACGGAAGCCGCCGAGGCGGCACCCACCATGGCCGATGCTCCCGCGACCACCGAGGCCGCGCCGACGCCCGAGGCCGCCGTACCGGAAACCGCCGAGGCACCCGACCGGGAAGCCGCCGAGACGGCACCCACCGCAGAGACCCCGGCCGATGCCGACCCCAAGGCCGCAGGGGTGGCACCGCCCGTCGCCTCCGCGTCGACCTCGGGTCCGACCGTGCCCCTGGGCGCCTCGGCCCCGGCCGATCCCACATCGGGAACCGAGAGCCGGGCGAGCTTCAGCACCGTCTCCGCGACGAGCCCGTCCGCCTCCCCCCGCTCCTTCGACGCATAGGACATCCGTGGCTTCCCTCACTCCTGATTTCACCGCCGTGGGCGACGTCGACCTGCGTGCCCTGGCGAGCGCGGACCGCCTCCTCATCGGCCTCGACTTCGACGGCGTGCTCGCCCCGCTGCAGGACGATCCCGCGACGAGCCGGATGCTCGACGGCTCGTCCCGGGCGATCGCCCGGCTGAGCCGGATCCCCGGCACCCGGGTGGCCCTCGTCTCCGGCCGCGACGCCGCGACCCTGCGTCGGCTCGCCGATCCCGGCCCCGGCGTGTGGCTGATCGGCTCGCACGGCGCCGAGGTGGACTTCGGCGCCGACGGCGACGTCGTCTCCCCGATCCGCGGCGACTCGGCGGCCGGCTCCGAGGTCGGCGCCCCGGGTGCGGGGGAACCCGCCGTCCAGGACCCGCCCATGCTCACCCCCGCCGAGCAGGAGATGCTCGAGGCGATCGACTCCCACATCGCGACGTTCGAGCACACGGTGCCCGAGCACAGCGACATGGAGATCCGGGTCGAGCACAAGCCGTTCGCCCGGACCGTGCACACCCGGGGCCTCGACCAGACCTTCGCCTCCGACCTCCATGAGCACGTCGTCCAGGTGCAGAAGGAGCACCCGGGCATCCGCGTCATCGAGGGCCACGACATCGTCGAGCTCTCGGTCAAGCGCGCGACGAAGGGCGACGGGATGCACATCCTCGCCGAGGCGTTCGCCCCGCAGGCGACCCTCTACCTCGGCGACGACGTCACCGACGAGGATGCGTTCGCCCAGCTCGAATCGGTGCCCGGCAGCGTCGGGATCAAGGTCGGGCCCTCGCCGACCCGGGCGGGCCTGCGCATCGCGGACCCCGAGGCGGTCGCCGAGCTCCTGCTGCGCCTGGCCGAGGAGCGCGAGCGCCTGCGGTCCTGAACCGTCACCGCCGCTGAACCTTCACCGCCTTTGAGCCGTCACCGCCGCTGGGGTGGGACGGCGCTGGCCCGCAGCACGAGGTCCGGGGTGATCGAGTAGTCGACCGGGACCGCCTCGGCGGGGTCGGCCATCATCGTCAGCACCTCGTGGAGGGCCGACTCCGCCACCGTCTCCCAGTCGTAGCTGACCTGCGACAGGGGCGGGGCGATGACATCGGCGTCGGGCATGTCCCCGACCGTGAGCAGGGACAGGTCGCGCGGCACGTCGAGGCGTGCACGGGCCGCCGCCTCGAGCACCCCGAACGACAGCGAGGGCGCGCACGCGATCACCGCCGAGCACCGGACGTCGAGCAGCTCCTCGGCCGCGGCGACCCCGGCCATCGTCCCGCCCGTCGCCTCGACGATGGGCGCCTGATCGCGGGTGGCGGGGATGTGGAGGATGCTCGCCATCGCCTTGCGGAAGGCGGCGATGCGGCCCGCGGCGGCGGAGTCCCGGAGCACGGCGAGCCCGATCCGGCGATGCCCGAGGTGGACGAGATGCTGGACGGCGGTGGCGATGCCGTCGGCCGCGTCGAGGACGATGCGGGAGATCCCGTCGGAGTGCCGGGCGTTGGAGATCCGGATCTGCGGCAGCCCCAGCTCCTGCAGCCGCGCGGCGAGCTCACCGGCCGCTCCCCCGCCGAGGACGAGGGCGGCGCCCACGCTCTCACCGGTGCCGTCGGCCCCGACGAGCGACCTGGCGAGGTCGTCGCCGCGGCCGGGAACCGCCTCGACGTGGACCGCGGCGATCCGCTGGGCGAAGATCCTGTCGGTGAGGATCTGGAACAGCCGGGCATAGGGGTCGACGTTGCCCGCCGGCACCGAGGGACGCGCGAGCGCGATCATCGGGATCTCTCGCCGCGTCGTCGCCTCCGCCTCGACGCCCATGACCGCCAGGGCCCGCCGCACCTTCGCCAGCGACGCCGCCGAGACGGAGCCAGGGTCACGGAGGGCGCGCGAGGCCGTCGCCTTCGACACCGTGGCGATCGCGGCGATGTCGCCGAGCCGCACGGTCCGGTGCTGGCGCAGTCGGGCGAGCACGGACTCGTCCGGACCGGGGGTGCCGTTCATCGGCGGGCCGCCGTCGTCGAGGCGCGGGCATAGAGGCGGGGCCGGAACACGGGCGGGACCGACCGGGACGCCTCGTCGGTGATCCGCAGGGTGCTCAGCGTCGCCTCGACGAGCGCCTGGGAGAGGCCGTCGAGGTCGAGGCCGAGCACCGTGGCCGGGGGGCCGGTGAACCGCATCGTCGGCGAGTCCCCGAAGCCGACGACCGACATGTCCCGGGGCACCTGCAGCTGTCGGCTGCGCAGACCGTGGAGCGCGCCGTGCAGCTGGAGCTGGGACTGGACGATCACGGCGGTGCAGGTCGCGTCCTTGAGCTCGAGGGCGGCCCTGGTCCCGCCGGAGAAGGACTTGGGCACCCGCGCGATCCAGTCGTCGAGGTTGAGCCCGAACGAGCGGGCCGGGTGGTCGGCGCGGAACCGCCTGATCAGCTGCACGGCGAGCTCACCGCTGTCGTTGCAGATGAGTCCGATGCGCCGGTGCCCGATCGCGCGCAGATGCTCGAAGGCCGTCGTCATCCCGCCGCCGAGGTCGAGGCGGGCGGCGATGATGTCGCCGGTCGAGTCGTCCGCGGTTCCCGCCGACTGCTCGTCGACCCTGATGCACGGGATGTCCGTGCCCAGGCTGGTCAGGGTCGGGGTGACGAGCGCCACCGCGCCGGCGGCGATGGCGATCTCGAGCGGAGCCGTCTCGGTCTCGACCGGCGGGCGGGTGATGAGCAGGCCGTGGTCCTGCAGGGCGGTGGCCACACGGGTGCACACCTGGACCTGCCAGTACTCGGGGTTGCCGGGGGCGCTGACGGCCACGAGCCGCCTCGGCGCGGTCCGCAGCAGCGTCGACCGCGAGTAGCCGAGCTCGTCCATGGCCGCGAAGACCCTCGCCCGGGTCGCCGCGGCGACCCGACCGCGGTTGCCGAGCACCCGCGAGACGGTGGCCAGGGACACTCCCGCCCGGGCCGCGACGTCGTCGAGCTTGACCTTCATACCGCAGAGTCTACTGTCGGGACCTCCCGCCCCTTGAGCACCTTGGCCGCTGCCGGCCCGCGCCGCGGCGGGCGGATGAGCACAAGCTGACCGGCAGGTGACATGGGGCTGTCGGCGGACTGGCACAGTGCTGAGAATCACCCCTGCCACCCCGGGATCGGCGAGACTCACCCGGACTCCTCCGCTTAGGATGGACAGGACTGAGCATCCCCGCCAGGTCACCGACGACCAGCTGCTCATGACGAACGTAGGAGGAAGTATGTCAACAGTGTCGTTGAATGGCCTCAGTCACACGTACGAGAACACCGTCTCACCCTCGGTCCATCCCTTCAGCCTGTTCATCGACGACGGTGAGTTCCTCGTCCTCTACGGCCCGACCGGATCGGGCAAGTCGACGATCCTGAGGATGCTCCACGGGCTCGAGCAGCCGAAGACCGGTTCGATCCTCATCGACGGGGTCGACGTCACGCAGGCCGCGGTCAACGACCGGGACGTGACCCTCGCACTCGAGAGCTACGCCCTCTACCCGCACATGAGCGTGCGCGACAACCTCGGCTTCGCCCTGCGCGTCGACGGGCTGCCCGACGAGGAGATCCGCTCCCGCGTCGAATCCGTGACCTCGAAGATCGGGCTCAGCGACATCCTCGACTCCAAGCCCGGGGACCTCTCGCAGCTGCAGCGGCAGACGATCGCCTTGGCCCGGGCCGTCGTCCGCCAGCCCAAGGTGCTCATCATGGACGAACCCGTCGTCAACCTCGTGCCGGAGGACCAGGCCGACACCCTCAGGCTCGTCAAGGACCTCCAGCAGGAGTTCCGGCTGACGACCCTCTACGCGACCGCGAACCTCGAGGACGCGAAGGTCCTCGGCGACCGGATCGCCTACCTCGAGAACGGGCGGCTGATCGGGGTGGAGAAGCCGGAGGTCGCCGAGGCGCTCGTCGCCTCGGGCTCGGACGCGGACCTCTGATC
This sequence comes from Brevibacterium sanguinis, assembly GCF_003315415.1. GTDB lineage: Bacteria > Actinomycetota > Actinomycetes > Actinomycetales > Brevibacteriaceae > Brevibacterium > Brevibacterium celere_A. The sequence goes on from NZ_QNSB01000004.1 coordinate 155,088, forward strand.
GGTGCCCGTGCCCGAACCGCCGCGGATCCATGCGGTCCACCGCGCCGACCACGCGGCGATCGCCGAGCTGCCCTGGCATCTGCCGCTCAAGGACTGGCCCGAGCAGTTCCTCGGCGGTCTGCCCCGCGGGATCTCCCGCCATGTCGTGCGCTTCGTCGAGATCGGCGATGAGGTCCTGGCGATCAAGGAGACCGAGGACGATCGGGCCCGGCGCGAGTTCGACATCCTCGGCGTGCTCGGCAACCTCGACGTGCCCACCGTCGAGACCCGCGCGATCGTCACGAACCGGGTGACCGACTCCGGTCAGCCCCTGCCGGGCGCCCTCATCACCGCCTACCTCGACTTCTCCCTGCCGTACCGGGCCCTGTTCTCCCGCTCGCTGGCCGAGGACACGACCGGCCGCCTCGTCGACGCCCTCGCCGTGCTCCTCGCCCGGCTCCACCTCGTCGGGTTCTACTGGGGTGACGTGTCGCTGTCGAACACGCTGTTCCGCCGCGACGCCGACGCCTACGCCGCCTACGTCGTCGACGCCGAGACCGGAGAGCTCCACGATCAGCTCTCCCCCGGCCAGCGGGAGATGGATCTGCGGATCGCGCGGACGAACATCGCCGGGGACTTCCTCGACCTCCAGGCCGGCGGGGTCGTCGATCCGGGCGTCGATCCGCTCGCGGCCAGCGACCGGCTGCTCGAGGCGTACAACGGGCTGTGGGCCGAGCTCACCCGTGTCGAGGAGTTCGCGATCAACGAGCGCTGGCGCATCGACGAGCGCATCCGCCGCCTCAACGACCTCGGCTTCGACCTCGGCGAGCTCACCGTCACCACCGACCTCGACGGGGTCAGTCTCCTCGTCGAGCCGAAGGTCGTCGAGCCCAACCACCATTCGCGCCGGCTGCTGCGCTTGACCGGGATCGGGGCGAACGAGAACCAGGCCCGGGCGATGCTCAACGACCTCGACGCCTACCGGTCGGAGGCGGGAGCCGACGAGAGGGCCCGGGCGGGGGCGGACCGCTCCCTCGCCGCGTCTCCCGGGTTCGGCGGCGCCCATGGGTCCGGCGGGTCCCCCGTCGAGCTCAGCGAGGAGGAGGCGGCCCGGATCTGGCTCGCCGAGGTCTACAAGCCCCTCATCGACGCGATCCCCGGCAGCCTGGCGAACAAGCTCGAGCCCGCGCAGATCTTCTACGAGTTCGTCGAGCACCGCCGCGCGATGGCCCACGCCCGCCAGCGCGACGTCCCGTTCCGGGAGGCGATCGCGTACTTCATCATGGACGACCTCGCCAAGCTGCCCGACGAGTCCCGGTACGTCGACAGCAGGCAGTTCTGAGGGCACGCGCCAGTGCTCGCGGTGCCTGCCGCCCGGCCCTGCTCACGTCGGAAGTCGTGGCCGCCGGGCTGATAGGTTGAGTGTTGTCCACACCACATCCCTTTCGAGAGCAAGGACGATCGATGTCGCAGGATCCAGCACCGTCGAACGACGCCAACCCCTCCATCCCCACGCTGTTCGACCTCAGCGGCCGCACCGCCGTCGTCGTCGGTGCGGGTTCCGGACTCGGCCAGGCGAGCGCCATCGGCCTCGCCGATGCCGGTGCCCATGTCGTCGCCGCTGACCTCAACCTCTCCGGCGCCGAGGCGACCGTGGAGATCATCGCATCCCGCACCCACGGCGGGCACAGCGCTCGGTCGGGTCCGCCCGCCGAGGCCGCGCAGGTCGACATCACCGACAGTGAGTCCGTCAGCGCTCTGGTCTCCGCCCATCCCGACGCCGAGGTGCTCGTCGTCACCCCCGGCGCCAACGTCCGCAAGCGCCTCGTCTCGACGACCGACGAGGAGTTCGACCGGGTCATCGACATCAACCTCAAGGGCACGTACCGGCTGATGCGCGGCTTCGGCGCCGAGATGGCCGAGCGGGGCCGCGGCTCGATCATCACCTTCGCCTCGTTCCGCGCGCTCACCGTCGAACCCGGTCAGGGCATCTACGCGGCGGCCAAGGCCGGAGTCGTCCAGCTGACGAAGACGCTGTCCAGTGAGCTCGGGCCGCAGGGGGTGCGCGTCAACGCGATCCTGCCGGGGCCCTTCGACACCCCGCTCACGCAGCAGATCAAGGCCGACGAGGAGTGGTGGAACGCCTACGCGGACAAGACGACCCTGGGCCGATGGGGACGACTCCACGAGATCGCAGGGCCCGTGCTCTTCCTCGCCTCGGATGCGTCCTCCTACGTGACGGGGCATTCGCAGCTCGTCGACGGCGGATGGATGGCCCACGACGGACGGTTCACCCCCGAGGTGTGAGGGCGTCGCCCTGTCACCTCACCGGGGTGATGCCCTCACACCTCGGGGCGATGCGCGGCGCCGGAGGCGGCGGGTCTAGACTGTGCAGTCGTGGCCGAACGATACATCGATGACACCTCACCCGCCTCGGCGCGTTCCCGTCCTCCCCTGACCCGGCAGCTGACGCGCCGGAAGTCGATGAGCGCGATGGTCGCCGACAGCCGCGAGGCTCAGTCCGCCGGTCTGCGCCGGACCTTCGGGGTGTTCCAGCTGACGATGATCAGTGTCGGCGCGACGCTGGGCACGGGCATCCTCGTCATCCTCGGCGAGGCGGTGCCGATCGCCGGACCCGGGGTGTGGATCGCGTTCATCCTCGCCGGAGTCACCGCGCTGCTCTCGGCGCTCAGCTATGCCGAGATGGCGGGCATGGTGCCGGTGTCGGGGTCGAGCTACTCGTACGCATACGCCACTCTGGGTGAGGGCGTCGCCTGGATCTGCGGCTGGTGCCTCGTCCTCGAGTACGCGGTGTCCGTGGCCGCCGTCGCGGTCGGTGCCGCCGACTACGTCAACGAGACGCTGCGGATCTTCGGCCTCCACCTGCCGCCGTCGCTGACCGCTGGGCCCGAGGCCGAGGGCGGGGTCATCAACGTCTCGGCGCTCGTCGTCGTCGCCCTGGCCACGGTGCTGCTCATGCGCGGCGCGAGGGAGTCGGCACTCGTCAACACGGTCATCGTGTTCGTCAAGATCGGCATCCTCGTGTTCTTCTGCCTCGTCGCGTTCACCGCGTTCCGGGCCGGCAACTTCACCCCGCTGCTGCCGATGGGCGCGGCGGGGATGAGCGCTGCCGCCTCGAGCGTCTTCTTCTCCTACATCGGCTTCGACGCCGCCTCGACCGCCGGGGAGGAGGCGAAGAACCCGAAGCGGGATCTGCCCCGGGCGATCATCGCCTCGATGCTCATCGTCACGACGATGTACGTGCTCGTCGCGATCGCCGCGATCGGGGCCAGGCGCTGGGAGTGGTTCGAGACCTCGGCCGCTCCCCTGGTCCAGATCGTCCACGAGATCACCCGCTCGGATGTCGTCGTCCTCGTCTTCGCCGCCTCGGCGGTGCTCGCGATCTTCTCCGTCGTCATCACCGTCCTCTACGGGCAGTCGCGCATCCTGCTCACGATGGCCCGCGACGGGATGGTCCCCCGGGTGTTCGGCGTCGTGTCCCGGCGCACCGGCACCCCGCTGCGGGGCACCCTCATCGTCGGCGCGCTCGTCGCGGTCACAGCCGCGCTGATCCCTCTCGGGGAGCTCGCGAACGCGACGAGCATCGGCACGCTGTTCGCGTTCTGCCTCGTCAACGCCGCGGTCATCTGCCTGCGGGTGACCCGCCCGGACCTGCCGCGGACGTTCCGGGTGCCGCTGGGACCGATCCTGCCCGTCCTCGGGTCGCTCGCGTGCGTCTACCTCATGGTCAACCTCGGCGGAACGACGTGGGCCGTGTTCGGGGTGTGGATGCTCGCCGGCGTCCTCGTGTACCTCGCCTACGGCCGTCGCCGCTCCCGGGTCGGCGCCCTCACCGAGGCTGCCTACCGCGCCGGCCACGCGAACTGAGCCGGCCGCGGTGGCTCATCCGGCCGTCAGCCGCGGCGGGTGCGGGCGACCTCGTAGAGGGACACCGCGGCGGCGATGCCCGCGTTGAGGGACTCCGTGGTCGCGGCGATCGGGATCGACACGATCTGATCGCACTTGTCGGCGATGAGTCGGGAGATGCCCTTGCCCTCGGAGCCGACGACGATGCACAGGGGGTCGCGGCTGAAGCTGAGCTCCGGCAGTTCGACGTCGCCGTCCATGTCGAGTCCGACGACGAAGACGTTCTGCTTCTTCAGCTCGTCGATGGTCCGTGCGAGGTTGACGACCTGGGCGACCCGGATCCGGGCGGCCGCGCCTGCGGAGGTCTTCCAGGCCGCGGCCGTCATCGAGGCGGCGCGGCGTTCGGGGATGATGACCCCGTGACCGCCGAAGGCCGCGACGGACCTGACGATCGCGCCGAGGTTGCGCGGATCGGTGATCCCGTCGAGGGCGACGAGCAGCGGGGCCTCCGCGCGGTCGGCCGCGAACTCGAGGAGGTCCTCGGGCTCCGCGTAGTCGTAGGGCGGGATCTGCAGGGCGATGCCCTGATGGATCGCGTCGTCGGTGAGCCGGTCGAGGTCGGGCTTCGAGGCCTCGAGCATCGAGATGCCGCGCTCGGCGGCGATCTTGATCGACTCGCGCACGCGGTCGTCCGAGTCGATCCGCCCGACCACGTAGAGCGCGGTCGCCGGGACGTCCTCGCGCAGCGCCTCGAGCACCGAGTTGCGGCCGGCGACCATGTTGGGGCCGAGCTCCTTCTTCCTCCGCTTGGCCTGCTGGCTGGCGCCGGCGGCCTGGCGCGCCTGCTTGGCCTTGTACGCCTTGTGGTAGACGCGGTCCTCGGCCTTCGGGGTCGGTCCCCGGCCCTGCAGGCTGCGGCGGTTCTTGCCGCCCGAGCCCTTGGTCGGGCCCTTCTTGCGGCCGGAGCCACCGGTGCGGGAGTTCGATGCCATGTGTGTCCTTCGTTCGGCGTTCGTGTCAGCGGGGCTGCCGCTGCATGTCTGATGGTCAGGTGATCGGCCCTGCCATGGGGCCGGTCCCCGTCTCGGTCGGTCGCTGTCGGCCGGTCGCTGTCGGCCGGTCGGGCCGCTGAGTCGGTCGAGTCGATCGGGACGGTCGGTCTGCCCTCGAGCCGGTCGGTCTGCCCTCCGACCGGTCGGCGTTTCGGGTCAGCTGTCCTTGAGGTGGTAGCGGTAGCCGTCCGCCGTGTCCTCGATGACGACGCCCGCTGCCGCCAGGTTGTCGCGGATGGCGTCGGCGACCGCGAAGTTCCGCTGCGCCTTCGCCGCGGCCCGCTGCTCGGCGAGTCCGGCGACGAGGGCGTCGAGGGCGAACTCGAGCTTCGGGTCCGCGCTTGAGGCCGCCCACACCTCGGCGCTGGGATTGACGCCGAGGATGTCGAGCATGAGCTCCACCTCGGCGACGATCCCCCGCAGCCGAGCTCTCTCGGCCGCGGAGTCGAGGAGCTTGGCGCCCTCGGTGACCCTCGCGAAGACGACGGACAGCGCGCGCGGCACGCCGAGGTCGTCGTCGAGGGCCGCGGCGAACTCCGCGGGCACGTCGACGCTGCGCTCGGCGTAGCCGGAGTGGACGTTCGGCAGGGCCGGCGCCTCGTCGCCGAGGGCCTGACGGGCGCGGTCGAGGAAGTTCGCCAGCCGGTCGAGGGAGGCGGTCTGCCGCTCCATCGCCTCGGCGGAGAACTCGAGGATCGAACGGTAGCCGGCGCTCGTGAGGAAGTAGCGCACGGCCAGGGGGCTGAACCGGGCGAAGAGATCGGAGGCGAAGACGGAGTTGCCGAGCGACTTCGACATCTTGTCCCCGCCGACGTTGAGCAGTCCGGAGTGCATCCAGATCTTCGCGAAGCCGTCCCCGGCCGCGCGGGCCTGGGCGAGCTCGTTCTCGTGGTGGGGGAAGCGGAGGTCGAGTCCGCCGCCGTGGATGTCGAATTCGGTGCCGAGGTACTTCATCGACATCGCCGAGCATTCGATGTGCCAGCCGGGGCGCCCGCGGCCCCATGGCGAGGGCCAGGAGGCGGTGTCGGGTTCGCCGGGCTTGTGCGCCTTCCACAGGGCGAAGTCCCGCGGATCCTTCTTCCCGCGCAGCTCGGAGTCACCGGCGGGCTCCATGTCGTCGATGCGCTGGTTGGTCAGCTCTCCGTAGTCCGCCCACGAGGTCGCGTCGAAGTACACGTCTCCGCAGCCGTCGAGGGCCGGGTAGGCGTGGCCGGCGGCGATGAGCCGATCGATGAGCTCGATCATCTCCGTGATGTGGCCGGTCGCCCGCGGTTCGTACGTGGGCGGGAGGACGTCGAGCGCGGCGTAGGCGTCGGTGAACGCGCGTTCATAGAGGTAGGCGTGGGCGAACCAGGGACGTCCCTCCTCGACCGACTTCGACAGGATCTTGTCGTCGATGTCGGTGACGTTGCGGATGAGGGTGACCGCGTAGCCGCGGTAGAGCAGCCACCGGCGCAGCTGGTCGAAGACCGAGGCCGAGCGCAGGTGCCCGATGTGGGGTTCGCCCTGCACCGTGGCACCACAGACGTAGATCCCGACATGCCCCTCGGCGACGGGGCGCAGTTCTTCCGTTGTGCGGCTGGCGGTGTTGTAGAGAGCGATAGTCACACGGCCAAGTCTACCGCCGGGTGGCCTCGCGAGCCGATCGCCGGCGAGCGCCCAGGTGGGAGCGATGGTCGCCGAGGTGACGCAGAGTGTCGTCCGGGCGATCCGGCGGTCCCGCCGCGGGGATTTGCGGTGTCCGGATTTCGATATGAGACTGTTACGCGGTTCAAGTGAGCTGACCCACGCTTCACGGCGAATTCACAGTAAACTTGTTCCCAGTATTCGAGACAGACGTTCGCTGAACGGGGAGACCCTCCAGGAGGCGACCTGAGTACAGGTCCACGTCGTCATCCCACAGGAGACGGCCCCTGACCACTGTTCGGCCTCACAACAATGTGGTTGAGAAAGAAAGGACATCATGTCTACCACCGCTACACCCCAGAGGGAGGTCTTCGCCACCCGGGGCGCGTTCATCTTCGCGGCCATCGGCTCGGCCGTGGGCCTCGGCAACATCTGGCGCTTCCCCTACGTCACGTATGACAACGGCGGCGGCGCGTTCATCATCCCCTATCTGGTCGCACTGCTGACCGCGGGCATCCCCCTGCTGTTCTTCGACTACGCGCTCGGTCACCGGTCCCGCGGGTCGGCTCCCCTGGCGTTCCGGATGGCGACGAAGGTCGCCGAGCCCATCGGCTGGTTCCAGACAGGTGTCGCGTTCGTCATCGGCATCTACTACGCGGCGATCATCGCGTGGGCCGGCTGCTACATGTTCTTCTCGCTCAACCAGGCCTGGGGAGACGACGCCGAGGGATTCCTCTTCGGAGAGTTCCTCCAGCTCGGCGACCCGGGCGTCTCGTTCGACTTCGTCCCCGGCGTCCTCATCCCGGTCATCCTCGTCTGGGTCATCACCCTGGGCATCCTGCTCATGGGCGTGCAGAACGGGATCGCCGGCTTCTCGAAGATCTTCATCCCGCTGCTCGTCATCCTGTTCCTCGCCCTGGTCATCCGGGCGCTGTTCCTGCCCGGTGCGGCAGAGGGCCTCAACGCGCTCTTCACCCCGGACTTCGCGGCACTGGCGGATCCCGCGGTGTGGATCGCGGCCTACGGGCAGATCTTCTTCTCCCTGTCGATCGCCTTCGGCATCATGATCACCTACGCCTCGTACCTCAAGCGGAAGACGAACCTCACCGGTTCGGGCCTGGTCGTCGCGTTCTCGAACTCCGGTTTCGAGATCCTCGCGGGCATCGGCGTCTTCGCCGCGCTCGGCTTCATGGCCACCGCGCAGGGCACCGAGGTCTCCGAGGTCGCCTCGAGCGGCATCGGTCTCGCCTTCGTCGGGTTCCCGACGCTGATCTCCGAGATGCCGGGCGGCGGACTGTTCGGCTTCGCCTTCTTCGCCTGCCTCGTCTTCGCCGGGCTCACCTCGCTGATCTCCATCGTGCAGGTGCCCATCCAGGCGCTGCGTGAGAAGTTCGGCGTCGGCAACAAGGCGTCGATCCTGCTGGTCGGAGGCGTCATGGCGGTCATCTCGATCCTCCTCATGCCGACCGTCACCGGCCTCTACGTCCTCGACACCGTCGATGCGTGGGCCAACAACATCGGCATCGTCGGTGCGGCCGTCGTCGGTCTCATCGTCGTCGGCTGGGTGGCCCGGAAGCTGCCGCTGCTGCGTGATCACCTCAATGCGATCTCGAGCTTCAAGGTCGGCCGGGTGTGGATGATCGTCCTCGGCGGAATCACCACCGTGGTACTGGCCTACATGCTCATCACCCAGATCATCACCTACGTCACCGAGGGGTACGAGGGCTACCCGCCGCTCATCACCGGCGTCTTCGGCTGGGGCATGATCGGCCTGCTCATCGTCATCGCCATCGTGCTGTCGCTCATCAAGTGGCCGCAGAAGACACTCGACGACACCGACGCCTCCGTCGCGGACTCGGTGCACGAAGAACTCAAAGGAGGTAAGTGATGGAAGCGCCTGCAATCATCATGATGGTCATCGCCATGATCACCGTCTGGGGCGGCCTCGCGGCTGCGATCATGCACCTGCGCAAGCACCCCGACATGGAGTGAGCTGAGCGAGCTCGAACCTCATATTCGTGAGTTCCGGAGATCGAGCTCGACGCGAAGTCAGTCGGAACGGCAGCAGACCGTCCGATCGACCGATTCCACCGAGGCGGGCGCGACATCAGTCGCGCCCGCCTCGCATCGTGTTGTCTGTCGAGCGATCTTCCGATGAGTTCAGAGACAAACTCATCCTCTAGCCTCGACTTCGTTAGAATAGATCCAGGTCAAGTAGTGTGCTCCCCGCCTACGCGGGGATGATCCGACGGCGATCAATGCCGTCTGGAATTTCATTAAGTGCTCCCCGCCTACGCGGGGATGATCCGATGATCCCGCCGTAGGTCTCCCGCTCGATGGGGTGCTCCCCGCCTACGCGGGGATGATCCGGTCACGATCTACCCGGCCGAGTCGGGTGAGAAGTGCTCCCCGCCTACGCGGGGATGATCCGTCACTCATCGCACTCGCGGCAGACGTCCCGGAGTGCTCCCCGCCTACGCGGGGATGATCCCATCCCCGCTGGCAGGGTGATTACACGAGTGACGTGCTCCCCGCCTACGCGGGGATGATCCTTGTCGACCTGTCCGTTTGCCCATACGCTGCCGGTGCTCCCCGCCTACGCGGGGATGATCCGCCGAGTACCGAAGTCGGTCTATAGAGGCGTATGTGCTCCCCGCCTACGCGGGGATGATCCCTCCAAGTCAATGCCGGTGGGCGTGGTGATCGTGTGCTCCCCGCCTACGCGGGGATGATCCCGCCATCGCCATGCTGATCTCGTGCGGGGTGAGGTGCTCCCCGCCTACGCGGGGATGATCCGAGTAGAACATCGGCACGGCACCGAACGGGCCGGTGCTCCCCGCCTACGCGGGGATGATCCCAACTAGGGTGGCTGCGGAGGCGATGAGGGCTCGTGCTCCCCGCCTACGCGGGGATGATCCTCCAGAACTCGTCACCCTGAGCGAAGTCGATCGGTGCTCCCCGCCTACGCGGGGATGATCCGTTGATCGCCGCCACCAGAATCGTGCCCACGATGTGCTCCCCGCCTACGCGGGGATGATCCCCTTGTCTGATGCTGCCCGATGGTGGCAGGCCAGTGCTCCCCGCCTACGCGGGGATGATCCGCAGGTGTTCGTTTTCACGCTCGGTGGTCTCGCGTGCTCCCCGCCTACGCGGGGATGATCCCCGGGTGTAGACGTACACCAAGCCCCCGTGGTGGTGCTCCCCGCCTACGCGGGGATGATCCTGCCTCCGCTGACGACATTCAGCTCGCGAAAGAGTGCTCCCCGCCTACGCGGGGATGATCCGAACCGCCACGGTGCTACGAGGGAAGTGGATTTGTGCTCCCCGCCTACGCGGGGATGATCCGTCCTGGTATCAGCGGGAGAAGTCCAAGGCCGTGTGCTCCCCGCCTACGCGGGGATGATCCGGACGCAATGAACAACCTCACCGACGACGATCAGTGCTCCCCGCCTACGCGGGGATGATCCCTCGCGGCATTTGCGTTGCACGTACTCGGCGATGTGCTCCCCGCCTACGCGGGGATGATCCCCGTGGGTGGATGAAGTCGACGTGGTGGACCCGGTGCTCCCCGCCTACGCGGGGATGATCCCCCTGGCGGGGTGCACGCCGCGGAGAAGCTGATGTGCTCCCCGCCTACGCGGGGATGATCCCACCACATCTCCGCGATGACCTGCTTGTCTCGCGTGCTCCCCGCCTACGCGGGGATGATCCCAGAAACGGCAACGCCAAATCGAACGAATCGAGGTGCTCCCCGCCTACGCGGGGATGATCCCATCCTTTGCCACGTCGTCCCCAGATTCTTCGGGTGCTCCCCGCCTACGCGGGGATGATCCGCACAAGCCCATGGAGGTGACGGGGTGACACGAGTGCTCCCCGCCTACGCGGGGATGATCCGCGATCCCGTGAGCTATTGCTAGCAACGGAATGGTGCTCCCCGCCTACGCGGGGATGATCCCTGTCGGCTCAACGGCGGAAAGTGGAGAAGCGGGTGCTCCCCGCCTACGCGGGGATGATCCCTGATGGTAGTTCACCCCGTCACCTCCATCGGCGTGCTCCCCGCCTACGCGGGGATGATCCGTACGCGATCCAATGCCAGTGGGAAATGTGGGTGTGCTCCCCGCCTACGCGGGGATGATCCCCGCTCGACACCGGGCCCGCATTCGATGCCGACGTGCTCCCCGCCTACGCGGGGATGATCCCGAACCCACCACCACCACACAGGAGCACAGCAGGTGCTCCCCGCCTACGCGGGGATGATCCCTGCCACTCGACGACCGTGAATACGGGGTGCTCGTGCTCCCCGCCTACGCGGGGATGATCCCGATTCTCGCCCGACTGCTTGTCCTGCCACTGCGTGCTCCCCGCCTACGCGGGGATGATCCTAGTTCTGTGCCATCCACATGTTCTCGAGCATGGTGCTCCCCGCCTACGCGGGGATGATCCGAAAAGCCTCGAAGAATACCGAGCAAACATGATGTGCTCCCCGCCTACGCGGGGATGATCCCTCGCAACGCGTGTTGGAGCATCCAACGAATCGGTGCTCCCCGCCTACGCGGGGATGATCCGCGGCGTGCCTTGCTGGTGTCCGGTCCATGCAGGTGCTCCCCGCCTACGCGGGGATGATCCGCACGGCGATGAGGGCGTTGAGCCGTCCCCCTAGTGCTCCCCGCCTACGCGGGGATGATCCCTGGCCGCGCTTGAGTTCGGTGGCGATAGTCTGGTGCTCCCCGCCTACGCGGGGATGATCCGGGCTACGGGTCCGGGTGCCGGAACGTCAGGGTGTGCTCCCCGCCTACGCGGGGATGATCCCCGCGTACTGAGTCGCGTCCGGGTCGATATCGAGTGCTCCCCGCCTACGCGGGGATGATCCGCACCACTGGGTCACAGTGGAACTGGACAGGCAGTGCTCCCCGCCTACGCGGGGATGATCCCTCCACGGCGAGGGGCGTCTCCCGTCGACGTTCGTGCTCCCCGCCTACGCGGGGATGATCCGTGGCGCGCGAACGATCGCGCGATCCGCCGCGCGTGCTCCCCGCCTACGCGGGGATGATCCGTCGAAGCCGCCGAGCGACTCGGAGTAAGCCTCGTGCTCCCCGCCTACGCGGGGATGATCCGTTCTGACCCACCCACCCGCGCACCACCTCACCGTGCTCCCCGCCTACGCGGGGATGATCCCGTCACCTGGTCCTTCTCGCAGTCCCATTTCTCGTGCTCCCCGCCTACGCGGGGATGATCCGGGTCTCCCGGCTGGACCTCGGGATCTGTGTACGTGCTCCCCGCCTACGCGGGGATGATCCCGCCTTGATCGCCTCCACACGCCCGTGCTCGGGGTGCTCCCCGCCTACGCGGGGATGATCCGCGCGTCGCCCAGAACGTCCACGACCTCAGCGTGTGCTCCCCGCCTACGCGGGGATGATCCTGGTTCGTCGCGACCCGGACCTCGACGCCCGGGGTGCTCCCCGCCTACGCGGGGATGATCCGATGGACATTGTTACCAGACTGTGACCTTGGGCGTGCTCCCCGCCTACGCGGGGATGATCCCAGCCCCTTGCCGATGCGGGGATCAGTCTCGGGGTGCTCCCCGCCTACGCGGGGATGATCCGGTGACGATCTACCCGGCCGAGTCGGGTGAGAAGTGCTCCCCGCCTACGCGGGGATGATCCCCCCCCACCGAAGCCCACGCCATCCTCGAAGACCGTGCTCCCCGCCTACGCGGGGATGATCCCGTGCCGCGCTCGCGGGCTGCGTGAGTCCGTGGGTGCTCCCCGCCTACGCGGGGATGATCCCACCTACGACGCCGCGGACCCCGCGCACCGGAAGTGCTCCCCGCCTACGCGGGGATGATCCGACCGCGGGCCACCGTTCCGCGAACGGGATCAAGTGCTCCCCGCCTACGCGGGGATGATCCCAGCAGCAGATAGTCGGCGAGCGCGGGTCGGACGTGCTCCCCGCCTACGCGGGGATGATCCGAGCCCTGCTGAAGAGCTCCCCACCCATCAGACGTGCTCCCCGCCTACGCGGGGATGATCCGCCAAAACAGCCGACGTGGAGTTCAAGCACCGAGTGCTCCCCGCCTACGCGGGGATGATCCCCCGCCGATCAGATCTCGCTCGGTCAGGTGCTCGTGCTCCCCGCCTACGCGGGGATGATCCCAACCCGCACCCACCATGCCTCAACTGCTATCAGTGCTCCCCGCCTACGCGGGGATGATCCGCCCATGCTCATCACCGATTCGTCGTGGTCCAGGTGCTCCCCGCCTACGCGGGGATGATCCGTTGTGAGGATACTCGCCGGTAACATCGGGCAGGTGCTCCCCGCCTACGCGGGGATGATCCTGGGCGGACGAGCTGTGGGTCACCCCGCAGACAGTGCTCCCCGCCTACGCGGGGATGATCCCAGCCCATCCCAGCGGACGATGAGCGCACCATGGTGCTCCCCGCCTACGCGGGGATGATCCGGGTGGGGTGCGACGTTCGTCAAGCACACCGGCGTGCTCCCCGCCTACGCGGGGATGATCCCAGGGGAATCTCCTCATCCGTGAGGTCGTTGCGGTGCTCCCCGCCTACGCGGGGATGATCCGTCCCGCTACTTCGGGCAGATCGCCCCGTCGATGTGCTCCCCGCCTACGCGGGGATGATCCCTGGGAGACCCTCGACGATCCCGCCTACGTCATGTGCTCCCCGCCTACGCGGGGATGATCCGGTCGTCGCCCGTCTCGACGGGGAAGTGGTCAGGTGCTCCCCGCCTACGCGGGGATGATCCGGCGGCTGCTGCTGAGTCGGCGGCGAAAGCCCAGTGCTCCCCGCCTACGCGGGGATGATCCGCGTCGTGGGCGCCCGTGGGTCTCACCCACTCAGTGCTCCCCGCCTACGCGGGGATGATCCCCCCGGAGACCTGGTGTTCGACCCCTTCGGAGGGTGCTCCCCGCCTACGCGGGGATGATCCTGGTGGCTCAACGAAACCGCCTGGATACTCATCGTGCTCCCCGCCTACGCGGGGATGATCCCTGCCCGATGTCGTGGTCACACTCAGTGAGCGTGTGCTCCCCGCCTACGCGGGGATGATCCCGTCGGTGACGATTCATGGAAGGACAGCGATCAGTGCTCCCCGCCTACGCGGGGATGATCCTGCTCGGCCGCGGTTGGTTCGGGCGGTGCGGGGGTGCTCCCCGCCTACGCGGGGATGATCCTCCGGGCGGGTCGCCGCCTACTCAACGAATGCAGTGCTCCCCGCCTACGCGGGGATGATCCCTCACCCACCGACTCGGCTTCCACGGCCATGTCGTGCTCCCCGCCTACGCGGGGATGATCCGCTGCAGCGTTCCACGGTGACGTTGCGGGTGTGGTGCTCCCCGCCTACGCTGGGATGATCCCCCATCCGTCACGGGTGGGATCATGGTGCCCACGTGCTCCCCGCCTACGCGGGGATGATCCTCGGCGTTCCAGCGGTACCAGCGGCCAGCGAGGGTGCTCCCCGCCTACGCGGGGATGATCCGGGTTACGCCGACGAACCGGTGACCAAGACCGTGTGCTCCCCGCCTACGCGGGGATGATCCCACGAACTCCCCGAACGCGGCCACCGACAACGAGTGCTCCCCGCCTACGCGGGGATGATCCTCAGTGCCATCCCACACCGAGAGGAGGTTCCTCGTGCTCCCCGCCTACGCGGGGATGATCCGAAGAACCTCCAGGAGGACGCGAGGAAGTCTCGGTGCTCCCCGCCTACGCGGGGATGATCCCCCGCCAGCTCGTCCACGACCTCGAGGCCGACGGTGCTCCCCGCCTACGCGGGGATGATCCCACGGCAAGCCACCCCGCGATGCTCGCGAGACGGTGCTCCCCGCCTACGCGGGGATGATCCCGCTTCCGGGCGATCCGACTTCGCAGGAGTGAAGTGCTCCCCGCCTACGCGGGGATGATCCTGCTACGTATCCACGGAACCAAACCCTGCAGGGGTGCTCCCCGCCTACGCGGGGATGATCCCCCATCCGTCACGGGTGGGAGCATGGTGCCCACGTGCTCCCCGCCTACGCGGGGATGATCCCACGTCGCGCGGGGTGTCGTGCTTGTTGACGCCGTGCTCCCCGCCTACGCGGGGATGATCCGTTCTTCCGCAGGTCCTGCTCGTCACCCTTGATGTGCTCCCCGCCTACGCGGGGATGATCCCTGCGGCGACACCCAACGCGACGACGCCGGCCGGTGCTCCCCGCCTACGCGGGGATGATCCACGTTGCATTTCCGCTTCCGCGACCGTGAGGGTGTGCTCCCCGCCTACGCGGGGATGATCCCTCTGGCATCCACTTATCGAAGAACCGTTGCTCGTGCTCCCCGCCTACGCGGGGATGATCCTGTTCAATCACATATTGATAATTGAATGTTCAAGTGCTCCCCGCCTACGCGGGAATGATCCCAGGTAGCCGAGAGGGTGAGTCGCGGTCGCCTTGTGCTCCCCGCCTACGCGGGGATGATCCGGCGGTCGGGTTCTTCTCGCTCGAGATGGACGAGTGCTCCCCGCCTACTCGGGGATGATCCCGTCACGGGCATCACCCAGCAGGCGCGCATCACGGTGCTCCCCGCCTACGCGGGGATGATCCGTTCGTCCGCACCGTCTGGTCGGCGAGGTCCGTGTGCTCCCCGCCTACGCGGGGATGATCCCTGACTGCATCGTCGAGAAGCGCTCGCAGATCGGTGCTCCCCGCCTACGCGGGGATGATCCGCACTCCGCTGGCTCGACGAGCACCCAGACAAGGTGCTCCCCGCCTACGCGGGGATGATCCGATCTCGAGGTGGGACTTGGGCACCTGATGGGGGTGCTCCCCGCCTACGCGGGGATGATCCGCGTGCTGAGATCACCGACGCGAAGGAGCGGAAGTGCTCCCCGCCTACGCGGGGATGATCCGTCGATGAGCTGGCGGGCCGCGATCCGCTCCACCGTGCTCCCCGCCTGCGCGGGGATGATCCCGTCTGCCACGGCCCGTCCGTCGCTGCGGCGTGGTGCTCCCCGCCTGCGCGGGGATGATCCGGACGGCGAGGAGTGGATCGACGGCACCGCCACGTGCTCCCCGCCTGCGCGGGGATGATCCCAAGCAGAAGTCGTGGATCTCAGTGCGCAGATGGTGCTCCCCGCCTGCGCGGGGATGATCCCTCGGTGGCCCCGTTCTTCCGCACCACCTGCTTGTGCTCCCCGCCTGCGCGGGGATGATCCCTCGCCAGCCGTCGCCCAGATGGGTATGTTGTCGTGCTCCCCGCCTGCGCGGGGATGATCCCTCACTGAGAAGCGCCGCAACGGTGAGATCAAGGTGCTCCCCGCCTGCGCGGGGATGATCCGTGTACCACGATCACCGATAGTTTGAACCTGTGGTGCTCCCCGCCTGCGCGGGGATGATCCGTGTACCACGATCACCGATAGTTTGAACCTGTGGTGCTCCCCGCCTGCGCGGGGATGATCCGCAGATGCACACCGAGGCGAAAGTCGCATATCGGTGCTCCCCGCCTGCGCGGGGATGATCCGTGGATCGACATTCCCAGCGAGCAACGCGATCGGTGCTCCCCGCCTGCGCGGGGATGATCCGACCGTCATCAATGGGATGAAACGGGCCGCGCGGTGCTCCCCGCCTGCGTGGGGATGATCCCATGCGGTCGCCGGTGATGTTGACGTGGATGGGGTGCTCCCCGCCTGCGCGGGGATGATCCCTCACCGCCCCCCGCCGAGCCGCAGCCTACGACGTGCTCCCCGCCTGCGCGGGGATGATCCCACGATCCCCTGTGGTCCAACGGAAAGACGCTCGTGCTCCCCGCCTGCGCGGGGATGATCCGCCCAGACCATGCACGTCTGCCCGCTGCAGTTCGTGCTCCCCGCCTGCGCGGGGATGATCCCGGGCGCGGGTCGTACCAGAAAGGGTTTGGTGGGTGCTCCCCGCCTGCGCGGGGATGATCCCACGGTTGTAGCTACGATCACGTCGATCGGGGAGTGCTCCCCGCCTGCGCGGGGATGATCCCAGACGGCCACGCCGGCGCTCTTGGGGTACTCGGTGCTCCCCGCCTGCGCGGGGATGATCCGAAGTGATACTTCCCCGTCTTGACGATGTTGCTGTGCTCCCCGCCTGCCCGGGGATGACGCAACCGTCCTCCCCGCACCAGCGGGGAGGACGGAATGACCTGGTCGCCGAGCTGATTTTCAGACGGGCAGTCGCCTCACCGCGCATCCACCTCGGCGGGGCGATGAAGGCGGCTGTGCCTCTTCGAGTATCCGAAGTAGACGATGAAACCGAGCAGCAGCCAGACGAGGAAGCGGATCCAGGTGTCGAGGTTGAGATTGAGCATGAGGTAGAAGCAGATCACCGCCGAGCCGATCGGCAGCACCGGCACGAACGGCACCTTGAAGGGGCGCGGCAGGTCGGGGCGGGTCTTGCGGAGCACGATGACCCCGATCGAGACGAGGACGAATGCTGACAGCGTGCCGATGTTGACGAGCTCGGCCAGAGTCGACAGCGGCACGAACGTCGCGATCACCGCGATGATGATTCCGGTGATGATCGTGAATCGGTAGGGAGTGCCGAACCTCGGGTTCGTCTTCGCCAGCCAGGTCGGAAGGAGTCCGTCGCGCGCCATGGAGAACCCGACGCGCGTCTGGCCCATGAACAGGATCATGCAGACGACGATGAGCCCGATGCAGGCGCCGATCGCGATGAGATCCGCCATCACAGGCATTCCGACGCTGACGAACGCGGTCGCCAACGGAGCACCGTCCTCCGGGTCGATCTCCCGGTAGTCCTGCATTCCGGTGATGACGAGAGAGACCGCAATGTAAAGTGCGGTGACGATCGCCAGGGAGCCGAAGATGCCGATCGGCAGATTGCGCTGCGGATTCCGCGTCTCCTCAGCGGTGGTGGCGACGACGTCGAACCCGATGAAGGCGAAGAACACCATGGCCGCCGCAGCGAAGATGCCGCCGACGCCGAAGACACTGGGTTCGAGACCGAAGATTCCTTGGATGATCGGCAGGTGCATCATCGAGCCCCCGGTGTCGGCCGGCGCCTCGGCGGGAGGAACGAAGGGAACCCAGTTCGCGACCTTGACGAAGAAGAGACCCGCGACGATGACGACGAGGACGACGACGACCTTGAGAATGGTCACGACCATGTTGATGCGGCTGGAGAGCTTGATGCCGCTGACGAGCACGATGGTCAGACCGAGAACGAGAAGGCCTGCCGGCAGGTTCATCACCCCGTCCTCGGCGGTCGCGATCGCTTCGGGAATCGCCAGCGGAGTCCCCTCGAGGACGACGGCGAGGTACTGGCTGAACGAGGTCGCCAACGCGGCGGCGCCGACGGTGAACTCGAGGATGAGATCCCACCCGATGATCCACGCCAGCAGCTCGCCCATCGTGGCGAAGGTGAACGTATAAGCGCTTCCTGCCACAGGAACGGTTGAGGCGAACTCGGCATAGCAGACTGCCGCGAGCGCGCACGCGAGACCTGCGATGAGGAACGACAGCGCGATGCCGGGTCCGGCATTGGTCGCCGCCGCGTGCCCCGTGAGCACGAAGATCCCCGCACCGATGCAGACACCGATGCCGAAGACGATGAGGTCGAAGGCGCCGAGGTTCTTCTTGAGCTGATGCTCGGGATCCTCGGTGTCCCTGATGCTCTGTTCGATTGACTTGGTGCGCTTCCATTCGCCGGCCATGGCGTCTCCTCGATATCGCAGTGTACGGGTCAACCTCCATTGCGGTGGGTCTACGGTACAACGGAGTCGACTGCACATTCAGCGACGTATCCGAATTGAAACCGAAACGATCGCCTCTCGCCACCCGTCCAATCCACATGTTCTCCTGTTCGACTCACGTTCCGGACGTCCGCTGGTCCCTCCGTGCTCACGTGGTTAGGGTGGGGCTTGTCATCAACGTATCAGGGCGCAACGGCCGCGGTCAGCGCTTCAAGCAAGGAGACACAATGCCACAGACTGTCAAAGGCGTCATCTCCAGGAGCAAGGGTGCTCCGGTGGAACTCACGAACATCGTCATCCCCGACCCGGGCCCGGGCGAGGTCATCGTCGATGTCAAGTCGTGCGGGGTCTGCCACACGGACTTCCACTACCGCGAGGGTGGGATCAGCGACGACTATCCGTTCCTGCTCGGCCATGAGTCGGCCGGTGTCGTCTCGGAGATCGGCGAGGGCGTGACCAATGTCGAGGTCGGCGACTTCGTCATCCTCAACTGGCGAGCCATCTGCGGCGACTGCCGGGCGTGCAAGCGCGGCGAACCGTGGTACTGCTTCGCCACCCACAACGCCTCGCAGAAGATGACCCTGGAGGACGGCACCGAACTGACCGCTGCGCTGGGCATCGGCTCGTTCGCTGAGAAGACCCTCGTCGCCGCCGGTCAGTGCACCATCGTCGACGAGGCCGATCCCGCCGTCGTCGGCCTGCTCGGCTGCGGCATCATGGCGGGCATCGGCGCCGCGATCAACACCGGCCAGGTCAGTCGCGGGAAGTCCACCGCCGTCATCGGCTGCGGCGGCGTCGGCTGTGCGGCGATCGCCGGCGCGGCGCTGGCCGGATCGGGAACGATCATCGCCGTCGACATCGACGACAAGAAGCTCGAATGGGCGAAGGACCTCGGCGCAACGCACACCATCAACTCCCGTGGTCTCGACGAGGACGGCGTCGTCGCGGCGATCCAGGAGCTCACCGGCGGGTTCGGCGCCGACGTCGTCATCGACGCTGTCGGTCGCCCCGAGACGTGGCGCCAGGCCTTCTACGGCCGCGATCTCGCCGGCACCGTCGTGCTCGTCGGAGTGCCGACCCCGGAGATGGAGCTCAGCGTCCCACTGCTCGACGTGTTCGGCCGCGGCGGCAGCCTCAAGTCCTCCTGGTACGGCGACTGCCTGCCGGCCCGGGACTTCCCGATGCTCGTCGACCTCTACACGCAGGGTCGCCTGCCGCTCGAGAAGTTCGTCTCCGAGAGGATCGGAATCGGCGATGTCGAGGAGGCCTTCGACAAGATGGGCCGCGGTGAGGTTCTGCGTTCGGTGGTGATGTTCTGATGGCTGCGGCAATCGAGCACCTGGTCACCAAGGGAACGTTCTCGCTCGACGGTGGAACCTGGGACGTCGACAACAACGTGTGGATCGTCGGCAACGACTCCGAGGTCATCGTCATCGACCCGGCCCATGACCCCGAGGCGATCGCCGAGGCGGTCAACGGCCGTGAGGTCAAGGCGATCCTCCTCACGCACGGGCACGACGATCACGTCGCCGCGGTTCGCGATTTCGCACACCGCGTCGGCAACCCTCCCGTCCACCTCAACCCCGAGGACCGTGTCCTCTGGGACATGACCTACGAGGACTATCAGCCGGACAGGGAGATCACCGACGGCGACACGTTCAGCATCGACAGTGTCCGGCTGAAGGCGCTGCACACCCCCGGGCACTCCCCCGGTTCGACGTGCTTCTTCATCGAGACGGGACTTCCGGTTCCCGACTCCGCCGGAGCCGGTGCGGCCGTCGGCCCGGTCCTGTTCTCGGGAGACACCCTGTTCAACGGCGGTCCCGGCGCGACCGGCCGGTCGTACTCGAGCTTCGAGACGATCATCGAGTCGATCCGCGACACGCTGTTCACTCTGCCCGAGGCGACGATCGTCCTCACCGGCCACGGTGATGCGACGTCGATCGGTGCCGAGAAGCCGAACCTCGACGAGTGGGTGAAGCGGGGGCACTGAGAAGTGAGATGAGGCCTCGGACCTCACTCCCGGCATACGCCGAGTTCAAGTAAAGGGCTGCTGAGACCGCAGAACATGCGGGCTCAGCAGCCCTCACCTCACCCTACAAAGGTAGGGAAGACACCCAAACATCCACTGCTTCGCAATCGAAATCCGGGTCACCCCGAGCGCATCGGGAAAGGACACTCGTGAAACCGACTGCCACCGTGTCCGTGCCGCAGTCTGATGTTTCTCTCAATCGAGGGTATCGTCGACTTCCAACAACATCCGCCGTTGACTTCTCTGGATAATCGGCTAGATTGATTTCACGCACTACGAATGTGTGCTACGCAATCTAAATCGTTGAGTCTTCCGTGCCCTCACCCGGACTGGAGACCAGAAGGGTCAATGATGACCGACACGAAGTCTCTGGCCGACCTCCTCTGGGCCAAGACGCTCCGGGATCGCGATACCCAGGAACTCATCGGCTGGTTGCCCCTTCTCGTGCACCTCCGGGACACCGCAGAGGTCGCGACCCGGCTTTATCACCACCGCAAGTCCCGGCAACAGCTCTCGGTCATCGAGTCGATGATTCCCGCTGAGATTGTTCCCGACGCTCTGATCCGGTTTCTTGCCTCTCTGCACGATGTCGGCAAGGCCGGCCCCAACTTCCAGGCGCAGGATTCCGAGCGGGCCGCCCGACTCCATGAGTCCTCCCATCGGCCCGACAGCGAGGCCCCGGTGCTCAACGTCCGCCAGTGTCAGGAGATCGGCAGCCAGGCTGAATTCCCGCACTCCCTGGCTTCGGAAGTCATCGTGGGACGAGTGCTCGCTTCGGAATTCGGTATGGTCCACCAACCGAAGTCGTCAATAGCATCCAAGTTCGGACCGTCGACTTCGTCACCGGTCCCGCTTCCTGTCGTCCATCAGCTGGCCAGCGTCCTCGGCGCCCATCATGGAATGACCGCGTATGGCGCGATGGCCAAACGTCGCATCTGCGCTCCTCGTTGGCCTCTGGAACTCGGGATGCGGGAATCGGCCTGGCCTGCGGTCCAGAGGGACATCGCCTCGCGACTCATCGCCGAGTCCGGCGTGGACTTCTCCTCCGACTTGTGGAAAGACCCAGGGCTGCACTTCGACCGAGGAGTGCTCTCGCTTCTGTCCAGCCTCGTCATCGAGGCGGACTGGATCGCATCGAATCACGACCTCTTCCCGCTCATCGCCCCCGACGAGGACATCCGCCACTGCAGGCCGTCATCCGAACGCGCCGAGGCTGCCTGGAACGCCCTCGGGCTGCCTGGCCTCTGGACACCATGCCCCACACCTGACATCGCAGCGGCACTGGGGTCGCGGTTCGCTCTCCCCGAAGCCGCGCGACCCCGTCCCGGACAGGCTGCGGCCCATGCTGCGACGACCGGACTCGTCGAGCCGGCCATCGTCCTTCTCGAGGATGAGACCGGCCGGGGCAAGACCGAAGCGGGGCTGTTGGCCGCTGAGAACCTGGCCCATGCGACCGGAGCCTCCGGAGTTCTCTTCTGCCTTCCGACTCAAGCGACGACCAACGGCATGTTCCCACGGTACCTGAGCTGGATCGAAAGGCTGGACAGCGAGGGGCCCGATGACGACGTGACGACCGCCTTGGCGCACGGCAAGGCGAATCTCAACGAGGACCGCCGAAAGCTTCGCCGGCTGGATCGACCGGGACAGCCTCAGCGGCTGCGCATCTCCGATCAAGGAGGTGGTGACCTCACCGGAGTCGAACTCGGCAATGGGCTCCCCCCGGACTCACAGGTCCACGACGAATACCGTTCTCGTCGACATGGCTCTGCCCCGACCCGCCTCAGGCCGGGCAACCACACCTGGCTGAGCGGCAGGAAGAAGAGGCTGCAGGCCGACTTCGTCATCGGCACCGTCGACCAATTGCTCATGGCCGGCCTTCGAGCCCGGCATCTCATGCTCAGACACAGCGGCCTCGCGGACAAAGTCATCGTCATCGATGAAGTTCACGCATCGGATTCGACTATGCGTGTGTTCCTCCGCAAGGCGCTCGTCTGGTTGGGGCGATGGGGTGTTCCGGTCGTGGTCCTCACAGCGACGCTGCCGCCCGAACAGAAGCACCACCTCATCGAGGCCTACCGACGTGGTCTCGACCTGCGCGCCTCCTCGGGGACCGACCACCAGCACCTCACTCGGCCGGCCGACTCCCGGGAACCGGATGCAGCGGATGCACCGGATCCCCCGGAAACCGAGGCCGTCTACCCTGCGCTGACGGTCGCCACAGCCGGATCGACGACCGTCATCCCCATCGAGGCAGGCGATTCGAAGTCAGTCACGCTCGACGAACTCGACGACGATGACACGGCACTCATCGACGCGATCACCAGGTACGGTTCGGAAGGCGGGTGCATCGCCGTCATCCGCAATTCGGTGCGCCGAGTCCAGGCGACCGCCGAGGCGCTGCGAAACGCGTTCGGATTCGACGCGGTCACTGTGGCCCATGCGCGATTCACGGCATCGGACCGCGCAGAGCGGGACCGCTCACTGCTCGAGGCATTCGGGAAGGACAGCTCCAAGCGGCCGGACTTCTCCATCGTGGTGGCGACATCGGTCATCGAGCAGAGCCTGGACATCGACTTCGATCTCATGTTCACGGATCTCTGCCCCGTCGACCTCCTCATCCAGCGGATCGGCCGCGTGCACCGACACTCGGGGAGGGCGCGACCGGGTCCCGTGACGCAGGCCCGCTGCATCATCACCCGCCCCGGCGGGGACGGAGACGAGGGACCGAACTTTCCCTCCGATTCGGAGCACATCTACGGCCGGCATGTCCTGCTGCGGACCGCAGCCGCCCTCCGAGTCATCTGCCGCGCCGGCACTCTCACGTCACCCGACGACATCGCATCGCTCGTGCACACGGTCTACAGCGGCCAGAGACTCGGTCCGGATGAGTGGTGGCCCGCGATGGACGCCGCCAAGAAAGCGGCTCGGCTGAAGGAAGCCACTGCGCAGGATCTGGCCGAACGGTGGGCCACCGAGCCCGACCGACCGCTTCAGGGGCTCGATGACTGGCTCAATCTCAACGACGGCGATCCCGAGGACTCCGACCCCTACGAACGGGAACGCGGCAGCGTGCGCGACGGCTCCGAATCGATCGAAGTCCTGCTGGTCCTCAGCGACGGAACAGGGTGGCGAACGCTCGACTGGCTCCCTCGCATGGGCGGCGTGGACATACCGACGACGGCTGAGGTCCCCTGGCACGTCGCCGAGGCGGTCGCCAACTCCTCGATCCGCCTCCCCTTCGCCATGTGCCGCGGTTTCGATGGGGACAAGGTGATCGAGGAACTCGAGAAGTTCGGGGTAGCAGCCTGGCAGAGATCTCCCCTGCTGCGCGGGCAGCTGGTGCTCCCGATGACTGCCGAGTCGGACGTCGCCGAAAGCTCCCGCCATCACGGGGAAGACGCCCCACGATTCTCTGCTCGAGTCGGAGACTGGCACGTGGTCTACGACCGCGCCATGGGGCTCGTCGCCGAGAGACGCAAGGACTCCGCACACACAGAAGAGATTCGCGACTGACTGCTTCCCATTCCCCTCCGCTCCACACACGAAAGGAATCGATGATGAGCACGACAATGGCGTCACCCTCCTCGACCGAGGAGGTGAAATCCGAAGAGTCTCCCTACTTCAATCTCATCGACGAGCGGTGGATTCCGGTGCTGATGCTCGATGGGAGTGAGACGACGCTGTCGCTCACTCAGACCATCGAATATGCACCGGACATCCGCCAGTTGCAGGGCGAACTGCCGACGACACGAGCGGCTCTGCTCCGGCTGCTCGTGGCGATACTCGCTCGTGGGATCGGGCTTCCTCGCGACCCCGACGAATGGAGTTCAAAGCTGGGCGACTGGCAGTCGGTGTCCGACTCCGTCACGTCCTATCTCCACCGGCATCACGATCGCTTCTGGCTGCGTCATGCTTCCACGCCGTTCTTCCAGGTGGCGGATCTGGGTCCCGCCTCGGACGAAACGAAGGACCTCGGCGCATTCGTCGCCGACTTCCCCGCCAACGTCCAGGCGTTCACCCAGCGCGGTCCTCGCAGTCTCGACCGCATGTCTCCGGCAGAGGCGACGAGGTGGCTCATCCACGCCCATGCCTACGATCCCTCGGGCATCAAGACCCCGGACCGTCGGGATCCTCGGACCAAAGGCGGAAAGGTCTATCCCCTGGGTACGGGATGGACGGGCAAAGGAGAGGTGCTCATCGCCGGGGGCAACAGTCTCGAACTCACGCTGATCCTCAACATCGTCGCCCCCGACGGCCAACGGATCATCAGCGGCGACGAGGACCGGCCGCCCTGGGAACGACCGCACCCCGGACCCCTCGAGGAGTTCGACGCACCGGCGATGCCCCAGGGGTTCATCCAGACCTACACGTGGCAGTCACGGCGCATCCGGCTGCTCTTCGACGGCTGCGACGTCACCCGGGTCGTCCTCTGCTACGGCGACCCGCTGAGCGAACAGAACCGGCAGGCATTCGACCCGATGATGACCTGGCGCTACAGCAAACCTCAGTCCACCAAGTTCGGAACGACTGTGTTCATGCCGGGGATGGTCGACCCCTCGAAGTCGGTGTGGCGCAGCATGTCGGCATGGCTGCCCACAGGTGCGCAGTCCATCGTCAACGGTGCTCGCCAGCACCTCGAACCAGGCGTCCTCGAGTGGATCGGACAGCTTTACAAGCATGACAAACTCTCCATCGGATTCCGTCCCAACATCGAACTGGTCGGAGTCCAGTACGGCAACATGTCCGCCACCTATGCCGAAGTCGTCAACGATTCGCTTCGGGTGCCGACGTTCCTTCTCCAGGACGACGCCGTCGATGCCGCGGAAACCGTCATCCACGCCATCGACGACGCGGATACGGTCGCATGGTACCTCGGCACCTTCGCGGTGAATCTCGCCAGGGCCCGCGGCGTCGAGGACGCCGAGGCGTTCAGGGAGGAAGCGAAGGACACGGCATTCAGGGACTTCGGTCTCATCTTCGCCGCCTGGCTGGACAGCCTCCGCGACGACTCCCGCTGGCACACCGCCCGCGGTCTGTGGCAGAAGGCACTGCGTGATTCAGCGGTGTCGATCGCCCGCCGCCTCGCCCATGAAGCGGGTACGGCTTCCTACCTCGGCCGCATCGTCGACGTCGAGAACGGCACTTGGCTGACGACCGACATCGCCCTCGGCTATCTGCACAAGGGCCTGAGGAAAACCCTTTCCATCGCCTACCAGGAGGACACCGATGCCTGATGACAGCACCCGCACGGACACGCGACTGACACCCAGTTCCTTCGTCATCCCGAAGGTGAGGATTCTCCAGGAGGGGCACGAGAAGGACAGGGCAGCTGCGCGGTCGGTCCTCGCCCAGCTGAGGCGCGCCTCGGCGGGCGATCCCGGGACCGCATGGGAGATCAGCGAGTACCTGCTCCCGGAGAGGGAGTACTTCGACTCGGCGATGAGACCCGGGTCGCCTCGATCCGAATCCGCGGACTATCTCGAGACCGCGATCCACGTGGCGATGACGACGTATGCGCAGCTCCAGCAGGGCAAGGATTCCGGCATGCACGTCAAGGATCGCACCCTCGGAGAGGCGGCAAGGATGCTCGCGGCGCATCGCGACGAGCCCATGGACCGGGGCAAGGTCTGGGAGCGTCTGGCCAAACTCGCACAGTCCCAGACGATGTCGAGTCTGCGGTGGCAGCTGCGCGGATTCGTCGGTCTTCTCCATCGGCGGAGCATCGGCCTCGACATCGGCCGACTTGCCGACGACGTCTTCTACTGGCAGTTCCCGGCATCGAGGCCGAACGTCCAGCGCTCATGGAGCCGCCAGTTCTTCCACAATCCCCGGCCGGAAGCCGATGCTACCGCGACCGACTCCACCACCTGAACGAATCCCAAGGAGCAATCATGACCACCACCTATTTCGATGTCCATGTCCTCCAGTCCGTTCCGCCGAGCAACGTCAACCGAGACGACACCGGCGCACCGAAGACCGCCGTCTATGGCGGAGTCCGCCGTGCCAGGGTGTCCTCGCAGGCATGGAAACGCGCGACACGAGAAGCATTCAAGGATCTTGTCGACGCCTCCAAACTGGGGTCTCGCACCCAGCGAGTGATCGAACAGATCGCCGCAGAGATCGTCACGATCGACGACTCGCTCGCCAATGAGGCCGAAGCCATCGCCGAGAAGGTTCTCGCGGCGGTCGGGATCAAACTCGACAAGCCGAAGTCGAAGTCGAAGGATCCCGACGAGGCAGCGGGAACCCGGACGGAGTCTGCCTATCTCGTCTTCTTCAGCCATCTGCAGATCGTCAAGGCAGCGAAGCAGGCGATCGAGGACCATCGGGAGGGCAAGCCCAAATTCGACAAGAAGGTCTACAAGGAGATCCTCCAGCAGGACAACTCGCTCGACATCGCGCTCTTCGGTCGAATGATCGCCGACCTCACCGACCTCGGCGTCGACGCCTCTGCTCAGGTCGCGCATGCTCTGTCGGTCCACGCAGTTGAGAGCGAAGCCGACTTCTACACGGCTGTCGACGACTACAAGGTGGACGACCCCGACCGCGACGCCGGGGCGGGCATGCTCGGCACGGTCGAATTCAACTCCTCGACCCTCTACCGCTACGCAACGGTGAATGTCGACCAACTGGCGGAGAACCTCGGCGATGCCGCGGCCGCCGAAGAGGCCCTCACCGCCTTTGCACGCGGCTTCGTGCTGTCGATGCCATCCGGCAAGGTCAACAGCTTCGGAAACACGACGGTCCCGGCGGCCGTGATGTACTCGGTCCGTTCCGATCGCCCGATCAACTTCGTCGAAGCCTTCGAAGATCCCGTGATCCACAACGACGGCTATGTTCGTTCGGCGGTGGAACGCCTGGTCGACTATGCGACCGAGATCGACCAGGTCTACTCACCCGCACACGGCTACTGGACGGCCGGCGTCGGTGCGCGCGCGGAGAGACTCGACGTCCTCGCCCTGCGCAGTTCGGTCGATTCAGCCGTCGAGGGGTCCGTCAGAGCAGCCCTGTCGGCTCACCTCGGCCAAGTCAAGGAGGACGCGTGAGCACACTGCTCCTGCGGCTCGCGGGTCCGATGCAGTCGTGGGGCATGAGGGGCCGATTCACTCGCAGGACGACCGAGCTGCAACCGACGAAGAGCGGAATCGTCGGCCTCGTGGCTGCGGCGATGGGACGGCGTCGCACCGACCCCATCGAAGACCTGGCGAACCTGCGCTTCGGGGTGAGGGTCGATCAGCCCGGCCGACTCATGCGAGACTTCCAGACCGCCAGTCGCCCGGGAGTGACAGCACCGCTGTCCTACCGCTACTTCCTCAGCGACGCGGTCTTCCTCGCCGCCCTCGAGGGACCGGACGAGCTCATCGACGGCATCGACGACGCGCTGCAGGCTCCGAGCTTTCCACTGTACCTGGGGCGGCGCGCGTTTCCCCCGGCAGGGAAGGTCAGCCTCGGCGTGCAGAGGACTTCGATGCCCGAGGTGCTGTCCGAAACTCCATGGAGCGCAAGCCGATTCGTCATGAAGGCGACCAAGAACCCCGTCGTCTACGTGCGGATCGTCAGGGATGCCGAGCCCGGAGAGGAAGCATCCGACGCATTCGAGGACGTTCCCCTGAGCTTCGATCCGAACCGACGGCAGTTCGGGATGCGGTCGGTCTGCGAGTTGCGGGTGAAGCTGTCCAACCCCTGTGCGGCTGACGACGATGCTCAGCGCGCCGGCGGAGCGTTCGACTCTCATGACCCGTTCGGGTTCCTAGGAGGTCCCAGTGTTTCTCAGCAGAATTGAGCTGAATGCCGCTCGTCGAGGGACGAGGCACCTGCTCGGATCTCCCCAGAAGCTTCATGCGGCGGTCGAAGCCTCCTTCCCGAGCGGGGATCCGCAGGGCCAGGACGGCGGTTCGCGGCGCCTCTGGAGGCTGGACACGGGCAGCCCGAATCCCCGTCTGTACGTCGTCAGTGCGACTGCCCCCGACTTCACCCACCTCGAAGAGCAGGCGGGGTGGCCCACTCAGCCCAATTGGGCAGTCGCGGACTACTCGCCACTGCTCGACGACCTCACGACCGATCAGTTCTGGGAGTTCCGCCTGGCCGCCAATCCCGTCCACGCGGTGAGACCTGAGGACGGAGGCCGCAGCAAGCGATTCGCCCATGTGACGGTCGCACAGCAGGAGGAGTGGCTCGCTCGCCGCGCACAGCACCTCGGCGTGGCCTTCGACGTCGGGGTCGAGGTCGGGACAGATGATCCGACAGACGACGAGGACTCGGCATCCGTGAGTTTTCGCGTCGAGGAGCGCCGGCTGATGAAGTTCACACGAAAGAATCACTCCGTGACGATCCGCAAAGTCAGATACGACGGTGTTCTTCGTGTCACCGACCCGGGGCGGCTGCGCAGCGCTCTCGTCAACGGGATCGGCCCGGCGAAGGCGTACGGATGCGGGCTGCTCACTCTCGTTCCTGTCGCAGATGGAAGCGGATCGCGGTTCCTGTCGAGCGCTGATCGCGGCTGAGGGGTGATGGGAGATACAGGGATCGGTTCCGCTCGAACGATATGAACTGACAAGGGTGCGCGATCGCCTCTCGTTCCTCTACGTGGAGAGGGCGACGATCGCTCGCGATCGCAATGCTCTGACGATTCGCACCGATGAGGGCATCACCTATGTGCCGGGAGCGGGTCTCGCATGCCTCATGGCCGGGCCCGGCTCCCGGATCACCCATCAGGGGATGAGCCTCCTCGGCGAATGCGGTGTGTCGACCGTATGGGTCGGTGAGAAAGGCATTCGCTACTACGCTCATGGACGTTCCCTGGCATCTTCGACGCGGTACCTGGTCCGGCAGGCAGAGCTCGTGTCCAACGTCCGGTCACGCGTCGCCGTCGCTCGGGCCATGTACGCGCAGCGATTTCCCGGGGAGGACGTGTCCGGGCTGTCCATGCAGCAGCTTCGAGGGAGGGAAGGTGCTCGCGTGCGACAGATCTACCGAGCAGAATCCCAGCGAAGCGGAGTGCCGTGGACGCACCGCAACTTCGATTTCGACGACTTCGACGCCTCCGACGAGATCAACCGGGCTCTCAGCGCGGCTCATGTCTGCCTCTACGGCATCGTCCACGCAGTCGTGGCGGCGCTGGGAGCGTCGCCCGGGCTGGGTTTCGTTCACAATGGACACGAAAGGGCCTTCGTCTACGACATCGCCGACCTCTACAAAGCGGACATCACAATACCGCTGGCCTTCGATGTCACAGCCGAGTCTCCTCCCGACATCGGTGCCGCCGTCAGGTACCGGGTGCGGGACCTCGTCTACGAATCACGAGTCGTGGACAGGACGATCGACGACGTGACCCGGCTCCTGTTCGAACCCGCCGAGGTGGAGTCGGCTCTCGATTCCCTGGGATTGGACAGCAACGTCGTCCAGCTCTGGGATCCCAAGGGGCTCGTCGAGGGCGGTACCAATTATCACGTGGACAGCTGATGGTTGTCATCGTCGTCGCCGCCTGTCCACCCGGCCTGCGGGGAGAGCTCACCCGCTGGCTCTTGGAGATCGCTCCCGGAACGTTCGTCGGGCGCCTGTCGAAAAGGGTCCGTGAGCGGGTGTGGCAACGGGTCGTCGCGGGCGTCGGGTCCGGGAGGGCGACCATGATCTGGACCGCTCGAAACGAGCAGGGTCTGGAATTCCAGACCCATGGCGACCCGTGGAAGGTCACCGACTTCGACGGTCTCAAGCTGATCACTCGTCCTCATCCTGAGCAGACCCAGCTGAGGCGCCGGGGTGAGAAGCTCGCCGAGTCGGAGAACGGCGGGCTGCAGCAGGGCTGGAGCATGGCCTCGCGAAATCGTCGCCGCTGATCCTGTGCCGGCCGACCTGACCACCGGGATGAACACCAAGAAGCATTCTCATGCGGCCCGGCAGGTAGGATTCCCCAGTGAGCAATTCTCCAGCAACTCCCCCTGCACCGCAGCAGACTGCCGCCTCGGAGTCCGGCCTCAAGCCCGGGATGAAGCCGCGCCACCTCGTCATGATGAGCCTCGGCTCGGCGATCGGCGCCGGCCTGTTCGTCGGCGCAGGCGCCGGCATCCAGGCAGCCGGTCCCGCGGTCCTCGTCTCCTACGCCGTGGCAGGCCTCATCGTCATCTTCGTCATGCGCGCCCTGGGCGAGCTCGTCGCGGCCGACCCCAATCCCGGCGCCTTCTCCCATTACGCCGGGAAGGCGATGGGCCCGGGAGCCGCCTTCGCGGTCGGCGCCCTGTGGTGGATCCAGCTGTGCCTCGTCGTCGCCGCCGAGGCCACCGCCGCCGCCCAGATCGCGGCCGGCTACATCCCCGACATGCCGCAGTGGGTCATCGCGCTCATCATCATGATCGTGTTCACGGCGATCAACCTCACCACCTCGGGCAGCTTCGGCGAGTTCGAGTTCTGGTTCTCCCTCATCAAGGTCGCGTTCGTCACCCTCTTCGTCGTCCTCGGCGTCGCCTTCCTCCTCGGCTGGACCCCGGCCGCACCCGCGGGAGAGATCTTCGCCGACGGCTTCATGCCCACCGGCTTCCCCGGCGTCGCCGCCGGGCTCCTCGTCGTCGCCTTCGCATTCGGCGGAATCGAGATCGTCGCGGTCGCCGCCGCCGAGACCGCCGACCCGAGCCGCAGCGTCGGCAAGGCGATCAAGGGCGTCGTGTGGCGCATCCTCTTCCTCTACATCGGGTCCGTCGCGATCATCGTCGCCGTCCTCGACTGGAAGGACCCCCGCCTGGCCGACTCCCCCTTCGTCGCGGTCCTCGAGACCGCGGGCCTGCCGTTCATCGCCTCGACGCTCGCCGCGGTCATCGTCATCGCCCTGCTGTCATCGATGAACGCGAACATCTACGGCGCCTCCCGCATGGCGTTCTCGATGTCGCAGCGCTCGATGCTGCCGGCATTCCTCGGCACCACGAACCGACGCGGCGTCCCCGTCGCCTCCGTGCTCGCCACCTCGGCGTTCGGGTTCGTCGCCGTCGCACTCAACTACTTCTGGGCCGCCGAGGTGCTCGGGGTCCTGCTCAACATCGTCGGCTCGACACTCATCGTCACGTGGGTCGTCACCCTCGTCTCCCACATCGTCCTGCGCCACCGCGCCGAGGCGGCCGGGACCGAGCTGCCCCTGAAGATGTGGCTGTTCCCATGGCTGTCGTACGCGACCCTGGCCGGGATCGCCGCAATCATCGTCCTCGGCCTCACCGTCGAATCCGTGCGCTTCCAGATCATCGGCACCCTGATCTTCACCGCCGCCCTCTATGCCATCGGACTCCTCGTCACCCGCCGACACCGTTCGCACACGACCTGATCACGGCTTGTCGTCCCTCAGCTGATTTGCCACCTGTCACCGCTGTGGGGAGAATGGCGGTTTTGGTTCGAGAGAGGACGCACATGGCACTGAGACCGAAGCACTTGACGATCACGTTGGCCGTTCCGCTCGCACTGGGCCTCGCCGCATGCTCGACTTCCCCGGAGAGCTCGCCCGCCGGGTCGACTGCCGAGGCGAGCGCCGAATCAGCGGAAACAGGGACGCCGGCGGAGACGCCCCGCACCGACGACGAGGAGCTCGTCACTGACGATTCGAGCACCGAAGCGACGACGCTCGAGGTGAAGGCCGAAGGCAACGGTCCCATCGGCCTGACGACTCAGTCCGCGATCGATGCCGACTCCGGATCAGTGAGCGGCAAGCTCATCACCGGGCCGGGCGGCTGCTTCTCCCTCGTCGACAATGACCGTCCGCGGCTCGTGGTCTTCCCCGACGACGCCTCATTCGTCCTGGCCGAGGGCAAGCCCTCCGTGACCACCGACGCCCTGGGCACTATCGATGTCGGTGAGCAGCTCTCCGCCTCGGCGGTGACCGTCGGGCTCGATGAGACGACCGGCATTCCCGGGCGATGCGCTCAGGGTGCAGCCGACGAGGTCCTCGTCGTCACGGGCAGGTGACGAGGCGCGACCGACCGGAGCACGCAGTCCAGCCTCTCCATGAGATTCTCGAGCGGACCTGACCCGCGATCTACGAGGCCTGCAGAACCGCAGCCAGCTCCGTGAGCGTCGGCATCGTTCCGGCGCCGCTCGCGGCCCGGCCCCGGGCGCGTCCCTGCACGGTCCATCCCTCGAGCATGGCGATCGTCTGACCGAGGTGGCGGCCGAAGTGCCGGCCCGCATACGCGGTGACGTCGATCGGCAGGACATTCTCGGCAGCCTCGAGTGCGCATCGCGCCAGAAGCGGCGAGCCGGGAACCGGCAGTCCGGTCACCGCCCTGACCGCCTCGGCGGCGGCGATCGAGGGCCGCTCGAGGTGGGTCTTCAGCGCCTCCCAGTCCCCGTCGTGCACGCTCAGCTCCGCGACATAGGGAATGAGCAGGGCCGGAGCGCCGAGGAGAACGGGCAGAGGGACCGAGAGCACCAGAGGGCCCAGCTCCCGGTGCAGCCGGCGTTCGATCCCACGGTTCCCGGCCATGAGGAATGCCGGAGCCAGCGGCGGCGACCAGTACCTGACGGTCGTTCCCGACGGCCGATCGGCGAGCAGGGCGGGTGAGAAGACGACGAGCTCGGCGGGGGCGAAGCGCGCCCGCGCATCCTCGAGGTCTCCGTCGACCTGGCTCGTGATCGCGATGACCGGCGGGGCGAGGTCGGCGATCGCCGAGGCGACTGCGGCGTCGAGTTCACTCGGGCGGGTGCTGAGGACGAGGAGATCCCACTCGAAGTCCAGAGCCGTCTCCCACGTCACGATCGGGACCCGGCGCCGATCCCGGGGCCCCTGAGGCCGCCGCATCCGCCGGACCCGCTCGGGACAGGCGGCCGACGACCGCGGATTGCGGGAGGCGACGGCCACCTCGTGATCGTCGATGAGCAGCGCGGCGCCGGCGATGCCCACGGCTCCCGCCCCCTGGAACAGCACCCTCATCGCCCGACCCTCATTCCGAGCCGGTCGTGCGCGAGGGATCCGGCTCGGACGGCTCCGCCACGGAGCCCGATGCCGGCTCGTCGCGATCAGCCCCGTCGACGGGCACCACGAGCGCGGTCGCGATCGCGGCGACACCTTCGCCCCGACCGGTCAGCCCGAGGGCGTCGGTCGTCGTCCCCGACACCGAGACCGCGGCCCCGACGGCCGCCGACAGCGCCGACTGCGCCTCCTCGCGCCGCCTGCCGATCTTGGGCCGGTTGCCGATGACCTGGACGGCGACGTTGCCGATCTCGAATCCGGCGGCGCGGACGAGTCGGGCCGCCTCGGCGAGGAGACACGCCCCCGAGGCGCCCGCGAACTCGGGCCGGTCGACCCCGAAGTGCGCGCCGAGGTCACCGATCCCGGCAGCGGAGAAGAGCGCATCGCAGCACGCGTGGGCGGCGACGTCCGAGTCGGAATGCCCCTCGAGCCCCCGCTCGCCGGGCCACAGCAGCCCCGCGACCCACAGCTGCCGGGCCTCGTCGTCCGCGAAGGCGTGGACGTCGACGCCGATTCCCGTACGCGGAATGATCATCGTCTCTCCTGTCGTCAAGGTCGTGCCTCCGAAGCGTCGGCGTCGTCCCGGAGGCGGGCGATGTGCTCGCCGACGACGAGGTCGAGCGGGTAGGTGATCTTCAGCGCTTCCTCGTGCCCGTCGACGGCGACGACATCGACGCCGAGGCGCTCGACGAGTCCCGCATCATCGGTGGCTTCGCGCGCCCGGGCCCCGAGCCGGTCGAGCTCGTCGCGGTGACTCGCGTGCGCGCGCTCGAGGATCGCCGAGGTGAAGCCCTGCGGGGTCTGGATCCGCCGCAGGGACTTGCGGTCGAGGTCCCCGCGCAGCGTGCCGTCGGCACTCACCCGGCGGACGGTGTCGGTCATGGGCAGGACGGGCACGACCGCCTCGGCGCCGGCATCGAGCGCGGCGACGACTCGACGGAAGACCTCCGGAGGAGTCAGGCAGCGGGCCGCGTCGTGGACGAGGACGAGGTCGGACGCCTGGCTGTGCCGCAGTGCGAGGCGCACGGATTCGACCCGATCGCGACCGCCTGCGACAGCTGTGATCGACATGCCCGAAGCACCGGAGGCGATCTCCGCGATTTCCCTCTCGGCCGCAGACAAATGCTCCTCGGGAGCTGCGACCACAACCGTGGTGGCAACTCCCGAGGAGATTATCGTATTCAGACTGCGTCCGAGAAGGCTGCGGCCGCGCAGCCGGACGAAGGCCTTCGGCTCGGCACTTCCCAGACGCGTTCCCGACCCTGCGGCCGGAACGATGACGCACGTGCTCAGGACGCGAGGACCTCGTCGAGGATCGCCTCGGCCTCGGACTCCTCTTTCTTCTCCGCCAGAGCGAGTTCGGAGACGAGGATCTGACGAGCCTTGGACAGCATGCGCTTCTCACCGGTGGACAGACCGCGGTCCTGCTCACGACGCCACAGGTCGCGAACCACCTCGGCGACCTTGATGACGTCACCGGACTGCAGCTTCTCGAGATTGGCCTTGTAGCGGCGGGACCAGTTGGTCGGCTCTTCGACGAACTCCGCACGGAGGACGTTGAAGACCTTCTCGACGCCTTCCTCACCGACAACATCTCTCACACCGACGAGGTCGCAGTTCTCCGCGGGAACCTCGATCACGAGGTCACCGTGGGCGACCTGGAGCTTGAGATACAGTTTCTCCTCACCTTTGATGGTTCGCTTCTTGATTTCTTGGATTGTCGCTGCACCGTGATGTGGATAGACGACAGTGTCGCCGACCTGGAAACTCATATTCTCTTCAAACCCCTTTCGCGGACTTCCAGTTTACCATGAGGCGCGCCACAGAAATCGTTCAGGTCGGCATTCGACCGTGATAGGGTCCGCCGCCCCGAGTCCTCGCACGGGCGTCGGTCCCGGTCAGCTCGGGCCCCCGGGAGGGCGGCGTGAGAGTCCGCACGGCAGGTTCTACACGAGGTCAAAAACCGGGTAGTATACAGACTGATCTTGTATTGCCACTTCAAGGAGCATAATGAAACGGCACAACCGCGCGGCCCTCGCAGTTGCCGCACTCGCTCTCATCCTTCCCGTGAGCGGATGTGCAAGTCTGCTGTCGCCCCACCAGACCGCCGAGTACCAGTACAACGGCGGCGACGGAGCCGCCGGTGACGTCGGCGATGTCAAGGTCCGCGGTCTCATGCTCATCCAGGACGAGTCCGGGAACGGTCCCGCGCAGATGTTCTTCTCCCTCGTCAACCAGGGCTCGACCCCCGCCGAGGTGTCCCTGAGCGTGGCGGGCGCCGAGGTCACCGAATCCGTGCCGGCCGGCGGGGAGTATGTCCAATTCCCCGACAGCCCGATCTCGCAGTCGGAGCCGATCATCGTCGAGGATCTGCAGGCCCAGGCCGGCGATCTCGTCGACGTCACCGTCTCCGCCGGAGCCGACGAGACCGTGATCAGGACCCAGCTCCTCACCGACGTCCTCCCCTACTACGAGGACCAGGTCCCGACCCAGTCGCCGTCGGATGTGCCCAGCGACGAGGCGACCGCCCCCGCCGGGGACGCCACGGCCACCCCGAGCGAGGAGGCCACCACCGGCACCGCGTCCGAGGAGTCGACCCAGGGCACCGCATCCGGCCACTGATCCGCAGACTTACGACGAACGGCTCACTCCGCGGGGAGTGAGCCGTTCGTCGTCTCCGGGGTTCCCGTCCCCTCGCCCGGGCGGGAGCCGCCGCTCGGGCGGGACCTCCCGCTCAGGCCTCGAACTTGTAGCCGAGCCCGCGTACGGTCGTGAGCAGCTTCGGCTCGGAGGGGTTCTCCTCGACCTTCGCGCGCAGGCGCTTGACGTGGACATCGAGCGTCTTGGTGTCGCCGACGTAGTCCTCGCCCCAGATCCGGTCGATGAGCTGACCGCGGGTCATCACCCGGCCCGAGTTGCGGACGAGGATCTCGAGCAGCTCGAACTCCTTGAGCGGCATCGACAGCTCCTCGCCGCGGACCGTCACCACGTGGCGCTCGACGTCGATGCGCACTCCCCCGGCCTCGAGGACCGCGTCGTCGTAGCTCTCGGACTCGACGTTGCGGCGGAGCACGGCGCGGACCCGGGCGAGGAGCTCACGTGAGGAGTAGGGCTTCGTCACGTAGTCATCGGCCCCGAGTTCGAGGCCCACGACCTTGTCGATCTCCGAGTCCTTGGCGGTGAGCATGATGATCGGCACGTTCGACTTGGCCCGCAGCTCCCGGCACACCTCGGTGCCCGAGGCGCCCGGCAGCATGAGGTCGAGGAGCACGAGGTCGGCGCCGTTGCGGTCGAACTCCGCCAGGGCCTTGAGACCGTCGTCGGCCACGGTCACCTCGTAGCCCTCCTTGCCGAGGAGGTACGACAGCGGGTCAGAGAACGAGTCCTCGTCTTCGACGAGCAGAATTCGCGTCACGTCTTGAGCTTCCTTTGTTCGCTTTCCGTTTCCAAAACCTGTGTGTCGCCCTCGCGGACGTCGACGGATCCCGCGCGGCCGCCGACGGGGTCCTCGCCGCGCTCGGCGGAGTGCTCGCCCGGCTCCGGGTCACCCGCGGAGGCGCCACCCGCGGTCCCGGCTCCGTCCGCGGTCCCGCCGGCACTGCCCGCGGTCCCGGCGGCTTCGTCCGGCGCCGAGGCCGAATGCGTGAGCAGCACTCCCGCGGGAGCGGCCGCACTCGCGGCATCGTCATATCCCTGACCGGCCAGGGGCAGCACGATCGTGAAGGTCGAGCCCTTGCCCAGCCGGCTCCAGACGCGGACGTCCCCGCCGTGGGTGGCGACGATGTGCTTGACGATGCTCAGGCCCAGCCCGGTTCCCCCGGTGATGCGCGATCGGGCCGGATCGACGCGGTAGAAGCGCTCGAAGACCCTCTCGGTGTCCTGGTTCGACAGGCCGATGCCCTGGTCGGTGACGGTGATCTCGACGCGTTCGTCGACGAGCTCGACCCCGACGCCGACCCGGGTGCCCTCGGGCGAGTAGTTGATCGCATTGTCGACGAGGTTGCGCACCGCGTTGACGAGCAGCTCGTAGTTGCCCTCGACGAGGAGGGTCGACGGCGTCGAGACCTCGATGTGGATGTTCTTCGCCTCGGCACGGGTGTGCGCACGGTCGACGGCGTCGGCGACCACCTCGGCGGCGGAGACCTTCTCCGTCGTCGACGGAGCCGCGTGGTCCTGGACCCGGGAGAGGTCGATGATCTCCTGGACGAGCTGCGTCAGCCGCTTCGACTCGCGCTGCATGCGCCCGCCGAAGCGCTCGACCGCCTGCGGATCGTCGGCGAAGTCGGTGACCGCCTCGGCGAGCAGGGCCATCGCCCCGATCGGGGTCTTGAGCTCGTGGGAGACGTTGGCGACGAAGTCGCGGCGCACCGCGTCGACGCGCTTGGACTCGGTCTGGTCGTCGCAGAGGACAAGGACGAACGCGGTGCCCAGCGGCGCGATCCGCGCGTGGAGGTGGCGCAGCACCGAATCGGAGAGCTCGCGCTTCTGCTCGAGCTCGATCTCCTCGATGAGCCCGCGGGCTCGCACCCGCTCGACCACGCGCAGCATCTCGCCCGAGGTCAGGGAATGCCCCCTGACGAGGCCGAACGTGTACGCGGCCGGGGACGCCTTGACGACATCGTCGCCGGCGTCGAGGACGATCGCGGCCGAGGGCAGGACGGCGAGCACCTCGGCGATGCCCTCGGGGAGGTCGTCGTCGGAGTGCAGATCGGCAGCATCGCGGGAGCGTTCGCTGAAACGGAACGCGAGAATGCCCGCTATACCCAGGCCCAGCCCGACGATGCCGGTCAGGACCGCCACAATCAACAGATCCACACATCCAGCTTAGGCGGTGTCGGCAGTGTGGCAGCACCGGATCCGGGTCGAAGCGGGCCCGGTGGCGAGGAATTCACCCAGACGCCAGATCGCGTTCACCGCCGACTGGAAAGCTGATGCGCGTGTGCTTGTCCGAGCACCCTGCTCCGCGAAAACAAGGCGTCCTGCATGTTTCGGAAGACCGGGACTCCGGATAGGCTCGAGACCGACCCGCCGGCGCCCACCGCCGCACATCGAGACGAAGGAAGCAGAGCCCATGCGCGAAGTCTTCAGGAACGAACTGGACGATCTGGCCACCCAGCTGGTGGAGATGTCGACCAGGGTCAGTGAGGCCATTCGCTTGGCGAATCAGGCCCTGCGCAGCAATGACCTCGAACTGGCCGAGCAGGTCATCGAGGCCGACATCAAGATCGACAGCCTCCAGCACGTCCTCGATCAGCAGGCCGCCGAGATCCTCGCCCTCCAGGCCCCCGTGGCCGCGGATCTGCGCGCCGTCATCGGGGCCCTGCGGATGAGCGCCTCACTCGAGCGGATGGGCGACCTCGCCCGGCACATCGCCCAGCAGGTGCGCATCCGGTACCCGGAGTCCGCGATCCCCGAGCACTTCACCCACACCTTCGTGCGGATGGGCGAGTCCGCGGAGAAGATCGCCGAGGCGACCCGGGAGCTCCTCTCCCACCCCGGGCTCGAGATGGTGCCGACCATCAACGCCATCGACGAGGAGCTCGACGAGCTGCACCTGAGCGTGTTCTCGAAGATCGCCGAGGCCCCCCAGGGGTCGCTCGCCCCGCATCACATCGCCGACGTCACCCTGCTCTCGCGCTACTTCGAGCGCTTCGGCGATCACGCGGTGTCGGTGTCGCAGAAGGTCGAGTACCTGCTCACGGGCAACTGGGAGCCGCACCTGTCGAAGAAGTGACGACGCGGCGGCGGGCCGCCCTGCGCCCGTCCGGCCTGCCCCGCACCATGGTCTTGAGCACCCCGGTGGTGATCGCGACCCCGAGCACGAGGAGCGCGCCCCCGAGGAGCTCGGGCGGGGTGGGCCGCTGACCGAGCACGACCCAGGCCGAGAGCACCCCGACGACGGGAACGAGCAGCGAGAACGGTGCGACCTGCGAAGCGGG
This sequence comes from Brevibacterium sanguinis, assembly GCF_003315415.1. Classification (GTDB taxonomy): domain Bacteria; phylum Actinomycetota; class Actinomycetes; order Actinomycetales; family Brevibacteriaceae; genus Brevibacterium; species Brevibacterium celere_A. The sequence continues at coordinate 194,252 of NZ_QNSB01000004.1, forward strand.
GAACCGGGCGAGCAGCGAGTTCCAGATGACGTAGCCGATGAGCGAGGCGCAGCCGGCCGTGTAGACGACCGACGCCACGACGCCCCAGGTCGGATGTGCGATCGCATGAGCCACCTCGGCGGGGCCGTCGATGAGCAGGGACAGCGCGAGCAGCGGCACGGGCACGACGATCGCCGACCACACCGTCATCTGCACCCCGTTGACCCCGGGGCCGATCCCGCGCGCGATGACGTTGCCGATCGCCCAGGACAGCGCCGAGGCGAGGGCGACGACGAAGGCGAGGACCGGGACCTCGGCCTGCAGGCTGAAGCCGATGACGGTCAGTCCCGTGACCCCGATGAGGATGCCGACGACCTGCCGGCGACGGGGGAACTCGCGCAGCGCCACGGCGGCGACGATGACGGTGAAGGCCGCCTGGATCTGGATGACGATCGAGGCGAGACCGGCCGGCAGGCCGAGGAACATCGCGGTGTAGAGCAGCGCGAACTGGGCCGCGGACATGAACAGCCCGATGAGCAGGATGCGCCCGAACGACCCGCGCGGGAACCGCACGAAGAAGATCGCGGGCAGGACGACGAGCACGAAGCGGGCGGCGACGAGGAGCAGCGGCGGCCAGTCGCGGAGACCGAAGTCGATGAAGATGAAGTTGATCCCCCAGAGGAGGACGACGAGGAGAGCGAGAGCGATGTGGACCGGGCGCATGCGTCCAGGCTTTCAGATCTGAGATCAAATATCCATTGAGAGAAAGTACATGGACTCGATACGATCATTTGATGATCGATGTCGTCGCCCTGCGCACCCTCGTCGCCCTCGACTCCTGCGGGTCGGTCACGGCCACCGCGGATTCGCTCGGCTACACGCCTGCCGCCGTCAGCCACCAGCTGCAGAAGCTCTCCCGCTACCTCGGCGCGCCGGTCACCGAGCGCACGGGTCGCGGGATCGCCCTGACGCCGATGGGACGAGAGCTGAGCCGTCGCGGGGCGGCCCTGCTCCAGGACCTCGAGGGACTCGAGTCGGACGCCCGCGCCCGGTCCGGGGATCCGCGCGGTCGGATCACCGTCGGCGGCTTCTCCACCGGCATCCGCGGTCTGCTCGCCCCGGCGCTGCCCGGGCTCAAGCAGCGGGCTCCGGAGCTGACGATCTCGAACATCGAGGAGGAGCCCGAGGAGCTCATCGACATGGTCGCGGCCGGCCGGATCGACGCCTCGCTGATCTTCGACTGGAACAACTCCTCGCTGTACCTGCCGCCGACCCTGAACACCGCACGGCTGGCCGTCGACCGCGCCGACATCGTCATGCACCGCGACCACCGTCTCGCCGCCCGCGCCGAGGTGAACCGGAGGGATCTCCTCGGCGAGGTCTTCGTCTCCGCCCCGCGCGGGGCGGTCTGCCACCGCTGGCTGACGGCGCTGTTCGAGGACCTCCACAGCGAACCGCACATCGAGTACTGGGCGATGGAGTACGACACCCAGATCGAGTTCGTCCGCGCCGTCGGGGCGCTCGCGCTCGTGCCCCGGCTGGGCCGGCCGCACCTGCCCGACGACGTCACCGTCGTGCCGCTCGACGATCCGAGCATCGCCCGCACCATCTACCTCGTGTGGCGGAAGTCGATGTCGTCGTCACCGGCGATCGCGATGCTGCGCGAGACGATGACGACGATCGCGGAAAGCGGGGCAGCAGCGTCGCCACGACCTGCGTGAGAGCGGGGCAGCAGCGTCGCCGCGACCGAAAAGTGCAGGCGCACGGCATCAGTGCCGCGCGCCTGCATTTCTTGGTCGCGATGACCGGCTGCGAAGAGGCTCAGCGTCCCAGTGCTCAGCGTCCCTGGTTGGCGACCTGGCCGATGGCGGCCTCGGCCGCCTCGGCGTCGAGGTACGTTCCGCCCGGCTTGACGGGGGTGAGGTCGTCGCCGAGCTCGTAGAGCAGCGGGATGCCGGTGGGGATGTTGAGCCCGGTGATGTCCGCGTCGGAGATGCCGTCGAGGTGCTTGACCAGGGCGCGCAGCGAGTTGCCGTGGGCGACGATGAGCACATTCTTCCCGACCCGGATCTCGGGCACGAGGACGTCGTACCAGTAGGGCAGGAGGCGGTCGATGACATCGGCGAGGCACTCGGTGCGCGGCAGGGACTCGCCGAGATCGACGTACCGGGGGTCACCGGCCTGCGAGAACTCGGAGCTGTCGGCGAGCGCCGGGGGCGGGGTGTCGTAGGAGCGGCGCCAGATCATGAACTGCTCCTCGCCGAACTCGTCGCGGATCTCCTTCTTGTTCTTCCCCTGGAGCGCGCCGTAGTGGCGTTCGTTGAGCCGCCAGCTGCGGTGGACGTCGATCCACGACCGGTCGGCGGCCTCCAGCGCCAGGTGGGTCGTGAGGATCGCGCGCTTGAGGCGGGAGGTGTGGACGACGTCGGGCAGCAGCCCGGCCTCCTTGAGCAGCTCCCCGGCCCGCTGACCTTCGGCCCGGCCCTTGTCCGTGAGGGTCACGTCGACCCAACCGGTGAACAGATTCTTCTGGTTCCATTCGCTCTCGCCGTGGCGCAGCAGGATGAGGTTATGCGTCATGCGCACCATTTTCGCACGAGTGCCCCGCCCCTCTCCGACTTCTCAGCATCCGGCGGGCTGTCTTGAATACCGGGATCAGCGGCTACCCTGGCGTCATGGACCAGTCAACCGAGCATTCACCCACACAGCACCGAGCCCCCTCCGAGCGCTCGTCGATCATCGCCGTCACCGCCCTGCCGGTCCTCGTCATTCTCGCCGGAGTCCTCGGCTTCGTCAGTCCGGCGACGTTCACCCCGCTGGCGCCGACGATCACGTGGAGCCTCGGCGTCGTCATGTTCTTCATGGGGCTCACGCTCACCCTTCCCGACTTCGCCCGCATCGCGAAGCGGCCCTGGGTCGCCGCCCTCGGCGTGCTCACCCAGTACGTGGCGATGCCCGCGCTCGGGCTCCTCGTCGTCACCGTGTACGGACTGCCGCCGGAGATCGCCGTCGGCGTCATCCTCGTCGGCTGCGCTCCCGGCGGCACGGCGTCGAACGTCGTCACCTACCTGGCGAAGGGCGACACCGCCCTGTCCGTGTCGATCACGACGCTGTCGACCCTGCTCGCCCCCGTGCTCACTCCCCTGCTCACGCTGTGGCTGGCCGGCTCGTACATGGACGTGCCGTTCTGGTCGATGTTCCTCTCGATCTGCCAGACGGTGCTCATCCCCGTCATCGTCGGGGTCCTCGTCAGGCTCCTGGCCTCGGAGTTCGTCGACAGGATCTCGCCCGTCCTGCCGTGGCTGGCGTCGGTGGCCATCGCCTACATCGTCGCGATCGTCGTCGCCGGCTCCGCCGACTCGATCGCGACGGCGGGGATCCTCGTCCTGCTCGCGGTGATCACCCACAACGTGCTCGGCCTCGGCGTCGGCTACGGGGTCGCGGCGGCGTGCCGGCTCGACACCCCGACCCGGCGGGCCCTGTCCTTCGAGGTCGGCCTGCAGAACTCGGGGCTCGCCTCGACCCTGGCGACGACGTACTTCTCACCCCTGGCCGCGCTGCCGGGAGCGGTGTTCAGCGTGTGGCACAACGTCTCCGGCGCCCTGCTGGCCTCCGTGTTCGCCCGCCGCCCCTACGGGCAGCCGCCGGTCGATCGGGCTGCCGAGTCCGCCGAGGCGACCGCGCGCTCCTGAGGAAGGGCGGGAGTACGCTCCCGACCTCTGGCAGGAGCGTGCTCCCGAGGCGCTCAGCCCTTCTCGCCGTCCTCGGCCTGCTGCCCATCCACCGCTGTGAGGAACTCGTTGTCCTCGCCGCTGAGCACGTCGGCGAAGGCGGCGAGGTTCCGGGTCGACTCGCCGCGGCTGATCCTCCACGCCCACTCCCGTTTCATGCTCGTGATGAATCCGATGAGGAGGAGCTCGTTGAAGGACTCGTCGGCGGCGGTGAGGATCGCGCCGAGCAGCGCATCGAGCTCACCGAGGAGGCGCTCGCGCGGCAGGCTCGCATTGAGGTAGACATCGCCGAGGCGGTCGACGGCGAACGCGACTCCCTTGAGCTTCATGTTCCTGCGCAGGAGCCAGCTGGTGAACTCCTCGCGGTTCTCGTCCGGGTGCCGGATGACGAAGGCCTGGAGGTCCGCCGAGCGCGTCGACAGCCGGATCGACACCGTCGTCTTGAGCTTCCGCTCGCCCGGCAGCTGCACGACGAGGTGGGACTCCCCCGCCGCTTCGCACTCGACGCCGTTCTCACGAGCCCACTGCGCGACCCCGGCGAGGATCTCGTCGTTCGTCTCGTCCCTCATCGCCTCACCTTTCGTCAGCCGTGTCGCCCGACCAGTTGGGCCGGATCGGTGCAGGGTCCGACCTCGGAGCGGATGCACGTACGCGAGCCGACGCCGAGGCGCAGGTCGGCGCACCTCGGCGAGCATGACCGGAGGTCGGCGTGCGCGGACAGCACCCGCTCGACCATCGCGGACCAGTCGAAGCGGGCGGCGCCGGCGGTGGCGCGGGCGGAGAGCTCTCGGCGCAGGTCCGCGTCGCAGAGCACCCGTTCGAGCTCGAGCGCCCAATGCCCTGGGTTGTGGTCGCTGATGAGGATCCCCGAGCGGCCGTGCTCGACGATGTCCGGCAGCCCGCCCACCGCGGCCGCGATCGCGGGCAGTCCGGTGGCCGCCGCCTCCGCTGCGACCAGTCCGAACGATTCGCTGCGGGAGGGCACGAGGAGGATGTCGGCGGCACGGTAGTACATGGCGAGCTCGTGCGCGGGGACAGGCTCACGCACCTCGATGCTCGGCTCGGCCGCGATGGCCGACCGCAGGGCGCGCATGAACGCCGAGGTCCCGTTTCCCGGCGCTGTGTCACCCCCGGACGCGGCGCCGAGGAGGATGCCGCGGGTCCGGGAGGCGAGGTGCGGGTTGTTCTCCCGCATCCGGGACAGGGTGTCGACGACGACGTCCGTGCCCTTGATGAACTGCATGCGACCGACATAGAGGACGACGTGCTCGTCGGGGTCTATCCCGAGCGCGGCCCGCGCGTCCGACTTCTCACCCGGCGTGAAGAGGGTGTGGTCGACTCCCGGCCTCGCGACGACGACGGATCCGGGGTCGGCCCTGAGCTCGTGGATGAGGTCGCGCCTCTCGACGGGGGTGTTCGCGACGAGGAGGTCCGCGGTCGCCGCGATCCTCTCCTCGGCGTGCAGGCGCTGCGGGCGTTCGTGGTTCGTCTCCGAGTCCCGGTTCTTCACCGCACCGATCGTGTGCATGCTCACGACGAGCCCGGGCCGCACCTCGGCGGACCGGTCCGCCTCTGCGAGCCCGCAGCGACCTGCCTCCGCGAACCCGGTCGCCTCGGCGAGCTCCTGTGCCCGCAGCGCCGACTCCGCGGAGATCCAGTAGTGCGCCCAGATCAGGTCCGCCGAGGTGAACGCCTCGTCGGCGATGAGGAGTGCGGCGATCTCGTCGATCGCGTCCGCGAGTTCGTCCTTGTCGGCGGCATCGACGGCAAGACGGTGGAGCCGGACGTTCTCGGGCAGCCGAGCGGCGTCGGCGGGTGCGGGGTCCGCGGTGAAGACGTCGACGCGGTGGCCGGCCGCGGCGAGCGCGCGCACCGATTGGTCGACGTAGACGTTCATCCCTCCGGCGTCACCCTGGCCCGGCTGGGCGACCGGCGAGGTGTGGATGGACAGGACTGAGATGCGCACGCGCCCAGTCTAGTCAAAGAACGCTGTCAGAATCCGGCGGACCTCGTGGCGGCCCTTCCACAGGATCGACCCCGCCGGCAGCACCTCGAGCCGCGCTCCGGGGATCGCGGCGGCGATGTCCTCGGCGACCTCGACGGGGTGGGCCGGGTCGTCCTCGTGGGTGAGCACGAGCACGTCGCCGGTCAACCGCGCCAAGGCGGCGAGCGCCTCGTCCCCCGAGTCGACGGCGACCTCCAGGGCAAGGCCCAGCCCGTCGGACATGTCGGTGCGAACGAGGTTCTCGGCCTTCGCCCTCGTCCACGCCCGGGCCGGGAGCAGGGCCGCGACCTCGACGGGCTCCCGGGAGAGCATGAGATCGGCGACGCCGTCGACGTCGCCGGAGGCGACCAGGCCGCGCAGGCGCTCGAGGTGGGAGCGGTGCCCGGCGGTCGCCTCGGCGGTGAAGCCGGTGAACGAGGCCGGGAGGACGAGCGCGACCTTCTCGAGTCGCCGCGCGGCGGGGGACTCGGTCGCGAGCAGTCGGAGCAGGCCGCCGGCGGACATCGAGACGCCGAGCGCCCGCGTCGCCGAGGTGGTCGTCAGTGCCGCGGCGAGCACCTCGGCGACGGTGCCGTACGTCCACCCGGGACCCGGCGAGGGCCGGCCGCCGTGGCCGGGCAGGTGGAGGAAGTGCCTGGTCCCGGAGATGCCGGTGCCGAATGGGCGGGTGTCGCGGATCGCACCGGCGAACCCGTGCCCGAACAGGGTGTGGGGTTCACCGGTGCCGAAGGTCGCGATCCAGTCGGACTCCGGGCCGGGCCGGTTGAGGTCGAGCGCCATGGGCTGTCGTCGGACCGCTTCAGCGGCGGTGGCGGGGGTCGACGGCCTTGATCTTGGGGCGGACGTCGGTGAGGTAGACGATCGCGGCGACGAGTGCGGCGAGGTTGAGGATGATGATCTGCATGCCCAGCGGCGGCAGGGCGATGAGGGCGATGGCCAACCCGACGCCGAGGATGATGACCCAGAACTTCTTGCTCTGCTTGTCCACGGCGCGGTAGTTCTCGTCCTTGTAGCGCAGGCAGTCGATGAATGCCCAGATCTGGACGATGAAAGCGGCGACGGTCAGGCCGACGAAGATGAGGCGCTGAAAACCGGCAATGTACTCCATGCCACCAGCCTAGCAACGCCGGCGTCGACGACCACGAGCCCGGCCCGGATCCCCACCCGCACGGCATGGTATTCACACCGCGAACACAGCAGTCCGCGCGATCGCGGCCGGCTGTGATCGCGACAGTCTCCGCGATCACACGAGTCCGCGCGCTCACAGCAGCCCGCGCGCGGCAGTCTGCGCGATCACAGCAGTCCGGTGGTGCGGATGAGCGCACAGACGCCCATGCCCGCGACGACGCAGATGAGCATCGGCACCCGGAGGATCGCCGCGGCGATCCCCACTCCGACGCCGATGAGCCGGGCCGGGTCGGCGAGGTCCTGGCCGTCGAAGAGCGCCGTCGTCGCGCACACGGCGGCGATGAGCACGACCGTCGCGCGGTCCATCCACCTCGTCACCCGCGACGTCGGCTCGTCCGAGGCTGTCGTCGCACCGGGCGCCTGGTCCGGCTCCCCGATGGAGTCTGCGGCGGCACTGTGGGCGGCGGCACCGCGGCCGCCGGCACCGGGCGCGGCGTTGGCCCTGGTCCGACCGCGCACCGCGACCGCGGCGCCGACCTTCACCCCGGCGAAGCGCATCGCATAGGTTCCCGCGCTCAGTGCCGCGAGGGCGATGAGGAACTCAACGGCATTCATGCCCGCTCCTCCTTCCCGGGCGCACTCTCGCCGGGGGTGGCCCCCGACGCCGCCTCCCGCCCGGCGCGCACCCGCCGACCGGCCACTCGCCCGGCGGCCATCCGCCTGACCAGCCACCCGGCCCCGACGAGGGCGAACACGGTCAGCGAGGTGACCGCGCCGAGCCCCAGGGGAAGGAGCGGGGTGAGCGCCACGGAGATGAGCACCCCGACAAGGGTGAGCGAAAGGGTGGTCCTGTTCCCCAGGTCCCCGCGGATGAGGCAGAAGAGGATGATCGGGAACGCGGCGTCGAGGCCGAGGAGATCGGCGTCGATGACGCCGCCGAGCCATTGGCCGAGCATCGCGCCGCTGGGCCACATCAGGGCGATGGCGGCGCCCATGAGGACGAACGCGTGCCAGCGAGCGCGGTCGGTGCCGAGACTGCGGGCCACGGCGATCGTCTCGTCGTTGACCCAGTGCGCGGCGATGAGCGCCCGCCAGTCCTGCGGGATGAACGGGCCCGAGGCCATGCCGAAGGCGAAGTTCCGCGAGTTGACGAGCAGCCCGGCAAGCACTGCGAGAACCGGCGCCCCGCCGGCGGCGATGACGCCGACGAAGGTGAATTCGGCCGCACCGCCGAGGGCGAACACGGCCAGCAGCAGGGTCTGCCACCAGGCGAAGCCGGAGACCGCGCTGATCGCGCCGTAGGACATGGCGACCGCCACGATCGTCACCGTGATGATGATGATCGCGCGGTGAACCGAACCCGGCAGCACACGTTCGATGTGTCGGTCAACCGTACGATTTACTGAACTCATGGGTCAATCGTGCACCCGGAGCCGCCGTTCGTCAAACGGAACAATAGACCGGCAGGGCGAACACATCGACTAGAATGCTCGCATGTGCCCGCACACTCAGCCGCAGCCGTCTGACGTCTCCGCCCCAGCACCCGAAGGCTCCGAAGTCGTCGAAGGCGCCGACCACGCCTCCGACGACACTGCTCACGCGTCCCAGCCAGGCTCCCCGACCGAGCCCTCCCCGCGCGAGCAGATCGCCGCCGCCATCAGGAGGGAGCGGACCAAGGCGGGGATCTCCCTGTCCGAGCTCGCGCGCAGGGCGGGGATCGGCAAATCGACGATGTCGGGGCTGGAGACCGGGACCGGGAACCCGAGCATCGAGACGATGTGGGCCCTCGCCTCGGCGCTCGACATCCCCCTGGCACGGCTCCTCGATCCGCCGCAGCACGAGATCGCCCTCGTCCACGCCGACGACCTGCCCGACCTCCCGTCGACCGCGTCGAACTACGCGGCCACGCTGCTGTCGGCCGCCCCGGCGAACTCACGGCGCGACATCTACCTCATCAGGGCCGAACCGGGGACTCCGCGCGACTCACAGCCGCATCCGCCCGGCACCGTCGAGCACGTGATCATGGGCAGCGGCTCGGCCCGCATCGAGGTCCTCGGCGAATCGTACGAGATCCATGTCGGCGACTACTTCACCTATCCAGGGGATCAGCCGCACCGGTTCACCGCCCTCGAGCCTGGCACCACGGCGACCTTCGTCGTCGAGAGCCGCTGAGTCTTCTCAACCTCGCCGAGTGCTGAACCGCTCGGCCCCGAACCCTCCTCGCGAGCCGCCGAGCCGCTTCATTCGACCGGTGGGCCGTCGGCCTTGTCCTCGGCGAGGACAGGCAGCCTCTCGAGCGCGGCCTCGCGGGTCAGTCCCGCGGCCTGGAGGAGGTCGGAGGCCAGCGGACGCAGGAGCAGGACGAGGGTCTCGTCGTGGAGGTCCCAGCTCTTCTCCGCCTTCGGATCGAGCCGTCCGGCCGCCTCGGCGAGCGCGGTCTCGGCCAGGGTCCGGTCGGTGCCACGGCGCAGGGCGATCTCGAGCTTCTTCGCGCCATCGGCCAGTGACTCGACGTAATCGGCGATGATCGGCTTCGGGACGCCGAGCTCGGTCATCGCGACGACACGTCGGGCGATGACGCGGATGGTTCGCATCGCCCGGTCGGAGTAGGTGTGGACGCGGGCCAGCCGGGTCACCTCGGCGGCATGGCGCCGACCCCGGGCGTTGATCTTCGCCGCCTCCTCCGAGACCTTGAGCGAGGACCCCCAGGAGTCGATGATGTCCTGGGTCTCGCGGGCACGGCCGAGGGCGCGCTCGGCGAGGTCGGAGTCGGCCCCGCGCAGGGCCTTCGCCATCATCCCGAGCACGGCATCGATCTCGTCGAGGAGGTTCGCCGCCTGCGCGCGGGGGACCTTGCGCGCATCGCGCGGGACGATGAGCGCGAGGAGGATCGCGCAGACGGAGCCGACGAGGGCGTCGATCGTCCGCGGGAAGGGCAGGGTCGTGGCGGTGGCGGGCACCGCGATGACGTAGACCGATTGGACGGCGATCTGGGTGATGAAGATGCCGCCCGAGTTGAGCATCGTGCCGATGAACAGGCCGATCGCCAGCGTCAGCGCCAGCTGCCAGATCCCGCTGCCGTAGAGGTTGACGAGGAGCTCGCCGACGAGGACGCCGAAGGTCGCTCCGATCCCGAAGTCGAGGGACCTGCGCAGGCGCTTGTCGGCGACGACGCCGATCCCCACGGCCGAGGCGACGGCGGCGAGGAACGGGTAGGGGTGGCCGAGGACATAGACGCAGAAGGCATAGGCGGCGGTCGCGGCGATCGGGATCTGGACCATCTGTGCGGCGTTGGCCTGCACGCGCCGCAGGCCCATGCGCACGCGATGGGCAACAGTGCTGAAGGCCCGCTTGGGCAGCCCTCTGACCTCGGACTTCTTCATCTGCCCTTTCTTCGATCGCTCCCGCTGTACCCAGAGTACCGGAATTATGCCATGCTAAAGTCGGTGCGCCGAGGAGGCTGATGCATGACAACGAACCTGACCAGAGACGAAGCGCAGAGCAGATCCCAGCTGCTCAAGGTCAAGACCTACACCGTCCACATCGACATCGGCAACGCCGAGTCGGACGCCACGACCTACCTCTCCCGCACCGAAGTCTCCTTCAAGGCTCGCTCCTCCGGTCAGACGTTCATCGACCTCATCGCCGACTCCGTGTCCCGGGTCGTCGTCAACGACATCGAGCTCGACCCCGCCGAGGTGTTCGACGGCGCCCGTGTCACCTTCGACGTCCGCGAGGGCAGGAACACGCTCTCGATCGAGGCGCAGGCCAGGTACTCCACCTCGGGCGAGGGGCTGCACCGGTTCACCGATCCGGCCGATGGCAAGGTCTACCTCTACACCCAGTTCGAGCCGACCGACGCCCGGCGGGTGTTCGCGAACTTCGACCAGCCCGACCTCAAGGCGCGGTTCCAGTTCAGCGTCACCGCGCCCGCCCATTTCCAGGTGCTCTCGAACCAGCCCGAGTCGAGTCGCGAGACAGTGCCCGGGCCGGGCGCCGCGGGCACGGGAACGGCGGGCACGGGAACCGGCTCCCCCACCTCGGCGCTCGTCACCCATCACTTCGCCCCGACCCTCAAGCAGTCGAGCTACATCACCTGCATCACGGCCGGCCCCTACGAGGGTGCGACGGATGAGTGGACCGACCCGACGACGGGCGCGACGATCGCGCTCGGCGCGTGGTGCCGGGCGAGCCTCGTCGATCATCTCGACGCTTCCGACATCTTCTCGATCACGAAGGCGGGGCTCGAGTTCTTCAGCTCCGAATTCGACTACCCCTACCCCTGGGGCAAGTACGATCAGATCTTCGTTCCCGAGTACAACCTCGGCGCGATGGAGAACCCGGGCCTCGTGACGTTCACGGACTCCCTGATCTTCAAGGACAAGGTCACCGACGCGATGTACGAGTCGCGGGCGAACGTCATCCTCCACGAGATGGCGCACATGTGGTTCGGGGACCTCGTGACGATGAAGTGGTGGGACGACCTGTGGCTCAAGGAGTCCTTCGCCGACTACATGGGCGGGCTCGCGCTCGCCGAGGCGACCCGGTTCACGGACGGCTGGGTGACATTCGCTCTGCGTCGCAAGGCCTGGGCCTACCGGCAGGACCAGTACCCGACGACTCACCCCATCGTCGCCGACATCCCCGATGTCGAGGCGGCGAAGCTCAACTTCGACGGGATCACCTACGCCAAGGGCGCCTCGGTGCTCAAGCAGCTGGTCGCCTTCGTCGGCCGCGACGCGTTCTTCGCCGGGTCCCGTCTCTACTTCCGCAGGTTCGAGTACCGCAGCACCGAGCTCGCGGATTTCCTCGAATGCCTCGCCGAGGTGGCCCCCGAGAAGGACATCGCCGGCTGGGCCAGCGCGTGGCTGGGCACCTCCGGGGTGTCCGAGCTGTCCCTGGAGCTGAGCACGCGTGAGGCCGCGCCCTGGGACACGTCGACATCAGTCGGCTCCGAGGCGGCGAGCTCCGGGACCGGCGTCGCTGGGACCGGTGCCGCGGCGCCCGGTGCCGCGGGGCCCGGTGCCACGGGGCCCGGTGCCTGGCCCTCGGGCCGCGACATCATCACCGCGGCGACGGTCACCCAGCTCGACTCCGCCGCCGGTGCTCGGCTGCTGCGCCCCCACACCCTGGAGATCGCGACCCTCGGGCGCTCCGGGCGGGACCTGGTGCCCCTCGACACTGCCGCCGTCGACTTCTCGACGCAGTCGTGCGAGGTCGAGCAGCTGGTCGGGCGCGCCCGCGGTGAGATCACCCTGCTCAACTACGGGGACCACGACTACGCCAAGGTGCGGCTCGACCCGGCGTCGACGGAGACGGCAGTCACCTCGGTCTCGCGCATCATCGATCCGCTCTCCCGGGCGCTGACCTGGTCGGCGTTGGAGAACGCGGTGCGCGACGGACTGCTTCCGGTCCACCGGTACCTCACCGCCTACGCCCGCAGCCTGGGCAAGGAGAGTCACGCCGGGATCATGTCCGGCCTCAGCCAGACCGCTCTCACCTGCATCGATCAGTGGGTGTCGGATCGCAACTACGAGACCGCCGTCTCCGGCCTGCTCGGGGCCGCCCTCGACGCCCTCGCGGCGGCGAGGTCGGGATCGGACGCGCAGCTGCATCTGGCGAACCTGGTCCTGGCCCTGACCTCGCGGACCGCCCGCTGTCTCAACTCGAGCCCGGCGATCCAGATGGGACGGTCGTTCGCCGCGCAGATCCTCGCGGTTCCCGTCGGCGATGAGATCGACCGGCTCAGTCCCGAAGGCTCGGATTCCGGTGCGGAGGCCGGCTCGGCCGAACATGCGGCCGCCGCGCGTCCGTTCAAGGGGCTGATCAACGACCATTCGCTGCGCTGGAATGCGCTGACGGCTCTCGTGTGCCTGGGCTGGGCGGACCATTCGGACATCGCCGCGGAGTCCGAGGCCGATTCCACGTCGTCGGGTCGACTCCACGCGGCCACCGCCGCTGCCGCCACACCCCTGCCGATCGCGAAGATCCGCGCCTGGTCGGCGATCACCGATGCGAAGTCGCTGAGCAACGACGTGCTGACCGCGATCATCTCCGGCTTCGTCGCCCCATCGACCGTGCCGCTGATCGAGGACTACGTCGACGAGTACTTCCACCGGCTGAGCGGCTTCTGGGCCGAGAACTCGATCGAGATCGCCCGCCGGCTCGTCGTCGGGCTCTATCCGCAGTGGTCCGTCGACGACGAGGCGGTGGTCGAGCGGACCGACGCCTGGCTCGGCGAGCACCAGGACGCCCCCGCAGCGCTGCGTCGGCTGCTCATCGAACGCCGCGACGACCTCGCACGTGCCGTCTTCCTCAAGTCGACCCAGAGTTCTCGCCACTGAACCACGATCCGCCGAGGCGACCGTCTGCGCGACGAGCCGCCTCGGCGACGGCGCGGAGGGCTGAGGACCTCGATCCCGGGTCAGAGTACCCGGCGGGCTCCGGTGGACCTGGAGGACCCGGTTCCTCGTCAGAGGATCCGGCGGGCTCCGGAGAACTCGTCGCCCTTGTCCCAGGACTTCCAGTCGACGACCGAGACGTCCTTCGAGGCGTTGGGCGCGTGGATCATCTTCCCGTCGCCGATGTACATGCCGACGTGGTGGACCATTCCGCTGCTCGTCGAGAAGAACAGCAGATCGCCGGGTTCGAGGTCCTTCTGCGAGACCTTCGTCCCGGCCTTCGCCTGGTCCCCCGAGTCACGGGGGATGTCGATGCCGTGGGCGCGGTAGATGCTGTAGGTGAAGCCGGAGCAGTCGAAGCCGTATGGGGACACGCCCGCCCACAGGTAGCGCAGGCCCTCGAACTGCTCGGCCGTCTTCACGAGGTCCCCGCCCTTCGGCTTCGCCGGGTCCTCGTCGATGTCGTAGACGTCGATGTGCTCGGCGTCGACCCATGCCGCTCCCCCGCCGGGCAGGGCCACGCGCACGTCCTCGACGTCCTGGGCGATGACGGGGAGTTCGACGTTGAAGGTGAGTTCGGCGCCGGAGTCCTTGGTGAACTCGACGCCCTCGAGCTCGCTCTTGGGTTCGGTGACGACGGCTCGCGGCTGCTCGTCCTGGAGCTGGGCGAAGCGATCGTTCTCGACCAGCTGCTTCGTCGGCAGCCATCCGGGGTAGCCCTGCTTGTCCTTCGGGGTGGACTGGTCTCTCACGCTCACGCGTGCCCAGTCGCCGTCGACCTCATGGACGCTGACCTCCGAGCCATAGGGCGCCTGCGTCTCCATCTTCCCGGTCAGGCCCCGACGCACCTCGGTCTCGGACAGGTTCTCGTTCCAGGCATCGAGGTCGACGGGGTGTCCCAGGGCCGGCTCGTCCGCTTTGCGGGGTGCATCGGGTTCGGTCCACAGCGTGGCGACGGTGACATCGATGTAGGCGGTCTCGCCCTTCTCGATCGTCCCATCCGTGATCGGTTCGAGCTCTTGACCGGGAATGAGCGCAGCTCCCAGCTCGGCTGCGGCGACCGTGGAGGCGTCGGCGGCCGAGGTCGGATTGCCTGAGATCGCGGGAGCACCTGCGCCGAATACCAATCCGAGCCCAAGTGCCGTCGAAACAGCAGTTCTGGTACGCATTATTTCTCTTTCGGTCTGCGGGTGTCACACCCGCGCGGGGGAAGTCTCCGAAATGACAGCGCCTCCCGGCGCTGACGAGCTGCCGATCATCGGCAGCGACAATGCTCATCCGGCATGCACGCCCCGGACCTCAGGGGACCGGCTCGACGAGCACGACCGAGCGCGCATCGAAAGCATGCACAGTGCTGATTGTACTGCCCCGGCCCAAACGGGCAAGGGTCACTGCCCTGAGGAGCGGGCGCCTTGTCGCTCGAGCGCGCGTTGTGTTGGCTCCCGCACTCGGTCAGCGCAGGAGCTCGGAGGCGAGGAGTTCGAGCGTCTGGATGCGGGCGGCGTCCGCGCGCAGGTCCTCGTCCTCCGTCGATCCGGTGACCGGCTGGATCATGATCTCGTCGACCTCGAACCGGTCGGCCAGCTCCTGCAGCTGCGCCGCCGCGGTCTTCGGGTCGCCGATGATCCAGTTCGTCGACAGCTCCTCGGCGACCATCCGCTCCTGGTCGGTCATGACGGATCGGACGTCGGCACCGACGAGGCGCAGCGGCCCCATCTGCCCGCCGGTGCGCAGCCGGGCCATCTGCAGGAGGAACGGTTCGGACCGCAGCCGCGCCTCCTCGTCGGTCGACGCGACCACGGCATTGGCGGTGACGAAGGTGCGCGGTTCGGCCCCGTATGCGCCCTGGGAGAAGTTGTCGCGGTAGATCTTCATGGCCGTCGTCGCGCCCGCCGCGAAATGGTTCGCGAAGACATAGGGCATCCCGAGTTCGGCTGCCAGTCGGGCCGAGTACCCCGAGGACCCGAGCAGCCATGGCAGCGGCTGGGTTCCGGGCACGGGGGCCGGGGTCGCGCGCAGGACGTGCTCGCGTCCGCCGTGCAGCGGGATGCGCACGCCCTCGGGAGTCATCAGGCTCAGGGTGTCGATGACGTGCTGCGGGAACTGCTCGACGGGATCGATGGTCTTCCCCTCCCGGTCGACCATCCGTCCCTCGCCGAGGTGACCCCTCATCGCCGCCGAAGTGATCGGATCCGTGCCGGGAGCCCGTCCGATCCCGAGATCCACACGGTCTCCGTAGACCGCCGAGAGCAGCGCGAAGAGCTCGGCCACGGCCAGCGGCGCGTGGTTGGGGAGCATGACGCCGCCGGAGCCGAGCCGGATCCGCTCGGTGCCCTGACCGAGGTACATGAGCTCGGCACCCGGCATGGTCGAGGCGACGGACGGCATGTTGTGGTGTTCGGCAACCCAGTAGCGGGTGAATCCGAGCCGGTCGGCGGCCCGGACCAGCTCATGCGAGGACGCGAGTGCATCGGCCGTGCTCTGTCCGACACGGACCGGGACGAGATCAAGAAGAGAAAGTTCCATGTCCTGGAAACAGCCGCCTGACCAGGATCATTCCTTGACCTTGGTCACGTCGCGGCCGCGCCGATTCCGCTCACGACTGCGGGACCGGGCCCTGGGCAGCGCAGGCGCGGGCACTCGCCGGCCGACGAGGTTGACGATCTCGCCGATCCCCTCGATCGACATCCGCACCTCATCGCCGGGCTCCAGCGGCGGCTCGTCCCGACCGAGTCCCCAGAGTTCGCCGAGGCAGCCTCCATTGCCGACCGTCCCGGATCCGAGCACGTCTCCGGCGACGACGACCGAGTTGCGGGAGGCGTAGGCGACGAGCTCGGGGAAGGTCCATCCCATGTTCGAGACCAGATCGGCGCCCAGCAGCCGTCCGTTGACGCGCACCTCGGCGCGGACGGCGAGGAAACCGTCGTCGAGGCAGGAGTCGAGCTCGTCGGCGGTGACGATCCACGGCCCCAAGGTGAGCGCGAAGTCCTTGCCCTTGCAGGGCCCCAGGCGGACCTTCATCTCGCGCGCCTGCAGGTCGCGTGCCGACCAGTCGTTCATCACGGTGTAGCCGAAGATGCTCGCCTCGGCCGCGGCCACGTCGAGGTTCTCTCCCGGCGCACCGCCGATGACGGCTGCGAGTTCGAGCTCGTAGTCGAGGCGATGAGTGACCGGCACGTCGATCGTCTCGCCGGTGCCGCGCACCGTCAGCGGATTCGTGAAGTAGAAGGTCGGAGCCTCGTACCACTCGTCGGCGACGTGGCTCTTCCCTTCGACCCCGGCGCTGACGCCTTCGACGTGCTCTTCGAAGGCGACGAAGTCGCGCACCGTGCTCGGCACGACCGGCGACAGCAGCCGCACCTCGGTGAGCGGGGTCGGGGTGACCTGCTTTGCTGCGACGAGCGCGCGGCACTGCTCGTGCAGGTCAGCGGCGGCGCCGAGGCCCGCACGGAGCACATCGGAGACCCTCAGCCCGTCGGGAAAGGGAACGACCCCCTCGGCGAGGACGAAGCCCTCGGCGATCCCGGGCTCGGCCGTCAGCTCAGCCCTGATCCCGGGCTCGGCCGCAGCCTCGACCCTGGTTCCCGGCTCGGTCGGCTCATCGGCCGTCAGCTCATCGCTCGCGACTATCCATCTCGCCAGTCTCATATCTCTGCCCTCTCCCTGAGCAGCACCTCGGCGCTGCCGCCGAGGATCTTCTGCGTCACGTCATCCGAGAACCCGGCGGCGCGGACGAAGGACACCGGGTCCTCGAGTCCCATGTCGAAGGGAAAATCGCTGCCGAGCACCACGCGGTCGGCGCCCGCGACCTCGACGAGGTGCCGCAGTCCACCGTGGTCGTGGACGACCGTGTCGAACCAGAGCCGACGCAGGTAGGTCGAGGGCGGATGCTCGCAGCGCTGCGCCTCGGGCCGAACCCGCCATGCCCGGTCGCTGCGGCCGATCGCGGTCGGCAGATAGCCTCCGCCGTGGGCGGCGACGATCCTGAGATCCGGATGCCGGTCGAGAACTCCGGCGAAGATCAGGTGCGACAGGGCGACGGCGTTCTCGACCGGTTGGCCCACCGTGTTCGAGAGGTAGAACCGGTCGAGGCGTTCGTCGAGGGAGCATCCGAACGGGTGGATGAACACCACGGTGCGCAGCTCGGCGGCTCGGGCCCAGAAGGGTTCGAGCCTCTCGTCCGAGAGCTCCACGTCGCCGGCGAACGAGGAGATCTCGACCCCGGCCAGACCTCGGCCGAGCACCGCGTCGTCGAGGTATTCGACGAGTCGTCCGGGGTGCTGCAGGGGAACGAGTCCCAAGCCGACCAGACGGTCCGGCGCCTGCGCCACGTGCTCGGCGATGAGGCGGTTCGCCTCGCCTGCGATCCACGCGGCGAGGCCCTCGGGCGCCCACGGATAGAAGTGGTTCGGGGATGCGCTCACCCATTGCCGGTCGACGCCCTGAGCGTCCATCACGGCGAGACGCTCACCGGCCTGCGTCAGCCTCGGGATGCGCGCCCCCACCATGTGACCGGAGACCTCCTGGCTCTCGGCACCGTTTCGTCGGTCGTCGAGAGCGGCGGCGTCCGCGAGGAGCTCCGGGGCCCTGCGCTCGACCTCGGCGTGGAGCCCGGGCAGCAGCACGTGCGCATGGACATCGGTGACGGTCATGCCGGCTCCGCCATCCGCTGCGCGATGCCGTGGATGAGTCCCCCGGCGTCGGCGTCCCGGTCCCCGTCGATCTGCCACTGCGCGAGCTGCGTCGACGCCTCGACGACGGCGGTCGCACGGGGCAGCCGCCGATCATGGAACGAATCCCACAGACCCTGGTCGACGGCATCGCGTTCGAGCAGCAGCTCGGTGAGGACGAACGCGTCCTCGAGTCCCTGAGCGGCGCCCTGCGCGATCGTGGGAGGGCAGCTGTGCGCGGCGTCTCCGATGATCACGACCCGCCCCCGGTTCCAGGGCGCGTCGACGATGTGGGTGGTGAACCACGTGTAATTGGCATGCGCCCCCGCGGCCAGGTCGGCCCGGATCGACTCCCAGGGTCCGCCGTAGGCGCGCGACTCCTCGAGCATGATGCGGGTGGCCTCGGCATCGGTGATGCCGGTTCGGTCCTGCGCCTCCTCCACGAGGAAGGCGTACATCGTGTCGTCGCCGGTGGGAGTGTAACCGGCGATGTAGACGGGTCCGCCGTAGTAGAGCTCGGTGCGCTCGACCTCGGCCGGGCGGGAGACGAAGGTGCGCCAGATTCCCATCCCGTTGGGGCGGGGGCCCGCCTCGATTCCGATCAGCGTGCGCACCGTGGAGTTGAGTCCGTCGGCGCCGATGACCAGGTCGTAGTCTCCTGCCGATGCGCCACCGACGATCACCTCGACGGCGTCCCCGTGCGGGGACAGGGCGGTGATCTCAGAACCGAAGTGCACCGTCGCACCTGAGAGCTGGGCATGGTCGAAGAGGATCTTCGCCAGCGCCGGACGGGGAATGCCCATGGCCGCGGGATAGGCGGGTCCGCCGGTCTTCACGTCGGGCAGGGCCGCGACCACGGGGGCATCGGGGCCGGGTGCCCGCAGGGTCAGGCCCTCGAACGGGAACCCGGCGGCACGCACCTCCTCCCACACCCCGAGCCGGTCGAACACCCGCAGGGCGTTGCCCTGGAGGGAGATGCCCGAGCCGAGTGCGCTCAGCTCGGGGCCCGAGTCGAAGATGTCGACGTGCACTCCGGTCCTGGCGAGTTGGATCCCCGCGGCGAGTCCGGCGAAGCCGGCCCCCGCGACAGCGACTGTGCTGACTGCGGTCATGATGGTGAGAACCTCTCTGGTCGTGGCTGCTCGGTGGCGAAGACCTGCTCGGCGGTCAGAGCAGGGCGACGGGGTTGATCGGGGACCCGACCGCCCCGGTGATGGGCAGCGGCGGTGCCGCCAGCAGGAAGTCGTAGCGACCGAGCTCGGCACAGACGATGCCCAGCTCGTCGAGATCCCACATCTCTCCGATCGTCAGCCCCATGTTCGGGATCACGATCTGATGCAGGGGCTGGAACGAGGGCACGTCGAATTCGTTGGGCCTGACCTCGAAGCCCCAGGTGTCGGTCGCGACCGCGGCGATCTCGGTGCGGTGCAGCCACCCGGCGGTGGTGATGGACAGCCCCGGAGCGGCCCCTCCCGCATAGTCGTTCCACCCTTCGCGGCGGGCCCGGGCCAGTCGCCCGGTGCGGACGAGGACGATGTCTCCCCGCTCGACTCTTGAGGTCTCACCCTGAGCGGCGATCGTGGCTTCGAGGTCGGCAACCGTGATGGCGCAGCCGTCGTCGAGTTCGCCGGTATCGGGACGCAGGTGCCGGGCGACGTCGAGCAGCACCCCGCGGGACACGATCCGGTCCCGGGCGTGCTCGATGCCGGTCACCTGGTCGCCGTCGCTCGTCACCACCTCCCCGGCGCGGCGTCCGTTCCACGCCAGGCCGTGATCGAATATGTGGCCGAGCCCGTCCCACTGGGTCGAGCACTGCAGCGGCATGGTGATGTAGTCGTCGGCGCCGCCGATGCCGTGCGGGAAGCCCTGGCTGCCACGCTCGGCGTCGGTGCCGGTGTCGGTCATCGTGTGCACGGGATTGATGCGGCGACGCCAGCCCTTCTGCGGGCCGTCGGTGTCGAAGGACTGCGCCAGGGACACGACTCGCCCCTCGGTGACGAGCCCGGCGGCGGTGATGCGCTTGGCCGCGTCGATGAAGTTGAGCGTTCCGAGGGCGTCCGCCTCGCCCCAGCGCCCCCAGTTCCGGAAGGCCTCCGCGCGGGCGGCGATCTCGCCCTCGGGATCCTGGCGATCGATGTCGCCCGGGTTCTCGCTCGGCAGGCTCATGAGAGGCTCCCCGACGTCTCGGCCCTGCAGCGCACGGTCTGGGTGCCGAGGCCGGCGATCGTTCCGGTCATGACATCGCCGTCGCGCAGGAAGCGCTTCCAGTGCTGCCCGTTGCCCGCCGGACTGCCGGTGAGCACGAGGTCCCCGGGCAGCAGCGGCAGCGTCTGGGAGGCGGCCGAGACGATGGCGGCGACGTCGAAGATGAGCTCCGCTGTCGTCGCATCCTGCATCACCTCGCCGTTGAGCTCGAGGCGAACGTCGAGATCGCCCGGGTCGACGAAGGGCGCGGGGACGAGGAACGGTCCGGTCGGGAGGAATCCGGGGGAATTCTTCGCTCGGAACCAGTCGGCGCCGATGTCACCGACGTCTCCGGGGAACACCAGATCCCTCGTCGTGATGTCATTGACGATCGTGTAGCCCGCGACGTGGTCGAGCGCATCGTCGGCGTCGACCCTGAAGGCTTCGCGCCCGATCACGGCCGCGAGCTCGAGCTCCCAGTCGTGGACGTCGCTCGCCGCCGGCAGGACCAGGGGCTCGTCGTCGCCGACCACGCACTGCGGAAGCCCGATGAAGACGAAGGGACGACCGCTGGCGGCACGGTGGTCCACGATCCTCTCCGCCTCGGCCCGGATCTCCTCGGGTGAGCGGTCATCGGCGCGGGCGGTGAGGCCGCCCATGATCAGCTGCACCACATGGCTGCGGTAGTTGGCGCCGGCCTGGAGAACCTGACGGGGCGCAACCGGTGCCACCAGTGTGACCTCGGAGATCGGGGTCCACTGTCCCTCCGCCTCGGCCAGCCGCGCCAGCCGGTCCCAGTCGGGCTCCGCGAGGAAGTCGTTGAGCCCGGCCGCGCCCAGGTCCTCGGCGTCGAGCGGGCGGATCCGAGCGCCGACGACGAGGCCGAGGCGAACGTCCTCACCCTGCCGATACCGTGCCAGCGTGTAAGGGGCGGTGGGAAGTGGGGTGGTCATGAATCCTCCATGGTGACGATTGCGGTTCTGCCTGCGACTGCTTCAGCCGTGGACCGTGTACGGGTTGAGCAGCGCCTCCCGGATCTCCTCCGGCACGCCCTCCTCGGTCGCGCTCGGTCCGTCCGCCGGCGGGAACGACTCCGTCATCGACATCGGCATCGCGCCATTGCGATAGAAGTTGCTCGAGCCCAGCGAGGGCTTCCAGGTGTTCGGTTCCCAGTCCGGGACGTAGTTGCGGTAGCCGCCCGTGTTGAGCTCGATGCGCAGGCTCGACGGCTCCCGGTAGTAGAGGAAGGTCTGCTCACCGATGCCGTGGATGGACGGCCCGTACTCGATCGGCACCCCGTGCTCCATCAGGGTGTCGGCCGCGATGAGCAGCTCTTCGCGGGTGTCGACCCAGAAGGCGTAGTGGTTGATCCGACCGGCGCGGCTGGAGCCGTCGAGGACGACGCCGAGGTCGTGGGACTTCTCGTTGGTCGTGAGCACCGAGAACACGGAGATCGGCGCCTCGTCGAGCTCTGTGCGGGCCATGATGCGGAAGCCGAGCACCTCGTTGTACCACTTCGCGAAGCCGTCGACGTCGCTGGTGGCGATCGTGACGTGGTCGAGCTGGCGAGGAGCACCGGCGACCTTCGACCGCTTCTCCGGCCGGTCCGGGTAGATGGATGCGCAGCGGCGCTCCGCCCGGTGGCGCTCCACGTCCCAGTGCAGCGTCATGGAGTGGCCCCAGGGTCCGGTGAACCGGTAGACGCGACCGACTCCGAAGCCGTCGAACCACTCTCCGGTCACACCGGCGGCCTCGATCCGCCTGACCGCTTCGTCGAGGGCCTCTGCGCTCGAGGTCCGCCAGGCCATCGTCTCGAGCGCCGGCTCGTCTCCCGGGACGATCACGAGCGAGTACGAGTAGTAGTCGCCCCAGCAGCGCAGGTAGACGCGGCCGCCTTCCCGTGCGACCTCGGTGAGGCCGACCTCGGTCGTGTAGAAGTCGACGGAGGCCTCGACATCCGGGGTGGTGATCGCAACGTAGGAGAGGTGGGAGAGCAGGTTGATCATCGTTGATCCTTTCGGGTCGGTACGTCCGGGTCGTTTCATCCGGGTCGTTTCGTCGAACTGGTCACCATTCTTCAGGCACGCAGCACATAAGGGAATCCTCTTTTTCCTATCAGCGATATCACTGTCGTTTATACTCTGAGGACGGTCACCGACCGCCCCTGGGATGCCGGACGCCTCCGCCGTCGCCGGGAGTCGCGTCAATACGTCAAGGAGGACGATGTGGACACCAGACCATCCCTGGCCAGGCTGGACCTCAACCTGCTCGTCTCGCTGGATGCCCTCCTGCGCGAGCGCAGCGTCACGCGTGCCGCGCAACGGCTGATGCTCAGTCAGCCCGCGCTCTCGGCCGCTCTGTCGCGACTTCGCTCGCACTTCAAGGATCCGCTCCTCGCCCGGCGGGGCAACTCCTATGAGCTCACGCCGCTCGCGCTGCGCCTGTCCCACCAGGTCCCGGCGGCACTGGAGATGGCTCGCCGGGTCTTCGACAGCCAGACCGACTGGTCACCGGAGACGTCGAACCGGGAGTTCTCCGTCCTCGGCTCGGACTACGGGTTCGTCACCACGGGTCAGCTCGTCTCGCGCCTGGCGGTCAGACAGGCACCCGACATCCGCTTCCACTTCCTCCTGCACACCACATCCATCGTCGATGATGTCCGTGAGCATCTCCGCACGGTCGACGGCATACTGCTGCCCCACGGTCACATCACCGACCTTCCCCACCTGGAGCTGTGGACCGATCGCTGGATGGTCATCGCCTCCGACGACAATCCGGCGGTCGCCAACGGCCTGAGCCTCGAGACCCTCGCCCGGTCGCCCTGGGTGTTCACGTATCAGTCTCGCACCGCCTTCACCTCCGCCACCCAGCAGCTGCGGTCGCTCGGGCTGGAACCGCGCGTCGAGGCGATCGTCGAGACCTTCCTCTCGCTGCCCCCGTTCGTCCAGGGAACCCCTCGGCTGGGCCTGCTCCAGGAGCAGGCGGCACGGCTGATCAGCCATATGCCGGGAATCACGGTGCTGCCCCCGCCGTTCGAGGCACCGCCGATCGTCAATGCCCTGTGGTGGCACCCCGTGCACGAGCACGACCCGGAGCACATCTGGATGCGCGAGCAGTTCCGTGAGGCCACCCGCGAACTCCGTGCGGCCTCACGCGAACTGCGTGGGGCCAAGGACTGAAGCCCTCTCCCCACGCAGTTCGCCAGCATTCGCCCGGCCGGCACGCCTTGCCCCGCAGACCGACCCGCCGGATCAGCCCGGAGCCGGATCAGAGTCGACACACGGATCAGATTCGGGGCACGGCCGCTCCGGTCTCCGGCGTCTCCTCGGTGGCGACCAGCGTGGCCCGACGCAGCGAGATCACCACCAGGACCGCGACGATGACGGCGGCCACCCCCACGACGCCGACCGCCGTCGACAGCTCGCCCGTGATGCCGGCCAGAGCGCCGACGAGCAGCGGGGTGAGGAACTGACCGAGGAAGAATGAGGCCGTCCACCAGCCGGTCACCCGGCCACGCTCCTCGAAGCGGGTGGAGGACACGACCCAGGTCAGCAGGGAGGGCAGTAGCAGGCCCGAGCCGAACGAGGCGATCACCGCACCGACGACCACTCCCGGCAGGGATCCGATTCCCCAGATGAGGAGCATGCCGACCGCCTGCAGCAGGAAAGCCCACGGCAGGAGCGAACCCGGCCTGATCTTCGGCAGGCGCGAGAAGGTGAAACCGGCGATCGCCGTCGCGAGCGATGCGATGGCCGCCACTGTGCCGATGACGCGAGTGTCGGCGGCGCCCACTCCGGTTCCCACCACCAGGTAGCTGACCTCGATGATGAGAACGTAGAAGGTGAACCCGCCGAAGATGGTGACGAGCAGGGGGACGACGATGCGGCCCCACGGGATGCGGACCTTCTCCCCCAGCCCTGCGCGACGGTCTTCGGCCTCGCTCGGGCTCGGCTCCCAGAGCGCGAAGATCATCGGGACCGCGATGAGAAGACTGATCCCATACACCCAGAACGGGGTCTGCCATCCGGCGACCCCGAGTGCGCCGCCGAGAGCGATGAAGACGGTCGCCGCCAGGGTCGTCGACACGGTCTGCAGTCCCAGGTACTTCGTTCGGCTCCTGCCATGGAAGTAGTCGACGATGAGCGTGGTGCAGACCGTCATGATGCCGGCTTCGAACACGCCGATGAGGACGCGGGTGATGAGGATCGCGTGGAGCCCCTCCAGCCAGACGGGGGCGGTGCCGACGCACGCATAGGCGAGCATGGTGATGATCAGCAGGGTCTTGCGCCCCAGCCGGTCGACGATCTGGCCGGCGAACGGCGCGAAGATCGCCACCATCAGGGCCGGGATCGCCACGATCATCGGCACCAGGATCGCGGATCCAGGCACCTCGGCGAAATGCTCTGACAGCTGCGGGAGCACGGGGGTGATCAGCACGGATCCCAGGACCGGCATGCAGCTGCCGGCGAGCAGCAGCATGCCCTGCAGGGCGCCCGCCCGTCTGCCGGTGGTGGTCGTCGTCATCGGGAACTCCTTTGTTCTCAGTGGGTTGACGACAGTCAAACACCGAAGGAGAACATCAGGGAAGACGAAATCACTGATGGCCACATAGATGGGGCTGATACCCACGCTTCCGGCTGCCGAGCCGGGATCTCCCGCCCAGATGCGACCTGGATCAACTAGACCCGGAGGCCCCGCCCTCACAACAGACAGGGACGACGATGTCCGAGTTCGATTCCCCCCTCTTCATCAACGGTCGGGAGCGCTTCACCGACGACACGCTCAAGATCGCCGATCCCGGCAAACCCGGTCGCGTCGTGGGCACCGCCGCGGCGGCGAGCGCAGACGACGTCGCGGACGCGGTCGCGGCCGCCGAAACGGCCTTTCCGGCATGGTCGGCCCTGACCGGCCCCGAGCGCGCGAGCGCGATGGCCGCGGCGATCCAGGGCATCGCCGACCACCGCGACGACGCCGCCGCGATCCTGTCGCAGGAGAACGGCAAGGTCGTGCACGAGGCCTGGGTCGACTCCCTGGTCTTCGAGCTGCGCTGGAACCTCGCGCTGGAGCACCGCGACGACGTCGACGCGACCGAGCAGCTTCACCCGGTTCCGGGAGCGATTCCCAATTCGACCAGCATCACCTATCAGCCGATGGGCGTGGTCACGATCATCGTGCCCTTCAACTGGCCGATCGCGATCCTCGGCGCGGCGCTGCCGCACGCGCTCCTCGCCGGCAACACCGTCATCGTCAAGCCGCCGCCGACGGCTCCGCTGGCTACCGCTCGGGTGGTCCAACGGATCGCCGAGCAGCTGCCGGCGGGCGTGCTGCAGGTGGTCACCGGGCGCGACGCCGACCTGTCGGGCCTGATCTCGAACGAGAAGATCGCGAAGGTCGGCTTCACCGGCAGCGTGCGCGGCGGGAAGACGATCATGGAGCTGGCCGCGAAGTCGCTGACCCCGGTCACCCTCGAGCTCGGCGGCAACGACGCGGCGGTCTTCCTCGCAGACGCTCCGCTGGACGACGAGCACCTCGACAGGCTCTTCGGCGCCGTCTACGACACGACCGGTCAGATCTGCATGAACGCCAAGCGCGTCCTCGTGCACCGCTCGCGCATGGATGAGCTCGTCGCGGGTCTCGAGTCCCGGCTCGCCCGGGTCGTGCTCGGCTACGGCCTCGACGAATCCCAGGGCACGACCATGGGTCCCCTGCACTCACCCAGCCAGAAGGCGTTCGTGGACGATCTCATCCGCGAGGCGAAGGAGGCGGGCGCCGACGTGCGCGAGTTCGGGGAGCTGCCCGGCGGCGATCTCGAGGGCGGCAACTTCGTGAGGCCGGCACTGGTGGTGGACGCGGACCCCGCACTGCGCGTGGTCACGGAAGAGCAGTTCGGTCCGGTGGTTCCCGTCATCCCGTTCGACAGCGAGGAGGAGGCGATCCGCCTCGCCAACGACACCTGGGCCGGCCTCGGGAACTCGGTGTGGACCGCGGACCCCGCCGCTGCGCAGCGCGTCGCCCCGCAGCTGCAGTCAGGCTATGTGTGGGTCAACGACCATGGCGCCACCCGTCTTGACCTGCGCGCCCCCTTCGGCGGGGTCAAGCAGTCGGGCATCGGGCGCGAACAGGGCATCCACGGTGTGCGGGACTTCCAGCAGCCGCACGCGGTGTCGGTGATCACGGAGTAGGTCGTCGGGCGGCGACCGGCCCGGCACTTCCATGCTCCGAATTTACCTATGTACATTCCCTACATGCATAGGTATGCTGAGGATCAGGACGCAAGGAAGCGCCGCGAAAGGAAGGCTCCACCATGACGACTCCCGCCGCACTCAAGCTGCTCGACAACTTCTCGCTGGAGATGACCGGCAAGGACATCCCCGGTCTCGAAGAGGCCAGCCGGGCGATCCCGCAGGGCACCAAGATCAACGTCACCTTCCTCGGCAACGAGGACCTCGAGATGCGCGTGGCCGCGGCCAAGCGGGTGAAGGAGCTCGGCTTCGTGCCAGTCCCCCACATCTCCGCGCGACGCCTGCAGTCGCAGCAGCAGCTCGAGGAGTTCCTCGCAGCGCTGCACGGGGTCGACGCCACCGACCACGTCTTCTGCGTCGGCGGTGACCCCGCGACGCCGGAGGGCCCCTACCCCGACTCCCTGTCCGTGATCCGCTCCGGTGTGCTGCAGCAGTACGGCGTCAAGGAGGTCTCGATCGCCGGCTACCCCGAGGGCCATCCCGACATCTCCGCCGAGGTGCTGTGGCAGCACCTCGAGGACAAGTCGGCGGCGCTGGCCGAGCAGGGCCTCGACGCCGTCGTGCTCACCCAGTTCGCCTTCGACGCCGAGGCGGTGCTCAAGTGGGTGCTCGAGGTGCGCGACCGCGGGATCGATTCCGAGATCCGCGTCGGCACCCCCGGCCCCGCGGGCATCAAGCGACTGCTCGGCTACGCCCGCCGCTTCGGTGTCGGCACGAGCGCCGGGATCGTCAAGAAGTACGGCTTCTCCCTCACCAACCTCATGGGCACCGCCGGCCCCGACCGCTTCGTGGGCGAGCTCGGCGACCTGCTCGCGGCCGATGCTCGCAGCGGTCGGGTGCGCACCCACTTCTATACGTTCGGCGGTCTGCTCGCGACCGCCGAATGGGCCCAGACCTTCGGCACGGGTCACTAGGGAGCGCTGATGACCAGGATCATCGACGACCGCCGCGACCATGCGTGCCTGATCGTGCACGGACCGGACCAGCGCGGTCTCGTCTCGGCGGTGACCACGCTCGTCACCCGCAATGACGGCAATATCGTCTCCCTCGACCAGCATTCCGACGATCCCGAGGGCGGCGCGTTCTTCCAGCGCGTCGTGTTCCATCGCTCGAATCTGACCGCGGCGATGCCCGCGATCGAGGCCGACCTGGCCACGACACTGGATCCCTTCGGCGTCGAGTGGAACCTCACCGACATGTCGGTGCCCAAGCGCATGGCCGTGCTCGCCTCGACCAGCGACCACTGCCTGCTCGACCTGCTCTGGCGCCAGCGGCGCGGCGAGCTGCCGGTGTCGATCCCGATGGTGATCTCCAACCACACCAACACCGCGGAGGACGTGCGGTCGTTCGGCGTCCCGTTCTTCCATGTGCCCTCGCAGGGTCCCGACAAGTCGGAGGCCGAGGCGAAGATCCTCGCCCTGCTGCAGGGCAACGTCGACTTCGTCGTGCTGGCCCGGTACATGCAGATCATCTCGCCCGCGTTCCTGCAGCAGGTCGGCGTGCCCGTGATCAACATCCACCACTCCTTCCTGCCCGCGTTCATCGGCGCCGCTCCGTACCGCAAGGCCAAGGAGCGCGGCGTCAAGCTCATCGGCGCGACCAGCCATTACGTGACCGAGGAGCTCGACGAGGGCCCGATCATCGAACAGGACGTCATCCGCGTCACCCATGCCGAGACCGCCGCCGACCTGCAGCGGCGGGGCGCGAACGTCGAACAGGACGTCATCCGCGTCACCCATGCCGAGACCGCCGCCGACCTGCAGCGGCGGGGCGCGAACGTCGAGCGGGCCGTGCTCAGCCGGGCCGTGCTGTGGCACTCCGAGGATCGCGTGATCCGACACCACAACCACACCATCGTCTTCAACTGACCCCCACCAAGTGGGGCTCCGGCCCCAGCACAACAACCAGAGAGGTTCTCACCGTGGCGAACAACCTGCAAGAACTGCTGAATCAGACCAGCCCCGTCGAGCTGCTGCGCAACTCGCAGATCGGCTCCTACATCTACCCAGTGGTGCCTGCCGACTTCACCAACTGGATCAAGGAGCAGCGCGCGTGGCGCGAGACGGCTGTGCTCTACGACCAGTCGCACCACATGGACAATGTGTTCCTCAAGGGCTCCGACGCGATCAGGCTGATCTCGGACACGGCCATCAACTCGGTCGCGAACTTCCCCGTGAACAAGGCGAAGCAGTACGTGCCGACCACCGCCTCGGGTCACGTGATCGGCGATGGCATCCTGTTCCGCGAGGCCGAGGAGGAGTACGTCTACGTCGGTCGCTCACCGGCCTCGAACTGGCTCATGTACCACGGTGAGACCGGCGGCTACCAGAACCTCGACGTCCAGGTCGACCGCCGCTCCCCCTCTCGGCCCTACGGCCACCCGGTCACCCGTCAGTACTACCGCTTCCAGATCCAGGGACCGCGGGCCTGGGACGTCATCGAGAAGCTCAACGGCGGCCCGCTGGAGAAGATCGGCTTCTTCAGGATGGCGACCATGCAGATCGCGGGCAAGCAGGTGCGCACCCTGCGCCACGGCATGGCCGGCGCCCCGGGTCTCGAGATCTGGGGCCCCTACGAGGACCACGACCTCATCCGCGATGCGGTCGTCGAGGCCGGGGCCGAGTTCGGACTGCTGCCCGTCGGATCGCGTGCCTACCCCTCGAACACGCTCGAGTCGGGGTGGATCCCCTCCCCGCTTCCCGCGATCTACAGTGGTGAGGCCGAGCGCGGTTACCGCGAATGGCTCGGCGTCGACAGCTACGAGGCCACCGGCACCCTGGCCGGCTCGTTCGTGTCCGAGAACATCGAGGACTACTACCTGACCCCGTGGGAGCTCGGCTACGGCTCGTTCGTCAAGTTCGACCACGACTTCATCGGCCGTGACGCCCTCGAGAAGATGGACCCGGCCGCCCAGCGCAAGAAGGTGACCCTGGCCTGGAACGCCGAGGACCTCGGCAAGGTCTGGACCTCGCTGCTCAACGTCGACGGACCCGACTACAAGTTCTTCGACCTGCCGCTGGCGAACTACGGATCGGCCAACTACGACGCGGTCGTCGACGCCGACGACAACGTCGTCGGATTCTCGATGTTCACCGGCTACTCCGCGAACGAGCGCCGCGGCCTGTCGCTGGCCACGGTCAGCCCCGACGTTCCCGAGGGCACCGAGCTGCGCGTCGTCTGGGGCGAGCCCAACGGCGGAACCTCCAAGGCCTCCGTCGAGCCGCACGAGCAGACCGAGGTGCGCGCCGTGGTCAGCCCCGTCCCGTACTCCACGGTCGCCCGCAAGGAGTACCAGGGAGGATGGCGCACGGGCTACCAGCAGGACTGAGCCCGAACAGTGCTTGTACGCTGAGAGGGCCCGAGGTTCGCCTCCGGGCCCTCTCGGCACATCCGACCACCCACCACGAACGAGGATCCCCACCATGAGCCTGCGCAGTGCACTCCTCGCGCTCCTGCGCGTCGGACCGTTGTCGGGCTATGACCTGCAGAAGCAGTTCTCACAGTCGGTCGGACACGTGTGGCACGCGCCCGACTCCCAGATCTACCCCGCGCTGCGCAAGATGGCGGTCGAGGGCCTCGTCGTCGCCGAGGAGCAGACCCGCGGGGAACGCGGCATGCGCCGTGTCTACCACGTCACCGAGGCCGGCGACAAGGCATTCCTCGAGTGGATGAACAGCCCGCCCGAGTACCAGCGCACCCGGGACGCCGCCCACCTCCGTGCCGCCTACCTCGAATCCGCGGAGCCAGCCGCGGCGCGGGCCTTCCTCCGCGCGCACATCGACCATTGGAGGCATGAGCTCAAGTGCTGGGAGGGCGAGATCGCGCACATCGACGCGATGGACAACCCGACCCTCGTCCGCCGGCTCAATGTCACCTCCGAGGACGACCGCGAACGCACGATCGCGTACAAGCGCTTCGCCTATCAGGGACTCGCCGCGCGCGCCCGCGCCGAGATCGAATGGGCCGAGCACGGCCTCGAGGTGATCGATCGCCTCGAGGGCCCGGAGTGAGGCTCGTGCCCGCCCACCGGGCGCAGGGCTGACCCTTTCCTCCCCGCTCGGTCGACGACCTCCCTGCCCGGCCGGCGTCCTCCCGTGCTTGCCGGGCATCCTCCCCTGCCCGCCTGGCATCCTCCCCTGCCCGCCGACCGTGGGCTGTGCGTTATCATCAGTCAAAGTCTGCGACAATATTGTTGCCAATGTGAGGGAGGCAGCGTGGGCGCACGAGCGACGGTCGCGAGCGACGATGTGATCCAGGTGATTCGCCAGGCGATCCTCGACGGGGACTTCGCTCCCCGTCAGCGCCTCATCGAGACCGATCTCAGCTCGCAGTTCGAGGTCTCCCGCGCCGCGGTGCGGACGGCGCTGATGAGCCTGGAGAACGAGGGCCTCGTCGAACGGATGCCGAACAGGGGCGCCCGGGTGCGCGCGATCAGCGTCACCGAGGCGGTGGAGATCGTGGAGGTGAGGATCGGGCTCGAGGTCCTCGTCGCCCGGCGCGCGGCCGAGCGGATCGATGACGATCGGATCGGTGAACTCGCGGCTCTGCGCGAGGACATGCGCGAGGCCGTGGCGGGTGGAAACCTGATGCGCTACGCCTCCCTCAACCAGGAGATGGATGCGATTCTGCGCGACGTCGCCGGTCATGCCCTCGCCAAGCAGCTGCTCGAGCGACTCCTCGCACAGGCGGCGAGGCACCAGTTCAGGCTCGCGTTCGACCCCCACCGGGCCAGTGCCTCGGTCGAGGAGCACGCCGCGATCATCGACGCGGTCGTCGCGCGGGATCCCGACGCCGCCGAGGCGGCGACCCGAAGCCACCTGACCCGGATCATCGAAGCCATGCGGCAGTCGAGCTAGAAGACACCTCTGGTGCGGACCGATTCCGGTCCGCACCAGAGGTGTCTTCGGGCGGCCCTGCGTGCCCGCTCGGCCGGGGTCCCTATTCGATTCCCTCGACGGTGTCGAATCCCTTCCCGTTGAACTTCTGCACGACCACGCTCGAGACGGCCGGTTCTCCATCGACCGTGGTATTCACCGAGGTGCCGTCGAGCATCAGCGGGGCCTTGAAGTCCTCGATGCTGCGCACCGCCTCCATGAAGTTCTCCCGGGTGGGCTCCTGCATGTCCTTGAACACCTGCTCCAGAGTCGCACCGAGCATGTAGCTCCACATGCAGTGCGGGAACGCTGGCACCTCGGGGTAGTCCGCGTAGGTCTTGAGATCGGAGAGGAAGGTCTTCACGTCCTCGTCGTCGGCGAACTTGGGCGAGGCGGGTGCCTTGGAGAACGCCACCGAGTACACGCCCGGGTAGGCGTCGGCGCCACCCGGCTGCAGGATCGCCGAGGGGCTCGAGGTGTTCGACGGCAGGAACCAGCTCGGCTTCCAGCCGATGCTCTGCGCCCGCTCGAGAGACGAGATGACCAGCGGGGTGATCGACATCGCGTTGAACAGGATGTCGGCATCGGTCGCGGCGAGCTCGGTCAGCTGCGCATCGACCGAGGCGTCGGTCGCCTCGTAACTGAGCTCGCCCACGACCTCGATGTTCTCTGAGCCCTTGATGGCCTCCTTGAATCCCTTGACGTAGCCCTCGCCGAAGTCGTCGTTCTGGAACAGGATCGCGACCTTGTGATCTTCGGACGACTTCGCGAGCATCTCGCCGAACGCGGCGCCCTCGTTCGGGTAGGCGGGCACCCAGCCGAGCGACCAGGGGCTCTCGGACTGCTGGCTGAATATCGGGTCGCCGGTCATGACGAACACCTGGGGCACCTCGTCGGCGGTCGCCGCCTCACGCCAGGCGAGGTTCGTCGGCGTGCCCAGTCCCGAGGTGATCGCGAAGGCCTCGTTCTTCAGCGTCTGATAGTTCGACGAAGCCTTCTGCGGGTCGTAGGCGTCGTCGAGGGCCTTGATCTCGACGGTGCGGGTCTTGCCGTCACCGAACTCGATGCCACCGGCCTCGTTGACCGCGCCCATGTAGGCCTCCAGACCTGCCACGGTGCAGGTGCCGGGTCCGGCGGTGGGGCCGCTGAGCGGGGTCGTGATGCCGAGGGTGATCGAGTCGTCGGTGATTCCGGGACTGGTCTCACCGCCGCGGCCGCCACCTCCGTCGCGGGCACAACCGGTGGCGGCGAGGAGAACCGCCGCCGACAGGGCGATGACGCTGGTAGCACCGCGTCGTGTAGGGGTCATCTTCATTGATCTGCCTTTCTCGTGGGCTGTTTCGAAGCGGCCTTCTGCGCCGCCGGGGTGGCTGCTTCCTCGCGGTGCGGCGCGCCCGGTCTCGAACCGGACGGCCGTCTCAGGCCCGCGATCCGGTGGGGCAGTGAGGCGAGGCCCCCGGGAAGCAGGAAGAGCACGAGCAGCAGGATCGCACCCTGCAGCATGGCCGTCAGGTTCGGGTTGATCGCATTGGTGAGCACCGGCACGAACACGAAGTAGACGCCGCCGATGACCGACCCGGCCAGGGTCGCCGACCCGCCGACCACCATCGCGGCGAGCAGGGTGATCGAGTGGTGGAAGGCGAGGGTCTCGGGTGAGGTGTACTGGACCACGGACATGTACATGAACCCGCTGATCCCGCCCACCAGTGATGCGATGGTGAAGGACAGCACCTTGTACCAGTACGGGGAGATGCCCATCGACGAGGCGACCGCCTCGTTCTCCTTGACGATCGCCAGTGCCCGGCCGAACTTGCCGCGCACGAAGTTGCGCACGAGCACGAAGGTGACGACGGCGATGACGAGCACGAGGTACAGCTGCCACTGGTCGTGGTAGAGGCCCGTCCACTCGGGCGCGTCCGAGAACCGGGAGGACAGGCCCTGTGAACCGCCGGTCCAGTGGTCAAGACGCCGCGCCAGCGGCAGCCCGACGATCGGCAGCGCGATCGTCACCATCGCGATCGCCAGGCCGCCGAGGCGCGCGGCCGCCAAGGCGATGACCAGCCCCGCGATCGCGGGCAGAACGAGAGCCGCGAGGAACGTCAGCACGATGTTCCAGTCGTGCGTCGCCCCGTACGCGGTCACGTACGAGCCGAGACCGAGGAAGAAGATCTGGCCGAGCGACACCTGACCGCCGTATCCCATGACGACGTTGAGGCCGAGCACGGCGACGGCGAACACGCAGATGCGGGCGATCGTGTCGTTGGCCACCTCGGGCAGCATGAGCGGCAGCACCACGGCGAGCGCGACGAGGACGACGAGCGCTCCCCAGCGCACCGCGGGCTTCTTGAGGAGGTTCGACATCAGACTCTCACCACTGCTTTCCGGCCGAAGAGACCCTGCGGCCTCAGGATGAGCACGACGAAGATCAGGAGGAAGGGCACCGCCACCTTGAGGTCGTGGCCGATGAACGGCACGTAGACGGCGGCGAGGTTCTCCAGCACCCCGATGATGCCGGCCGCGGCGACGACGCCGATCGGACTGGAGAGACCGCCGAGGATGACCGCGGCCAGGGCGTAGACGAGCGCCGTGTCCATCATGCCCGGGGTCAGCGTCAGCTGCGGGGCGACGAGCACACCGGCCACGGCGCCGAGCGCGGAGGCGAGTCCCCAGCCGACCATGAGCAGGTGCCCGACGGGCATGCCGGCGAAGGCCGCCGACTGCTGATTGATGGACACCGCCCGCAGCGCAAGGCCCAGCTTGGTGCCGACGAACAGGAGCTGCAGCAGCCCCATGATGACGAGGATGACGATGATCGTGCCGAGCGAGCGCAGGCTCACGGACGCCCCGAGCACCGGGATGGTGTGGTTCGGGAACAGCGACGGGAACAGCTGGTTGTTGTACGACCAGAACCAGGCGCAGATGCCGGTGATCAGGGTGAGGAGTCCGATCGTCACCACCACTGCGGTGTCCTCGTCGCCCCGCTCGAACCTGCGGATCAGCAGCCGTTCGATGAGCGCGCCGACGAAGAACGAGATCACCACCGCGCCGATGATCGCGCCGATCAGCGGCAGGCCCAGCCCGAGCAGGGAGTACGCGATATAGCCGGAGAGAACCGCCATCGCGCCCTGCGCGAAGTTCACCATCCCGGTCGCCTGGTGCACCAGGACGATGGCCAGCGCGAGGGCGGCGTAGATCGAACCTGTCGACAGGCCGTCGATCAGGAGTTGGATGAACGTGCCCATCTGTCAGCCTCCCAGGTATGCTCGTCGGATTTCGTCCATGGCGCGCAGCTCCTCCGTCGGTCCGGTGAGCACGCTGCGACCGGTCTCGAGGACGGTCGCCGAGTCGACGAGCGAGAATGCGAGGTTCGCGTTCTGTTCGACGACCAGCATGGCGATGCCCGACTCCTCGCGCAGGCGGCGGATCGCCTGGTAGACGTTCTTCGCGGTGCTGGGGGCCAGGCCGAGTGAGGCTTCGTCGAGCAGCAGCAGGCGGGGCTTGGCCATGAAGGCGCGCGCCACGGCGAGCATCTGCTGCTCACCTCCGGAGAGCGCGGACCCGTTCGACTTCACCCGCTCTCGCAGCTGCGGGAAGAGCTCGAGGCAGTAGTCGATGTCGCGGGTGATGCCCGCTTTGTCCTTGCGCAGGTAGGCGCCGACGCGGAGGTTGTCGCGCACCGACAGGTCCCCCAGGGTGCCGCGCCCCTCCGGGACGTGAGCGATGCCGAGCGCTGCGACCTGGTCGGGGCGCAGCCCGCGGATGTCCCTGCCGTCGAATCGGATCGACCCGCCCGCACGCACCACGCCGGTGATCGCGCGCAGCGTCGTCGTCTTCCCGGCCCCGTTGGCTCCGAGCACGCCGACGGCTCCGCCCTCCGGGACCGACAGTGACACGCCGTCGAGCACCTGCACCGAGGCATAGGAGGCGGTGACGTCCTCGAGCTCAAGAAGCGGCATCGGCTTCGTCCTTTCCGATGTAGGCCTCGATGACACGGGGATCCGACTGCGCCTCGGCGGCGGTGCCCTCCATCAGCTTCGCCCCGTGATCGAGGACCACGACCCGATCGGTCAGCGCCGCGATGAGTCCCATGTGATGCTCGACGATGATGATCGTGACGTCGGACTCGGCCCGCAGTCGGCGCACCGTGTCGATGAGCTGCTCGACCTCGGAGTGCGGCAGACCCGCGGCGGGCTCATCGAGCAGCAGCAGGCCCGGCCGCATCATCAGGGCACGGCACAGCTCGACGCCCTTGTGCAGTCCGTGTGAGAGCTCGTCAGCACGACGCTGAGCGGCCCAGCCGAGTCCGTTCTCCTCGAGCAGCCGCAGCGCCTCGCCACGCAGCTCCTTCTCGGCGCGGACCACGTGCGGCAGTCTCAGCGACCAGGCGACAGGGCCGCCGCGCAGTCGGGTGTGGGCACCGAGCATCACGTTCTCGAGCACGGTCTCGCGCAGCTGCAGCGCCGGATGCTGGAAGGTGCGGGCGAGGCCGAACGAGGCCATGTGCGAGGGCCTCGACCCGCGCACCTCGGTGCCGTCGATCCGGATCGAGCCCGAGCTCGGGCGGTAGTGACCGCTGATGCAGTTGAACAGGGAGGTCTTCCCCGCGCCATTGGGGCCCACCAGCCCGAAGACCGATCCCGGTTCGACGTCGAAGCTCACGTCGCGCAGCACCTTGACGCCCCCGAAATGGAGGTTCACTCCCTGCAAAGTCACACGAGCTGCCATAGCCCTGCTCTTCCTGTTCATCATCTTCGATACAACGGGTGCTTCGGTCCCGCGCCAGGCAGTTCTGACACTAGGAACCTTCGCAGAAAGTGTCAACAATTTCTTGGTCAAAGTTGCCGACAAGTTAGCTGCGTTAGATCATTATCCACACAGGACATACGTGCCTGACCACAACCTTTCCATTCAACGGAAATCGCAGAGGAGGCGTGCCGTGACTCGCTTCAGCATTCTCGGCCTCGGGGAGGCGGGCCTGGGCTACGCCTCCGGTCTCGCCGCGGCCGGTGGGGATGTGGTCGGATTCGACCCGTTCGTCACCGCCGAGGCGAGGGCCGGGTCGCTGACCCAGGCGCTCGATCTGGCGGAGGCGCTCGAGGATGCGGACGTCGTGCTGTCGCTGACCGGGGGCCGGGACGCGGTCGGGATCGCGCGACAGGCGATGCCGCTCCTTGCCGAGGGCACGGTCTTCGCCGACCTCAACACCGCGTCCGTCGACGTCAAACAGGAGATCGCGAGCATCGCCGCGAAGCACGGCGTGGGCATGGTCGACGGGGCGGTCCTCGCACCGGTGCCCCGAGCGGGCCATCGCACTCCGCTCGCGGCGAGCGGACCCGGCGCCGCACGGTTCGCGCGCCTGGTCGCCCCGTTCGGCGTCCCGGTCGATGTCGTCGGCGACGAGGCCGGGACCGCGGCGCGGCTCAAGCTCCTGCGCAGCGTGTTCATGAAGGGCCTCGGCGCCCTCGTCGTCGAGGCCCTCGGCGCAGCCGCGGCCATGGACGCCGAGTCCTGGCTGCACGATCAGATCACCGCCGAGCTCGGGCCCGGCGGGCCGGCGCTCGTCGAGCGGCTGGTCTCGGGCACTCGCCTGCACGCTCAGCGCCGCGAGCACGAGGTCCGCGACGCGCTCGCGGCGCTCGAGGCAACCGGACGGCCGACCGACATGACGCGCGCCGCCCTGACCTGGTTCGAGCGCATCAACGACGGATGGGCGGTCTGAGGCCCGGCCCGCGGTTCGCGGTCTGCGGTTCGGTGTTCGCGCTGCGTGCGAGGGCAGCTCTCGCGGGCGAACCGCGCTGTGTGCGAGGGCAGCTCTCGGCGTGCGCGATTCGCGCTACGTGCGACGGTAGCTCTCGCGGGCGAACCGGGAGTACGGTGCCGGCGCCACTCTCGCACGCACACGCACCTGCCGGTGGCGTTCGACGGACGGCTTGGCCGTGTTCGGGTCCTCGCCCCACAGCACCTCCACCTCGGTGCCGGGCTCGGCATAGTCGGGCTCGACGCTCGCCAGCGACAGGAAAATCTGCTCATTCACGCTGTAGCCCACGTCGTGGGACAGACCGACGGCGTCGTCGCCGCAGCGCACGAGGTCGACCTGATGCTGGCCATAGCGGGCCTTCGGGAACTCGAGGAACTTCGCCGGCAGGCCGTCTTCGTACGCGGAACGCTGGATCGCCGCGACGTCCTCGGGATCCCAGACGAGCGACACCTTGACCCGATGCGCCCCAGCGGCGCGGCGCTCGAGCGCGGCTCTGCCGATGAAGTCATGGTCGAACCTGATCGTGCGACCGTAGCCGAGTTCGTACGGGGAGAGATAGTAGTCCTCGATGTCCTCGGATTCGAACGAGCCGGCCAGCGACCCGAGGCGGGCCGCCGGCAGCCAGGCGAGATACTCCTCGCTCCCCCGTCCCGTGTATATCGCGGGAAGCGGCGACGGCACCCACGCCGATTCGAGGTTCGCCGAGGAGTAGGCGCGCGAACCGACGAGCGTCAGCCCGAATTCGTCCCCCGCCTCGAGCAGCGCCTCCCGCACCCGCTCCCCCTCGACCCAGGGTCCGAACAGCTCGAAGCCGGGCATGCCCGCCATCCCGTGCCGGAGCGAACGGACGGTGACCCCGGCGATCTCGAAGGTCTCCATTCCGAAGAACCGCGTCTCGGGCGCGGGGCGGCCCGTCACCCTCTCGAGCAGCGGCAGGGCGTTCGGTCCCTGCAGTTCGTACCGATAGACCTTCGGATTCCCACCGCCGGCCGCCGCCCGCGCGATCGAGTTCGGGTCGCGGTCGAAGCTCACGTCATATCCACCGGTCTCACCGTGGTACTGCACCCAGTCGAGCACCATGTGCCAGCCGACGAGGTCGTACTCGTCATCCGCCGCTCCGGCCGCACCGCTGAGATGGAACAGGATCGCGTCGCCGACGAGATGACCCTCGTGGTTGACGGCGATGAATTGCTTCGCGGCGTTCGCAGGGAAGCGGGCGAAGCTGTTGACACCGGTGTCGCTGAGCAGGCGCGCGGCGTCGCGACCGCGGATGAAAAGGTCGCTCATGTGGTGGGACTGGTCGAGCAGCGCCACGGACTCTCGCCAGGCGCGCTGTTCCTCGATCCAGTTCGTGAACTCCGGCCGGACCGGGAACTGCGTCGGCAGGGCCTGCGCATTCCTCAGGTAGGAGACCGGTCCTCCGGCTGCGGCGATCGCCTCGGCGGCCGACTGCGACGTCATCACAGCTCACCGGTGGTGCGCCAGCCGCCCTGGTACTCCCGGCGCGCCGTCTCGGCGTACGGCACGGGGCTGACGATCGCCCGGACGGCGAGCTGCTCGTGCGGCTCGACGGTGGTCTTGTCGGAGCCGCCGTCGGGTTCGCCCCACATCACGCGCACCTCGGCGCCGATGGGCACATCGCGATCGACCGTCGCCAGCGACAGTCCGCGCTTCTCGTTGGCCGTGACGCCAGTGAACAGCGACAGACCGACGGTGCTGCCGTCGGCGTCGATCACGGCGTCGAAGTTCGAGGAGCCGTAGTTCGCGTTCGGTAGGTCGAAGAACTGGTAGCCGGGACCGTCGCGGTCGATGACGGTGGTGAGCAGCTTCGCCAGGTCCTCGTCGTTCCACGCGAGAGTGACCTTCTTGCGGCTTCGCTCGGCGTCGACCTGCTCGAGGGCGTCGCGGCCGATGAAATCGTGGTCGAACTTCACGAATGAGCCGTACCCGAGCTCCCAGGGGTTGAGGTAGTAGTCCTCGATGTCCTCGGAGACGAATGATCCCGCGATCGCGTTGATCGCCTCGTAGCTGTCGATCCCGAGCCACTCGCGGTAGCCGCGTTCGGCCTCGCTCGAATAGATCGCCGGCAGCGGTGAGGGGATCCAGCCCGACTCCAGCGTGTTCGAGGAGTAGGCGCGGGACCCGCAGGGCTCGATGCCGAATTCGGCGCCGGCGGTGAGAATCGCGTCGCGGATCCTGCCGTGCTGGTCGTAGGGAGCCCAGAGCTCGAGCCCCGGAGCGCCCGCCATGCCGTGACGCAGGGTGCGCACGGTTTCGCCGGCGACGTCGATGGTGCCCATGCGGAAGAACCTGACCTGCTCGACCGGAGCGCCGTTGAGCTTCTCGATGACCTCCCAGGCCCGGGGACCTTGGATCTGGAAGCGGCAGTACTCGCGGTGCACGGCCGCTCCGTAGGGACGGGAGGGGGACCGATCGTCATAGAGCACCTCGACGTCGTAGCCGCCCGTCTCGGCATGGAACTGCAGCCAGTTCGCGCCGGGGGCGCGACCGACGTAGACGTACTCGTCGTCGGCCTCGTGAAAGAGGATCCCGTCGCCGATGACGCCGCCGTTCGACGCGACCGGCACGAACTGCTTCGCCTGACCGACCGGGAAGTTCGCGAACGAGTTGATGCCCGTGTCGCTGAGCAGTCTGAGCGCGTCGGGGCCCTTGAGGAAGAGGTTGACCATGTGATGGGTCTGATCGAACAGCACAGCGGTCTCCCGCCACGCCTTCTGCTCGCGCCGCCAGTTGCTGAACTCGGCCGGCACGACCGGATAGATGTAGGTGCCAAGCTTGGAATTGCGGAGCATGTCGACGACGCTGCCGCGCTCGTCGATCAGTTCTTGCAGGTTCTTCGGCATCAGGGTCTCGACTTCCTTGTCTGGTGATGGTCGGCATCACGCTCTCCGGCCGTTGCAGGGCAGGACACCCCACCGCGGCTTCCCTATGTCCATAGTGTGTTCAGGTGACAACATTGTCAACAAAAATGTTGACGGGCTGTGGCGACTGTGCTTCTCTGATAATGATCGAGAGGACCGAACATGACAGCTGTGACCCCGTCTCTCCTTGTCGTCAGCGCCCACGCCGGCGACTTCGTCTGGCGCGCCGGCGGCGCGATCGCGGCGGCCGCCCAACGGGACGAACGGGCCACCGTCGTCTGCCTCTCCTACGGCGAGCGCGGCGAATCCGCCAGCCAGTGGCTCGCGGGCAGAACGCTCGACGAGATCAAGGAGATCCGCCGTGGCGAGGCCGAGGCCGCCGCGGCCGCACTGGGCGCCGACATCGAGTTCCTCGACCTCGGCGACTACCCGCTCGTCGAGAGCCAGGAAGCGGTGCAGCGGCTCATCGACGTCTACCGGCGGACCCAGCCGACGACGGTGCTGACCCACCCCCTTGCCGACCCGTACAACGGCGACCATCCCGCCGCGGCCCGCATGGCGCTGCAGGCCCGCGTGCTCGCCCAGGCCATCGGGGTCGCGAACTCCGACGGCACGTACCCCGCCGAGGACGAGATCATCGGCGCCCCGCCGGTGTTCTTCTTCGAACCCCACCAGCCCGAACAGTGCGACTTCAAACCGAACGTGCTGCTCGACATCACCGAGGCCTTCGATCGCAAACGCGCGGCCATGGAGTGCCTGCCCGCCCAGAAGCACATGTGGGAGTACTACACGCAGCTCGCCATCCGCCGCGGGGTCCAGGTCAGACGCAATGCCGGGCCCAACCTCGGCCTGCCCCACCGGACGCTGGGCGAGGCGTACATGCGCCACTTCCCGCAGGTCACCGGGGTGCTGCGATGAGCGGGTCAGGACAGCGGGATGCCCCGGTGAGCCGCGCAGGCCAGCGGGATGCCGCGGTGGGCCGCACTGCAACGGCGGGCCCGGCTGCCCCTTCGATCAGGCCGGGCCCGACCGGCATCGTCGTCACCGACATCGCCCGCGCCGACGCCGAAGTCGTCTCGGCCCTGGGCGAGCACGGCGTCGCGACGGTGCACGAGGCGCTCGGTCGCGAGGGCCTCGTCGGGCGCGCGATCACGCCGATCCAGCGGGGAGCGAGGATCGCCGGATCCGCCGTCACCGTGCTGTGCTGGCCCGGCGACAACTTGATGATCCACGCCGCCGTCGAGCAGTGCCGTGAGGGTGACGTGCTCGTCGTCACCACGGCTTCCCCCTCGTTCGACGGCGCCTTCGGCGACCTGTTCGCGACCGCGCTGAAGGCCCGCGGGGTGCGGGGGCTGGTCACGACCACCGGGGTGCGCGACA
Organism: Brevibacterium sanguinis; assembly: GCF_003315415.1. Taxonomy (GTDB): domain Bacteria; phylum Actinomycetota; class Actinomycetes; order Actinomycetales; family Brevibacteriaceae; genus Brevibacterium; species Brevibacterium celere_A. The sequence goes on from NZ_QNSB01000004.1 coordinate 235,486, forward strand.
CCGCGGACCTGCGCGAGATGGGCTTCCCGGCCTGGTCGGGATGCGTGCACGCGCAGGGCACGGTCAAGGCCACCTCCGGTTCGGTCAACGTACCAGTCCTCGTCGACGGCGCCCTGGTGAGTCCGGGCGACGTGATCGTCGCCGACGACGACGGCGTGGTGTGCGTGCCCCGCGAACGGGCCCCGGCAGCACTCGCGGCGGCCGACCGACGCGTCGCGAGGGAGAAGGCCGACCGCGAGGCCTACCTCGGCGGCGAGCTCAGCCTCGACCGCAAGAGACTGCGCGGTCTGCTCGACGAGCTCGGAGTGCGCTGGATGACGCAGGCCGAGTATGAGGGACGCGACCGGCGATGACCGGCCCGGCCGACCCCGCGATCGACGGCCTGCCCTGCATGCTCATGCGCGGCGGAACGTCGAAGGGGGCGTACTTCCTCGCGGAGGACCTGCCGCCCGACCGGGAATCGGTCGCGGACCTGATGCTGCGCGTCATGGGCAGCCCCGACGCCCGCCAGATCGACGGCCTCGGCGGGGCGCATCCGCTCACGAGCAAGGTCGCGATCGTCTCGCGATCCCAGGAGCCCGGTGTCGACGTCGACTACCGCTTCCTGCAGGTGGGGGTCGACACGAGCGTCGTCGCCGACGCGCAGACCTGCGGCAACCTGCTCGCGGGGGTCGGCCCCTTCGCCGTCGAGCGGGGACTCGTGGACTGCGGGGAGGAGCGGACATCCGTCGTGATCCGCCTCGTCAACACCGGCGACACCGCGACCGCCACATTTCCCACCCGAGGCGGCCGTGTCGTGTATGACGGCGAGCAGTCGATCGACGGTGTGCCCGGGACGGCCGCCCCGGTCGAGATCGAGATGGGCGGCGATCCCGCTCCCCTGCTGCCGACCGGACACGCGGTCGACGTCATCGAGGACCACCGCGCCACTCTCGTCGACTGCGGCATGCCGGTCGTCATGCTCGACGCGGCCGAGTTCGGACTCACGGGCGACGAGGAACCGGCCGAGCTCGAGGCTAACACCGAACTCTCCGCCCGGATCGAGGCGATCCGCCTGCACGCCGGACCCCTGATGGGGCTCGGGGACGTCGCGGCCGAGACCGTTCCCAAGATGATCCTCGTCTCCCCGCCGCGCCATGGAGGCGCCGTGGCGGTTCGCGCATTCATCCCGCACCGGGTGCACAGCTCGATCGGGGTGCTGATGGCCGCCTCGGTCGCCGCCGGGGTGCGCATCCCCTCCGCCGTCGGCAGCTCCTTCGCCGAGGTCTCCGCGGACCGTCGGGTGCCGCTCGAGCATCCGAGCGGCGTCTTCGAGGCCCTCGTCGAGGTCGAGGAGCGTCCCGGTGTCGGCTTCGTCGCCTCGTACTCCGCCAATCTGCGCACCGCGCGCAAGATCTTCGACGGTCTCGTGTTCCCGAGGCCGCGCCGATGATCCCCAGCCACCTCCATCCGCTGTCAGAGAGGACCGCACCATGACCGACCACACCTCGTTCGACGTCGCCCACCTCGCCAACGTCGAGCTGCTCACCCCGAAGTTCGAGGAGAGCCTCTGGTTCTTCCGCGACCTGCTCGCCATGCGGGTCGTCGAACAGTCCGACGGTGTCGCCTACCTGCGCACCTGGGACGACTACGAGCTGTACACGATCAAGCTCACCGCCTCCGCTGCCGCAGGGGTGGGTCGCACCTCCTTCCGAGCGGCCAGCCAGGAGGCGCTGGAGCGCCGCGTCGCCGCGATCGAGTCTCTCGGCCTCGGCGAGGGCTGGGTCGACGGCGAGGTCGGCACCGGTCCGACCTTCATGTTCCGCGACCCCGACGGGCACTCGATGGGGATCTACTACGAGACCGAGCGCTACGTCGCCGGTGACGAGGATCGGCCCGCGCTGAAGAACCAGGCCTCGGCCTTCCCCGGTCGCGGCGTCAATGCCCGCAGGCTCGACCACATCAACTATCTCGGCAAGGACGTCGAGGCCAACGGTGAATTCCTCATCGCTGCCCTCGGAATGCGCGAGAGCGAGCGGATCCGGCTCGACTCCGGCAGGTTCGCAGCGTGGTGGTTCCACTTCGGCCTCAAGTCCTACGACGTCGTCTACAGCGACGACTGGAAGAAGCACGGCAACCGCCTCCACCACATCGCGTTCGCGCCCGACACCCGCGAGGACATCCTCAAGGCCGCCGACATCTTCCTGGAGAACGGGATCTACATCGAGTCGGGCCCGCACAAGCACGCGATCAACCAGACGTTCTTCCTCTATGTCTGGGAGCCAGGGGGCAACCGCATCGAGTTCGCGAACGCCGGCGCCCGCCTCCTCCTCGACCCCGACCAGCCGGTCGTCGAGTGGAGCGAGGAGGAACGCAAGAAGGGCCAGGCCTGGGGAATGAAGACCATCGAGAGCTTCCACACCCACGGCACCCCGGTGGTGTAGGCGCGGTCCCGCAGCGGCGGGACCGGGGGTGCGCGCTCGTGGGCGAGGTCGCCGGTGGGCGCTCGGGCGCGCGACCGCCGGTGGGCGCTTCCCTACGCGGCGGTCAGGCGCATGGGCAGCGACTCGAAGCCGCGCAGGGTGTTGTTCAGGTGCCTGCGCACGGGACCCGCGGATTCGAGCGCCGTGACCCGATCGAGGAGCGCGTCGAGCACCGAGACCGCCTCGAGCCGCGCGATGTGCTGGCCGACGCACTGGTGGATCCCCATGCCGAATCCGACGTGCCCCGAGGGATCGCGATCGAGGTCGAAGGCGTGCGGATCCTGCCAGCGCCGCCGGTCACGGTTCGCCGCGCCCAGGAACATCAGCACCTTCTCATCGGCGGGAATCCTCACCCCCGCGATCTCGACGGTCTGCGTGGTCGTGCGGAAGAAGGTCTGCACGGGCGACTCGAGGCGCACCGCCTCCTCGAAGACACGCGGCAGCAGCGAGCGGTCCTCGCGCACACGCCGCCAGTCCTCAGGACGGTCGGCCATCATGTGCAGCACCGAGGCGATGCCCGTCACCGTCGTGTCGACGCCGGCCGTGAGCAGGGAGCGGACGACGAGCGGGGCCTGCTCCGTGGTGATGTCGCCCCGATCCGCGGCGGCCCAGATCTGCGCGCCGATGCCGTGGGAGGACAGGCTCTCGCGTCTGCACTGCTCGCCGATCCATGCCATGGTGGGGCCGATCGTCTCCTGAGCCTGGGTGACGAGGCGGTTCTGCGGGCCGAACGCATTGAACGCGAAATCACCGTAGGGCAGCAGGTGCTCGCGCCCCTCCTGACCGATGCCGATCGCATCGGGGAAGACGCGCAGCGGGAACACCTCGGCGAGGTCGGTCACGGCGTCGAACTCGCGTCCGCGTGAGAGCAGCTCGTCGACGACGTCACGCGCATCGGACCGCCACTGCGCCTCGAGCGCCCGCAGCCGGCGCGGTGACAGGAGCTTCGCGAGCACAGAGCGAGGGGCATCGTGGCGCGGCGGATCCGCTTCGAGAAGGACGCTCGGCGGACGCCAGGGCTTCTCCCTCCTGAAGTTGGCCAGTCCCACCCCCGCGGCCGACTGGAGTCCCTGCCAGTCGATGAGCGCGCGGTGCACGTCGTCGTAGCGCGCGACGGCGTACACGCGGTGGCTGTCGAGGTAGGTCACGGGCGCGGTCTCGCGCAGGCGCTCGTGGAACGGCAGCGGGTCGGTGAGGAACTCCTCGCTGAAGGGGTCGATGTCGAGATGCGGCACGGTGGCCGACGGTGCCGCCGACGTCGCGGCGGGTGACGGGGTGGTGGTCATGGTGGTCTCCGTGGGTTCTCAGATGCCGAGCACGAGGCGCGGGTCGCGGCTGCGCGAGACGCACGGGAACATGCAGTCCCCGAGCGCCCGCTCATGGTCGTCGAGCAGGGAGTCCCGGTGGTCGGGGTTGCCCTCGAGCACGTCGGTCTCGCAGGTTCCGCACACCCCCTTGGCGCAAGAGGTGATGATGTCGACGCCGGCTCTGCGCAATGCGTCGACGACGCTCTCGGACTCGCCGACCTGCGCCGACACTCCGCTGCGCGAGGCGATCACCTCGAACGCGGCCGGTGTCGGACCGTCGCCGTCCTGGGCGGTGAACCGCTCGACGCGGGGCGGCAGACCGCCCGGCACGGCCCCCCACGCCGCGATCGCGTCGAGCAGGGGGACGGGACCGCAGGCGAACACGCGTACGGCAGGGTCCGTCGGTCGCCAGGACTCGAGGTCGGCGCGGCCGAGCCGGTCCGCGTCGTGAATGGTGACGCGATCCTCGTCTCCCGCGAGCACGGCAAGGCGGTCGAGGGCCGCGAGGCGGCTCGCGCTGCGGCCGAGGTAGAGCAGTCGCCAGGCCACGTCCAGGCGGTTCGCCTGCTCGATCATCGGCAGCAGCGGCGTGATTCCGATGCCACCCGCGATGAAGAGGTACTCCTCGGCGGGGGCGAGGCGGAAGTTGTTGCGGGGGCCGCCGAAGCCGAGCAGGTCTCCCTCCGACACCTCATCGTGCAGCGCGGCTGAGCCTCCCCGGCCGTCCGGTTCGCGCTGGACCATGATCGTGTACTCGCAGGGTTTCCAGCGGTCGCCGCACAGTGAGTACTGGCGGACCATGCCGGCGCCCGCCCCATCGGCGGGGAGGATCAGGTCGATATGGGCCCCCGGCTCCCAGTCGGGCAGGCGACCGCCGTCGGCGGCTTCGAGCGTCAGCGCGACGACGTCGTCGGCGACCGTGCGTCTGCGCGCCAGGCGGAGAGCTGCAGATGTGCGATGGGTCATAGTCTGGAGCCTAGTGACGCCGGTTTCCGCCCACAGATAGAATTCCGTTCAACGGAATCGGCTCGATGGCGAGCCGCTCACTTCGGGAGGGCGATGATGGCCAGAGGTTCTGACGGCGAGTCCGTGCTGCACAAACACCTGCGCGTGCTCGACGCCTTCGAGTCGCAGCGACCGGAGCTGACGCTGTCGGAGATCATCGCGACCACCGGGCTCGCGGCGTCGTCGGCGCATCGCCTGGTGGGTGAGCTCGAACACGAGGGGCTGCTGGAACGCGGCCCCGATCGACGCTACCGACTCGGGATTCGGCTGTGGGAATACGCCTCGCGCACGCCAGGGGCGATCGGCCTGCGGGAGCTCGCGCGGCCCTGGCTTGACGCGGTGCATGTCCGGGTCCGGCAGCACACGCAGCTCGCGGTGCTGCGCGGGCACGAGGTTCTCTTCATCGACCGTCAGTCCACACGTGATGCGGTCATCAACGCGACGCTGATCGGCGGCAGGATTCCGCTTCCGCTGAGCTCCAGCGGAATCGTGCTTCTCGCCCACGCCGAAGCAGAGCTCATCGAACGCGTCATCGCAGCGGGCTGGCCGCGCATGACACCCGATTCGCCCTCCGACGGCGCGGAGCTTCGCAAGCTTCTCAGCCACGCACACGCGCGAGGCTACGCCGTGTGCGACGGTTTCATCCATGAGGAGTCCCGCGGCATCGCTGTTCCTGTGTTCGGTCCCACCAGGGAACCGGTCGCCGCACTCGGTGTGGTCGTCGCCCGCGACGATGGCTCTCCCCTCGGCATCGTCGAGCTGCTCAAGGGCGCCGCCCGCGGCATCTCGCAGGCGTTGGTCTCGACCGAGACCGGAATCCAGTCGCTGCTGACCACCTCCCGTGCCTCGCTCGAGTACTTCGCGCAACTCGACGACGAGCACCAGAGCCTGCACCGCGAGCGCCGGATCGATGCGAGCATGCGCTGACCGCGGGGTTCCCGATCGACGCCGGCATGCTGACCGCGGGGTTCCCGAGCTGAGTGTGACGAATCCGGACCCCGGCGAGGTCGCTGCTCAGCTGGACCGGCGCGTCCAGAAGCCGTGGTGCCCTGCGGCCGCCTTGTCCTCGAGCAACGGGCCGACCACCTCGATCTCCCGCTGTCCGCGGCGATGACCTCACAGCAGGGCAGGTCGAAGGTCGGGTTCTCCGGGTCGTCACCATTCAGGGCCAGCAGGCGAGCTTCCGACAGCGCGGAGACGATCCGACCGATCCCGCTCCAGTACACCGCCGCCGTGCACACGACGCACGGCTCCGCGCTGGTGCAGAGGGTCGCCGAGGCAAGCACCTCCGCACTGAGCATGCGGGCGGTCTCCGCTGCGACGCCCAATTCGGCGTGCTGGGTCGAGTCGCCCTCGGGCGGCATCGAGTTGTTGTCTTCTCCGTCTGCGGCACCTTCGTGTGCACGAGATCGGCAGGGACGGTGACGACACGTTCCGCGTGATTTGAGGAGACGTTGTCGACTACATTGCCAGGCCGCGGAACCTCCAGATTGCGGGGCGGAGCTAGGAATATTCCAGAGCCGGCCCGGACGCACTTCTCCCATTACATCCTGCCCGGCAGCTAATCGAAGAGGGTGTCGGCGATGCCGCGAGCGACGAACCTCGCATGCAGGATCGGCTTTCTGGCCGGGTCGATCGAGGCGGGAGGCCTCCACGCCGGGCGACCGTCCCTGAGCATCACTGTCTCCCAATCCGATTTGTCGAGAAGACGATGATGCGCACCGCAGGCGAGCGTCAGGTTGTTGATGTCGGTATTCCCTCCCTGCGCCCACTCCACCACGTGGTGGGCAACGCACCAACCCGGCGGTGTGTCGCACCCCGGGAACGTACACCCCTGATCACGAGCGGCGAGGATCGCCAGCTGTTTCGCATTCGCGAATCGCTTCTCCGTGCACACTTCGACCGTTCGTGCCTTCTCGCTCATGAGATGGAAGAACACGGTGCCATTGAGTCCCTCTCGGGCGGCTGTGGTGATGGGGAATCGAGTGTCAGCACCCGTCACGGCCTGCCCGGAACCACTGGCGAGATCACTGGCCTTCGCGGTGACGACCAGCGCATATGGAGCGCCGGTGCCGATGCGGTTCATCTCGATCCGCGACACGAGCGTGGCGAATCGGGAGTAGATGCGAGTCCGGATGCTCGGCTGCTGCAGCGTCATGCCGATGCGCGTGCCATCCTCGCGCACCCCGTAACCGGGAACTCCGCGCTCGGCTTCGTCCCCGATCGTCGGGTCCAGCGCATCGTGGCGATCACCGGAGAGGACCGAATCGAATGCTGCGACGACCTCGTCGCGAGCGTCAGTGCGCTCCCGGCTGCTCGTCTCGCCAGCGGCAGCCGGGCCTTCGGAGGGTGCAGTTCCGCCGGCAGGTGAGGAGTCGCCGGCAGGTGAGGTGCCGCCGGCCGGCTTGGTGTCCTCGGTCTCGCCGCCGTTCGTCCCCTCCGCGGGATCGCTGGTGATGCGAGAAGTGAGCAGACCGTGCATGATGCCGCCGGTGACGGGGTCGATGTGCCCCTTGAGCATCCACGATCCGTCCTCGCGAGCCCGCAGGTTGACGAAGTACTCGTCCGGATTCGGGGTGTCGTCGGGCACTTGGCCGTCGGGGTCGATCCAGGCCAGGATCTCGTCGAAGAGGACGCGGATGTCCTGCACTCGCACGGTCGGGGCGTGGGCGACGAGCAGCCGCTCCGCCTCGGCGCGCTGCTCGTCGGTGGCCCACCGCGGCAGCTTCCGCAGGCACTGCGCGATCACTCCCGCCTGAATCGCCGACAGCTGGCCTCCGAGGAGCGCCTCGGACACGACGGGGAACATCGGTTCACGCGACTGGCCGCTGATATCGACCCTCTTCCCGAGAGACTCCGCCAGTTTCACACGTCGGGACGCCTCGCGTCCGCTCACCTGCAGCCGGTCGGCGACGAGAGCCTGGGTGCTCTTGGCGCCGTAGTCCCTCGGTGTACCGCTCCGTTCGAGAACCGAGAGGACGATGACGGACAGCGACTCGACGAGACGGTCGATGGTTTCGATGCCATCGAGCATGGTGACAGCCTCGTCGGGTCCCAGCGGACGGTCGAACGAGTAGAGGGCACCGGCCAGCTTCTGCAGAGCGGCGATGGAATCGGTGATCTCCGGAGCACTCCGTGACAGGTCGTTCCATGCCTCGTCGGACAGGAGCGGACGGGAGCTTGCTTCGGCATCTCCATCCGGAGCCGTCGTTTCGCCCGCAGCTGTCGTTCTGCCAGCCACCGAAGCTGTCGTTTCGCCGGTAGCTGTCGTTGCGCCAGCCACCGAAGCTGTCGTTTCGTCCGCCGCCGCAGGGGTCGTCTCGCGCGCCACCCGGGCGGCTGCCGTGTCTCGCGGCTTCTGCGCTTCGGTCTCACTCGTCACCCGACTCGACGCGTCGCGAGTGCTCCACGGTGAGAAATCGGCCGAGGCCTGAGCCGCTGCCTCCGCCCGCGCGCGGTCGCTCACCTGCTGCCGGGCTCGGATCTCGGCATCGCGTTCGGCACTGATCCGACGAGCCTCCGCCTGCGCGGCCGGATCATCAGCGACGGCCTCCCACAGTGTCCGGCCACCCCACCGCTTGTCCGTGGTGTCCGCTTCTCCGTTGTCCTGCCTCCGCGGGCTCACAGGTCCACTCGGTGCCGGTCGGGCCCCGACAGGACCGACCCCGACCGTCTCGGCGGCGGAGCACGAGGTGGCGCGCCTGCTCCGCCTCGAGTGCTTCCGGTCGGGGGTGAGAGTCATCTTCTCGTTCCGTTCGTCAACGTCCGCGTTGTCGGTCAAGAATCCGTGGTGCCCGCTTGAGCTCAGTCTAGTGGGATTAATCGAATCTGTCTACGTTTTTCTTCTGCTTTCTTCGGTTCGTTTTAGGACTGATCATTCTGATCCACTCGGCATCGCCATACTGTTCTCATCGAAGTTGCTTCGTGCTCTCAGGCTATCGTTCGCCACTGACACAGAACCTCTGGAAGCGAACGAATGGGAGTGCGAACCCGAAGACGGAGGCGCGACACGACCCCGCACACCGCCGAGGTGGTGCTGCCCTCGCGAAACCCGGGTTCACACGTGGGTCGAGCACCACCTCGGCGACAGAGGTCCCCGATTTCCGGCGGCAGAGTTCATTGAGTTCCGACGATGGTGGAGAACGCCGCTCAGCCGGACTCCTATCCAGCCGGGCCGATCGCCGCTCAGCTGGACTGGCGCGTCCAGAAGCCGTGATGCGCCTCGGCGGCCTCGTCCTCGAGCAACGGCCCGACGACCTCGATCTCCCGCTGTCCGCGGGTGATGACCTCGCGGCAGGGCAGGTCGAAGGTCGGGTTCTCGGGATCGTCGCCGGTCAGCGCCAGCAGTCGGGATTCCGAGAGTGCGTAGACGATACGGCCGATCCCGGTCCAGTACACCGCCCCCGTGCACATGACGCACGGCTCCGCGCTGGTGTAGAGGGTCGCCGAGGCGAGCTCCTCCACCGATTGCGTCCGCGCCGCCTCGGCTGCCGCGCTGAGTTCGGCATGCTGAGTCGGGTCTCCCTCGGGAGGCATCGAGTTGTTGCCCTTCGAGGCGAGCACCCTCCCATCGGCGGAGACGACGATCGAGGCGAAGGGATGCCGACCGCGGTTCTTCGCGTCGTCCGCGAGAGCGATCGTCTCGCGGAGACGGGCAAGGTCGTCTGCGGACACCCCGCGGTCGAGCACAGCGTCGCCCGTCCGCTCGGATTCAGGCACGCACTCGGAGTCGGTCACCTCGGCGAGGCCGATCGCCTCGGCGGCTCCGTTCGTTCCGTCGATCGGCATTGCTGAGTTCTGGTGGTCCTTCATGAGCTTCTCTCTGTCGGTTGTGACGCCACTCGACGTGGCAGATGGATGCGAAGACGTGGCTGATGGCTGGGAAGACGTGGCTGGTGGATCGGATGACATGTCCGCCGCATCGGCAGAGTCCTCATCTCGGTCCACGGACCTGTTGATCGCGGCATTGAGCACGACGGCGACGATCGCGCAGAGGAAGATGCCGCTCTCGAGGATGAGAGCCAGCGGTCCGGAGATCTCCTCGAGCAGCTCCGGCATCGCCATCGGGAGGACACCGACGCTGAGGGAGATGGCGACGATGAGCGCATTGTGCGTGCCCTCGTACTTCACCCGCGCGAGCTCCTGGATCCCGGCCGCCGTCGTCATGCCGAACATGACGATCGCGCCACCGCCGAGCACCGACGGCGGGATCGCGGCGACGATCGCCCCTACCTTGGGAACGAGCCCCATGAGGATCATGATCACGCCTGCCGCAGCGACGACGTACCGGCTGCGCACTCGCGTCATGGCGATCAGCCCGGTGTTCTGACTGAAGGCGTTGAGCGGGAAGCCGTTGAAGAGCGCACTGAGCATGGTCGCGAGTCCCTCCCCGCGGAAGGCATTGCCGAGCCTCCGCGGCGAGATCGGGGTCTCCACCATGCGCCCGATCGCGAGCGTATTGCCCGTGGTCTCCGCCATGATGACGATCATCGCCAGAGTCATGATGAGGATCGGCACCAGCGAGAACTGCGGAGGGCCGAATGTCAGGGGCGCCGCGATGCCGATCCATGCCGCGTCCGCCAGACCGCTGAAGTCGCTGAGTCCGATGAGCATCGCCACGACGGTGCCGACCGCCATCCCGACGAGCACTGAGAGGCTGCTCATCAGACCCCTGAACCCGACGTAGACGACGACGGTGACCACGACGGTGAGCAGCCCGACCAGCAGGTGCTCGGGAGCGCCGAACGACTCGCTGCCCACTCCCCCGCCCAACCAGCCTGCCGCGGCGGGCATCAGGGAGATTCCGACAGTCGTGATGAGGCAGCCGATGACCACGCGTGGAAAGAACCGCAGGAGTCGGGAGAACAGCGGAGCCAATCCGATCGCCAGAGCACCGGCCACCATGACCGAGCCGAACACATGGGTGAGCCCGTACTGCTCACCGATCTGCATCATCGGCGCCAGGGCGATGAAGGAGGCTCCCTGGATCAGCGGAAGCCTGGCACCGAAACGCCAGATTCCGAGCGTCTGCAGCAGAGTCGCCAGACCGCCGATGATGAGGTTGCAGTTGATGAGGACGACGATCTGCGACTGCTCGAGGCCGAGTGCACCACCGAGGATGAGCGGAACGGCGACCACTCCTGCGTAGATCACGAGCACGTGCTGGAGGCCCAGGGTGAGCATCGACCGTGCGGGGAGGATCTCATCGACGGGTTCGACCGTCCGGACGCGAGCTTCTTCGACCGCGACTTCCATGTCTCCACCTTTCCATTCGTCAGTTGGGAGCGTGCGCCTGTGGCGACAGCAGCGACACTATGCGGAGTTCTTCGATGGATGAAATGACTTACCATCGATCCATTCGATAGGTTGAACGCATGCGTCTCAGTCTCGAACAGGTCGAGGCCTTCGTCCTCACCGCCAAGCATGGTTCGTTCTCGTCCGCGGCTCGAGCCCTGGGCCGAACCCAGTCGACGATCAGCTCCGCCATCGCCTACTTGGAGATCGCCCTCGGGGTCGAGCTCTTCGACCGCAGCTCACGTCTGCCGACTCTCACCGAGGCGGGCCAGGCCCTGCTGCCCGAGGCCCGCGCGCTCCACGACCGCGCCGTCACCTTCGAACGGCACGGCGATGCTCTGGCCGACAGCGACTCACCGAGCGTGACTCTGGCGATCGGCATCCCGCCGCATCAGATCATGCCCGTCCTCGAGGACTTCTCCGAGACCTTCCCCCACACCGATCTCATCATCAGGAACCCCGACCGCGGAGATGCGAGCGGACTGGTGCTCGCCGACGAGGCGGAGCTCGGGATCGCGTTCCTCCTCCCCGAGTACCCCGACGAGCTCGGCTTCCACCAGATGGGCAAGCTGCTCATGACCCATGTCGCGCACAGGGATCACCCCCTCGCGACGATGGAACGACCGGGCTTCGACGAACTGCGCGGACATCGGCACCTCGCCTACATCACCCATTCGAGCTCGTTGCCGACCAGCGAATACCTGCAGTCGACGCAGACCTGGCACACCGACTCCTACGAGGCCCTCACCTGGCTGGCTCGCTCCGGCCTCGGGTGGGCGACCCTGCCCAGGCAGCTCGTCCTGCCGGAGATCGAATCCGGCGAGCTCGTCGAGCTGCAGCTCGATGCGTACCCGTTCACCGACTGGCTCGTCTCGGTCGACCTCATCTGGCGACGCGGACGGCGCCTCGGTCGTGTCGAGCAATGGCTGCTCGAGCGGCTGCGCGGGCACCGCGTTCATGAAGTCGGCCGTGACGGTCAGGACACGACACGGCTCTCGTGAGTGCGCCGGCTCAGCCGGTCACGGCATGCCCGGCCTTGACGCAGAGCACGGGGCAGTCGGCATCGAGGACGACCCTCTGCACCGTCGAGCCGAGGAGGAACTTCCCCACCGGCGTCCGCCTCCGGGTACCGAGCACGATGAGCTCGGCCCCCACCTCGGCGGCGGCATCGAGGATCTGCTCCGCAGGGTCGGATTCGTTCTGGGACAGCAGCACCCGCCCCGTGACCCCGGCCTCGGACAGGTGCGTGCGCACCGAGGCGACCTCGGCCTCGCCGAGGCGGCGCGGATCGCTGCGTTCGGAGTCGCGCGAGGCGTTGACGACGAGCAGATCCGCGCCGTCCTTGACGGCGAGCGTGATCCCCGAGTCCAGTGCGGCGTGGCCCTCGGGAGAGTTCGTGTAACCCACGACGATGGTCATTGTTCATCCTCTTCTCGGTCGTGCATGTGCTGTGGTCGGATCCGCGCGGATGTCACCCGGCCCTCCCCGTGCTCAGCTGAGCTCTTCGGGATTGCGGAATCTGGTGCTCGCTCCGCGCACCGAGCGGTTCCACATCCAGGTGATCGCCCACAGGATCACTCCGATGCCGATGAGCGCCGCCGCGATCTGGTACTGGATGAGGTCGTCGAGCCTGGCCCACGGACCGACGAGGAAGACGCACGTGACGACGCCGAGCCACGGCAGATAGGTTGGCGCGCGGAAATGGTCGTGGTCGACCGGCTTCCTCCGCAGAACCAGCACGGCGAGGTTGACGGTGGCGAAGACCGCCAGCAGCAGGAGCGACGTGGTGCCGCCCAGAGACGCGACGACCGTCTCCGGCAGGCCGGTGGACACGGCGATGATGAGCGCAAAGGCGATGAGCGTGGTGAAGATGATCGACACCCATGGCGAGCGCCGCTGATCGAGGACCTTGGCGAACACCGGTGGGAGCACGTTCTGCCGTGCCATGCCGTAGAGCAGGCGGCTGGCCATGAGCATGTTGATGAGCGCCGAGTTCGCGACCGCGAACATCGTCATGAAGGGGAAGATCTCGTCGATGGGCAGATTCGGCGCCCCTGCCCTGACGACGTCGAGGAGCGGGGTCTCACTGGCCGTGAGCTGCCCGATGGGCACCGCGGCGACGGCCACGATCGACACCAGCACGTAGATGACGCCGGTGATCGACAGGCCGGTGAGCATGATCCTCGGGAACACCCGGGGCTCCTTGGTCTCCTCGACCATATTCACCGAGTCCTCGAAACCGACCATCGAGAAGAACGCCAGCGACGTCGCCGCGGTGACCGCGAGGAAGATGCTCTTGTCATCCGCGGTCTCGAAGATCATCACCCGGGAGAAGTCGGCGCTGCCCGAGCCGAGGGCGAAGAATCCGACGAGGATGACCAGCAGCAGACCGGTGAGTTCGATCGTCGTGAGGACGACGTTGAACCACACGCTCTCGCTGACTCCGCGGAGATTGATCGCGGCGACGATGGCGAGGAATCCCACCGCGATCCACATCGTCCCCGTCGCGGAGAGCTCCCAGCCGAATCCTTCGACCATGTTCGCCGCGAAGACCGTCGATGCCGTCGACGCCGAGGTGATGCCGGAGCTGAGCACGGCGAACGCGACGAGGAAGGTGATGAAGTGGATGCCGAAGGCCTTGTGCGTGTAGAGCGCGGCACCCGCGGCGTGCGGGTACTTCGTCACCAGCTCCATGTACGAGAAGGCCGTGATGAGAGCGACGGTGAAGGCGAGGATGACCGGCAGCCAGCCGGCACCGCCGACCTGACCGGCCACCTTTCCCGTCAGGGCGTAGACGCCTGTGCCCAGGATGTCGCCGACGATGAAGAGCAGGAGCAGCTTGGGCCCCATCACCCTCTTCAGGGTCTCGGGCTGTCTCTCTGCGGCGGGCTGCGCGGCGGTGGAACTGTCGTTGTGACTCACGATTCCTCCAACTTCACTGTCGGCACGGCGACCGCTGTCTCTCGACCGCCACGGATGGACTGCATCTCTCCATTCAATCTCAGTTCACGGGATATGGAAGACATCTCGGCAGGACTTCTTGAGGGTCAGATCTGGCCGAGGAACGCCGAATAGGAATCCTCGTGCGCCTCGAGCACGCGCATCGCGTTGTCGAATCCGAGCTTGTGCAGATCCTCGTCCGACCAACCCCGCCCCGCCAGTTCGTCGAACAGGACCGGGTACTGACCCGCATCGCCGAGGCCGACCGGCAGCTCGTCGATCCCGCAGATGTCCCCGCCGAGGCCGACGTGGTCGATGCCGATCCTCTCCCGCACGTAATCGCAGTGGTCGGCGACATCGGCCACGGTCACCTCGGGGGCGTTGCCCGACCCGCCCACCTGCTCCCAGTCCCAGCGCTCCCGGGAGACGAACGCGGGCACGAAGGTCATCATCGCCACGCCCCCGTTGTCGGGCAGCCGGTCGAGTGCGTCGTCGGGGATGTTGCGCGGGTGGGGATTGAGGCCATGGGCGCAGGAGTGGCTGAAGATCACCGGCAGGCTGGTGAGGTCAAGAGCCTGGTGCATGACGCTGGAGGCGACATGGGAGAGGTCGACGATCATCCCGATCCGATTCATCTCCGCCACGACATCGCGGCCGAACCCGCTGAGCCCACCGTGCCGCGGCTCGTCGGTCGCGGAGTCCGCCCACGAGTGGGTCGTCGACCAGGTCAGGGTCATGTAGCGCGCTCCGGCGCGGGCATAGGAGCGCAGGACGGCGAGCGAGTCGTCGATCTGCTGTCCGCCTTCGACTCCCATGAGGGAGGCGACCTTGCCGGAATCGCGCACGGCGACCACCTCGGCGGCAGTGCGGGCGAACCGCAGGGTGTCGGGATACGCGGCGATGAAGCGGTTGACCGTGTCGATCTGCTCCCACGTCGCCCTGATCGCCTCGGCCCCGGTGATGTCGGAGTGGACGTAGACGGACCAGTACTGCGCGGCCACGCGGCCCCGCCTGAGCTGGTCCATGGTGGTGAACGGGGAGACGGTCGGGTCGCCCAGCCCGACCACGCTGGAGTCGCGCTCCTCACGCAGCCACCAGGCGAGGTCGTTGTGCCCGTCGAAGACGTCGAAAGCCATGAGTGCAGGCTACCGGAGTCGCTCGCCCGTGGGACACGCCGCGGCGGAGGCCGTGTGGACACGCCGCGGCGGAGGCCGTGTGGGCGCGGCGCGGCAAGAGACTTCAGCGGAACACGGTCCGGCAGGAGCCGGCGGTGGAACACGGCGCGGCCCAAGCCGCGTTTCACTTCACGTCTTTCAGCAGATCTCTATTGACTTTCGATAGATCATGATCAACAATCAATGCATGAGCCATCTCTCCATCCTCGCCCTGCGAGCTCTCGTCCTCGTCATCGGCGTCGCCGCCGTCATCGTTCAGGCCGCCCTGCTCTTCCCTGTCTTCACGCAGACCCTGGCCCAGGAGCAGGATCTCACGTTCCTCCCCGTGCCGATCGTCGTCCTCGGCGTCGCTCTGGCCGCGTGCGTGGAAGCGGCCCTCATCGCGGTGTGGGTGCTGCTCTCGATGGTCCGCCGCGATGCGATCTTCACCTCGCGCGCCTTCCGCTGGGTCGACGTCATCATCGGTGCAGGGATCGTCGCCACCCTCCTCGTCTGCGGGTTCGGGATCCCCGTCATCGGCGTGGGCGTCCGTGACGACGCGCCGGGCCTCATCGCGATCGTGGGCGGCCTCGTCGTCGCCGGCGTCGCGTTCGTCCTCCTCATGATCGTCATGCGCGGACTGCTCCGCAGCGCGACGGCCATGCAGACCGAACTCTCCGAGGTGGTGTGATGCCGATCGTCGTCCGCCTCGATGTGGAACTGGCCCGGCGCAAGATGAGCGTGGGCGAATTCGCCGAGCGCGTCGGCCTGACCCCGGCCAATGTCGCTGTGCTCAAGAACGGACGGGCGAAGGCGGTGCGCTTCTCCACCCTCGACGCGATCTGCCGGACTCTCGACTGCCAGCCGGGCGACATCCTCGAATGGGTCGACGATGCCGGCGAGGACGACCGCGCTTCGGGGAACCCACGCAGCGACGGCCACAAGGATTCGAGCGAGGGTGACCATGCCGGCTTCGGGGGATGACGAGACTCCGGCGACCGCAGCGCGGAGCCGCTCCCTGTCCGCCGATGTGCTCGTCGTCGGGGCCGGACTGGCCGGACTGACGACCGCGCGGCTGCTCGCCGAGCGCGGCCACCGCGTGCTGGTCGTCGAGCGGCATTCGACCCTGGTCACCACGGTGCGGACCACCGGGATCTTCGTCCGCCGCACCCTTGATGACTTCCCGCTGCCCGAGGAGTGCCTGGGCCCGCCGATCCGCAGGGTGCGACTCTATCCTCCCGGGCTCGAACACCCGGTGACCCTCGACAGCGACCGCGACGAGTTCCGGGTGGGAGACATGGGACCGCTGTATGCGGCGTCCGCCAGGTCGGCTGCCGCAGCCGGAGTCCGCATCCTCCTCGGCACGCGGTATTCCGGCCGGCGAGGCGACGCCTGGACCGCGACCGGTCCTGATGGTCCGCTGCTCATCACAGCCGCGTTCGTCGTCGGCGCCGACGGCGCACGATCCCGGGTCGCCCGTGACCTCGGCCTCGACCGCAACCGCCATCTCCTCATCGGCGCCGAGGAGGTCTTCGCGATCCCCCGCGGAGTCCAGCCGCCGACGTTCCACTGCGTGCTCGACCCGACGCTCGCTCCCGGTTACCTCGCATGGGTGGTCAACGACGGAGAGCACGCGCATGTCGGCGTGGCCGGCTACTCGCATCGCTTCCCCACCGGGATCCAGAGCGCCCTGCGCCGGTTCGCCGCCTCCGCCCCGGGGCTCGACGGCGTTCCGCGTCCCGACGACGTCGAGCGGCGGGCGGGCCCGATCCCCGTCGGCGGCGTCCTGCGCCGCATCGCCGGACCCTCGGGTCTGCTGGTCGGCGATGCGGCAGGGGCCGTGTCGCCGCTGACCGCCGGCGGTCTCGATCCGTGCCTGCGGATGTCGGACCACGCCGCCGAGGTGATCGACGAGGTTCTCCGCGGTCGCCTCGGCGCCCTCGATCACTACGACGGTGCGGCGCTGCGGAAGCGGTTCCGCGGACGTCTGACGATGCGTCGTGCGCTGGCCCAGGTGCGCACCTCGGCGATGGCGAACGCCGCCTTCACCGCCCTGCGCACTCCCCCGGGCCAAGCGGCGGCGAAGCGGATCCTCTTCGGCGACAGGTCCTTCCCCGACCCGAGGTGACCCCGCGGTTCCTGTCGTTCCCACCCCTCAACGCACCTGACGGCGGCTCGGATACCTCGCGTGAGGTATCCGAGCCGCCGTCAGTGTGCCGGTGGAGTGCGGTTCCGCCGGAAGCCCGCCGGAACCTCAGGCCCAGGGTCGTGACAGACCCGGGCGGAGGCCTGTGCCCGACCGTCAGGCCAGGGCGGACTCCAGGGCCTCTTCGATGATGTCGAAGGCCTCGTTGAGCAGCTCGTCGGAGATCGTCAGCGGCGGCAGGAAGCGCAGCACGTTGCCGAAGGTTCCGGTCGAGAGGACGAGCACACCGTTCTTCGCACAGTGGTCGACGATCTTCTTGACGAGCTCGGGGTTCGGCTCGATCGAGTCGCGCTGGACGAACTCGGCGGCGACCATGGCGCCCCGACCGCGGACATCTCCGACCTCGGGGAACTTCGCCTGGAGCTTGACCAGCCGGTCGGTGATGATCTCGCCGATGTGCGTGGCGTTCTCGAGCAGACCGTCGTTCTCGAACGCGTCGATGGCGCCCAGCGCCGCGGCGCACGCGGTGGGGTTGCCGCCGTAGGTGCCGCCGAGGCGACCCGGACCGACCGAGTCCATGATCTCCTTGCGACCGGTCACGGCCGACAGCGGGAGACCGCCGGCGATGCCCTTGGCCGTCGTGATGAGGTCGGGGACGATGCCCTCCCACTCGGAGGCGAACATCTTGCCGGTGCGGGCGAAGCCGGCCTGCACCTCGTCGGCGACGAAGACGATGCCATTCTCGCGGGCGAACTCGACGAGCGCGGGCAGGAAGCCCTCGGCCGGGACGATGAAGCCGCCCTCACCCTGGATGGGCTCGATGACGATCGCGGCGACATGCTCGGAGCCGATCTGCTTCTCGATCATCGTGATGACGCGCTTGGCGGCGTCCTCACCGCTGACCTTGGTGCCGGCCGCGTCGTTGTCGCGGAACGGGTAGGACATGGGGGCGCGGTAGACCTCACCCGCGAACGGGCCGAAGCCGGCCTTGTAGGGGTGGGCCTTCGCGGTCATCGCCATCGTCAGGTTGGTCCGACCGTGGTAGGCGTGGTCGAAGACGACGACGGCGTCACGGCCGGTGTGCGCACGGGCGATCTTCACCGCGTTCTCCACCGCCTCGGCGCCGGAGTTGAGCAGCACGGTCCGCTTCTCGTGGTCGCCCGGGGTCAGGCGGTTGAGCGCCTCGGCGACCTCGACGTAGCTCTCGTAGGGGTTGACCATGAAGCACGTGTGGGTGAACGCCTCGAGCTGCTCGGTGGCGGCCTTGACGACCTTCGGGTTCGAGTTGCCCGCGGTGGTCACGGCGATGCCGGATCCCAGGTCGATGATCTGGTTGCCGTCGGCGTCCTTGAGGATCCCGCCTCCGGCCGCGACGACGTAGGCGGGCAGGCTGGAACCGACGCCGGTCGCGACGGCAGCAGTGCGACGCGACTCGAGCTCCCGGGACTTGGGTCCGGGGATCTCGGTGACGACCTTACGTTCCTGCGGCAGAGCTTCGCCGCCAATTTCCAATGCTGTCATACGGGGAAGAATAGGCCCTCGCAACGGTTTTTGTCACTCTGGGTCCGACAGCTGGGCAGAAGTGACAGTCAGGGGCGGTCAGAATTGCGAAATCCGTTGTCCGCGCCCTCTCTCGGACAGCCGCGGTCCGCCCTGCACCGTGACCCCCGCACGCCGGCATCGTCCCAGATGCCAGGCCTCGCACAGCTCCTCGCCGAGGCTGCGTCACGCCCCGACCGGCCCCGCGAGGAGGACGGTGCGCCCGGTGCCGGACGCCGTTTTCGCCGAGCACGAAATCAGCGATGCTGATTCCGCATGTCGACGTCCCGGTTGCGTCCGGGCAGTCCGGTCCGCGTCTCGCGCTGCGGGGCGACGATCGTCTCCTGGGTGCCCACGACGCGGTTGCCCTCGCCGAGGTCGAAGGCCAGCGGCGCCTCCGGCGAGATCGTGCGCTTGATCACCGCGAGGCCGATGGGCCCGAGTTCGTAGTGCAGCGCCACCGAGGTCAGTGTCCCCACGGCCCGTTCGGCGCCGCGGACCTCACCGAGCACCTCGGCGCCGGGATCGGGCTGGATGTGCCCCGAGCCGTCGAGGTGGACGAAGACGAGACGCCGGGGCGGCTGGCCGAGGTTGTGCACGCGCGCCACGGCCTCCTGACCGCGGTAGCAGCCCTTGGCCAGGTGGACGGAGGTGCGGAGCAGATCGAGCTCGCCGACGAGCGACTTGTGGTCGATCTCCGCCCGGCCCGGGCGCCAGGCCGCGACCCGCAGTGCCTCCCAGGCGTCGAAGCCGGCCATGGCGAACGCGTTCGCCGAGGTGGCTCGCAGGGCTTCGCGCTCGACGATTCCGATGACGAAGGGGGTCTCGAATCCCGGATGCTCGGACGACGCGGAGGAGTCACCGAGGTCGAGTTCGGCGTAGGAGGCCGAGCCGGCTCCGATGCGCGGCCAGGGGTCGGCCCAGACCTGAGTGGTCGGCAGGGACTCGGGCAGGGCGCGGACCGCGCCGATGCACTGGTAGTCGTCGCTGACGTCCTCGATCGTCACCCGCATCATGAAGACCATCGAGCGGAGGAAGGCGAGCGTCTCCTCGGTGCGGAAGTCGCTGATGGCCCACAGCGCCTCTCCGTCGTCGACGAGGCGCAGCCAGCCCTCGATGCGCCCGTTGGGATCGAGGACGAGAGTCTCGGTCGGGACACCGGGGGTCAGCGCGTCGAGCTTCTGCGTCGTGATCGAGTTGAGCCAGGTCAGTCTGTCGGCTCCGCTGAGGCGCAGGACGCGCAGGTGAGCGAGGTCGACGATCGCGTCCTTCTCCGCCAGCGCCCGCTGCTCCCGCAACGGTCCGCCGTAGTGGAGCGGGGTGTGCTTGAGGTCCCCGACTCCGAAGACGGCCGTGGAGCTCAGTGGGCGCGGCAGCGACGATGCCGGCATCTCAGGACAGCTTCTTCAGCCGCGCCGAGGAGTGGGAGGCGAGCTCGTGACCGAGCGCGGCCATGTCCCAGGCCCACATCAGCTCGCCGCCGACGAGTCCGTACATGCGCGTCGAGGCGGTGTACTCCTTGGCCGTGCGGGTGCGGGCGACGACGTCGGTGGCGAGGTCGATGCGCGGCCCCTTGACGTGACCGGCATAGAGCTCCATGACGCCGTGCGGGTGGACGATCTCGGCTTCGATCTCGAAGCCCTCGTCGTTCGTGCGCAGGGTCTCGACGGCCGCCGCCGAGGTGAAGCTCGGCTCCTCGGTGGGCACGAGCATCCCCGGGCCCACGTCCCCGGCGTCGCGCTGGCGCACGAGCTGCCAGATGCCGGACTCCAGGGTCAGGGTCGATTCGAGCTCGCCGGACTCGCTGAGCAGCCACGCGTGCGCGGAGTACTGGAGGTAGGGGGTGCCGGGATGGGCGACGAAGTCGATGCGCTGTCCGAACTGCTTCTCCGGAGTGTCCGCATAGCCGACCACCCCGACGCCCTCCCATGACCCGATGAGCCAGGACAGGGGAACGAGCTCGGGATGGACCGAGGCGTCGATTTCGATCATCGGACTCAGCGCTTGACCTTGAACAGGTTCGTCACGACCTTGATGCCGACGCCGAACGCGCCGAGGGCGGCGACGACGACGAGTCCGGTGAACACGGTTTCGAGAAGGTGCAGGTTTTCCATGCCGCCCAGTCTAACGGTCATGGCGACCGCATTTCATGCCGACCGAGCAGACGGGGGCGCGGGCTGCGTGAGATGAGGGTGCGGACCCGTGGGACGGGTCGGAGGGCGTCGGAGCGATCGTGCTCAGAGGGCGATGCGCTCGAGGGCGTAGACGACGACGCCGCCGAGGGCGATGGGCGCGGCGCCGAGCGCGAGCTGGACGGCGAAGCTGCGGGCCTTCTCCACGCTCTTCTTCGATTCGATGTTCTCCGCGATCTCGAGGTTGGCCGCCTGGTACTGGGCGTAGGCGATGAGGCCGAGCATCCGGTCGACCGCGGCGACGAGGAGACCCATGACGGCGCCGAGGACGAGAGCGAGCGGCCAGCCGATCGTGCTGCCGAGCACGGAGCTGATCCCGGCCACCGCGGTGGCCATCGCGATCGCCAGCGGCGAGGTGTAGATGGGCGGCCACGGCAGTGCGGTCATGCACTCCGCGGCCACGAGCGCCATGAGTCCGATGACGATCGCGTCCTTGTCACCGGGAACGGTGATCGCGGCGACCCAGGTGCTCGTCGACAGCACGATGACTCCACCGGCCACCTGCGCGGACACGTTCGCCACCGCGTCGGAGGCGCCGATGCCCCGGACGAGGTTCTGGACGAAGGCCCAGAGCAGGCCGAGCCCCGCGAGGACGGGGAGCCAGTCGAGGTAGGGCGCGGAGTGGTCGCGCCATGCGGCGAAGAGTCCGGCCAGACCGAAGAGTGCGAGCATGATCGAGGTGGCGCGCGGCTGCGGGGAGTCGGTGAGGCGCGGCCACCCGTAGGCGACGCCGAGGACGATGAGCCCGGTCGACAGAAGGAACAAGGTGTAGCCCCAGTACACCGAGGCACCGAGGGCCAGTGCCAAGGCGAGGGCGATTGCAACTCGAATCCATCTGATCACAGAACTATCGTGCCTCATCGAGCCCTGGGGACACGATTCCCGCGCCATCAGGTCCGGTCGGGCGGGGTCCGACCTCACCCGAGGTCGTGGACGGTCCGCTGACTATACTCGTCCTCAGGCCGCACGCGACCGGCCGGGCGACCCGGAGGAGGTGGAGGGGAGACATGCGCATCCTGCTCATCTGCCCGGACTCCCCCGCCGATTCCCCGCACTCGCTGCGCTCCCTCGACTACCTCGGCCACCAGATCGAGACGCTGAGCCTCGCCCAAGTGGCTTCCGCCGGGTCGTCGAGCACTGCCGCCGCCAACCGGTCCGAGCCCGCCGTCCGGGCCGAGCCGGTGACCGTCCCCGAGGCGGACGTCGTCGTCGTCGACGCCGGTGCCGACCTGTCCCTGGCACCGCGGATCGCCGCCGTCCTCGCCGCCGCCGGGATCGATCTGCCCATCGTCGTCGTCCTCGGCGAGGGCGGGCTGGCCGCCGCGTCGGCGAAGTGGAACGTCGCCGACATCATCCTCACCACCGCCGGGCCCGGCGAGGTCGAGGCGCGACTGCGCCTGGCCCGCGACCGGCGCCGGGCGGCTCTCGTCGCCTCCGCTCCGGGCGCATCGTCCGGGTCCGCGGGCTGGACGGCCACCTCGCGATCGGGGACCGCGCGGACCGGGAGCGGGGCGACCTGGGCGGGGACCGCAGGCGAAGCCTGGCCCGGAGACCCGCACGGCGGAGGCCACGATCCCGCCGTCGTCGTCATCGGGACGCTGCGGATCGACGAGACCGCGTTCACCGCCGACCTCGGCGGACGCAGCCTCGACCTCACCTACCGCGAGTTCGCCCTGCTCAAGTTCTTCGCCTCCCATCCCGAACGCGTCTTCACCCGCGACGAGATCCTCCTCAGCGTGTGGGGCGACGACTACTACGGCGGCACCCGCACGGTCGATGTGCATGTGCGCCGCCTGCGTGCCAAACTCGGCAAGGACCTGGAGAACGCCATCCACACCGTCCGCAACGTCGGCTACCGCTTCAGTCCCGACACCGTCGCCGAGGCGGACGAGGACACCCCCGCCGGGACGCCCGGGAGCACCGTCGCCGGAGTGGACGGACGCACCAGCGCCGAGGCGGACGGGAGTGCCGCCGGGGCGACCGAGGACATCGACAACGAGGAGCAGGCATGAGAATCACAGCCACCGGCGCCGTCACCGGAACCCGGATCGAGGCCCTCACCGAGGCGGAGCTCGAGTTCCTCGACCGCGCGACGGCCGTCGACGGGTCCCCGGCGATCTCCGGCGGACTGCTCGCCATCGCGACGGGGGAGGACGACTCCCACGACGCGCAGACCGCCTCGAGCGTCTGGCGCGTGCATGTCGACGAGGGCGAGCGCGAGACGCTCGTCGGATACGGAATCCGCGCGCTGCAGGGCGAGCGCCACGCCGCCGAGTTCCTCATCGCCCCCGACCACCGCCGCCGCGGACTCGGCGAAGCGCTGCTGTCGGCGATCCTCGACGAGGAGCCCGAGGCCTGGTGCTGGTCCCACGGGGACCACCCCGGAGCCCGGCGGCTCGCCGACATCCACGGGCTCAGCCGCGACCGCGTCCTCTACCAGATGCGCACCGACACCGACCTCACGCTGGACGACCTGCCCGAGACCCCGTCCCCCGCGGGAGTCACCATCCGATCGTTCGCCCCGGGCGACGAGGACGGCTGGCTGCGGGTCAACAACGCCGCCTTCGACTGGCACCCCGAGCAGGGATCGCAGACCCGCGCCGACATCGACCGCATCGTCTCGGCCGCGGACTTCGATCCGGACTCGGTGATCATCGCCGCGGCTGCCGGCGACGAGGTCATCGGCTTCCACCAGACCAAGGTCGGTGAGGAGGAGGGGTTCAGCCGCCTCGGCGAGGTCTACGTCGTCGGCGTCGATCCGAGCATCCACGCCAGGGGGGTGGGCAGGGCGCTGACGATCGAGGGGATGCGGCGGATGGTCGCGGCGGGCGCGCGGGCCGTCGAGCTCTACGTCGAGAGCGACAACGAGCTGGCGCTAGGCTTGTATCGGCGGCTGGGCTTCCATGTCGCGGTGGCGCACGTGTCGTACGCGCCGGCGTCCACGACCGACCCGGCGTCCACGACCGACCCGACGGACTCGGCCGGCCCGACGACCACGACCGGCGCGACGGACTCGGCCGACCCGGCGCCCTCGACCGCAGGCAACCAGGAGCAGATAGATGTATGACATCACAGCGGCCGGCAGGGAATTCGACCTGCCGGAACCGGCCGATCGCTTCCTCGACCGGGAGCTGAGCTGGCTGGCCTTCAACGAACGCGTCCTCGACCTCGCCTCGGATCCGGAGGTCCCGCTGCTCGAGCGGGTGCGCTTCCTCTCGATCTTCGCGACCAACCTCGACGAGTTCTTCATGGTCCGCGTCGCCGGCCTCAAACGCCGCATCAACACCGGTCTGGCCGTGCCGACGGTGACCGGGCGGATGCCGCGGCAGGTCATGCACGCGATCGGCGTCCGGGCCCACGAACTGATGACCCGGCACGCGGAGCTGCTCAAGACCGAGATCGGCCCGGCGCTCGACGCCGAGGCGATCATCAAGGTGTCCATGGACGATCTGCGCCCCGAGGAGCGCGCCCGCGTCGACGACTTCTTCGCCCGTCACGTGTTCCCCGTCCTCACCCCGCTGGCCGTCGACCCCGCCCACCCGTTCCCCTACATCTCGGGGCTCTCCCTCAACCTCGGCGTGCTCCTGAGATACCCGGAGACGGGCAAGGAGCTCTTCGCCCGGGTCAAGGTGCCCCCGCGCCTGCCCCGGTTCTTCAACATCGCGACACATTCCGACCGACCCGTCGACCGGGACGTCCCGGCCCGGTTCGTCGCGCTCGAGGACATCATCGCCGAGCATCTCGACACCCTGTTCGAGGGCATGGAGATCGTCCACCACTCGACGTTCCGGGTCACCCGCAACGAGGACCTCGAGGTCGAGGAGGACGACGCGGAGAACCTCCTCAAGGCGCTCGAGAAGGAGCTGCTGCGACGGCGCTTCGGGCCCGCCGTGCGCCTGGAGATCACCGAGAACATCCACCCCCGGGTCCGCGAGATGCTCAAGGACGAACTCGGCATCGACGAATCCGAGATCTACGAGCTGCCCATGCCGCTCGACCTCTCGGGAATGTCCGACATCGCCGATGTCCCCCGCGACGACCTCCACTTCCCGCGGATGGTCCCGCAGATGAACAAGGACCTGTCCCGGCGGGAGTCGAGCGACCAGGTCGACGTGTTCGCCGCCGTCAGCCAGCGCGACATCCTCCTCCACCACCCGTACGACTCGTTCTCCACGAGCGTCCAGGCCTTCCTCGAGCAGGCCGCGGCCGACAAGAACGTGCTCGCGATCAAGCAGACGCTCTACCGCACCTCCGGGGACTCGCCGATCATCGACGCGCTCGTCGACGCCGCGCAGGCCGGCATCCAGGTGCTCGCCGTCGTCGAGATCAAGGCCCGCTTCGACGAGGAGGCGAACATCACGTGGGCGCGCAAGCTCGAACGCGCAGGCGTGCACGTCGTCTACGGCATCGTCGGGCTCAAGACCCACGCGAAGCTCTCCCTCGTCGTCCGCCAGGAGGCCGAGGGACTGGCCCGGTACTGCCACGTCGGCTCCGGCAACTACCACCCGAAGACCGCCCGGCACTACGAGGACTTCGGGCTGCTGACCAAGGACACGGCCGTCGCCGACGACCTGACGAAGCTGTTCAACCAGCTCTCCGGTTATGCTCCGCGCGCCGAGTACTCGCGCCTCCTCGTCGCCCCGACCCGGGTCCGCGCCGGTCTCATCGAGCTCATCGACAGGGAGATCGCCATCGCCGAGGCGGGTCGCACCGCCTGCGTGCGCATCAAGGTCAACTCGATCGTCGACGAGGCGATCATCGACGCCCTCTACCGCGCCTCGCGGGCCGGGGTCTCGGTCGAGGTGTTCGTCCGCGGCATCTGCGCCCTGCGCCCGGGCATCCCGGGGCTGAGCGAGAACATCACGGTCCGGTCGGTGCTCGGCCGGTTCCTCGAGCACTCCCGCGCGTTCGTCTTCGGCAACGACGGAGACCCGACGGTCTACATCGGCTCCGCCGACATGATGCACCGCAACCTCGACCGGCGCGTCGAGGCGCTCATCGAGCTGCGCGCGGCCGACCACAAGGCCGAGATCATCGAACTCTTCGACCTCGCCTTCGACCCGGGCACCTCGGCGTTCGAACTGTCCGGTGACGGCACGTGGACCCGGCGCACCGGTGCCGGCCTCATCGACTACCAGAGCGAGCTCATCCGCCGGCATCGGAGGAGACGGATGATGGGGGAGGACGGGTGAGACCCGGCTCGGTCGACAGTGCTCAGGCCTCCTCCCGGGTCACGGCCGACATCCTCGCCGCCGGTGCGGTGTGCTGGCGCGACGGCCACGACGGCCTCGAGGTCGCGCTCATCCACCGCCCCCGCTACAACGACTGGTCGTGGCCCAAGGGCAAGGTCGAGGCCGGGGAGACGCTGCCGGAGGCCGCGATCCGCGAGGTCAAGGAGGAGACGGGACTCGACGTCCACCTCGGCGTCCCCCTGCCGACGGCCGAGTACATGGTCGGCGGCGGGAACCTCAAGAAGGTCTTCTACTGGTCGGCGCACGTGCGCAGCGATCAGCCCTTCGCACCGAAGAACACCCGTGAGGTCGACGAGGTGCGCTGGTTCCCCGTCGCCGAGGCGCGGACGAAGCTGAGCTCGTACGCCGACCGCGATCAGCTCGACGCCCTCGAGACCTTCGGCTCCACCGACGCCCTGCGCGCCTGGCCGCTCATCCTCGTGAGGCACGGCAAGGCGTTCCCGCGCGCGAAATGGCACGAGACCGAGCATGTGCGTCCGCTCCTGGCCCTTGGCACCCGGCAGGCGATGGCCCTGACCGGACTGCTCGCGGCCTGGGACATCAGGAAGCTCGTCTCCAGTCCGTGGAAGCGGTGCATGGCGACCCTCGTCCCGTTCTCCGCGGCGACGGGCAAACCGATCCGGAAGGCCGCGTGCCTGAGCGAGAAGGCGGGCGCGGCCGATCCGGAGAAGACGGCCCGCTACATCGAGAAGCTGCTCGAGAAGGGCAAGCCCACCGCCTACTGCACGCACCGTCCGGTGCTGCCGACGATCCTCGGCGTCTACGCCAAGCACGCCCCGCAGGGGATCGCCGCGAAGCTGCCGACCGAGGACCCGTACCTCAAGCCGGGCGAGATCCTCGTCGCCTACGTCCGGCCCGGCACGGTGCCCCGCATCGTCGAGATCGAGCGCTTCCGCCCGATCGACTCCTGACGTCGGGGAGGGCCGGACGCGCGGCCGCCTCGGCGAGGGACGCGAGGGCAGGGGCGGAGGTCACAGCCGCCTCGGCGGGAATCCTCTCACGCCCGCGGTCCCCTCTGTGACGGGCGACGCACCGTGTGCGGAATCGTTGCGGTGCCATTCACCTTCCATTCACTTCGTCACTCCCGGCGCTTCACGCACGATCCTTAGCGTGGGTGGCGAACGATCGAGAACTCTCGAGCTGTGTCCACTTTGAGAAAGGCATCTTCGTGAAGCTCAAGCATCTTGCTCCATCCGCGGCATTCCTGGCAGTCGGCGCACTCACCCTGTCGGCCTGCGGTGGAGCATCCGCCACCGGTGAGGACGTCTCCGGCGGCGACAGCGGACTCCAGGGCACGATCACCGGCATCGGCGCCTCCTCCCAGAAGGCCGCCATGGACGCCTGGACCGCCGACTTCTCCACCGCGAACGCCGGGGTCACCGTCAACTACTCCCCCGACGGATCCGGAGCGGGCCGGGAGCAGTTCCTCGGCGGCAATGCCCAGTTCGCCGGCTCCGACTCCCACCTCGACGACGACGAGGTGGAGGCCGCCAAGGAGGTCTGCGGACCCGAGGGCGCGTTCGAGTTCCCCGTCTACATCTCCCCTATCGCCGTGGCCTTCAACCTCGAGGGCGTCGACTCGCTCAACCTCTCCGCCGAGACGATCGCGAAGATCTTCAAGGGCGAGATCAGCAACTGGAACGACGAGGCGATCAAGGCCGACAACCCGGACGCGAACCTCCCCGACCTCCCCATCACCGCGGTCCACCGCGCCGATGACTCGGGCACGACCGAGAACTTCGCCGAGTACCTCAAGGAGGCCGCCGGTGACGTCTGGGACGCCGAGGTGGACGGGAACTTCCCCGCGAACTACGGCGGCGAAGCCGCTCAGGGAACCGACGGCGTCGTCCAGACCGTGACCGACACCGAGGGGGCCATCGGCTACGCCGACGCCTCAGCCGTGGGCTCGCTGGGCCAGGCGAAGGTCAAGGTCGGCGAGGAGTTCGTCGAGCTCTCGCCGGAAGCGGCCTCCAAGGTCGTCGACGCCTCGCCGAAGGTCGAGGGCCGTGCGGAGGGCGACCTCGCCTTCGAACTCGCCCGGGACACCACCGAGTCGGGCGCCTACCCGATCGTCCTCGTCTCCTACCACGTCGTCTGCTCGACCTACCAGGACCAGGAGACGGTCGACCTGGTCAAGGCCTGGGAGAAGTTCGTGGTCTCCGAAGAGGGCCAGCAGTCGGCTGCCGACTCCGCGGGCTCGGCCCCGCTGTCGCCGGAGCTGCGCGGCCAGATCGAGACCGTGATCGATTCCATCGCGGTCGCAGGCTGACAGGAACGCCCTGACCTGGAATCATCAACCGTTCACGAGCGGCGCAGCTGAGGACAGTTCCCACTGCGCCGCTCTTGGGCGTCCGGAATCCGTGACCGGATCGAGGACGTGAATCTCACGAGGAGTACCCGTGCCGACCAGCACACAGACCACAGCGACCGGCCCCGCCGCCGGTGCGCCCGGACCGGCCCTCGGTCCCGACGTCAAGGGGGCGAAGCCCAAGGCCGTCGTCCGGCCCGGGGATCGGATCTTCTCCGCCGCGACCCTCATCGCCGGCATCCTCATCCTGGCGATCCTCGCCGGGGTCGCCGTGTTCCTACTGGCCCAGTCGAAGGACACGATCGACGCCCAGATCACTGACCCCTCGGCGATCACCGGCGGCAACGGGTTCCTCGCCTACGTCTGGCCGCTCGTCATCGGCACCCTGATCTCCTCGGCCATCGCGCTGGTCGTGGCGACGCCCTTCGCCCTCGGCATCGCCCTGTTCACCACCCACATGGCCCCGCGCAGGCTGGCTCCCTTCCTCGGCTACGTCATCGACCTCCTCGCCGCGATCCCCTCCGTCGTCTACGGCCTGTGGGGAATCGCCCTGGCCGGCAACCTCACCGATTTCTACGTGTGGCTGGCGAAGTGGTTCGGCTGGATCCCGATCTTCGCCCCCGACGCCAGCGGCGCCGTGTCCAACACCGGCCGCACCCTGCTCACCGCCGCGCTCGTCCTGTCGATCATGATCCTGCCGATCATCACCTCGCTGACCCGCGAGATCTTCCTCCAGACCCCGAAGCTGCAGGAGGAGGCGGCGCTGGCCCTCGGTGCGACTCGCTGGGAGATGATCAGGATGTCGGTGCTGCCGTTCGGCAAGTCGGGGATCGCCTCGGCGACGATGCTCGGCCTGGGGCGCGCGCTAGGCGAGACCATGGCCGTGGCCATGATCCTCTCCCCCGGACTGCTCACCGCCTCGCTCATCGTCAGCGGCAACCAGACCATCGCCTCGGAGATCGCCCAGAACTTCCCCGAGGCGGCCGGACTGCGGCTGTCCGAACTCATCACGATCGGCCTGGTCCTCTTCGTCATCACCCTGCTGGTGAACATGGCCGCCCGCGCGATCGTCGCCAAGACCTCAGTGAAGGGAAGTTGAGCATGCTGACGACTTCGGAGTCCACCACCTCCCGCGGCCGCACCCTGACCTCGAAGCAGCTGCCCAAGGCCACCCCGTGGATCATCGCGGTCGCGTCGATCCTCGTCGCCGCCGGCATCAGCTTCCTCGGCCTGGGCCGCTTCTCCATCGCGGTCACCGCCGTCCTCGCCGGCGCCATCAACGCGGTCGCCGTGTTCGCGATCTCCGCCGCCTATGAGGGCCGGCGCAAGGCCGTCGACCGGGTCGCGACGACCGTCGTGTCCTCGACCTTCGTCCTCGCCTGCGTGCCGCTCGTCTCCCTGCTGTGGCTGACCGTGTCCAAGGGCGGGGCCGCCCTCGACCTCAATCTGCTCTCGCGCACGATGCTCGGGATGAAGGGCGTCCTCGACCAGCAGTACGTGGCCGGGGAGGCGGGCCTGGCCGGCGGCTTCTACCACGCGATCGTCGGCACCGTCCTCATCACCCTCGCCGCGTGCGTGATCTCGATCCCCATCGGCGTGCTCGCCGCGATCTACCTCGTCGAGTACGCGGGGAAGAACAAGCTCGGCAAGGCGATCACGTTCCTCGTCGACGTCATGACCGGCATCCCCTCGATCGTCGCGGGTCTGTTCGCGTTCGCGCTGTTCTCGACGATCGCCAACGTCCTCCTGCCGGGAGCCGCCGGGATCGCGAAGACCGGCTTCACGGCCGCCGTCGCGCTGTCCGTGCTGATGATCCCCATCGTCGTGCGCAACACCGAGGAGATCCTCCGCCTGGTCCCGATGGACCTGCGCGAGGCCTCCTACGCCCTCGGCGTGCCGAAGTGGAAGACGATCGTCAAGATCGTCCTCCCCACCTCCGTCTCGGGAATCCTCTCCGGCGTGACGATCGCGATCGCCCGCGTCATCGGCGAGACCGCTCCGATCATGGTCACGGCCGGGTTCGCGAAGTCGCTCAACTGGAACCTGTTCTCCGGGTGGATGTCGACGCTGCCGACCTACATCTACGACTCACAGCTGCGCCCGGTCTCCCCCGGCGACGCCGCGATCGCCAGCTCCGAACGCGCGTGGGCGGCCGCCCTCGTGCTCGTGGCCCTCGTCATGATCCTCAACCTCCTCGCCCGCCTCATCGCCAAGGTGCTCGCCCCGAAGGCCGGGCGCTGACCCGCGCGACGCGGTCCCGGCGGACCCGCGCGACGCGAACCCACTGACAGCCAGACGCTCCTACCGATTAAGGAAACACAGTGTCCAAGCAGATCGACATCAAGGATCTCAACATCTACTACGGCGACTTCCAGGCCGTCGAAGGTGTCGAGATGCAGATCAAGCCGCGGTCGGTGACCGCTTTCATCGGCCCCTCCGGCTGCGGCAAGTCCACCGTGCTGCGCACCCTCAACCGCATGCACGAGGTCATCCCCGGCGCCAGCGTCCGCGGCGAGGTCCTCATGGACGGCAATGACATCTACGGCGCCGGGGTCGACCCGGTCAACGTCCGCCGCGAGGTGGGGATGGTGTTCCAGCGGGCCAACCCGTTCCCGACGATGAGCATCAAGGAGAACGTGCTCGCCGGCGTCCGCCTCAACAACAAGCGTTTGTCGAAGACCGAGGCCGACGAGCTCACCGAGCGCGCCCTGCGCGGCGCCAACCTCTGGAACGAGGTCAAGGACCGGCTCAACCTCCCCGGCTCGGGGCTCTCCGGCGGCCAGCAGCAGCGCCTGTGCATCGCCCGCGCGATCGCCGTCGAGCCCGAGGTCCTGCTCATGGACGAACCGTGCTCGGCACTCGACCCGATCTCCACCCTGGCGATCGAGGACCTCATCAACGAGCTCAAGGACAAGTACACCGTCGTCATCGTCACCCACAACATGCAGCAGGCCGCCCGTGTCTCGGACAAGACCGCGTTCTTCAACATCGCGGGCACCGGCAAGCCGGGCAAGCTCATCGAGTTCAACGACACCTCGACGATCTTCTCCAACCCCGAGAAGGAGGAGACCGAGAACTACATCTCCGGCCGCTTCGGCTGAGCTGAAGGCGCGTCCGGTCGGTCCGGGGCCGGGTTCCGGCTCGAGGCCGGGC
The DNA here is from genome assembly GCF_003315415.1 of Brevibacterium sanguinis. GTDB lineage: Bacteria > Actinomycetota > Actinomycetes > Actinomycetales > Brevibacteriaceae > Brevibacterium > Brevibacterium celere_A. The sequence continues at coordinate 267,238 of NZ_QNSB01000004.1, forward strand.
CGGTCCGGGGCCGGGTTCCGGCTCGAGGCCGGGGTGGGGCCGGGTTCCGGCTCGAGTCCGGGCCGGCGGGAGGGCCGCCGTAGGAATCTCCTGCGGCGGCCCTTCGTCATTCGGCTCGGTCTGCTCTCGAAAGCACTGTGCTCTTCGTCATTCGGCTCGGTCTGCTCTCGAAAGCACCGGGGGCGAACAAGGCTATTCGAAGCAAACAGGGCCACAAGCAAGTCCGGGCGGCGACCCGACCGTCGTCATGCTTCCTTGCCGAGGCGGCGCGCCCGGTACCGGTACGTCGCCCAGCCCAGTGCCAGTCCCCACAGCGGGAAGAGCAGGACCGGACCGTAGGTCGTCCAGCTGCCGGGGATCCCGATGTCGCTGAAGAGCACGTCCCTGGCCATGCCCGCACCTCCCGTGAAGATGGCGACGCTGATGAGAGTGGCCGGGATGGTGGCCAGGAGGATCGGCACCCTCCTCCCCGCCAGCGGACCCATCCAGCGAGGGAACCGTTCGCCCCACCGCTGGACCAACCCGAGGGTGAGGAGGGCCCCGACGACTCCGGCGAGCGCCAGCGACAGACCCGCGCGCCACAGCCCCACCTCGAGGCCCTTGGCATAGAACTCCGCGCTGAGCCCGAGCGGGATCCCCAGCGCCCAGAGGATGCGAGTCGAGGCGTAGAACAGCGGAACGAGCAGAGCGACCGCCACTGCGATCCTCGCATCCGGAGTGACGCGAACAGAGCCGCGGACCTCGGTGGCACTGTTCGCGCGCTGCCCCTCGGCAGTGCCCTCCCCCTCGGCAGTGCCCTCCCCCTCGGCAGTGCCGTGCACCCGTGACCTGCGGTCGAGGATCGCCCAGGCCGCGATCCACAGTCCGGCGCCGATCACGAAGACCCCCTGCCACAGCGCCTCGGCGGGGATCGGCGGGAACTGCAGGCTCAGTGAGTATCCGAGGTAGGCGAGCAGCAGGGTGTCGGTGAAGACGAGGGTCGTCACGGTGGTCAGGCCGAGGGTGAAGAGCCCGACGGCTTCCGGGCGCCGCAGCCGCGGAACGGTGAGCAGCACTGCCGAGGCGGCGCCGCTGGCCAGGGCGACGAAGCCGATGAGCCCGGCGCCGACGGCCACCGGCAGGTGGTCGAGCACCGAGGTGAACTGACCCGGCAGGTCGTTGCCGAACGGGGCCTCGACGGTGCCGGTGGCCCACAGGGCGGCCATGATCAGCATGAACACGGACCATGCCGCGGTCAGGGCCAGAACGACGGTGCCGGGAGCGCCGGCTCGCGCTGTGGATGGACGGGTGGACTGGGGTTTCTGCGTGTGCGTCGACATGCTCCCAGCATCGTGCGCGGGCGATCGGAGGACACTCCCCCACGAGGGTGAAAGCGCCTCCCTGCCGGGGGAATCCGCCATCCCGCGAGAAGCCGCCGCAAGCCTCGACAGCACCGCTGCGGTCTACCTCCCGACGAAGCCCGACTCGAACGCGACGATCACCGCCTGGGTGCGATCCCTGGCACCGAGCTTGGCGAGCACCGAGCTGACATAGGTCTTCACGGTCTCCACCCCGAGGAACATCTCCGCGGCGATCTCGCTGTTGCTCAGCCCACGGGCCATGCGGGTGAGCACCTCCTCTTCGCGCCTGCTCAGCCCGGCCGCGCCCACCCGGTCCGGTCGCCGCTGCGCCCTCGACGCCATCTCCCGCACCTTCTGCGGATAGAGGAGCGCCTCGCCGCCGGCCACGGTGTGCACCGCGCGCACGAGCTCCTCGGGCTGGGCCCGCTTGAGCACGAATCCGTCCGCCCCCGCACGGAGCGCCTCGAAGACGTAGTCGTCGCTGTCGAAGGTCGTGAGGATGAGGATCCGCGGCGGCTCCTGGAGGTCGACGAGATGCCGGGTCGCCTCCAAACCGTCGAGTCGGGGCATGCGCACATCCATGACGACGACGTCGGGCCGGGTCCGCCGCACCAGGTCGAGCGCCTCGGCGCCGTCACCGGCCTCTCCGACGACGTCGAGTCCCGGGTCCGAGTCGATGATCGCGGCCAGGCCCGCCCGCACGAGCGGCTCGTCGTCGACGAGAGCGACTCGCACGCTCATGGGCTGGTCTCCCTTGTCGCTTCCATGCCTCCGCCTCTCCGACCGCCGAGGCTCGCCGGCCTCTCGCTCGATCGTCCACCGCCGAATCGGTCCGCACTGCCGAGTGGCAGGCTCACCCGCAGCACCCAGCGCTCGCCCTCCGGTCCCCAGCGGACCGTCCCACCGCGGACCTCGACCCTCTCCCGGATTCCGCGCAGGCCGCTGACCCGCGGGTTCGCCGCACCCGGCCGGCAGTCATTGGCGGATTCGAGCACCACGGAGGCCTCCACGACGTCGAGCGCGATCGTCATTCCCGGCGCCGAGGCGTGACGCAGCGAATTGGTCATCGCCTCGCGCACGATGGGGTGGAGATCGGCGATGACCTCGGGCGGCAGAGACGAGACTCCCTCCCCGACGGTGAGGTCGACGGGGTGGCCGACCGACCGGGCTTCGGCGGCCAGCCCGCGGATGTCGTCGAGAGTCCGGCGAGACGTCGCCCACCCGGTCTCTCCCGCCGTCGCGGTGCGGTCGGCCTCCGCCCGGAGGAGCGCGAGGACATGGTCGAGTTCGGCCACCGCCTCCCGGCCGGTGCGGGCGATCTCGTCGACGGCCGCCTCGGCGGTGCCGGGATCCGTGCGCAGGAGCCGCTTGGCGACGGCGGCCTGCATCGTCGTCACGGTCAGGGCATGGCCGATCGAGTCGTGGACCTCGCGGGCCAGGGTGCTGCGGCGGAACGCCTCGACGCGCTCCTGCCTCTCCAGCTCCGATCGGTCCGCGCTCGAGGGGCCGAGGAGGACGAGCGCGTAATGCGGGAGCAGATAGCACGTGATGACGATGAACACGGTGCACGCGCCGAGGGCGACGAGGGAGGCCACGATCGCGAGTCCGGGCGTGAGGTAGTCCGGCGCCGGCTCGCCGCTGGCGATCTCACGGTAGAGCACGGCTCCCTGTGCGGGGTCGAGGAGGAGGACGAGTGCCGAGGGGAGGACGAAGAAGAGCGTCACGAGGAGCACCCCGCCCGCGAAGGCATGACCGAAGTAGAACGCGGCACCGCGGGCACGATCGCCCGGGGCGGGCCGCCTCGGCGAGGTGGGGATGACGATGTCTAGCAGCTGCGCGGCGAGCGTGCGTTCGAGGGCACGCGTGACCTCGAGGACCGCGGGGATGCAGAGGAGGGCGAGGACGAGCACTCCTGTGCCGAGGACCAGGAGCGGCCCGCTGACCTCCCCACGGCCGCCGGACACGGCGAGGATCCAGAGGACGACCAGGGCGTACGGCACGGCGACGACGCCGCCGATCAGCAGGACCAGCAGCCTGCGCCAGATGATTCCCAGCCTCCTCACCATCTCAGGGTATGTCGAGGACGACTCTTGTGCACCCCCTGTCAGCGATATATCGTTGTATATCGTCAGAAGTATCGTATTCGAGCGCAGGAGGCTGCGATGAACGACTTCATGAATGGCGGATTCCCCGGTCCGGGCGACTCCGGTCACTGGCCGGGCGGTCCCGGGCGGCGGCGGGGAGAGGGCCGGCCGGGCGATTTCGGGCACGGAAGCGGGATCTGGGAGGCGATGGAGCAGTTCCGGTCGTCGTTCGGCCCGCGCCCGGGCCCGCGGATGAACAGGGGGGATGTGCGGGCGGGAATCCTCGCCCTGCTCGCCGAGGCGCCGATGCACGGCTACCAGATCATCCAGGAGATCGAGGAGCGCAGCGGCGGCGCGTGGAAGCCGAGCCCCGGGTCGGTCTATCCCACTCTGCAGCTGCTCACCGATGAGGGACTCGTGACCGCCGAGACCTCGAACGGCCGCAAGACCTACTCACTCACCGAGGCGGGACGTGAGGCCGTCGACGCCGAGGGCGACCGGCGGGCGCCGTGGGAGTCGATGGGTCGTGAGCACGCGCGCGCCTCGGACCTCGCGAAGGCGGGGATCGAGCTGGCCCAGGCGGCCGCGCAGGTGGGGCGCAGCGGCGGCCCTGAGCAGGTCAAGCAGGCCGTCGACGTCCTCCACGATGCCCGCCGCAGGCTCTATTCGATCCTCGCGCAGGACTGATCAGGTGGCCGCATCCGGAGGCAGCGGCATCGGCACGAGCGGATCCGGTGAGCAGGGCGGCGTCACGCCCCGCTCCCCCGGTGAGCGGGGCACCCGTGCGAGCGGATCCGCGGGGCGCCGCTACCGCGTGATCCTCCGCTTCGCCCTCCGCCACCTCGTGCAGACGTGGTGGTTCGAGCTGTTCCTGCCGCGCATCGGCCTCGCCGGGCTCTCCGCGCGCCGCCGCCCCGTCCGGCTGCGTCGGACAGCCGAGCGCTTCCACGATCTCGCTGTGCGCCTCGGCGGCCTGATGATCAAGGTGGGGCAGTTCCTGTCCTCGCGCCTCGACGTCCTCCCGCCGGAGATCACCCGCGAGCTCGAGGGACTGCAGGACGAGGTCCCGCCTGTTCCCTTCGACGAAGTCCGCGCCCTCGCCGAGGCGGAGCTCGGGATGCCGTTGGACGCGGCGTTCTCGTCGTTCGCGTCCGCACCGTTGGCCTCGGCCTCCCTCGGCCAGGCCCACCGCGCACGCCTGCGCGATGAGGACGCCGCCGTCATGGGCGTCCGGGAGGTCGTCGTCAAGGTGCAGAGGCCCGGGATCGGCGGGATCGTCGACGTCGACCTCGCCGCGCTGCGGCGGATCGCCGGGTGGCTGAGCCGGATCCGCATCGTCTCCCGCAGGGTGGACATGCCGGCGCTCGTCGAGGAGTTCGCCGCGATCTGCCGCGCCGAGATCGACTACCTGCACGAGGCGGCGAATGCCGAGCGGTTCGCCGCCACGGTCGGGGAGGGTGACCGTGGCGGCGCCTCGGTGCGAGTGCCCGACGTCGTCTGGGAGCGGACGACGCGACGGGTGCTCACCCTCACCGACGTCTCTGCCGTCAAGATCACCGACACCGACGCGCTGCGGGCGGCCGGCATCGATCCCGCGGAGGTCGCCTCCCGGTTCGCCGCCGTGATGTTCGCCCAGCTGTTCGGCGACGGGTTCTTCCACGCCGACCCGCATCCGGGGAATCTCTTCGTCACGCCGTGCGCTCAGGGCGGTACCGGGAATGCGGACGATCTCGGATCGTCGGCCGACGGTGCGACCCCGGCCGGCGCCGGCTCCGCGACGGATGCCGGCTGGCAGCTGACGTTCGTCGACTTCGGCATGATGGGTGAGATCTCCGATTCGCTGCGGAGCGGGCTGCGGGAGCTCGTCATCGCCGTCGCCGCGCGCGACAGCGCACGGCTCATCGACTCCATCCGCGGGATCGGGATGATCCTGCCCTCGGCCGACACCGGCGAGCTCGAGCGGGCGATGACGCAGCTGTTCGCCCGCTTCGGCGGGATGAGCATCGCCGACCTGCGCCGGGTCGACGAGAGGGAGCTGCGCGATTTCGCGGCCGAGTTCGCCGAGGTCGTCCGGGAGATGCCGTTCCAGCTGCCCGAGGACCTGCTCCTCGTCTTCCGTGCGATGTCGCTGACCTCGGGACTGTGCAGCTCGCTCGATCCCGAGTTCAACATCTGGGAGTCCGTGGAGCCGTTCGCGGCCCGGCTCCTGCGCGAGGAGCGAGGCAGCCTCGGGCAGACCGTCGCCCGGGAGACCCTGACGTTCGCCGGTGGCGTCGCACGGCTGCCGCGACGCCTCCACGACCTCGCCGATCGGCTCGAGGACGGCAGGCTCCCGGCAGGAATCGGACGACTCGACCGTCGGGTCGCGCGACTCGAGCAGGCGGCGAGACGGGTCGTCTGGGCCATCGTCTTCGCCGGTCTCCTCATCGCCGGGGCCCTGCTCCACGACGACGAGGCGGTCGTCGGCACGCTGCTCATGGTCGCCTCGGCGCTGCCCCTGGGGATCGCGGTCCTCACCCGACCCCACCGCTGACCGGCCCGGTGCGGGGTGCCGGAGTGTGGACGCCCACAACCGCGACCCAGAAATGTGTAGGTGCGGCACTTCTGCGTCGCGCCCACACTTCCGGGTAGCGACGCCGGGTAGCGACGCCGGGCAGCGACTCTCGGCGGTCACGCACGGTCGCGGTTTCGCCGAGGCGGCCGATCGTCAGCCGGTGAGGACCCTGACCCCCAGGCCGAGGATCACCGCGAGCAGCGCCGCCGCGGGAATCGTCAGCAGCCACACCCCGACGACGGGAATGACGAAGCGGGCCCGCACATGCCCGGTGCGACCGGCGAACTGGGTCCCGAGGATCGCCGAGCCGAGCACGAACGTCAGGGACACCGGCACCCGCATGACGACGGCCGCGGTGTACATGAGCACGGTCGCGGTCGCATCGGCGGCGGCGAACTTCACCGGATCCATCCGCGCCGTGCGCACCGACAGGGTGCGCACGACCCGCCACCCGCTCAGGCCCGTGCCGACGGCGAGCGCGACGGCGATGAGGATGCGCACCGGCCAGCAGATGCCGAGCACGGACAGCTCGGTGTGGGGGCTGGCCTCGATCGCCAGCAGCGCCACCATGACGAGGGCCGCGGTCTTCTGCGCGTCCTGGACCCCGTGGACCAGCGACAGCGAGGCGGTGAGCACCGAGTCGACCATCCGGGCGCCGCGGAAGAGCGGCTTGGGTGGGGTCGATGCGGCCAGTCGTGAGATGAGCAGGGTCAGCGCCCAGGACAGGAGGAACCCGAGGATCGGCGAGAGGACGAGCGGCAGGAGCACCGAGTCGAACGCCTCATCGAGATCGATGGTGAAGCCGAGCACGACGCCGGCCCCGAGGAGACCGCCGATGAGGCAGTGGGTCGAGGAGACCGGCAGTGCGAGCCAATAGGTGAAGAGGCTCCAGACCGTCGCCGAGGCGAACGCGAGGATGATCGAGGTGAGGATGACGTCGGTCGACCCGTCGAAGCGCACGATCTGGTTGGCCACGACGAAGGCGATCCCCTCGCCGAGGAGGGCACCGATGAAGTTGAAGATCACCGCCAGCGACAGTGCCCAGCGAGGGCTGAGCGCACGTCCGACGACGGCGTTGCCGATGGTCAGCGCCGCATCATGGAAACCGTTCGACCCTGCGAAGAGCACCGCCGCGACGATGACTCCCGCCAGGAGCAGCTCCACTGACTACGATTCCTTGATCGCGATGGAGGCGACGACCTTGCCGAGCTCGGTGAAGCCCTGGGAGGCGCGGACGAAGGACTGACCCAGCTGGGACACCGCGGCCATGTAGGTCAGTCCCCGCTTCGAGTTGGGAACCGCGTCCGCCATCCGCCACTGCAGGGTCTCGACCTGGTAGGTGAGCCGATTGATCGCGTCGACGTAGTCCCACTGGTCGAGCCTGCCCGGCAGCCGGGTGATCATCCGGCTCGTGTGATCCGTCTGGTTGGAGAGCACCGCCAGCGTCTCGAGGACTCCGGAGGGCAGTTCGTCGAAGGCCTCGGAGGCGAGCACGAAGCCGACGCCGTGCAGGCGGTGGCAGATGTCGCGCATGTGATGACCGAGCAGATACAGGTCACCGCGGTCGAAGGGGGTGATGTAGTTCTCGCGCAGCGCCCGGAGAACGGCGCCCATGTCGTCGTCGGCGCTTCCGCTGATCTCGTGCAGCCGGGAGGCGACCTCGCGGCGCTCGGAGACCTCGATGCCGGAGAGTTCGGCGAGGACGAGGTTGCACTGCCTCATCTGACCGACGAGGTCCGACATGCGCTGATAGAAGACGGAATCCTGCGGTACCCGCTTGAGCCGCATGCCTTCCTCCTGCCCGGGGCCCGGGCAAGCCGGACTGATCATGCCTGAAGTTATGAGCCGAACGCTGAACCGAGAGCGCCTCTCGGCGATAGGCCGCTCGAAGCGGCTGAGGTTGGAGCCCGGGGCTTCAGCGATCCAGCGTCCGGTGGCCCGAAGGCCACCTCCCACGATACCCGTTCACGCTCATGAGTAAACCGCCGAGGCGGAATCGGCCGATTGAGATGCCTCACAGCGCCCGACGTCGTTCAGTCGAGGCCGCCTCGGCGGTGGGAGACGGCCGCGTCCCTGAGGTCGCGGGAGAGCTGCTCCAGTCGCACGCGGACGTCCTCGTCCTCGGCACCTCCCGCGCAGAGGCGGACGAACGCCGCCGCGCGCAGGAGCGCGATGACGACATCGCCGTGGAACGCTCCGGCGAGGATCTCATCGATGGCGCGGGCCACCTCGGCGGGGCCGGCGGGAAGCTCGACGCCGGCGAGGATCTCGTCCATCCCGATGCCCTCGCTGAGCCGGCGCTGACCGGTGGCGAACAGGTCGCTGAGCTCGCGGGGCTGGGTGCGAATCCACTCCCGCAGGGCATAGAGTCGCCACAGCGCGCCGGGGGCCGAGACCGCGGGCGCGCTCGACCACATCTCCGCGATGACCTCGAGGCCGATGTCCTCGGCGAGTTCGACGAACCGTCGGGTGGCGGCCTCATCGCGGTGCCCGTGCGCATCCCCGAGCAGGAGCGCGGCGGTGGCATGGGAGGTCTCGGAACGGGTGACCGGGTCGGTCGAATCGCTCAGCGATTCGAGATCGGCCAGGGGGATCGGACGGTGGAATGGTCGCTGTGTCATCGTCGCTCAATTCTAGTCTCCCATGCGCCCGAGGCTGTCGCCATTCGATCAGGGAACACTGGCCCACCTCACAGTGGCCGCAACTAGACTGACAATCGAATGCGCAGGCGGGAACCACCGTTTCCGACTGCGTCCAGCGGGTTCGCACAGTTCGGACAAGGAAGGGACTCTCGTGGCCAAATCGTATGTGGTGAGAAAAGGGCTGGACCGGGCGGCGAAGATGGCGGTCAACGAGGACGGCACGCTCAATCCCCGTGCTCAGTCGATGCTGTCGAAGCTGCTCTCCGTGCAGCGGCCCGTCGCCCTGGCCTACGTGCGCAGCCTGCGCCGCAAGCACCCCGAGGCGACGCCCGAAGAGCTCATCGCGATCATCCGCCGCCATTACCTCACCCTGACGACCTCGGGTGGGGCCGCCGTCGGTGCCACTGCCGCGATTCCGGGACTGGGCACGACAGCGGCCCTCGGCGTCGCGGCCGCGGAGACCGCCGGGTTCCTCGAGGGCACGGCGCTGTTCGCGCAGGCCGTGTCCGAGATCCACGGACTGCCGGTCAAGGATGCGAATCGGGCGAATGTGCTGGTCCTCGGCCTCATGCTCGGTGAGGACGGCAAGAACCTCGTCCAGAAGTTCGGCAAGGAGTCCTCCGGTCCCGAAGCGCTCCTGGGCAACTGGGGCTCGGTAGTGACGAAGCAGCTGCCCGGCCCGTTCGTCGACCTTCTCTTCCGCAAGCTGCGCAAGACGTTCATCCGCAAGTTCGCCGCCCGTGCCGGCGGTTCGCTCGCAGGGCGTCTGCTCCCCTTCGGCATCGGCGCGGTCATCGGCGGGGTTGTCAACTCCAAGATGGCACGCAAGGTCGCCACCGAGGCAGACGACGCCTTCGGCCCCGCACCGAGGGTGTTCCCCCTGGAGACCGACCCGGAGTACGTGGCTCCCACGAAGGATCGCACAGTCCTGTCGACCCTGAAGAACGTGGCCGAGCTGCGGAGGAAGGTCAGGAAGAGCAAGCCGATCGAGAGCGACGTCGTCGAGGAGGCCGTCGCCATCGAAGGTCCCGGCGAGCGGGTCGCGGAAGGGACGGAGAAGTAGGCCTTCCCGTTTGGGAAAACCTTTCGCCTCCCTCTAGTATTGGTGAGTCTCCGACTGTGTGCGCGACCCTGTGCGCGCTCATGCCGGGGCGGGGCCTCTAGCTCAGTTGGTAGAGCAGCGGACTTTTAATCCGCGGGTCGTGGGTTCGATCCCCACGGGGCCCACCAGATTTGACCAGGCAAACTGACCGCAATTCCGAAGTTCACCGCTTCGAGGCTGCATCGTTCTTGACGGATTTTGAACTGCCACCGCGTACCGCGCGTTATCTCGGGACAGCTCGTCCTTCCAGTACTGGTCCCCGGCTTATCTGCCGAAGTCACACTGGTGTCCCCACAGGTGCACGTGAGTGCGTATCCACTCGTGGACTTGCGAGCGTCTCCAGCTCGACGAGCCTGTTAGCCCACTCCTCGGTCATCAAAATGAGCGTGGCGCCATTGTCGGCTTTGAGTCGGCAGGAGCCTCGAGGGAGGTCGAGGCCAGCCTCCAACTGTGAGTGCGTGCAAGCGATCTGATCCTTTCCAGCAGTGAAGTGGAAGCGGATGAACTCGCCGCAGACCCGAGCGCGGAGCCGCTTGAAGTCATGGTGTTCGAGCATCCACCGAGGCGTGTTTGACTCGTTCACCCGTTCTATTATGGTGACGAGTCGGCACGGCACACCGCGCAGTATGAATACTAGATCGCCAAGTCGCGAGCTAGATTCCAAGGAAGACGAGGCACTCACGGGGAGAAGTAGGAATGGTTGACAGTACATGGGCACCCGGGGACTGGCTGACACTGACCACAGCGGCTGGCACGATGGTTCTTGCAATTGCGGCGATTTGGCAAGGGTGCATCACCAGACGACAGATTAAAGCAAACGAGCAGCAATTAAAGATTAGCGCGAGGCAAGCAACCTCCGGCGAGAAATCAGCTAGCGCCGCAGTCGATGTACACCGAGAATCTATCCGGGCGCGGGTTGATCAGTTTGCACCCCGCGTGGTTGCGTTCTTCGAGAAGCCGGAAGGACCATACTGGAACACTGCCCAAACAGGAATTCCCTACGCAAATGATAACCGGCTCCTCGATCGTCAAGCCACCGAAACTCCACGGAATAAAAGTCACGAATTTGTCTTCCCGCAAGACAGCGGGACGTTTCTCTGGTTCCGAGGGCGTGGAGCGCTAATTAACGAAGGGGAAACAAGTGCGCGCGTGCGCTTGGAAACACAATGGCGATTCATAGAGGGAGTTAACTTCATAACAGGAGAATTCACCCCGCTGCCGCACCTCACAGACAACTCAATAAATTCAGAGGCGATTTTACCTCCCGGCGCTGCCGCTCTATTCGAATGGGCAGACGGTCATACCGTGGGAGAATGGGCCGATGCGTATAGCAACCCAGAGCCTCCCCGGCCTGGCGGCGATATATGGCTATGGATCACCGTTTTTGATCCGCGAGGAGTTGGAGTCATAGATACTATCGAAGCACGCTTCGCACCCGAAGTGATATCACCTGTCTCTAGCAGGGTCGGTCATTGGATGGTTAACGACTCGTCGCACTTCGGGCCAGTTTATGCCCTTCCTATCACGAGAGAATACGTCAACGAGGGCGCGAACACTGAAAACCTGAAGCACATGCGTCAGCACTTTAGAGCCTATGAGGAGAAACTAGCCTCCGAAGGAGAGAATGAGGATAGATCGTAAGCCAATGAGAAATACGCCCTCACCGCCCAAAAGCGTGAGGGGGAAATTCTCATTCCACTATCCTCAACGAGAGGGCCCAGCACGAGGCAAAATCATATTGATGTTATGCAAAGATCTATACACTGCTTCGCCATGCTTGCAATGTTCCCCCTGCGTATAGCCGTCATGCTCAACGCGACGGTTCATTCCAAGGAATCGGGACAACCTGCCGCGACTGACGTTTACCAGCCACACCTGGAACGAGTATGTTGCACGGGATGAGCGAACGACGAAACTTCGACTCGCGCCAAACCGTTTCGCTCACACTTTACGCGTTTAACGGATACTCAGGTGGCTCCCCCATCCCCCTGGGCAATCGACTCAATGTCGAGCGAGACACGATACTTGGCGTCAAGGTCTGCTAGTTCGTCATAACAGATCCTGACTCTGGCGGCGCGCAGATTCGCATCGCCCTGCCTGGATACTGGCCTCGACTTCTTCCCGCGACAGACCAGTAAAATTCCTACTCCCCTTAGTGCTTCGGTTCTGTGATCGAACTTGGCCCTACACGGTGGCGCGGTGCACCTTTAAGCGCTCAGCCAACTCGTTTACAGGCACTTCGGCAGCCTAGGCATCCACCAGCGCGGCTCGATCCTGGACGTTCAGACGAGTTTGAACGCCGGGCGATTTTCTGATCGCCGGGCCGCGCACGCCTCGATATCTTTACGAGAGGGCGATGAGGTTGCCCGCCTCGATGCCACTCGATCAGTCGTCGCTGCTCCGCAGCTGTCGGCGGGCCGAGAGGAGCTCGACCTCGGGGAGTTCGGCGACGTAGCGCTCGACCTGGTCGAGGATCTCGACCACGCGACCGCTGTCCGCAGCGACCAGGCCCACTCCGATGGCGGCTCTCCGATACAGGTCCAGGTGGTCGACCTCGGCCACCGAGACGTCATGCCTGCGCCTGATCCCTGCCAGGATCGGACGCACCACGGCCCGCTTGGCCTTCAGCGAATGCACGTCGCCCAGTCGCAGGTCGAATTCGATCCACCCGATCCACATCGTTCCATTATGCCGCCGAGGAACGCGGCACCGGAATCGACCGGACCGGCTGTCGCCGGGCCGGCCCGATGCCACCGTGCCGCATCGGCCTTTCCGACAGCGGAATGCCGCCCACTAGAATCGGCACCGAACGATCGACGGTTCGAGTCGATCCATGGTTCGAGGGAGGATCCGCATGTCCGACGATGAGGCGGTCTCCGAGCTGCACCGACGGCTGCTCACCGCCTGGAACAGTCGCGATGACGCGGCGATGGCCGAGTGCTTCTCGGACGATGGCCTGCTGATCGGTTTCGACGGCAGCGTGGCCGACGGTCGAGAGGCCATCCTCGACCATCTCACTCCGATCTTCGCCGATCACCCCACGGCCGCTTATGTCGCGATCGTCCGCTCCGTCCGCAGGGCGGGCGACGCCTCGGTGCTCCTCGCTGATGCCGGAATGGTCCCGCCGGGAGCGGACGAGATCAACCCCGAGGCGAACGCACGGCAGACTGTCGTGGCCGCGTCCACCCCCGGTGGTTGGCGGGTGACACTGTTCCAGACCACTCCAGCGGCTCTGCACTGGGACGACGCGGGTCGTCAGGCCCTGACCGCAGAGCTCGACGCCGCCTGCGCCGAGCGAGGACCGCTGCGCGGCTGAGCGGCTCGTCAGCGCCCGATGGACCCGCGTCCGAGGGAGCGTTCGAGGGGAATGGAACCGTCCTGCCACGGGGTGAGGACCCAGGCGATGAGGTAGGCGCCGATCCCGATGACCGGCAGCAGGGAGGCCACGAGGGTGAGCAGGCGGACGAGCCACACATTCATCCCCAGTGACTTGGCGAGTCCTCCTGCGATGCCGCCGACGAGCCTCTGCGGTCCGCGTCGGTAGCCTGATTTCCGGATTGCGTTGAAGATGCTGTTCATGTCTTCGACCCTACGCGTCGCGCCTCTGCGTCACCTTGGAGCCAGCCGTCGTTCGCATGGGGGCTATCCCCCGCGGCACGTGCTCTCCTAGTCTTGACGTGTCCCATCGATCGACGAGGAAGATCCGCCATGCCACAGCACCCGACCACCGTCCGTCCGCTCGAGGGCTCCGACGAGCCTCGCTGGCGTGAGCTCTTCCGCGGCTACCGCGAGTTCTACCGGCTCCAGGATTCCGAGGACGTCGTCTCACGCGTGTGGTCATGGCTGACCGATCCCGACCACGAATGCCAGGGTCTCGTCGCCGAGGCCCAGGGCGAAGTCGTGGCCCTCGCCCACTTCCGCCGGTTCTCCCGCCCCTCGACCGGAACCGTCGGGATCTGGCTCGATGATCTCTTCACCGCCCCCGAGGCGCGCGGCCGCGGCGCCGCCCGTGCCCTGATCTCCCGACTGCAGCAGATCGCCGGAGCCGAGGGGCGCTCGGTCGTCCGCTGGATCACCGCGGAGGACAACCATCAGGCCCAGGCGCTCTACGACCAGGTCGCCGCGCGCACGCACTGGGTGACCTACGATGCGGTCCCGGCCAGCGCCGCGCCCTCGGGAGAGGGACTGGCTCCCGATCACGGGTCGGCGGACAGGTGACGGCGGAGAGGCGGGAGACCACGATGGTGACGAACGCGATGGAGACGAACGAGTACGGTCAGCCGATCGGTGAGGCGCTGTCGGACTGGAGACCGGCCCGGCTGCCCGACGCGCAGCGGCTGGAGGGCCGATACTGCGTGCTCGAGCGCCTTGATCCGGACCGGCATGCCGAGGACCTCTATGCCGCGCACTCGTCCGCACCGGACGGCCGCGACTGGACGTACATGCCGGTGGGACCCTTCGACTCCGTCGAGGACCATCACGCCTGGGTGATCGATGCCGCCGCGCAGACCGACCCGCGCCACTATGCGGTCGTCGACACCCGGACCGGGCGCGCCCTGGGCACGCTCTCCCTCATGCGCCACGATCCGGAGAACGGTGCCATCGAGGTCGGGTACGTCGCGTTCTCGCCGCTGCTGCAGCGCACCCCGGCGTCGACGGAGGCCCAGTACCTCCTCATGCGCCATGCCTTCGACGACCTCGGCTACCGGCGCTACGAATGGAAGTGCAACTCGCTCAACGAGCCGTCGCTGCGGGCCGCGGCTCGACTCGGATTCACGTTCGAAGGGACCTTCCGCCAGGCTCAGGTGGTCAAGGGACGCAATCGGGACACGTCCTGGTTCTCTCTGCTCGACACGGAGTGGCCGCGGGTCCGCTCGGCCTTCGAGGCCTGGCTCGCCCCCTCGAACTTCACTGCCGCGGGAGAGCAGATCACCTCATTGCAGGCGGCACAGGCGCCTCAGGCGAAGACGCTGAGGGCGTAGAGGACGAAGAGGAGCAGGTGCGGGGCGCCGTGGAGAGCCGTGACCCGGCCGCCGCCGAACGTCGTGAGGGTGAGCAGGAGGGTGACTCCGAGGAGGACGAGGTTCGCGGGGGTCTCGGCGAGGACGACGCTCTGCCCGGTGAGCAGGCCGATCGCCAGCACCGCCGGGATCGTCAGCCCCACCGTCGAGACGAGCGCCCCGTGGCACAGGTTGCTCACCCTCTGGATCTCTCCCATGTGCGCGGCGCGGATGGTGGTGATCGTCTCGGGCAGGAAGACGATCATCGCGATGAGGATCCCCGACAGCGCGGTCGGCGCCCCCACCCGGCCGAGCCCGTCGTCGAGGAGGGCGGCCATGTCATGGGAGAGGAGGACGATGGGGACGACGGTGAGCACGAGCACCACCGTCCGCGCGATCACCTCGGCGCGGTGGACGGAGAGCACCTGAACGATCGACGCGGGGACCGCCTCGGCGGATGTGGGCGACGACGCCGAGGCGACCTCCCGGAAGTCCTCGCTCTGGGCACCCATCTGCCTGACCAGGAAGAAGGCGTAGAGGATCACCGTGAGGACGATGATCGGGACCTCCTGAGCCGCCGAGTACTCCCCTCTCGCGCCGATCACCGCGGGCAGGGCGAACGCCACGGCCGTGAGGACGACGAGCATCGACAGGTACGCCGACGCCCCCGCCCGGTTGGGCCGGAGCCGGGCATGGCACAGCCCGCCGACGAGCAGGGCCGCGCCGACGACGAGGTTGAGGATGATCATCGACACCGCCATGACGGAGTCGCGCGCGATCGTCGCGTGCTCGCCGGGCCCCAGCATCACCGCGGAGATGAGGATGACCTCGATGAGCACGATCGACAGGGTGAGCACCAGGGTGCCGTAGGGGTCGCCGAGGCGGTGGGCCAGATGCTCGGCCTCGGCCACGACCCCGAACGCGCAGACGACGATGACGACGACGATCGCGGTGAGGACCGCGACGAGGGCGGGCCCGGGAAGGGACGCGGAGAGGGCCGGTCCAGCGATGATCGTGAGGAGGAAGGCGCCCCAGCCCAGTCCCAGTCGGAGGAGGGCGGTCGGAGTGAGAACGGTTCGGAATGTCGTTTGTCGAAGTGTCTGCGTCAACGCTCATCCGGGCTTCTGCAGGGCCGTCCCAGCTCGTGCTCCCACCGGCGGGTCGTCCCGCAGGCAACTGTCCCCACCATGCTAACGGGTGCCGTCGCGCGTCGCCTCTGCCCGCCCCACGGACGAAGCGCACTCGCGTTCGACGGGCAGTTCCTCGCCGCCAACGCCGGATTCGACCTCACGGAGAACCCGGCCGTCCTCGATCTGGCGCACGCGGTCCTGCACCGGCGGCTGGAGGGCTGAACCGCCCGGAGTTCCGGGCGCCGGGCCCTGGTGCCCGGGACACCGGACGGAGGACCGTGGACCTCACGCACCCCGCCGATCAGCGGCAGGGCATTCACGCAGGAGGTCTCATGTCCACCGTTCCCGACGCCAACACCACTCCCGGCAACGACCGCCGCCCCGCGCCCGTCGCCCCGACCGACGCCGTCGCCGGCTCCCGGCCGCGGCCGCCGGAGTTCCGTCCTCCCCGGACCTGGGCCTGGATCGGGGTCGCTGCCGGAGCGCTCGGCATCGCCACGATCCAGGCGTCGCTGGCCACCTCGATCGACTGGGCGAACTCGGCGGGAGACGCCGAGGCGATCCTCGCCGACGCCGCGGGCAAGCAGTCCGCGTTCATCGTCTTCCATGTGCTGTCGATGCTCACCTTCCTCGCCCTGCCGGTCTTCGGCGCCGGACTCAAGCGCCGGCTCGACCAGCAGGGACCGGCGAGCGGGCTGCACGGGCAGATCGCCCTCGGCGGGATCATCCTCACCGCCGCCGCCCTGCTCCTCGGCAGCGGGCTCAACACCCAGTTCGCCCTCGGCTTCTCGGACACCTCGATGTACGTGCCCGAATCCGTCGCGTTCTACACGGACTGGGTCGGGACGATCCCCTGGCTGTGGGTCGGCACCGGGCTTTCGGCGATCGCCGTCGCCGCCGCCTCGCTGCGGCACGGAGCGGTCCACAAGTGGATCGGAGTCGTCTCGCTCGTCCTCGGCGTGCTCATCGTCCTCACCGGGGTCTCCCCCTTCCAGTACCTGGCCGGTTTCATCGGTCCGGTCTGGGTGCTCATCGCCTCCCTCGGATTCGCCCTCGGCGATCGCCGGTGACCGTGGGCGCGCCTCGGCGACCGGAGACTGCCGACCACCCTGCGATGGCCCCATCGCAGGGTGTTCCGCCGGGTCAGCCCGCGGGGTACTGTTCAGTCATGACGACGTCCGTCTCCGCGACGACGCCCGTCCGCCGGGTGGGACGCCCCCGGGCGGGAATCGCGGTGCTCATCGCGGCAGCGCTGCCGGCGGTGGCCGGGGTGGTGCTGCAGATCGCCAGCCGGGTCCCGCTCACTCCCGATGCGCTGTTCCTCGCCGTCGACGCCATGGTCGGACTCGTCTACGGCACGGTCGCGGCCGTCATCCTCTCCCGACGCGGCCACATCGTCGCCTGGCTCATCGCGCTCACCGCTGTCGGCGGAGGCCTGGCCGCTCTGGGAGGCGGATGGGCGTCGTTCGCCGTGGCGAACCGGCTCCCCGCCGAAGCGCTCGGGTTCGGGCTCTTCGGCTCGGCGTGGGTGCCGGGCACCCTCGCCCTGTTCCTCGTCGTCCCGTGGCTGGTCCGAGAGACACCCCTCACCCGCTTCGCCGCGGCCGGTCCGGCCGTGGGGATCGTCGTCACCGCGGCGCTGACCGTGCAGCGCTTCGCCTTCCCCATGAGCGACAATGCCCCGATCCTCGTCGCAGTCGTGGTCTGGGGCCTCGTCACGGCCGCCGCCGTGCTCTGGCGCCACCGCCTGGGTCCGGTGGGCGAGCGCGACGGCCTCGGTCTCCTCGCACTGGGCACCGCGGTGATGGCGCTGTCGTTCCTGCCGTTGCTGCTCGTCCCGTACACCTCGGAAGGCGTCCTCTTCCTCGTCCCGATCTCCCACCTCGCCTGCCAGGCCCTGTTCCCGGGCGCACTGCTCGTCACCGTGCTGCGCAATCGGCTGTGGGGCATCGACCTGGCAGTGAGCCGAGGAGTGCTGGCCGGACTGCTCACCCTCATCATGGTCGTCGTCTACGCCGCCCTGGTGTGGACGGCGTCGAGACTCGTCGGCAGCTCGGCCATCGCCCAGCTGGTCGCCGCCGTCGGCGTCGTCCTCGCCGTCCAACCCGTCAGGTCCCTCCTCGGCGCCCGGGTGCGTCGGCTGGTGTGGGGCGAGGCCGCCTCCGCCGGTCGCGCCGCACTCCACATCGGCGCGACCCTGTCCACGGGCAGTCGGCCCGCCGAGCTCCTCGACCGGCTGGCCGCAGCGGTCGGAGAGACCCTGCGCCTCGAGTCCGCGACGCTGACGCTTCCCGACGGCGAGACCGCCGGACACTGGGGCACCCCGACGAGCCCACCCGAGGAGCGGACGGTGACCCGCCGCGCCGACTCGGACGCCGGGATCGAGGACCGCTTGGGAACACTGAGCTTCACCCCGCGACCGGGTGAGCGGCTCGACCGGCGCACCCTCGACGCCCTCGACCGGATCGAGCCGCTCCTCGCCGTGGGACTCAGCCTCATCCAGGCCACCGCCGAGGTGACCGCCGCCAAGGACGCCGCGACGCGGTCGGCGGTCGCCGCCGACCGCGCCAGAGAGGCGACCACGCGGGCGCGCCTGGCCGAACGCCAGCTGATCCGGCGTGAGCTCCACGACGGGATCGGGCCCTGGCTCTCCGGGCTGCACCTGGGCATCCAGGGCGCCCGTAACATCCTCCCCGCGGACCCCGCTGCCGCCGATGAGCTTCTCGCGGCACTGCAGACCGAGGCGGCCCAGCGGGTCCAGGACATCCGGATGGTCTCCCGCAGCCTGCTTCCGCCGATCCTCGAGGAACGCGGTCTCGCGGCCGCCGTCGACGAACTCGCCGCCCGCTACGCGCAGACGGGCTTCACCCTCGAGGTCGAGGGACTGCTCGTCGAGGATCCCGACTCCCTGCGCCGGCTCGATGACCGGGTGGCCGCCGCGGCCTATGCGGTCATCGCCGAGTCTTCCCTCAACAGCTCGAGGCACTCCGGCGTCGACAGGTCGACTGCTCGGGTCGACTGGGACGCCTCGCTCGCAGGCGACGGGGGGCCCGAGGGCATCCTCGTCGACTGCTGGGATCAGGGGGTGGGCCGAGCGGCGGATGCCCCCGACGGCGTCGGGACCGTGTCGATGCGCGAACGCGTCGAGGAGCTGGGCGGCAGCTTCGCCACCGGACCGGCCCCCGGCGGCGGAACCCTCGTCCGCACCCGGCTGCCGCTGAATCCGCGGGAGGAGACATCATGACTGCTCAGGCGTCCGGGAACCCGGCGCGCGAGGACCGCCCGATCGGGGTCGTCGTCATCGACGATCATCCGGTCTTCCGCATGGGGATGACCGCCCTGCTCAACTCCCTTCCGGGGATCGCCGTGATCGGACAGGCATCGAGCGCGGACCATGCCCGTCAGCTCTTCGGACTCCCCGGCGCTGGAGAGGCGGATCGGCGGATCGAGAGGATCGGTGCCGCCGAGGTCGATGTCGTTCTCATGGACCTCGACCTCGGCGACGGGTCCGGGGCCGACCTCACCCGCGAGCTGCTCCACACGCATCCGGGCCTCAGGGTCCTCGTGGTGACGATGCACGAGGACGATGACGCGGTCGTCGCCTCGGTGAGGGCCGGCGCGCGGGGCTTCCTCGTGAAGTCGGCCCCTCCCGATTCGGTCGAGAGGGCCGTGCGAGCCGTGGCCGCGGGCGAGCTCATCCTCTCGCCGAGCGTCGCTGCGCACGCGCTCGACTATGTCGTGGGCGGGCAGCGGGCGACGCGGCTGCCGTTCCCCCAGCTCACTCCCCGGGAGCGCGAGGTCCTCGACCTCGTCGCCGCCGGCCTCGACAACACGGCGATCGCCGCCCGGCTCTCGCTCAGCCCCAAGACCGTGCGCAACACGATCGCGACCGTGCTCGCGAAGCTGTCCCTGCGTGACCGCTCCGCGGCCATCGTCCGCGCCCGTGCCGAGGGTCTGGGCGGTGGAGCCGACCAGGTCGCGCTCCGAGGCTCGTCGGGCCCGGCGGACTAGACTGGTCACGGCGCGAGGAAACTCCCCCGCGTCGAGGCGTTCCACCGGTACACCGATCGACCCGACAATCCGTCCGAAGGAGCACCAGTGCATCAGGCCGCCGCCGACCGCTACGATTCGATGACCTACCGCCGGGTCGGCCGTTCAGGGCTCGTCCTGCCGGCCCTGTCCCTGGGCCTGTGGCACAACTTCGGCGATGACGTCCCGTTCCAGAACCAGCGCGACATCGTTCGACGCGCCTTCGACCTCGGCATCACGCACTTCGACCTCGCCAACAACTACGGTCCGCCCCCGGGATCCGCGGAGACGAACTTCGGCCGTCTGCTTCGCGAGGACCTCGGTCGCTACCGGGACGAGCTGGTCATCTCGACCAAAGCCGGGTGGGCGATGCACCCGGGTCCCTACGGCGGCCCCGGCGGCAGCCGCAAGTACCTGCTCTCCAGTCTCGATGCCTCGCTCGGCAGGCTGGGCCTCGACTACGTCGACATCTTCTACTCGCACCGCCCGGACGCCTCGACTCCGCTCGAGGAGACGGTCGCGGCACTCGACGCCGCCGTTCGCTCGGGTCGGGCCCTCTACGTCGGGATCTCCTCCTACTCGGCCGCAGACACGAGCGCTGCCGCCGCCATCGCGCGCGAGCTCGGCACGCCGCTGCTCATCCACCAGCCCTCGTACTCGATGCTCAACAGGTGGATCGAGACCGATCGGCTCCTCGACACGACCGAATCAGAGGGACTCGGCGTCATCGCGTTTTCCGCTCTGGCCCAGGGTCTGCTCACCGACAGGTACCTCGGCGGTGTGCCGGAGGACTCGCGTGCCGGGAAGGGGACTCCGTCATTCAAGGAGGAGTTCCTCTCCGAGGACAACATCACGCACATCCGCGCCCTCGCCGCGATCGCCGAGCGTCGCGGTCAGTCCCTGGCGCAGATGGCACTCGCCTGGGCGCTGCGCGACGACCGGGTGTCCTCGCTGGTCATCGGTGCCAGCCGGGTCGAGCAGCTCGACCACAACGTCGGCGCCCTCGAGGCCGAGCCATTCACGGACGAGGAACTCACCGAGATCGACACGCACGCCGTCGACGCCGGCATCGACATCTGGGGCGACGCCCGCCGCAGCACCCAGGGCTGAGAGCCTCACGTCCCCGGGGCTGAGGTCGTCAGCATCCCGGGCTGACGTCGTCGGGGGCCGAGAGCCTCAGGGTTCGGGGACGAGACCCGCGATCGTCAGCAGGTGCCGGTAGGTCGCCCCCGAACTCTGGCTCGGAAGCCGCGTCCACCCCTCGAGCACCGGGTTCGCCTCCGGGGACTCGGTGACCGCCGCCCGGAGATCGGGAACGGTGTCGATGTCGAGGTCGACCATGAGCTGCACGGCCCGTTCGATCACCTCGGCCTTGAGCGGCGCGCCGGGGTGGGTGTTCGCGGGCTTCCGGTTCTCCACCACCTCGACGGCCCAGGGTCGGGCACCGCCGACTCCGGCGATCGAGTACTGCAGCGCCCTCGCCCCGTCACTGCGCCCGTGCCTGGAGACATAGCGCCGGACGACGTTGCGAACGGCATGGGGGTTCGACCCGGTGGTGAAGACGGCCGCGATGATGCACAGCGCGAGGCTGTCCGGGAATCGCAGCAGGTCGGCGGCCTCCTTCCCGCTGCCGCCCGGAGCGGCCTCGGCAGCGGTCCGCTCGACCGGACCTGCGGCCTCCTCCCCCGTGCTCGCGCTGCTCGGCCTGCCCGCGCTGCTCTGCGTGTGCGTGTCCGTGACCGTCATCGGTCCGTCCTTCCCTCAAGCCGCCCTGGAGCGGCGATGCTCCGGGCCCGCATCCGGGTCCGTGTGGGCATTCACGGTAGACGACGCCCCGGACACGAGCCGTCCGGCGTTACGATGGCAGTATCCGCTCATGGACGGGGGCCGTCATGGTTCAGGTGCAAGTCCTCGGCGTCGCGCTCGACGCCAAGCAGCAGCACATCGTGCTGCTCAAGCCGCTGTTCGAGCACCTCGGCGAGTCCCGTGTGCTTCCGATCTGGATCGGCGAGCAGGAGGCGACGTCGATCCTCATCGGCGCCTCGGGCGCCCACGCCCCGCGCCCGCTGTCCCACGACCTCATGAAGACGCTGCTCGACACCCTCGACGCCGGTGTCGCCGAGGTCGAGGTGCAGCGCATCGACGGCGGAACCTTCTACGCGGCGATCACCCTCACGGGCCCTGCCGGTCGCCATGTCGTCGACGCCCGGCCATCGGACGCGATCGCCCTGGCCGTCCGCATGGGCGCTCCCCTGTTCGTCGCCGATGAGGTGCTCGAGGAGGCCGGCATCCCCGGTTCGCTCATCGATGAGAGTGCGGCAGACGACGAGGCCGAGGACGAGCTCGCCGAGTTCAAGAAGTTCATCGAGGGCGTGGACCCCGAGGACTTCCGAGGCTGACCCCCCCTTGCGCGACGGGCGCGGGTGCACCATCGTCGGATAAATGACATCCATCGGCGATCGCGCACGCGACCTTGCCTCCCAGGCCTTCGGCTGGGACCGGCTGCGCAACGGGCAGGAGGACGCGATCGAGGCCCTGGCCGCCGGCCGCGACACGCTCTGCGTCATGCCCACGGCCTACGGCAAGTCGGGGATCTATCAGATCGCCGGGATGCTCGAACCGGGGCCGACGGTCGTCGTCTCTCCCCTCATCGCCCTCCAGTTCGATCAGATGGAGGGCCTGGAGAACGCGCCCGACGCCCCCGAGGCGGTCGCCGTGAACTCGGCGCAGAGCCGCTCGCGCAACGAGGACGCCTTCAGGACCCTGGCCGTCGGTGAGTCCGAGTTCGTCTTCCTCGCACCCGAGCAGCTGGGCAAGCCCGAGGTCGTCGACGAGCTCCGCGCCGTCGGCGTCTCGCTGTTCGTCGTCGACGAGGCCCACTGCGTGTCCGCGTGGGGCCACGACTTCCGCCCGGACTACCTGCGCCTCGGCGAGGTCATCGAGCAGCTCGGCCATCCGACGACTCTCGCGCTCACCGCGACCGGCGCCCCACCCGTGCGCGACGAGATCGTCGAGCGCCTGAGATTCCGCGACCCGCTCGTCCTCACCCGCGGCTTCGACCGACCAAACCTGCGGCTCGGCGTCACCCGGCACGAGTCCGAGGACGCCAAGCGTGCGGCCGTCATCGAGCAGGTGGGCGCTGAGACCGCGCCGGGTCTGGTGTACGTCGCGACCCGACGCGCGGCCGAGGAGTACGCGGCCGCCCTCGCCAAGCAGGGACTGCGGGCCGCCGCCTACCACGCGGGGCTGCCGGCCAAGGAGCGGACACGGGTGCACGAGGAGTTCCTCGACGACGGTCTCGACGTCGTCGCCGCGACCAGCGCATTCGGCATGGGCATCGACAAGCCCGATGTGCGCTTCGTCGTCCACGCCGCCGTCACCGAGTCACTCGACTCCTACTACCAGGAGATCGGGCGTGCGGGCCGCGACGGCGAGCCGGCGACGGTCCACCTGCACTACCGCCCCGAGGACCTGGGCCTGCGCCGGTTCTTCGTCGCCAGGCATCCCGATGCCGACCTCGTGCGCAGGATCGTCGACACCCTGCGGTCGGCGGACGGACCGGTGCGCAACGCCGACCTCGCCAGGACCCTCGAGGAGAGCCCGCGCAAGGTGAGCGGTCTCCTCGGGCTGCTCCACGACGCGGTCGTCGTCGACCGCAGCGGCTCGGGCAACACCCTCTCTCCGCGATTCGCCGGCTCCGGCGACGAGGCGGCGCTCCGGGCCAAGGAGCAGGCCGACCTGCGGGAGAGGATCGACGAATCGCGGATCGAGATGATGCGCGGCTATGCGGAGACGCGGGGCTGCCGCCGGCAGTACCTCCTCGGCTACTTCGGGGAACCGCTCGACGAGCCGTGCGGCAACTGCGACACCTGCGCGGCCGGACTGTCCGAGGCCACCGAGGCCATCGACGGCGATCCGTACCCGGTCCAGACCCGGGTGCGACATGCCGAGTGGGGTGAGGGGATCGTCATGAGCGCCGAGGACGACCGGATCACGGTGTTCTTCGACAGCGAGGGCTACAAGGTCCTCGCCCGCGAGCTCATCGCCGAGGAGCGGCTGCTCGAGACGATCTGAGTCGACACCGTGCCCGTTCCCCACCCGGGCATGCGCCGGCGGCGGGCTCGCCGGCCGGGCCCGGTCATCCGCCGGCTGCGTCGATGAGCGCTCCGATCCGCGCCCTCCACCGGGGCCGGAACGCGTACACGCAGACGAGCCGCAGCAGCGCCGCCCGGGTGTACGCATCGATGAGGGCGTCGGCGGCCCCGATCGCCGAGGCGGTCTCCGCGATCCCCCGGACCACGACCTCGGCGTGCTCGTCCGACCAGATCCCCTGGTGACGGCGCCACAGCGCGTGCGCGCGGAGGTTGCCCAGGTCGAGCTCCCGTTCGCCCGTGCAGGCGGTGTCGACGTCGAGGAGTCCCGGCCCCCGGACCGGGTCCCACAGAAGCTGCTTGTCGTGGAGGTCCCGATGGAGGGGTCCCCACACGCCCGCCGAGGCGGCCAGATCGACCGCGACCGCGTCGATCCCCCG
This sequence comes from Brevibacterium sanguinis, assembly GCF_003315415.1. Taxonomy (GTDB): domain Bacteria; phylum Actinomycetota; class Actinomycetes; order Actinomycetales; family Brevibacteriaceae; genus Brevibacterium; species Brevibacterium celere_A. The sequence continues at coordinate 291,650 of NZ_QNSB01000004.1, forward strand.
GTCGAGAGCGGCGACCACCGGGGCGCCGAGGAGCGGACCGAGACAGCGGTCTGCCCTGACCCTCCACTCCCGCAGCACGCGGATCTCGTCGTCGGCGGTGTGGGTCGCGGAGTCGCCGGCGGATCGGCTCGTGGGACCGCTGGTGAATCCGGTCGCGGAGTCGCCGGCGGAGGCCGCGGCGGGCGAGCCGGCGCGAGCCCAGGCGTCGAGCACCTCGGCCCATGCGCGCTCCCACTGCCCCGCGCTCAGACGGGTGGGATCGTGGAGCTCGGTGCCGATGAGCCGGCTGAGCACGACCGTCGACTCGTCGACGGAGATCAGCTCGGGCATCCGGAATCCCGCCGCGAAGGGCTGCGCCCGGCGGATCCCGTCGACGATCCCGCGGGCCCTTCCGCGACGCACGCACTTGGCGTAGGTCCCGTCGGCGAGCCGGACGACGGCGCGGCGGCCCGGACGGTGGGAGACCACCCGCGGCGGGACCTGTCCCGGCGGGACCTGTCGCGCCGGAACCGGTCCCGACGGGACCACCGGCGGGACCTGTCGCGCCGGAGCCTCCCGGTGCGCGCCCGCACCGAGAACCGGCACGCCCTCACCGAGAACCCGGGCCAGTCCGGGCAGCTTCGGATCCTCTCCCGGCGGGAGCAGGGTGAGGCGGCCGTCCTCCTGGATGCCGGCCCTGATCCGCTCCCCGAGCGCGGCCTCGATCGCGACACGGCCCTCACCCGCGGGCCACGCACGGCGCACCGACCATGCGGCCCCGTCGACGTCGATCGTCTCCGGGACACCTGTCGTCATCGTCGCAGGGGTGTCGATCGTCGCAGGGGTGTCGATCGTCGCCGGGGTGTCGATCGTCATCGGCTCAGGGCCTCCTTCGCGAGGTCGACGATCGCCCTCGTCCGACTCCGCCAGTCGGGTGCGCACCGGCGGAAGGGCTCCATCGCGGCGACCACGAGGGCGCGTGCGCACCAGGCCTCGACGTCGACGGCGACTCCGCCCCGGCGGGCGCAGCCGTCGAGGAAGGCGCGTTCCATGGCGTCGTGGCCGCTGAGACGGCAGGCAGCCGCCCAGGTTCCGATGTCGATGCCGACAGGGCCGATGCCCACGCGATCGAGGTCGATGATCCGGAACTCATCACCGTCGACGAGCACCTGATCGGGGCTGAGGTCGCCGTGGATCGGGACCGGTTCCGCCTCGGCGGACTCAGCGCTCAGCCGGGTTGCCAGGGCGCCGACGATGGTCCGGATGTCGGCCCCGAGCTCGGGAGTCAGAGCGAGGAGACGGCTCCCCGCGGACCGCAGCTCCGTCTCCAGGTCGCGCCGCCGGGACTCCCTCCCGAGAGCCTGCGCCGGGGCCCGGGAGTGGAGGTGTGCGACGGCCTCGCCGACCGCGGCGGCGACCGCGGGATCGGGAGCGTCGGCGAGGTCGCCGCGACCCCACCACGGGGATCGCACGGAGGTGCCGTGACCGCCGATGGACTCGACCGGCAGCGTGGGCAGTCCCCACTCCCGCCACTGCCGGGACGCGGCGACAACATGGCTGCCGCCTCTGACGCTGATGCGCACCACCTCGGTGCCCGAGTGCAGGAGGAGCCGGCGCCCGGGGTTGTAGCGGAGCACCTCGGCGGACGTGGAGTATCCGGAACCGGCACGGACGATCGCCTTCCCGAGCTTCGGGTCGCCGGGGAGCTCGCCGCTGAGCAGCACCGCCGGGCCGTCGTGGCCGCCGCTCGTTGCGTGGACGGTGACCGGCGTGCCGCGGCGGTCGGCGCGGCGGCGGATGTTGGACAGTTTGGCCGGGTCGGTGACGATCGCGGCCCACCCCCAGTCGCCGGCGATGCCCTGGTCGCTCTCACGCCGCCATGCCAGCAGCGCTCCGTGGCCGGGCTTGACCCTGATCCGGTACGGCCTCACCGCGGTCCCGATCCACTCCGAGAGCCCCGCCGCGGTGGTGATCTCGTCGATGAACGGCAGCCCGGCGTATGCGGACACTCTGCGGCCGGCGTCCACGCTCATGCCGAACCTCGCACCGCATCGAGACCCGGGTCGCTCTCCTGCGCGCACAGCCACCGGGCGAACCGGGAGTCGGGATCGCCGGCCAGAACGTCCGGGGGCCCGTCTTCGACGATCGTCCCGTCCTCGAGCCACACGACCCGGTCGAGACCGCGGATCATCGACGCGTCGTGGGTGATGACGAGGCTCGTGCGTCCTTCCGTCAGGGACTGCACCGATTCGGTGACGAGCGCGCGGGTGCGCGGGTCGAGCCCGGAGGTCGCCTCGTCGAAGACGACGATGGGGGCGGCGCGGACCAGGGCCCGGGCGATCGCCAGCCGCTGCCGCTGACCGCCGGAGAGGGTGTCGCCGCGGTTGCCGAGCACCGTGTCATAGCCGTCGGGCAGACTGCGGATGAACTCATCGGCCTGCGCGGCACGAGCGGCGGCCTCCACCTCGGCGTCGGTGGCGTCGAGGCGACCGTAGCGGATGTTCTCCCGCACGGTCGCGGCGAACAGGACGGACTCCTGGAGGAGGACGGAGACGTTGGCGCGCAGCGACGAGCGGGTGACGTTCCGGGTGTCGTAGCCGTCGATGTAGATGGCTCCGGACTCGGGTTGGGACAACCGCAGCAGGTAGCTGACCAGCGTCGACTTCCCCGCTCCCGAGGCGCCGAGGAGGGCGGTCCGCTGTCCGGCGGGGATGAGGAGGCTGACGTCGTCGAACAGCCGCCGGCCGTGGCCGTCGCGCGAGGTGATGCGGTCGAAGACGATGTCGCCGCTGACCCGGCCCATGGTCGCGGCATCGGGGGCGTCGGCGATCTCGACCGGTTCGTCGAGGAGGTCGGCGATCCTCTCCCCCGAGGCGGCGGCGCGGGCGATGCGACCGGTGTACTTCGCCATGTCACGCAGGGGCTTCATCGCGATCTTCAGGTACATGAGGAACACGATGAGGTCTCCGGGGGTCATCCTCTGCTGCAGCACCTGGTAGCTGCCGAAGGCGAGCACGAGCGCCTGGGAGATGCCGACGAGGACGTCGGTGGAGCGTTCGAGTCCGGCGGCGAGCCGGCGAGCGCGCACACCGGCCTTGAGCGCGCGTTCGTTGCCGTCGGCGAAGTCGCGGGCCACCGTCTTCTCCAGCCCGTAGGCCTGGACGACCCGGATCGCGCCGAGCGCCTCCGCGGCGGAGCCGACGAGCTGTCCCTCGCCCTTGCGGGTCGAGCGCGAGGCGGTCGTGATCTTCGGCGTCGAGACCATCGAGAGCAGACCGTAGACCGCGGCCGTGACGAGCACGATCGCACTGAGGACGGGGTCGAGGACGACCATGACGACGAGGAGGACGGCGAGGGTGACGACATTGCCGACGAGCGGGAGCCCTGCGGTGACGGCGACCTCCTGGAGCCGCCCGATGTCGCCGACGAGCCGCTGGGAGGTGTCGCCGATCGAGGCCTTCGAGTGGTACCTCAGCGACAGCGACTGGACGTGTTCGAACACCCGCGAGCGCAGCTCGGTCGCGACCCGGGCGCCGACGAGGGCGAAGCAGATCGTCGAGGCGTAATTGGTCCCGGCGCGACCCGCGACGATGACCGCCAGGGCGATCGCCGCCGCGGCCAGGGTGAGCCCGACGTCGCCGCCGAGGCCGAACGACTCGCCGAGCTGCGCGCCCAGGGCCATGGACACCGCGTCGACGGCGACCTTGATCGGCCAGGGTTCGAGCACCCGGAAGGCGACATCGGCGAACAGGGCGAGGAGGCCTGCGCCGATAAGCAGGCGGTGGCGGCCGACATGGGGGCGGAGGATCCGCAGGGTGCGGCGCAGTGCGCTCGCCGAGATCGTGTCGCGGGACCGGCGGCTCATGCCGTCTCCATCGTCGCGACTCGGCCGACAGGTCCCGCGCCCGTGGCCGCGGGGCCGAAGGGGGCGAGGATGTCCTCGCACCTGCTCGTCCAGGAGTGCCGAGCCACCGCCTCGGCGCGAGCGGCGGCACCCATCCGGCGTCGCTTCGCGGGGTCGTCGACGAGGCGCTGGAGGGCATCGGCGAGCGCCCCGACGTCACCGGGTGGGACGAGGTCGGCGGCGCCGGTGCCCTCGAGCAGATCGGGGATCGCCCCGATCCGCGAGGCGACGATGGGCAGTCCGGCCGCCAGGTACTCGTAGACCTTGAGCGGGGAGAAGTAGTTCTCCCCGGCCGGGTAGGGGGCCACGGCGATGTCGAAGCGCCGCAGGTGCTCGGGCATCCGCTCCGGTGCCACGGCGCCGTGGAACGTCACCGCGTCGGCGAGGCCGAGGGCCGCGACCTGGGAGGCGAGAGCCTCGGACTGCGGGCCGTGGCCGCAGATGTCGAGGTGGAATCGGCCGCTGAGGAGGGCGCAGGCGGCGACGAGGTTCTCGGTCCCGTGCCACGGCTTGAGGGTGCCGACGAAGCCGATCCTCACGGGTGCGCGACCGCGCGCGGCGCCGGACGCCTGGGCCGTCGCCTCGGCGGGTGTGATCCTGTCGGTGTTGACGCCGTTGGGCACGACTCCGACGCCTGCGACGCCGGGGTGGTCGCGGCGCACCCAGTCGGCGACGGCGCCGCTCACGCAGTTGATCCGATCAGCGGCGGCGAAGCCGGCGGCGGTCGTCCGGCGGGCGTGCCCCACGTGGACGAGCCCGCGATGCTTCAGCTGCTCGTCGAGCAGCGGAGCGTTGACCTCGAGGACCAGCGGCACGCGGAGGTGCTCGGCGAGCGTCGCCCCGGCCGTCGAGAACAGGGAGTAGCGTTCATAGACGAGGTCGAACGGCCCCTGGTCGAGGGCCGCCTCGGCGAGCGACTCGGACAGTGCCAGGAGCTCGATCTCCCGCTGCCCCGCGTCGAGGCCCCTGAGCACCGGCAGGCAGGTGACATCGAGGTCGGCGAGATCGGCGGGGACGTGGGAGTCGCGGCGGGTGCAGAAGACGCTGACCTCGTGGCCGAGGCCGCGCATGGCGCGCACGATCTCCTGCACGTGGACGCTCGCGCCCTTGGTGCCGAACACGCCGATGCCCGGGTCGAGGAGCAGGTAGGCGATCCTCATCGTGCCGCCTCCCTCATCCGCGGTTCGGCCCCGGTGATGACACTCCCCGGGCAGGACTCGGCCGTCGCGACGACACTCCCGATGCCGGACTCGGCGCCGACACGTTCGGTGCCGATCTCGGTGCCCGGGTCAGCACGCCCGGAGCCGGACCGGACACGACGGATGCCGGAGTGGTCCCGACCGGTCTCGGAATCGCGGGCACTCCCGGTTCCGGTTCCCCGTTCGCGCAGCTCGCGCAGTGCCCGGGCCTGCCGCTTCGAGTCGAAGGCGAGCTCGATCCGGGTGCGGGCCAGGCGCGTCATCCGCTCCCACGTGCCCGGGCTCTCCTGCTCGCTGCGCACCGCCTCGGCGATGGTGCCGGCGATCGCCGCGGGGTCGTGCCCGTCGACGAGCCAGCCGGTGACGCCGTGCTCGATGACCTCGGGAACAGCGGTGACGTTCCCGGCGATGCAGGGGATGCCGCACGCCATCGCCTCGAGGAGCACCGTCGGCAGTCCGTCGGCGTTCCCATCGGATCCGACGACGAAGGGGGCGACGAGGAGGTCGTGGGAGTGGTACATGTCGCGGATCTCGGCCTGCGTCAGCGGTCCGTGCACGCTCACCTCGGCACCGAGATCGCACTCGACGATCGCGGCCTCGAGCTGAGGGCGCACGGGCCCGTCGCCGACGAGGTCGAGGTGGACGTCGACGCCGGCGTCCCGCAGTCGGGCGAGCGCCGTGATGAGGTGGACGAATCCCTTCTTCTCGACGAGGCGGCCGATCGCGAGCAGTTCGAGGCGCCCGGGCGTGCGCGGTCCCGGGTGCGGACGGTGGTCGAAGCGCTCGAGTTCGATCCCGTTGCGGACGAGGGAGATCTTCGCCGCCTCCGCCCGTCCCACCTGCGCGAGCAGATAGCTGCGGTTGAACTCGCTGATCGCGATCGTGTGGTGGGAGTCGGCGATCTTGGTGCGCAGGTCGGCGAGGTCGACGCTCTCGTGGAAGATGTCCTTCGCGTGCGTCGTGAAGGAGTACGGGATGCCGGTGAGCAGGGAGGCGGCCCGGGCGACGGTCGTCGCAACCGTGGCGAAATGGGCGTGGAGATGATCGACCCCGTGCTCGAGTGCGAGCCTGGCCACGCTCAGCGCCTGCACGGCGTCGTCGTGGTCGAGGTCGAGCAGCGCGGGAAGAGCCGCACCGAGGCGCCGATCGCGGTCCTCGTCCGCGGCGCCGAGGTGCTGACCTCCGCTCTCGTCGGTCGCTGACAGGGCTGCGGCGGCCGACCGGAACGACTCCCAGAATCCGCGGGAGCTCGACGGCCGCTCGACGTGGATGACGCGGGCGCGGACCCTCGCGAGTTCGGGATGGAAGCGGGCGTCGGTGCTCGGGCGCAGGGAGAAGATGACGAACTCCTCCCCCGCGGCTTCGCGGGCGAGGATCTCGGAGACGATGAAGGTCTCCGAGAAGCGCGGGTACATCTTGAGCACATAGGCGCTCAGTCCTCCCCCGCCCCTCCGCGGCAGCGGAAGGGTCGTCGGCGCAGGCCGAGCCATGGATCCGGCCGAGGCGGTCGTGGGTTCAGCCGGCACAGTGGGCCTCCTTCGCGGAAGCGTCGACAGGGGTGACAGTGGGCAGCGCTCCGACGAGGTGCGCCGCGAGCCGGGGCACGACGCTGAGCCCGGAGCGGTCGATGTGCTCGCGGCTCACCGAGCGTCCGACCTGGGAGGCGAACCACTCGCCGAGTCCGAGCGGGGTGAGCTCGCCCAGTGCCCTCGTCGACATCGCACCGGCGCGGGCCAGCGCCTCCGCCCGCCTCGGCTGCTCCGCGCGTCGTCCCACGCGCGGGACGACAAGAGCCGGCGTCGACGTCGCCATCACCTCGGCGAGGGTGTTGTACCCGGCCATGCAGACGACCGCGGAGGCACTCGCGATCAGCCCCGGCACGTCGTCGCTGTGGCGGATCACCTGCGTCCGCGGATGGGCGGCGTGGGCGAGGAGGTCGGCTTCGCCGCGATCCATCTGCGGCCCCGTGACGACGAGGTGCCTGTGGCCTGCCGGAGGCTCGGCGCGGATCGCGGTGCGCGCGAGCGCTCCCCCGTCCGATCCGCCGCCGAGGACGGTGAGGACGAACGGGCTCTGGTCGGCGGGCACGCGCAGGGGGTCGGGTCGTGAGAGCGAGAGGTAGCCCGTGGCGACCGCGATCCGGGCGAGTTCGGCGGGAACCTCCCCGGTCAGTCGGGCGTCGTAGACGCTCGAATCGCCGTAGAGCCAGACCTGGTCGAAGGAGTCGGCGACGGCGGCGGCTCCGCCGACGGCGTCCCACTCGGCGGTGAGCACGGCCGGGGTGTCGAGGACCTCACGCAGCCCCAGGACGGTCCGGCAGCCGTGGCGGCGGGCGGTGGCCAGCGCCGCGGTGAGTTCGCCGGCGACGCCGAAGGGGTGCCGGTCGACGATGAACAGGTCCGGCTGCGCGGTGGTGAGGATCGCGTCGATCGCGGCGGCCCGCAGCGATCTCAGCCCCGACATCGACTCCCCGAAGGACCGCGGTCGGTAGCCGTGGTCGGCAGGCGCCACGCCGGGGAGGACGACCCAGTCCCATCCGGGCGGCAGGGAGTATCTCGTCGCCTCGGGATTGCCGGCGATGAGCAGACCGCTGACCGTCTTGCCGGTCAGGCGCGGAAGGTCGCGGGCCAGGGAGAACGCCACGGCGCGGTTCCGTCGCACATGGCCCAGACCCACGGAGTCGTGGGAGAACAGGGCGATCCTCACGGTCCCCGATCCGAGACCCAGGGAGCCGTGCCCCGAGCCGGTGAAGCCCTCGTCCTCTGCAGTGCCGAAGTGTGCCATGGTCCCCAGCTTCGCGCTCCCGTCTAAGGCGGGGTTAAGACCCGGATGAGAGAACTCTCATCCGCGCCCGCCGCAGCACTCAGTCCACCCGGTACCCGAATCCGCGGACGGTGGTGACGAAGTCGCTGCCGAGCTTCTTCCGCAGGTACCCGATGTAGACGTCGACGACATTGGAGCCGGGGTCGAAGTCGTAGCCCCAGACATGGGAGAGCAGCTGTTCGCGGGAGAGCACCTGGCCGCGGTTCTGCAGCAGGATCTCGGCCAGGGACAGCTCCCGGGCGGACAGGTCGACGTCCCTCCCGGCGGCGGTCACCTGCCGGCGGAGCAGGTCGATGCGGACGTCGCCGCGGACGAGTTCGGTGGTGGGCGCCTCGGCGGGGGTGTCCCTGAGCCGCAGCTTGATCCGGGCGAGCAGCTCCCCGAACCGGAACGGCTTGACCATGTAGTCGGCCGCACCGCTCTCCAGTGCGTAGATCGTGTCGTCGGTGTTGTCACGCGCGGTGAGGACGAGCACGGGCAGCTCGGGCCGCTGCTCCCGCAGCTCGGAGAGCACGCTGAACCCGTCGATGAGCGGCAGGCCGATGTCGAGGACGACGAGGTCGAAGTCCCCGGACAGCGCCAGTTCGCGTCCGCTGAGCCCATCGGCGGCCACACTGGAGGTGAACCCCGCGGCCTTGAGTCCCTTGGCGATGAACGCGGAGATCCGGTCCTCGTCCTCGACGATGAGAATTCGCTTCACACTTCCCCTTTCGGCAGGATCATCCGGAACGTGGCCCCCACCTCGGTGTCGTCGAGGACCACGGTACCGCCGTGCGCCTCGGCGATGGCTCTGATGATGGACAGCCCCAGCCCGAAACCGTCGCCCTTGTCGGTGCCGCGGCGGAATCGCTCGAAGATGTCGGCGGCGATCTCCGGCGGCACTCCGCGCCCTTCGTCGCGCACCCACAGATGCACGCGGTCACCGATGCTGCGGGCCCCGAAGGCGATGGTCTCGCCCTCCTCGGTGTGGTCGACCGCGTTGGCCGCGAGCTGGAGCAGCGCCTGGGTCAGGCGCTGCCGGTCCGCGCGGAGCGCCGTCACCTCCACCTCGTCGAGCGCCCATTCGCGCTCGCCGAGGGCGCTGGCCTTAGCGAGCACGTCCTGGAGGAGGTGGGGGACGTCGACGGTCTCGGTCCGGACGAAGTCGGGACGGCGGGAGCGGGCCAGGACGAGCAGGTCGTCGACGAGACGCGACATCCGGTCGGTCTCGTCGAGCAGCAGCGACTGGGTCTCCTCGACGTCGGCGGGATCGTCGACGTCCATGATCTCGAGGTGACCGCGGAGGACGGTGAGTGGGGTGCGCAGCTCATGCCCGGCGTCGTCGAGGAAGGTGCGCTGGGCGACGAAGGCGGCCTCGAGGCGGTCGAGCATGTCGTTGAACGTCCGGCCGAGTTCGGCGATGTCGTCGTTGCCCTCGATGCTCAGCCGATTGCCGAGGTCACCGCCGGAGATCGACTGCGCGGTCCGGCGCAGTTCGGTGACCGGGGCCAGGAGGCGGCGGGCGAGGATCGAGGAGATCCCGGAGATGAGGATCGCCGCGGCCAGGGCGATGACGATGTAGATCTGCATGACCTGGGTGAGGTCGGCGCGGCTGGCGGAGACGTTGTGCATGACGACGAAGGAGGCCGGCTTGGTCCCGGAAGGGGAGGACTCCGTGCCGGGCGAGGGGGCCGGCGCGTCCGTGGGTGCCGGCTCGGCATCGGTCCGTGCGGCGCCCGCCGGCGGAGCCGTGGACTGCGTGCTCGCGTCGGTCGTCCCCGAACCGTCGGTCGTCCCCGCCCCGTCGGTCGTCCCCGCCCCGTCGGTCGCGACGGGGAGCACGTATCCCTCGTACTCGGCGTTCCCGATCGTCAGGGCCACGCGCCCGCCGTCGGCGGCCACCGCGGCGACTGCCCTCTCGAACTCCTTGGACTTCCCCAGGAGGGGTTCGGACTCGCCCTGGTAGAGGACGCGGCCGTCGGTGAGGAACGCGAAGAACGCCTCGTCGGCATTGGGCTGGTTCTGCTCGAGGAACTGGCTGAGCAGATGGTCGACCGAGGTGAAGGCCCTCCCGGTCTCCGGATCGACGCCGGTCTGGGCGAACGACCGCATCTCGGCGATCTCCTGGGACATCGTCGCGGTGTTGCGGGTGCGGACGTTGTTCGACTCGACGGTGTAGAGGACGAAGCCGACGATCGTCAGGGTGAGGACGGAGAGGATCGCGACGGCGATCGTGAGTCGATTCTGAACGGTCAGCCTGATGCGCCGTTCAGCCGTCATCATCGTCCTCGACCTCGTCGGCCTCGGCATCGTCGTCGCCGGAGTCCGCACCCTCGCCGACGTCGTCATCGTCATCGTCGTCGTCAGAGAGCTCCTGCGGCGGATTGGGCGCCGGTTCGTAGGAGCGCTCGATCCGCTTCGGCGGTTCGTCCGCGGCGTCCGACCCCGGGGAATCCGCGCCGGCCGAGGATCCGCCATCGCTGCCGGCGTCGGCGTTCGAGGAGGCGCCCGCCTCGGCGCTCTCATCACCGGGACTCGCCCCGGGCGACCCCGAGGTGTCCGCTGGCTGTGGGGTGACCTCGACAGGGGTGAGGTCCGGCGGTTCGGACTGGGCGGTGCTGCGGACGATGACGAAGGTGACGGAGGCGAGCACGACGACGAGGCCGGCCACGACCCAGCCCACCATCCGCGTCAGTCCCCCCACTCCCATCACACTGCCCAACTGCGACGGCTTTGTCGAGCGGTGGCGGATGAGAGTCTTCTTAGGACCGCGTGACCCCGGCTCAGTTCAGGCGCCGAGGCGCGTGCGGTCGGGCGCCGAGGCGCGTGCGATCGGGCGCCGAGGCTCAGGCGCCGAAGGAGAGGAAGGTCGCGCGCATCCGCGTCGCCGAGGCCCTCACCCCGGTGAAGAGCTCGAAGGCGTCGACGGCCTGATTCACGGCCATCCCCGAGCCGTCGAGAGTCCGGCATCCCTTCGCCCTCGCCTCCTTGAGCAGCTGCGTCTCGAGGGGGAAGTAGACGACATCGGCGACCCACTTGTCCGCCTCGAGCAGGTCCGTGTCGAACGGGGTGCCGGGAAAGGCGGCCATGCCGACCGGCGTCGCGTTGACGATCCCGTCCGCCGAGACGATCGCGGGCCCGAGGACGTCCGTCGAGATCGCGCGGACCCCGCTGCCGATGTCGGCGGCGAGCGCTTCGGCGCGCTCGGCGCTCGTGTCGGCGATGACGAGCTCACCGACCCCGAGGCTGCTCAGGGCGAAGGCGACCGCCCGGCCCGCTCCCCCGGCCCCGATCTGCACGACCCGCTCCGTCCGGGCGTTCTCGAGCCCTTCGGCGAACCCGCGGGCGAAGCCCGTGACGTCCGTGTTGTGGCCGGTCGTCGTCCCGTCCTCGGCGATGACGACCGTGTTGACCGAGCCGATGGTCGCCGCGCCCGGATCCACCTCGTCGAGGAGCTCGAGGACCTGCTGCTTGAAGGGGTGGGTGATGTTGAGGCCGTCGAACCCCGTCAGGCGGGCCGCGGTGAGCAGCTCGGCCAGGCTCGCCTCCCGGCGCCTGGGCGCGGTGACGTCGAGAGTCCGGTAGAGCGTCCTGATCCCGTGGACGTCTCCTTCCGTCTCGTGCATCCGCGGGGTGCGGGACGCGGCGATCCCCTCCCCGATCAGTCCCAGCAGCACTGTCCTGTCCATGGTCGTCACTTCCTCGTCGTCGCGGGTTCGTCGGTGTCGGGGTCTCCCGTCGCTGCCGTCCGGTCCGCGATCAGTCGGATCGCGTGCGCGTACCCGCACGAGCCGGCTCCGGCGATGACGGCGTCGGCGACGAGTGAGATGTACGAGTGGTGGCGGAACGGCTCGCGCGCGTGCGGGTTGCTCAGGTGCACCTCGACGACGGGGTGGGGATAGGACTTGAGCGCGTCGTGGAGGGCCACCGAGGTGTGGGTGTAGGCGGCCGCATTCACTACGGCTCCGACCGTCGTGTCCCGGGCGGCGTGGACGGCGTCGATGAGCTCGCCCTCGTGGTTCGACTGCAGGCAGCGGACCCCGAGGCCCGCCTCGGCCGCGGTGGCGGCGCAGAGTGCCTCGATGTCGGCCAGGGTCTCCGCACCGTAGACCTCCGGCTCGCGGATGCCGAGGAGGTTGAGATTGGGTCCGTTGAGGACGAGGATCGTCGCCATCGTCACCTCGGCAGTCGGGCCGCGACCCGCGCGGCGGTCTCGGTCAGTCGGGGGACGAGCTCGATGAGGTCGTCGAGGGAGCGGCGGAAGACCGGGGCGGCGAGCGCGAGGGCCGCGAGCAGGCGACCGTCGAGATCGAGCACGGGCACGGCCAGGGCGTTCATTCCGATGTCGTTCTCCTCGGACTGCGCGGCGAATCCGTGGTCACGGATCTCGGCGATCCTCGTCCGCAGCCGCGCGGGATCCGTGATCGAGTTCGGGGTCCTCGGCACGAGGTCGAGTTCGTCGACGACCCGGTCGTGGTCGGGATCGAAGGCGAGGAGCACCTGCCCCAGCGCCGAGGTGTGCAGGGGTGCGTGGTCGCCGGGATCCGTGGTCGTCCGGTACTGGGGGCCGTCGACGGTGAGCACGGTCAGTGAGGCGTTGCCCTGGCGCACCGACAGGAGGCTCGACTCACCGGTCTCCCGGGTCAGCGCCTTGAGGAGGTCCTTCGTCGCTCCGTCGAATCCGCGCCGGTGCGCGACCTTCTGGCTGAGGCGGAAGACCTCGAGGCCGAGGGTGTAGAGCCGGCTCGTCGGGTCGTACTCGGCGTAGCCGGACTCGACCAGTCCGCCGAGGAGTCGGTAGGCGGTGCTGAAGGGGTGGCCGGTGGCCTCGGCGGCGGCGGCGGCACTGATCCCCTCCGGATGCTCTCCGAGGAGTTCGAGCATCGCGAACGCCTTCGTCACCGTGTTCGATCCCTTCGGCGGCATCGCCACCTCCTCTCCTCTGCTCTGATGTGTCCTCATGGACGGTTCCGGTGCACTGCGGATGTCCTGCGCATCGACCGGCCGTTGACAGACTATGTCATCTGCCTCACACTGTAAACCACAATGTAACAGTAATTGCCAACATATGGCAACCGATGATTCGAGGAACCATGAGTCAAGCGATCAACGATGCTCGCCCCGCCAAGACGCCGCTGCGGGCGGCGCTCTCGAGCTGGACGGGCTCGGCGCTCGAGTACTACGACTTCGCGGTCTACGGGACCGCGGCGGCCCTCGTGCTCAACGTCCTCTTCTTCCCGGAGACCACGGCACCGGGCGTCGCGATCCTCCTGGCGATGGGCACCGTGGGCGTCGCCTACGTCGTCCGCCCGCTCGGCGCGCTCATCATGGGTCCGCTCGGCGACCGCTTCGGACGCAAGTTCGTCCTCATGCTCACCCTGTTCATGATGGGCGTCTCGACCTTCGTCGTCGGCTGCCTGCCGACCTACGACCAGATCGGCATCGGGGCCCCGCTGCTGCTCGTGGTCTGCCGCGTCATCCAGGGCCTGTCGGCCTCCGGTGAGCAGGCGAGCGCGATCAGCGTCTCCCTCGAGCACGCCGCCGAGCGGAAGCGCGCCTGGACGACGAGCTGGACACTGCACGGCACCCAGTTCGGCACCCTGCTCGCCACCGCCGTCTTCATCCCGTTCACCGTATTCCTCCCCGAGGACCAGCTCTTCAGCTGGGGCTGGCGGGTTCCGTTCTGGCTCTCGGCCGTCGTCGTCCTCGTCGCATGGCTGATCCGCCGTGGCCTCGACGAGCCTCCGGTGTTCAAGGAGGCCCGCGCCGAGGAGCCGCCGCTGATGTCCGTGTTCCGTCGGCACAAGGCCGCGGTCCTGAGGGTTGCGGCATGCGCGATGATCAACACCGTGAACATGGTCTTCACGGTCTGGTCCCTGTCGTTCGGCACGTCGATCGTCGGCCTCGAGCGTTCGACCATGCTCCTGGTCTCGGTGATCGCGAACGCCGTCGCCCTGCTCGCCATTCCGGCGGCCGCCCTGCTGGCCGACCGCATCGGGCGGAAGCCGGTCTTCATCACCGGAGCGCTGCTGGCCGGAGTCATGATGTTCCCGTACCTCGGCGCGGTCTCGAGCGGGAACTGGACGCTCATCTTCATCTGCGGCGCGGTCATGTCGGGCGGCTTCTACTCGATGGCGAACGCGATCTGGCCCTCGTTCTACGCCGAGATGTTCCCCACGACGGTCCGGGTCACCGGCCTGGCCCTGGGCACTCAGATCGGCTTCGCCGTCTCCGGCGGAGTCGCCCCGGCCCTTGCCTCGGCCGTCGCCGGCAGGTCCGGTGAGAACTGGGTCTCCGTCGCCGCATTCACCGCCGGGGTCTGCGTCTTCGTGGCGCTGGCCGCGCTCACGGCGAAGGAGACGAAGGCGCTGGACCTCGACGAGATCGACCGGCTCCACGCCGACCGCCGAGGCTGAGGCGACCAACCGGGTCCGGGCCCAGATCGGGCCTGGCACCCGCCACCCGACACGAAGGAGAGATGATGCGGACCGCGATCGCCACTGTGTGCCTGTCGGGCACGTTGGAGGAGAAGCTCAGGGCCGCCTCGGCGGCGGGCTTCGACGGAGTCGAGATCTTCGAACAGGACCTCGTCGTCTCGCCCCGGACGCCCGAGGAGGTCGCTTCCCTGGCGGGCGATCTGGGGCTGAGCCTCGACCTCTACCAGCCCTTCCGCGATCTCGAGGGCGTCGACGAGGAGACCTTCGCACGGAATCTCCGCCGCGCGGAGGCGAAGTTCGCGCTCATGCGCCGCCTCGGGATGACGACCATGCTGCTGTGCTCCAACGTGGGGACGGCGACCATCGATGACGATGACCTGGTCGTCGAGCAGCTGCGCCGCCTCGGCGATGTCGCGGACCGTCACGGCGTCGACATCGCCTACGAGGCCCTGGCCTGGGGGCGCTTCGTCTCCGAGTACGACCATGCCTGGGACCTCGTCCGCGCCGCCGACCACCCACGCATCGGCACGTGCCTCGACAGCTTCCACATCCTCTCCCGGAACACGGACCTCGGGCGGATCGCGGAGATCCCGGGCGAGAAGATCTTCTTCCTCCAGCTCGCCGATGCGCCGGCACTGACGATGGACGTGCTCAGCTGGTCGCGCCACCATCGGGTCTTCCCCGGCGAGGGGTCGTGGGATCTCAGCGACTTCCTCGCCCGGGTCGCGACCGCCGGATACTCGGGGCCGGTCTCGCTCGAGGTGTTCAACGACTCCTTCCGCCAGGCCGACACCTACCGCACCGCCGTCGACGGCCTCCGGTCACTGAGGTGGCTCGAGGCGAGCGTCGCCGGGAACGCCGCCCCGGCAGCCGGGAACGGCGCCTCATGCGGCGGGGTTGCCCTCGACCTCCGGCCCCTGCCCGAGGTCGCCGAGCCGCGCGATGTCAGCTTCGTCGAGCTGAGCACCGAGGATCTCGGGACCCTCACCCGCCAGCTCCACCAACTGGGCTTCGACTTCACCGGATTCCACCGGAGCAAACCGCACGTGCAGCTGTGGATGCGCGGAGACGCGCGCATCGTCATCAGCGAGATCGACACGACGACCGACGGCATCGACCGTCCGGCCTCCGAGCGATCACCGGGCACCTACCTGCGCGGGATCGGCTTCGACGTCGATGACGCCGAGGCGGCGATGGACCGGGCCTCCCTCCTCCACGCGATCGAGGTGCCCCGCGAGCAGTCCCACGACGAGGAGGTGCTGCGCGGGGTCTTCGCCCCCGACGGCTCCGAGGTGTTCTTCCATCAGGCGGAGAAGGGAGCAGCGGCGCCGGCGTGGATCGGGGAGTTCGGTGCCGACACCTCCCGGCACGCGTCGCGCATCGACCACGTCAACCTCGCCCAGCCGGCGAGCCACTACGACGAGTCGGTCCTCTTCTACACCTCGCTGCTCGATCTGCACGCCCAGCCCTCGCAGGACGTGCCCAGCCCCTCCGGGCTGGTGAGATCCCAGGTGATGTCCTCGTCCGACAGGTCGATCAGGATGCCGCTCAACGTCGCCCCGGTCCACTCGGAGCTCGTCGGCGACAAGGCGCGCACGCAGACCTCGGCCGACCCCTACCCCGAGCACGTCGCGATCACGTGCGAGGACATCTTCGCCGCCGCGGCCACCGCTCGCGCCCGCGGCCTCGACTTCCTGCCGGTGCCGCAGAACTACTACGAGGATCTGGCCAGCCGCTTCGACCTCGACTCGGACTTCCTGGCCCGGCTCCAGGAGCACCACGTCCTCTACGACGCGGACGCCTCCGGCGAGTTCCTCCACTTCTACACGTCGACGATCGGCTCCGTGTTCTTCGAGATGGTCGAACGCCGAGGCGACTACCAGGGCTTCGGTGCTCCCGACGCCCCCGTGCGGCTGGCCGCCCAGTACCGCCGCAACCGCGGGATGTGACGGCCGCTCAGCTCGCGAGCGACTCCGGGCGCAGGTCGAGGCGGCGCAGCATCTGCGCGTTGATCGCGACGACGACGGTCGAGGCCGACATGAGGATCGCTCCGACGCTCATCGGCAGGATGAAGCCGACCGGGGCGAGGATCCCCGCTGCCAGCGGCACCGAGATGAGGTTGTAGCCGGCGGCCCACCACAGGTTCTGCTTCATCTTCCGATAGGTCGCGCGGGAGAGCTCGCCCACGGACAGCACGGCCCGCGGATCGTCCGACGCGAGGATCACCCCGGCCGAGCCGATCGCGACATCCGTGCCCGCGCCGATCGCGATTCCGACATCCGCCTGCGCCAGGGCGGGAGCGTCGTTGACTCCGTCGCCGACCATCGCGACCCTCCGCCCCTCGTCCTGCAGCTGACGGACCTTCGCTGCCTTGGCCTCCGGCCGGACTCCCGCGAACACCCGGTCGATGCCGAGTTCGTCCGCCACGGACTGCGCCACCGCCTCGGCGTCTCCCGTGATCATCACGACCTGGGATCCTGCGGCATGAAGGGCGTCGACGGCCTCCCGGGACTCCGGGCGGATCTCGTCGGCCAGGCGCAGGGCGCCGATGACGGTCGAGTCCCGGAGCACGTGGAGGATGATCGCGCCCTCCTCCCGCCAGTCCTCGGCGATCGACAGCTCCGAGACTCCACGGGAGGAGAGCAGATGAGGCCCGCCGACCTCCACCTCGGCGCCGTCGACCCTCGCCCTGACTCCGACGGCCGGTGAGGACGAGAAGTCGGCGGCGCGCGGGATCTCGAGTTCGCGGTCGGCAGCGGCACGGACGATGGCCTTCGCCAGCGGGTGCTCGCTGTCGGACTCGGCGGCCGCGGCCAGGGCGAGGACCGCCTCGGCGCGGGCCTCGGCGTCGTCTGCGGCCTCGACGGCGGTCACGGTCGGCTCACCCTTCGTCAAGGTGCCGGTCTTGTCGAAGAGGACGGTGTCGACAGTGCGCATCGTCTCGAGCGCGAGGCGGTCCTTGATGAGGATTCCGGCGCGGGCCGCGCGCTCGGTGGCGATGGACACGACGAGCGGGATCGCCAGGCCCAGCGCATGGGGGCAGGCGATGACGAGCACGGTGATGGTGCGGACGACCGCGTCGTCGGGCAGCCCGAGCACGCTCCAAACGAGTGCGGTGACGACGGCGACGCCGAGGGCGAACCAGAAGAGCCAGGCCGCTGCGGTGTCGGCGATGCGCTGCGCGCGGGAGGTCGACGACTGCGCGTCGGAGACGAGCTTCCGGATGCCGGCCAGAGCCGTGTCGTCGCCGGTCGCGGTGACCTCGATCCGGACCCCGGAATCGGTGGCCACGGTGCCGGCGACCACCCCGTCGCCGTGGCCGCGGCGCACCGTCCGCGATTCGCCGGTGATCATCGACTCGTCCATGCTCGCCGACCCGTCGATGATCCGACCGTCGGCGGGCACCGCGGAGCCCGGGCGGACGATGACGATGTCGCCGACCCGCAGGTCCGCCGGGGAGACGGTGACGACCTCATCGCCGACCACTGTCTCCGCCTCATCGGGCAGGAGCGCGGCCAGGGAGTCGAGCGCCGAGGTGGTCTGCGCGAGCGACCGCATCTCGATCCAGTGCCCTGCGAGCATGATGACGATGAGCAGGGCGAGCTCCCACCAGAACTCGAGCTCCGGGTGGAGCAGACCGAGCGAGGCTCCCCAGGAGGAGAGCAAGGCGACAGTGATCGCCAGCGAGATGAGGAGCATCATCCCCGGCTTGCGGGACCTGGTCTCGCTCCACCCGCCGGTGAGGAACGGTCTGCCGCCCCACACGTACATGACGGTGCCGAGCAGCGGCGAGATCCAGGCGAGCCAGCCGAGCGGGGTGTCACCGCCATGCTCCGCTCCGGTTGCGGGAGCGCCGGCTGCCCCGGCGGCACCCGGGATCTCGTAGCCGACGAGGTGCGCGAACATCGGGCTGAATCCGATGACGGGGATCGCGAAGACGAGCATGATCCAGAACAGCCGGCGGAACTGCCCGACGTGGTCGCCGTGGCCGGAGTGACCTGCGTGGCCGGAATGGCCCGAATGGCCGGCGCTGTGGCCGGGGTGTCCTTCGTGATCGCCATGACCGGGGTGGTGCGAGTGGCCGGCGTGGTCGGTGTGGCCCGCGGGGCCGGCGTTGCTGCTGTCCTCGGAGTGATGCTCATGCGCATCGCGCTCGACCTGGTCGGCCATCGACGGATGGCCCCTGTGCTGTTCGTGACTGCGGCTCATGCCGTCACCGTATACCCCTTAGGGGTATATTTCAAGGGGTCTCCGGCAATGGAGTCCCCCGCGTACAGCACAGCCGACCGGCTGTGAGTGCACAGTGCGTGTGTTCTCAGCCGATCGGCCTGTGGTCCGCCGGTGCCTCCGATCGCCACTGGCGGCAGCCTCGCGCAGTGGTCACCGGCAGGTGGCGTCCCGTGCGGCGGCTGCGGCCGTGGACCGCGGCCGAGGTTCGCTGTCAGCCCTGCGCAATGAGCTCCAGGTTGTCGACGACGCGGTTGGAGAAGCCCCATTCGTTGTCGTACCAGGCGACGACCTTGACCCGGCGCCCTTCGACCCGGGTCAGCGCCGCGTCGAAGATCGACGAGGCGGGTTCGCCGACGATGTCGCTGGAGACGACGGGCTCGGTCTCGTAGACGAGGATCCCCTTGAGCGACCCCTCGGCGGCATCACGGTAGGCGGCGAGCACCTCGTCGCGGGTGACGTCGCGGGAGACGGTCGTGTTGATCTCGACGATCGAGCCCACGGGCACGGGCACGCGGATCGCATCGCCGCTGAGCTTCCCGTCGAGCTGCGGGAGGACGAGGCCGATCGCCTTGGCCGCCCCGGTCGAGGTGGGGATGATGTTGGCGGCGGCCGCCCTGGCGCGACGCGGATCGCGGTGCGGTCCGTCCTGGATGTTCTGGTCGCCGGTATAGGCGTGGACCGTCGTCATGAATCCCTGCTCGATCCCGGCGAGATCGTCGAGTACCTTGGCCAGCGGGGCGAGGGCGTTCGTCGTGCACGAGGCATTGGAGATGATCGTGTGCTCAGGCTTGTAGGCGTCGGTGTTCACGCCGTAGGCCAAGGTGACGTCCGCTCCCTTGGACGGTGCGCTGACGAGCACCTTCTTCGCGCCGGCAGCGATGTGGGCCCGGGCCTTGTCGGCCTTCGTGAAGCGGCCCGTGGCCTCGAGGACGATGTCGACGCCGAGCTCGGCCCACGGGAGGTCGGCAGGATCCTTCTCGGCAAGGACTTTGATCGTCCGTCCGTCGACGACGAGACTGTCGCCGTCGACCTCGACCGGTCGGCCGAATCGACCCAGAGTGGTGTCGAATCTGAGGAGGCGCGCCAGTTCATCGGCGGCGCCGAGGTCGTTGACGGCGACGACGTCGAGTGAGCTGTCGCGTTCGACGAGGGCGCGCAGGGTGCTGCGGCCGATCCGGCCGAATCCGTTGATGGCGATGCGAGTCAATGCCACTCCTTGAGTTGGGGACCATGTGCGGGCACATCTCCATTGTCGGCTCCGATGATGCGGCACAACAGTGGCCATCACGACAGTGATCGAAAGGTTCTCGCCAGTACTATTGCCAGATGTCGAAAGATTCCGGCCACAGGCGGGCGGCCCGCGAAGCCGGCATGCGGGTCACTCGCGGTCGGAGAAGTTGTGCCGGTACTCGTTGGGGGTCGTCGAGAGGATCCGCTGGAAGTGCATGCGCAGGTTCGCCCCGGTCCCCAGCCCCACCTCATCGGCGATCTGCTCGATGCCGAGGTCCGTGTTCTCGAGCAGCTCCCGGGCCAGATCGACGCGGGCACGGAGCACCCACTGCATCGGCGTGTAGCCGGTGTCCTCGACGAACCGCCGGGAGAAGGTCCGCACGGAGACCCCGGCGTTGGCCGCGAGATCCCCCAGGGTCAGCGGCTCACCGATGTGCTCGAGCGCCCACTGCCTGGTGTCGGCGAACACCTCGCCCAGGGGTTCGGGGACGCTGCGCGGCACGTACTGCGCCTGACCGGCGCTGCGGTAGGCGGCGGCGACCAGCCGTCTGGCCACCTGGTTCGACAGTCCGACCCCGTGGTCATGACGGATGAGATGAAGGCAGAGGTCGATCGCCGAGGCGGCCCCCGCCGAGGTCAGCAGCCGCTCCCCCGAGACGAAGAGGACGTTCTCATCGACGGCGATCGAGGGGTATCGCTTCGCCAGCTCCTTCGCGTGCGCCCAGTGAGTCGTCGCTCGACGGCCGTCGAGCAGCCCCGTGCGGGCGAGGACGAAGGTTCCGGTGGAGATCGCGACGAGCCGTGAACCGGCCTCGAATGCGGAGAGCAGAGCTCCGATGACCGCTCCGGAGGGCTCGCCTGCCACCGCCGAGGCGGAACCGGGGATGACGATCGTGCCCGCGCCCTCGAGCGCGTCGAGTCCGCGGTCGATCGAGTAGTCGAGGCCCTCGGCGCCGGCGAGCACCCCCGGGACCGGGGTGCAGACCTCGACGGCGTAGGGCCAGCTGCCCGGAACCGCGGCTCGTCCTCCAGTGCCCGCACCGGCAACGACCGGGGCCGGGCTCGAGCCCTCGCCGAAGATCTGCGCCGGGACGCCGAGATCCATGGCGGAGACACCGGCGAGGGCGAGGACGACGATGCGGTGGGGCTTCGCGCGCGACTTCTCGCGCGCACTCGCCCGAGGGTCGAGGCTCATAGTGCCTCAAGTCTAGGCAACGGTGAGCCGGGTCGGGCTCAGGCGACGACGCTCTCGACGCGTCCGGACGATCGGGCGGGCGCCGCCTCGGCGATGGCCTCGAACATCGCCAGGGTGGCGTGCTGGCCGGCCAGCCGCACCGGTTCCGGATCGCTTGAGAACTTCACGCCCACGGTCTGTGTGGCGCGGTCGATGTAGAGCATCTGGCCATGGATGCCGATGCCGACGACGACGTCGCGGCCGGCGGACGGCACCCAGAACTGACTGCGGTACATGCCGCCCGGATAGGACGGGCCCGAGGCGGAGGCGGCGAACGCCTCGGCGGAGTCGGGACCGCCGGCGAAGATGTCGTCGATCCAGGACTGACTGATGACCCTGCGGCCCTCGGCAGTCACCCCGCCGCGCGCGATGAGCTCGCCGAAGCGCGCGAGATCGCGCAGGGTGGTGCTGATGGCGCCGTCGACGATCGATCCGCCCCAGTGGTCCTGGCACACCTGTGCGGAGTGGGCGGCGCCGATCTTCGACCAGACGTACTCGCTCGCGACGACGGCGAAGGGCCGGCCGGTCACGGCTTCGCAGATCCAGCCCAGCACGTCGGTCTCGCAGCTGCGATAGAGGAAGGGTCCGCCGTGCTCACGTTCGCGGGTGAGCCCGGTCAGGTACTCCTTGATCCCGTTCGCCGAGGCGGCGGTGCGCGGCGCCATGTCGACGGCCTCGAACAGCGCACGGATCTCGGAGTCCTCGACGAGGTACTCCTCGGAGAACCTCACTCCCGAGCGCATGTCGAGGACGTCGCGGACGGTAGCGCCGGCATAGCCGCTGTCGGCGAGCATCGGCAGGTAGGTGGTGACGAGCTCGTCGGGGCAGATGAGGCCCGCATCAGTGAGGCTTCCGACGACGGTCGAGACGACGGACTTGCTCACCGAGAACAGCATATGGCGCCGCGCCGGCTTCATCGGCCACGCGTACTCCTCGGCCAGGGCGACCCCATCGCGGGTGACGATCCAGGCATCGGTGAAGGTGTTGGCCAGTGCGTCGCCGACGCTCGTCCAGCTCTCGTCGATCGCCGGCCACTTCGCGCGGTCGAGTCGCAGCGAGCGGTAGTCGTTCTCCTCGGTGACGAACTTCCGGACCGGCCCGACTCCCCTCGGGATGCCGGCAGTGGGAAAGAGCTCCTCGATCCGGGTCAGCGAGAAGGCGAAGTACTCCGGCCATTTCCAGGAGTCGAGGTCGATGCGTTCGAGCACTCTCTCCGACGGGTCGACGATGGCATCCTCGCTCGCCGAGGAGAGCCTGCCGATCGCCGGCAGCGGCTGCGCGGGCGCGGCGTCGGCCGCAACGGCCTCGGTCGCTTCGACGAGGTCGGCCGGTCGCGGCCGTGCGGGTTTCGCGATTGTCGATTCCATGGAGTCGAAGGTGCCTCTGATGCCTTTCGTATTGCCCGACAGGGCCCCGAGCCGACGCATCGGAGGGTTCTTGGCCAGGTCACGCAGGAATTTCCTCACGTCAGCCATGCTCCACCTCCACAGGACTCGATCGGCATGGACGAGCCTACCCTGTGGACGCACCCTCGGATACTCGGAAGCCGTCGGCGCCGGCCGCCGCGAGCAAGGAGTGCTGCCGTGGATTCGGCATCGCCCGCGCGAGCGGTCAGAACAGTTACCAAACGGTTGATCAGTCTACACCAGCGGGCTCGGCAAGGGCGAGCCAAGCGGTCCGGCCGGCTCGTGGATTCCATCACCTGTCGACGCCGGCGACTGTGACGCGATCCTGCGACTCTCCGGTGCGCCGGGGAAACCGGCGGATAGACTCACGCTCATGACGAATTCGACACCCAGGCTGACCGGCGCACACCTCGTCGGCTCCGTCAGCCAGGACACCGCTGCTGACACCTTCACCATCGTCTCCGAGCACCTCGGCGATGCGGTGGCACGCATTCCCGACGGCGAGGTCGGCGAGCGCTTCCACTGGATGCTGTTCCAGGGTTCCGCCTTCGAGGCGACCGCGGGACTCAGCCGACTGCCCATCGACCCGATCCTCGTCGCCGGATTCGACGTCCGCCCCTTCGCCATCGACGCCGACACCGAGTCCCTCGAGTTCGGCCCCCTCGGCTATGCCGCCGCGGCCGCCGACTCCTACGCGGACTTCTCCCGCCTCCGGGACGCCGGCACGATCCCGGAGGGAATCCGGTTCCAGGTCAGCCTGCCCTCTCCGCTGGCCCCCGTGACGACGTTCGTCGCGCCGGCGGATCGGAAACGGGTCTACCCGGCGTACCGCGATGCCCTCGCCCGCGAGATCCGCGCCATCACCGAGGCTGTCCCCCACGAGGACCTGGCGATCCAGTTCGACCTCGCCACGGAGTTCGCCTACATCGAGAAGGTGAACCTCGGCGGCGGGGTGCCGCAGCTGTGGACCGACGGGGACCTCGTCGCGGACCTCGTCTCCCTCGTCGCCGAGGCGGCCGCCCACGTCCCGGACGACGTCGAGCTCGGCTTCCACCTCTGCTACGGAGACGTCGGCGAGAAGCACTTCACCGAACCGCCGACGACCGAGAACCTCGTCAGGGTCGCCAACGAGCTGACCCGGCAGGTCGCCCACCCGATCGCATGGATTCACCTGCCGGTGCCGATCGAGCGCTGCGACGACGACTACTTCGCACCGCTGGCCGGGCTGAAGACGGACCGGGCACGGATCGTCCTCGGACTCGTCCACCACGAGGACGGCATCGAGGGCGCACAGCGACGGATCGCCGCAGCGGGCCGCTGGATCCCGGAGTTCGGCATCGCGACGGAATGCGGATTCGGACGCGGACCCAAGGAGCGCACTCCCGGTCTGCTCCAGCTGCACGCCGACATCCTCGACCGCTTCGCCTGAAGGACGCCGGCGCTCACCGCCTGAGACGATCAGCGCCGCCGGCGGCCGGCCTCGTCACGGTTCCACAGCTGATGGGTGAGGCCGTCGGTGCTGATCGTCTCGATCGTGAAGCGGTCCTCGATGCCCGCGAGCCCGTCGAGGAGCCGGACTCCGGTGCCGAGCACGACGGGCACGATCGTCAGGTGGAGGAAGTCGATGAGGTCCGCCTCGAGGAACTGCCGGACTGTCGACGGACCCCCGCCGATCCTCACGTCCAGTCCCCCGGCCGCTTCCTGTGCTCGGCGCAGCGCGTCCTCCGGAGAGGCGTCGATGAAGTGGAAGCTCGTCCCGTTCCCGAACTCGATCGGCTCGCGCGGGTGATGGGTGAGGACGAAGACCGGGGTGCGGAACGGCGGGGCATCTCCCCACCAGCCCTGCCATCCGTCGTCGGACCAGCCCCCGGTCTGCGGACCGAACTTCCGCCGCCCCATGATCTCGGCTCCGATCCCCTGCCCCCACAGGCTGATCAGCGCCCGGTCAACCGTGATCGGGGCATCGGCCCCGTCCACACCGTCGATGACCCGACCGTCGAAGCGGCTGAAGAGGAGCTCGGCTCCCCCGATGGGCTGGTCGACGGTCACGGTGTCGCCGGCGGCGAAGCCGTCGAGTGAGACGAGCATGTTGTGCACCCGCGTGCGCGGCGCCCTCTGGGTCGGCGTCCTCGGGCCCATCTCAGGCCCGCCGGGAGTACGTCAGGTGGATCGTTCCGCTCTCGGCGACCTCACCGGAGACGGTGTAGCCCTCTTCGAAGCCTCGCAGTCCGTCCCACAGGCGCTCGCCGTCGCCGAGGACATATGGGGCGATCGCGATGTGCAGTCGGTCGATGAGCCGCTCCTTCGCAAACGTCCTCACGACATCGAGTCCTCCGCCGATCCGCACGTCCTCGTCACCCGCGGCCTCTCGGGCGCGCTCGAGAACCTCGGCGGGCTCGGCCGAGAGGAAGTGGAACGTGGTTCCGCCCTCCATCTCCAGATCCGGGCGCTCCTCGTGGGTGAGGACGAACACCGGGCACCTGAACGGCGGTTCGGCTCCCCACCAGCCTCGCCAGTCGGGGTCGTCGCGGTGAAGATGGAGTCCGAACATCCCGGCCCCCATGATCTCCGCACCGACTCCCTCGAACGAGGCCTTCGCATACTTGTCGTCGATCCCGGTCGTCCCCCTGCCCTCGGTCTCGCCGAGGACTCGCTCGCGGAACGTCCTCGTCGCGGCGAATGCCTTGGTCAGCGTCGTCCAGTCCTTCCCGAAAGGGTCGTCGGGAGTCCAGTCCCCGGGAATTCCCACTCCGTCGACGGACACATTGAGATCGACTCGCACGACAGACATTTCCTTCTCCTTCGAAGTGATTGTAGAATGCAATCACTAAGCTAGACGGGAGGGCCACGAGTGTCAAGGAGTTCGGGAGAACCACGGTCGGGCTGCGCGATCAACGCGGCGGTCGAGGCGCTGGGCGACAGCTGGTCGCTCATCGTCCTGCGCGACATCATCTTCGGAGACCGCCGCCACTTCCGCGAGCTGCTCAACGGGTCACTCGAGGGGATCGCCTCGAACATCCTCAGCGACAGGCTCAAACGCCTCGTTGCCGCAGGGATCCTGACGAAAGAGGAGACGGGTCGTGGACGGAGGGCCCGCTACAGCCTGACGGAGTCGGGAATCCAGACGCTTCCCATCCTCTTCGCCCTCGGCAACTGGGGACTCGACTGGCGGGAGGGCACCCCTGAACTCCGCATCCGCCAGGAGCTCATGCGCACCGAAGGACCGGCGTTCGTCGCCGAGCTCATGGACGAACTCCGCGTCCGCCACCTCGGCGCGCCGGCGCCCGAGAGGACGGGGCCCGGTCCGCTGGAGAGGCTGGAGATCGCCTACGCCGAGGTGACCGGAGACTGAGCTCGCCGAGGTGCCGATTCAGGCGATCTCGGCGCCGGCGGACCGCATCTCCTCGATCGCCCGCGCGCTCGATTCGACGCCGACTCCCGCCACCATGCGACCGAGCACGCGCACCGACCGTCCGCCGGCGAGCGCGTCGAGGACCGAGGCGCGGACGCAGTGGTCGGTGGCGATTCCCACGATGTCCACCTCGGCGATGCCGAGATCATCGAGGAGGTCGCCGAGGCGCTGCCCCGTCTCAGTCGTCCCCTCGAAGGCCGAGTAGGCAGGGATCCCCTGCCCCTTCCTCACGTGGTGGGTGATCGCTCGGGTGTCGAGGAGGCGGTCGTAGTCGGCTCCGTCCGTGTCCGCGACGCAGTGGACCGGCCATGTGTCGATGAAGTCGGGGTCGTCGCTGAAGTGTCCGCCGTTGTCGTTGTCGCCGTCATGCCAGTCGCGAGAGGCGATGACGGCGTCGTAGCGGTCGGCCTCGGCGGCCAGGAACCGGGTGATCGTCGCGGCGACGTCGTCGCCGCCGGCGACCGCCAGGGCTCCGCCCTCGGTGAAGTCGTTCTGAACGTCCACGATGAGTAGTGCTTTCGCCATGGCTCGAGCATAGGCGCGATCGCCACGGCTGTCAGAGTGCGTTCGGCCATCCGGGGCGGGTTCACGTCGAACAGCCCTGGACCGGCGCCGGACCTCGGCTTGCGGACTGCTCGGCGCCCGGGTCAACCGGTCGGCTTGCCCTCGAACCAGTAGAACTGGGAGAAGTGCTGATCCCTCTTCAGCCCGAGATCATTCCGCAGCACCGTGCGGACGTTCTTGATCAGGCCCTTCTCGCCGGCGGCCCAGGCGTAGAGCCCCTCGCTGCGCAGGTCGAGCGCGCGCAGGTGCTCGGCGAGCGCGACGCCCGGCCGACTCCCCGCTCGGATCCATGTCCGCTCGAGGCCGGGATGGTCGACGGCAGGCAGGCCTGATCCGTCGGAGATCCTGTCTTCGATCACAGCGGTGATCCTGACCTCATCCGGGACCGTCTCCAGCCATGAGTTGATCGCCGGCAGGGCAGTGAGATCGCCGGCGAGGACGAGGTGGTTCGTCGTCCCCGGCAGGTCGATCCGGGCGGGAGTGAGCGCCGCTTCGATCCGTGTGCCCGGAGTGGCGGTGGCGGCCCATCTGGCCGCGGGGCCCTCGTCGCCGTGGAGGACGAAATCGAGGCTGAAGTCCCCGGACGTGAGATCGATGTCGACGAACGTGTACCCGCGCTGACTGACGTGCCCCTCCCCCTTCTCGGGGTGCGGGAACCACAGCCGCACCCACAGAGTCGGGAACACCTCGTCGAGCTCGGACAGCAGCTCGGGACCGTTGAAGCGGATCCGCCGGTAGTGCTCGGTGAAGTCCTCGATGCCCGTCACGACGACCTCATGGTTGGTGATGCGCATGAGGCGCATGACTCCGCGCTGCCAGTTGACCATGATGCTCCCGCTCGGTTGACCGTGCTTACTTAGCCATGCCTAACCTACAGCACTGCAGCCGGGTCGCGGCTCTCGCGGCGCTGGGGTCGGAGCCGCCGGGCGGTGTGTTCCGGTTCAGGACTGCCGGGAGGCCTTCTTCGCGGCTTTCTTCGCAGCCTTCTGCGCGGCCTTCTTCCCGACATCGGCTCCTGCGACGAGGAGCAGCCCTCCGAGCGCGGCGACATTCTTCGAGAAGTGGGTCTTGTGCACGGCCGCGTCCTCCTCGCCCATCTCCCAGAAGGCGTGACCGGCCAGCGTCGTCGGCACCAGGGACGCCGCGAGAGCGAGAGCGGAGACCCGCGGCTTGATCCCGAGCAGCAGGCCCGTGCCCGCCGCGAGCTGAAGCGCACCGTTGGCGCGGACGAGGAGCTCATCGTCGTCGGGCAGGAACGGCAGGTACTCGCGCATGGTGTCGAGGGTCGGCCCCGCCGCCTCGACCCTGCCTCCCGGCTGGGTCAGCGCGGAATATCCTCCGCTGATGAAGATCGGCGCGGTGAGCATCCGACCTGTGGCCTGCAGCAGAGCTGAGCCGATTGCCATGTGTCTCTCCTTCGCGAAGGCGCTTGCGGTCCTGAGCCGCGTGAACGAGTTCCGAGCCTAACGCACACCCCTGCCCCGCTCAATGCGCAGGAGTTCCTCCCTGAGGGCGCTCCCCTGGTCAGAGCAGGAGGGCGAGAGGAGTCGCTGCCTCGGAGCGATCCCGCGCCGTCCGCCCAGCCGACCGGCGCCGGACAGGTCGATGAGCCTGTGGGCGAACTTCGCCCTCGGCTTCACCTACCTCTCGCCCCTCGTGGGTGTGTACTCCCTCCTCGCCGTCGCCCTCTCGACCGGCGGCCCGCCCTCCATGTGGTGGATCGTCATCGTGGCCGGCGGTCAGATGCTCGTCGCCCTCGTCTTCGGCGAGGTGGTGTCCCAGTTCCCCATCGCCGGCGGCATCTACCCCTGGGCTCGCCGCTTGTGGGGCAAGCGCTACGCATGGATGGCGGCGTGGGTGTACATCTGCGCGCTCATCGTCACCATCACCTCGGTGGCGGAATTCGGCTCAGGATTCGTCGCCAGCCTGTTCGGCCTGGAGCTGACGAAGAACGTCACCCTGGTCCTGGCGCTGGCGCTGCTCGTACTGGCCCTGGCAATCAACTTCAGCGGCACCAAGTGGTTGGCCCGCATCGCCCGCATCGGACTCTTCGCCGAGCTCATCGGCGTCATCGGCCTGGGCCTGTTCCTTCTCCTCTTCGAACGAAAGCACAGCTTCACGGTCTTCTTCGACGCCATGGGCACTGCAGGCGAGGGCAGCTACGTCTCCGCGTTCATGGGCGCCGCCGTCGCCGGGTTGTTCCTCTTCTACGGATTCGAGGCATGCGGAGATGTCGCGGAAGAGGTGTCGAACCCGGCCCGGCGGATCCCCCGGGCAATGATCATGACGATTCTCGTCGGCGCGGTCTCCGCCCTGTTCTCATTCGGCGGCTACGTGCTCGCCGCGCCCGACCTCGACGCCATCGTGGCGGGCGAGGTGGTCGATCCGATTCCTGCGATCCTCGAGGGCAGTCTGGGCACGACGGGGGCGAAGATCTTCCTCCTCGTCGCGCTCACCGCCTTCATCTCCTGCGTGCTCAGCCTGCAGGCGGCCGCGTCGCGTCTGATCTTCAGCTTCGCCCGCGACGGCATGATGCCCGGGCACCGCTGGCTCGCCCATGTCACCGAGTCCACGAAGGTTCCCCGCAACGCCCTCATCGTCGCCTGCACCGCACCGGCGCTCATCTGCGTGCTCATCTGGCTGAACGACGGAATCCTGGTGGCGGTCACTTCGTTCGCGATCCTCGGCATCTATCTGGCCTTCCAGATGGTGGTGCTCGGGGCGCTGCGGCAGCGGATCCGGGGGTGGAAGCCCGCCGGACCGTGGTCGCTGGGCGGCTGGGGCCTCATCGTCAACGTCCTGGCCCTGGCTTACGGGATCTTCGCCATGATCCTCCTGGCCCGCCCGGGCACGTCCGGGGACTTCGTCGCCGACTACATCGTCCTCATCGGGCTCGTCGTCGTTCTCGCCGTCGGCCTGGTCTATCTCGTCGGCGCCCGACCGGATCGGAAGTCCGACGCTCCCGAGGGCGACGCCGTTGCCGTCGCCGAGGCGATCCGCTCTCACCGCTCACGCTGAGCGGCCCGATCATCGGGTGGCGCGGACGGGCAGCACTCTCACACGCCGAACTCGGGGGCGAAGCGAAGAGCGCCGGCGGGCACCTCGCCGGTCAGGGGCATCGCCATCAGCGCCTCGTCGGGGACATCGACGTGCAGGCTGATGCCGAATGTCGAGGCAGGGAGGAAGCCGAATCGCGGGTAGTACCCGGGGTGGCCGAGAACGACGGCGAAGTCCTCGTCGCGGCGGGCCGCCTCGGCGAGGAGCGCTTCGATCACCGCACCGCCCACGCCGCTGCGCTGGTGACTCGGAAGCACCGAACAGGGCGCGAGGCAGACTCCCGCGGCGTCGCCGACGCGGCAGCGCGTGAGCATGGCATGGGCGATGACCGCCGACGATCGGCTCTCGTCGACCGCGACGTACGAAAGGTCCAGCCACGAATCGGAGCCTCGCAGGGCGTCGACGATCGCGGACTCGTCGGGCCGGTCGAAGGCGGAGTCGGTGGCCGAGCGGATCGCGGAGATGTCGGAAGGCGCTTCGGGGCGGACGATGATGTGGTCGTTGAGCACGATTCGACTCTACCAACGCGCCGCCGGTGAGCACCGGCCTCCGGCTTCCCCACTCCGGGGCGCCTGCCCCGCCCCGGGGCGCCTGCCCCACTTCGTGGCGCCGGCCCCACTTCGCGACAGCCGTTGCCCCACTTCGGCACGCCGGGCCCTCCCGCACCAGGGGCTCGCGTGCCGAAGTGGGGCAACGGTGTCACGCCGACCGGCCACGGCGACCGCGGCTGCCACTCGCCACCCTGCCGCCACAACGCCAACCCGCCCACCATGCATAAACATTCGGTGATATGCATAACAATTGGTCTCAGGTGCCGGTTCCGGTGCGACATGAGCCACACCCGGGCAGTAGGCTGAGGATCATGTCGAAAGTACTGTCTTCTCTCCCCATCGGGGAACATGTTGGAATCGCCTTCTCCGGCGGATTGGACACCTCCTGCGCGGTCGCGTGGATGCGCCACAAGGGAGCCGTTCCCTGCACCTACACCGCGGACATCGGCCAGTACGATGAGCCCGATCTCGACGGAGTGACCGCCCGCGCGAAGGAGTACGGTGCGGAGATCGCGCGCTTCGTCGATGCCAAGCGCCTCCTCGTCGAGGAGGGCTTCGTCGCCCTCCAGTGCGGCGCGTTCAACGTCCGCTCCGGCGGCAAGACCTACTTCAACACGACGCCCCTGGGCCGCGCGGTCACGGGCACGATGCTCGTGCGCGCGATGAAGGAGGACGGCGTCGACATCTGGGGCGACGGGTCGACCTACAAGGGCAACGACATCGAGCGCTTCTACCGCTACGGCCTCATGGCCAACCCGAAGCTGCGGATCTACAAGCCCTGGCTCGACTCGGAGTTCGTCGAGGAGCTCGGCGGCCGGCAGGAGATGAGCGAATGGCTCGTCGCCCACGGCTACCCCTACCGCGATTCCGCGGAGAAGGCCTACTCGACCGACGCGAACATCTGGGGCGCGACCCACGAGGCGAAGAGCCTCGAGTTCCTCAACACCGGCCTCGACATCGTCGAGCCGATCATGGGGGTGGCCGCCTGGCGCGACGACGTCGAGGTCGCCACGGAAGAGGTCTCCGTCCGCTTCGAGGCCGGTCGTCCGGTCGCCATCAACGGCGAGGTCTTCGACGACCCCGTGGCCCTGGTCTTCAAGGCCAACGAGATCGGCGGCCGCCATGGCCTGGGCGTCTCGGACCAGATCGAGAACCGGATCATCGAGGCGAAGTCGCGCGGCATCTACGAGGCTCCCGGCATGGCCCTGCTCCACGTCACCTACGAGCGCCTGCTCAACGCGATCCACAACGAGGACACCATCGCCCTCTACCACGAGGAGGGCCGCCGCCTCGGCCGCCGCATGTACGAGGGACGCTGGCTCGACCCGCAGTCGCTCATGCTCCGCGAATCGATGCAGCGGTGGGTCGCCTCGGCGATCACCGGCGAGGTCACCCTGCGTCTGCGCCGCGGCGACGACTACACGATCGTCGACACCACCGGCCCCAACCTCAGCTACCACCCGGAGAAGCTGTCGATGGAGCGCGTGGGCGACGCCGCCTTCGGCCCCGAGGACCGGATCGGGCAGCTGACGATGCGCAACCTCGACATCGCCGACTCCCGTGCCCGCCTCGAGCAGTACGCGGCGATGGGCCTCGTCTCGGGACCGACTTCGGAGCTCGTCGGCTCGCTCGAGGCCGGCGGCGCCG
Source organism: Brevibacterium sanguinis (assembly GCF_003315415.1). Taxonomy (GTDB): domain Bacteria; phylum Actinomycetota; class Actinomycetes; order Actinomycetales; family Brevibacteriaceae; genus Brevibacterium; species Brevibacterium celere_A. Next base: position 323,302 of record NZ_QNSB01000004.1, read on the forward strand.
AGGAGATCGCGAGCTCCCCCGTCGACGTCGACGCCGCGAGCGACCGCGCCGGTCTCTCCGCCGCCTTCGACGCCGGCACCGACTGAGCCTCTCGCGGCACGGCCGCGGGCTCGGGCGCACTCGCCCAAGCCCGCGGCCTTGCCCGTTCCGAGCCGTCGGACCACTCACGACGGTGAGAAGATCGACCCATGACGGACGCGAATGCCCTCGCCGAGGCGATCGACCGGGAGTTGCGCTCGCGCGGGAGCGCTGAGCGCGCGGTCAGGGAGCGTGCCTACCTGAGGAGCGAGCTCGACCACTACGGCGTCTCCGTGCCGGAGACCCGGGCCGTCGTTCGCACCGCGATCCGCGGCGCGGACCTCGATCATGACGATGTCAGCGCACTCGCCGAGGCTCTGTGGGCAGCGCCCAGCAGGCCGCCGGTCCGGCCCGTGCATGAACGGCGCACTGCGGCGACGATGGTGCTCATCCAGTCGGCGGACCACCTCGGCGCCGGGGACGCCGGGCTCATCGAAAGGCTGCTTCGCGAGGCGCGCACCTGGGCTCTCGTGGATCCGCTCGCCGTGGACCTCGTCGGTCCGCTGTCCGAGCGCGACAACGGCTTCGATCGGATCCTCGAGCGCTGGGCCGACGATGACGACTTCTGGATCCGCCGGTCGGCTCTGCTGGCCCACCTCGTCCCGCTGCGGCAGGGCCGAGGCGACTTCGAGCGCTTCGGCCGGTTCGCCGATGCCATGCTCGAGGACAGGGAGTTCTTCATCCGCAAGGCGATCGGCTGGGTGCTCCGGGACACCGGGCGGAGGCGGCCGGACATCGTCTGTGACTGGCTGCTGCCCCGAGCACAACGGGCATCAGGGGTGACACTGCGGGAAGCGGTCAAGCACCTGTCGTCCGCACAGCGTGAGGCGGTGCTCGCCGCACGCTGACGGTGCGTGGCTCAGCCGTGCTCGTGCTCGGCCGCACTCCCATTCATCCCCTGGGACAGCATCCCGCGCCAGATGATCTCGATCGCCGCCCGGACGCGGTCCCGGGTCGACTGCTCGGAGAGGCTCTCGCCGCGCACGACGTACTGGTAATAGATCGCCCCGGCGATGGCGTCGAAGCAGGCCGCGACATCGAGGTCGGCACGCAGGTCCCCCCGCTCGATCCCCTCCCGGATCGCCTCCTCGATCGGGACGCGGCGCTTGGCGACGTGGGCCGACCAGTACTCCTTCTGCAGGCCCCGGTCGGACATGACGAGGCGGATCCGCTGCCGGAACCGCTCCTCGTACGGCCGCTGAGACTCCACCGGCCCGAGGATCGCGTCGAGGATCGACTCCTTGAGATCCGTCCGGGAGCCGACGACCGTCGGCACCACCCGACCGCTGTCGAGGGCCGCGGCGATGAGCGCCGTCAGTGACGGCCATCGCCGGTAGACCGCAGACCGGCTGACTCCGCTGTCGGCGACGATCCGGGAGACCGTGACGGCCTCCCCCGCGTCGACGCGCCGCAGGGTCGCTGCGATGATGCGCTCATCGAGGTCCTCGTCCCGCGGCCGTCCGGGTCGGCGCCGCGCCGAGGCGTCAGCGACCAGGGTCATCGACGTCACGGCCGCTCCAGGGCCCGCTCGCTCAGCCGGTCCATCAGTCCCTCGCTCAGCCCGGCTTCGCGCACCGGGTCGAGCGGGTCCTCCCCGTCCGCGGACAGGCTCTCCAGGAGTTCGAGCATGGGTGCCGGGGAGAACTCCTTCCGGACGGCGGCACGAGCAGCCGGGTCGAGGTCGAACCCCTGACCCCGCATCAGCTCGCCGATGACAGGAAGAATCCGCCGATGGATGGCATCGGAGTTCTCACCGGTGCGCACATAGTCGGCGACGATGACCTGGGGATCCGCTCCGAGCGCGAGCAGCAGCGAGGCGGCGAGCACCCCTGTGCGGTCCTGGCCCGCCGCGCAGTGGAAGGCCACGGTGCCGCGCGAGTGGGCGATGATCGCCAGGGCGGACACGATCTGAGGCGCCGCCCGGCGGTACATCCGCTGGTAGAGGCGGCCGAAGGTGCTCTGGTCGAACGGGTCACCGGACGACGCGGCCGCCCCGATGCTGGTGAGGAACGGCACGTGGTGGTAGCTCACGGTTCCGTGGGCGCTGAACGGGCCGCGCCCGGTCAGCGCCACCTCGGCGGGAGAGCGCAGGTCGATGACGGCACTCAGCCCGCCGGCGACGAGGTCGGCCGCCGCCTCCTCGGTGACGGTGGAGAGGTCATCGGCCCGGATCGCGAACCCGGTGCGGATGACTCCGCCCCGGACCGGGATGCCGCCGAGGTCGCGGAGGTTGACGGGCGCGGAGAGGGAAATGCCCACGGCGGTCTCGGTGACGACGGGGATCTCTCGCGAGGGGGCGTCGACGGTGCTCATGTGATCTTCCTTCGGATGATGGCGCTCGCCTGGTCGATGACGGTGACGAGCACGATGATGCAGATGACGATGGCGCTGAGGTGACCGTAGTCGTACATGCGCATCGCGGTGGTGAGTTCGAGGCCGATGCCGCCGGCGCCGACCATGCCGAGGATCGTCGCCCCGCGGACATTGCCCTCGAACAGGAGCAGGGTGTAGGAGACGAGCATCGGGGAGGCCTGCGGAACGATCCCGTAGTGGATGATCTGGCGCTTCGAGGCACCGACTGCCTCCATCGCCGTGACCGGTCCGCGGTCGACGGCCTCCATCGCCTCGGCGAAGATCTTCCCGATCGAGCCGATGGAGCCGATCGTCATCGCGAGGATGCCGGCGAACGGGCCCAGCCCGACTGCGGAGACGAACATCAGCGCGAAGACGAGGTCCGGCAGGGAGCGGATGACGTTCATCAGCCAACGCGTCGGGTAGTACAGCCACTTCGGGGCGATGGTCGAGGCCGCGCCGAAGGCGACGATGAGGGACAGGACCGCGCCGAGGACGGTCCCGACGATCGCCATCTGCAGGGTCTCGACGAGCAGCTCGACGATGGTCGGCAGCTTGTCCCATGTGGGAGGGAACATCTGGGACAGGAAGTCCCCCATATTCACCGCGCCCGCGGAGAGCTCGGCGAAGTCGAACTCCGCGCCGACGAACGACCACAGGAGGATCACCGCGGCGACCGGCAGTCCAAGGAGGAACCGGGCGCGGGGGACGTTGACCGTGCGCTCCAGGCGCAGGCGGTCCCGGGGATCAAGTGCTGCCGACGACTCGGTCCGGGTGCGGGTGGCTTCACGCGTCGACATCGGCGGCCTCCTCGTCATGGGCGTAGATGCCCTGCAGATCGGCCGGCGCCAGCCGGCTCGTCGGTGCCGAGATCAGCACCTGTCCGTCGCGGAGACCGACGATGCGGTCGGAGTGCGCCAGTGCCAGCGGCAGGACATGGAGGCTGACGAGCACCGGGATCCCGTCCTCGCGGGCGATCTCGTGGAGGAGTTCGAGCACCGACCGGGACATCGTCGGGTCGAGGGAGGCGACGGGTTCGTCGGCGAGGATGAGCTTCGGCTCCTGCATGAGCGCACGGGCGATGGCGACCCGCTGCTGCTGACCGCCGGAGAGCGAGCGGGCCTCGTCCTTCGCCTTGTGCGCGATGCCGACCCTCTCGAGGAGGTCGAGTGCGCGTCTCCGGTGGGCGGAGGTGAAGCCGCCGAGGAGGTTGAGCGGTCCCGCGTGGTGCAGGGCTCCCGTGAGGACGTTCGTCAGCACGCTGAGGCGACCGACGAGGTTGAAGCTCTGGAACACCTGCCCCACCGAGGAGCGGACCTCGCGCAGCTGACCGCGGCGCAGGTTCGTCATGTCGACGCCGACGACCCGGACGGACCCCGAGGTGATCGGGGCGAAGCCGGTGAGGCTCTTCATCAGGGTCGACTTCCCCGATCCGGACGAGCCGAGCAGAGCGACCATCTCACCGGGGAAGAGGTCGAGGTCGACGCCGTCGAGGACGATCGGGCCGGTGCCGTAGGAGACGGCGAGGTCCCTGACGGTGACGAGGGGCAGGAGGCGGCGCAGTTCAGCGGTGGTCGGGGCCGTCACCTCGGCGGGAGTGGTGGACGCATCCGGGTCGCTCGCCTGGACGGGGGTCGTGGCGGGGACCCGCGGGGAGGTCGACCGACCGGGCGTACCTGAGGTGGTCATCGCAGTCATTCCGGTCCCTCAGCCCAGGTCGGCGATCTCGACGTCGGCGACCTTCGCGAGATCGACGAACGGCTGGTAGATCTCGTCGGAGGGTTCGAGGATCGGCTCGGAGCCCTGGGTGGCGTCGACGAAGGTCTGCAGGCGGTCGCCGTTCTTCTCCGAGATCACCTCGGGAAGTGCGTCGAGCAGCGCCTCACGCTTGTCCGCGGCGAGGTTCTGGTCGGCGAGCATCGACACCGCCACGGGCATCGGCCCGCTCTCGCCGATCGACCGGGTCTCCCCCTTCTCGAACGGGAACATCGGGTCGCCCTGGCCGGCTTTCCCGGGGAAGATCGTCGAGGTGCAGGAGACGTCGACCTGCCCCTCCTTGAGCGCCATGTTGCTCATGTCGTGGCCGCCGGAGATCATCGGCGTGTAGTCCTTGTCCTTCTCCAGTCCGGCGTCGTGGAGCATGCCGACGGGCATGAAGTAGCCCGAGCTCGAGGCCGGGTCGGCGAAGGCGACGACCGTCTCCGGGGTGATGTCCTCGAGGGACTTCAGCGGTGAGCCCTCGAGCACGAGGCAGGTCGAGACGGGCTTCTGGTCCCCGGGCCACGCGACGAGGGAATCGACCTCGCCGGTGCTCACGGCGAGCGCGGAGGGGAATCCGCTCATCATCCCGATGTCCGTGTGGTGGTTGCGCAGCGACTCGACGACCGCCGAGTAGTCGGGGACGTCGACGATCTCGACCTCGCGGCCGGTCTCCTCGGAGAGCAGGGCGGCGAGGGCCTCGGCCGGGTTCTCGGCAGTGGGGTCTTCGCCCACCGAGGTGGTGGCGATGGTGATGGGGGCGTTCGGATCGTTCTTGTCCGGGCCTTCGGCCGAGGCCGGGCCGGAGCAGGCGGACAGGGCGAGTGCGCCGAGGCCGAGCAGGGCGGCTGCGTAGTGAGCGCGAGAGCGCATGAGGTGACCTTTCAACGAGAGTTCTGTCGCCGGGCGGCGGGGGCGAGCGGCGATGTCATCAGTTGACCGGGAGAAGGTGACGGGGAATTACGAGACCGGTGTACCGGAACTCGAACCGCGTTTGAACAGTCGGTGAATCGGACGCCGAGGGGTCGACGCGGGACCGGCCGAGAGGGGTCGGTGTCCGGATTCGGTGCATGGCCTGTCGCCCGAGCCGGGCGGGAGCATCGATCAGCCTGCTCCCGAGGAACCACCTCGGCGATGGATTGCCTGGTCACAGCCGCACGAGGGCCCTCCGGTGGGTTGACGGCCTCTCGCGGGCTTCACTAGGATGACGAGCAACCGAGAGGTGCGGAGGAACGCATGGTCGATGAGCGACGACGGCAGGATGCCTTGGACGCTCTCGGCGTCCTCGACACCCCGCCGGACGAACGGGTCGACCGCATCGCCCGGCTCGCGCAGGAGGCCTTCGGCGTCCCCATGGTGAGCGTCTCCCTCATCGACAGGGACCGGCAGTGGAGCAAATCGCAGATCGGCCTCGGCACCAACGAGTTCCCCCGCGAGCATTCGTTCTGCAATCAATCGGTCAAGGCCGACGCCCCTCTCATCGTCGAGGATGCGACGCGATCCCAGCTCTTCGCGGCCAACCCCTACGTCGTCGACGATCCCAACGTCCGCTTCTATGCCGGCCATCCCCTGCGCGCCCCCGGCGGCGAGCCGATCGGCACGCTGTGCATCGTCGATGTCCGGCCTCGGCAGTTCGACGAGGCGCAGAAGAGCCTGCTCGAGGATCTCGCCCTCTGGGTGCAGACCGAGATCGCCAAGGATGACGAACTCGACCAGGCGGCGCTCATCCAGAGGACCCTGCGACCACGGCAGCATCCGGAGGTGCCGGGCTTCTCGATCGCGGCAGGGGCGGTGGCGCACCGTCAGCTCACCGGCGACTTCTATGATCTGTCCCTGCAGGGGAACTCGCTGCGGATCACCCTCGCGGATGCGATGGGCAAGGGAACGGGTCCTGCGCTCGTCGCAGCGACCGCGCGCGGTTCCCTGCGGACGGAACCGGACCGGCCCCTGTCGGAAGCGGTCGCCGAGGCGGATCGTCTGCTCATCGACGACCTCGCCGACATGACCATGTTCGTCACCGCGGTCCTTGCCCGGATCGACATCGACTCAGGGACGCTCGACATCGTCGATGCCGGCCACAGCCTCGCCTTCATCCTCCGCGCGGACGGCGACTGGGTCCACCTGCGCTCGACCGGCCTGCCCCTGGGAATGGGAATGACCGACGACGAACGCCGGCCGATGACGACGACGCTGGGGCCCGGGGACGCCTTCCTGTGCTGCAGCGACGGTCTGCTCGACGTCCTCGACCCGGTGGATCCGTTCAGCCAGGTCGCCGAGGTCCTCGCGAGGCGCGGTCCGCAGGGCGCCGTCGACGAGGCCCTGCGACTGGCCCGGACGGACTCCGCCATCGACGACGTCACCGTTATCGTCGTTCGGCGTGAGACGTGACTGCGCGCTTCGCGGCCGTCAGGGTCTGCGCGGTTCTCGCCGTCATCCTCGGCGTCAACTACATCGTCTGGCGATGGGCGGAGTCGATCAACTGGGAGTCCGCGTGGATCGCCGTTCCCCTGGCGCTCGCCGAGACCTACAGCCTCATCGACACCTGCCTGTTCTGCCTGACGATGTGGCGGGCCCGGGATCGTCCCCCGCCGAGGCATGGGCCCACAGGCACCGTCGACGTGCTCATCACCACCTACGATGAGCCGATCCCGCTCGTCATGGCCACCGCCCGCGCGGCCCTCGGCATCAGCCCCCCGCACACGACGTGGATCCTCGACGACGGCAACAGGCCCCAGCTCGAGCGGGCAGCGCAGGAGGCGGGCGTCGGCTACATCCGGCGTTCGGAGGACTGGACCGGCAAGCCGCGCCACGCGAAGGCGGGGAACCTCAACAACGCGCTCTTCGCCACCGAGGGCGAGTTCCTCCTCATCCTCGATGCCGATCAGGTGCCCGATCCTCGCATCCTCGACCGCACCCTGGGGTACTTCGCCGACGATGACCAGGTGGCCCTCGTGCAGACCCCGCAGTGGTTCTCCAATGTCGACGAGGCCGACCCCCTCGGCAGCCAGGCCCCGCTCTTCTACGGTCCGATCCAGCAGGGCAAGGACGGGTGGAACGCCGCCTTCTTCTGCGGGTCGAACGCCGTCCTCCGGCGCGAGGCCCTCATGCAGCTGGGAATCGTCGGCTATGTCCGCGAAGTCTCGGACTCGACGCTCATGGCCCTGCGCGCCTCTCATTCGCTGCTCGGCCGAGAGCTCCGGACGTGCACCGACCCCCAACTGCACGAGGAGCTCGCGGGTCTGCGGGCGACGATCGCCGCGGCCCGGCGGGCCATCCGCCGTGGCGAGCCCGTCGCGGACATCACCTTCGACGTCCGGCGCGCGATCGACGGAGCTGCCGCACGCCTCGTCGACCGTGATCTCGCGTCGATCCGCAGCGACCTCGAGGACATCGCCCGGATCCCCATCGCCAGGGACGCCGAACTCGGCACCGTCATCGTCGACGAGCAGGGCCTCGACGAGCTCGCGCTCGCCGACCTCTCCCCGCTCGAAGCCGTCGAGACGATCCGGGGTCTGCTCGAGGCACTGCGCATCGACCGCGGAACCGAGGCGCAGCCGGTCCTGCCGCTGGCGACGATCTCGGTGACCGAGGACATGGCCACGGCCATGCAGCTTCACGCCCACGGCTGGCGCAGCGTCTACCACCACGAGGTACTCGCGCACGGATTGGCTCCCGAGAGCCTGCGGACGATGCTCGCCCAGCGACTGCGCTGGGCACAGGGCACGATCCAGGTCATGCTGCGCGACAACCCGTTCGTCAAGCGGGGGCTCTCGGCGGGCCAACGTCTCATGTACTTCTCCACGATGTGGAGCTACCTGTCCGGCTTCGCGGCTCTCGTCTACCTCATCGCCCCCGTCCTCTACCTCGTGGCCGGGGTGATGCCGGTGACCGCGTGGTCGCTCGACTTCTTCGCCCATTTCCTCCCCGCCTTCCTCTCCAGCCAGCTCCTCTTCCTCGTCGTCGCCCGCGGAATGCGCACATGGCGCGGTCAGCAGTACTCGCTGGCACTCTTCCCGGTGTGGATCCGCGCCTGCTGGACGGCGTTCGCCAATGTCGTGCTCAAGCGACCGCTCGGATTCGTCGTCACCCCGAAGGACGGACGCCAGGAGGGAGGAGTGCCGTGGCGTCTCGTCTGGCCGCAGCTGACAGCCCTCGCCGTCCTCGTCGCGGCACTGGTGATCGGGGGCGTCCGGGTGATCCTCGGAGTCGGGGACGGCATCGGAACCCTGATCAACACCGTCTGGGTCGTCTATGACCTCGTCGTGCTCAGCGTCATCATCCAAGCCATGAACTACCGTGGTCCGGCCCGGCCGGATCGGGAGAAGGAGAGCCCATGACACTCACCACGTCGATCCGCGACGGTTTCGCCGTGGTCGGGATCGAGGGCCGACTCACCGCCTCGGGCGCGAAGAGGTTCCGCGAGACCATCCAGCGGCTCATCGCAGAGGGCACCAGCCGCGTGGTCATCGACTTCGCCGAGGCGTCATTCGTCGATTCGTCGGGACTCGGGGCTCTGGTCGGCAGCCTCAAGGACGCGCGCCTCGCCGGCGGTGATCTGCGCATCGCCGCGGTTCCCGACCCTGTTCGCTCGGTCCTCCGGCTGACGAACCTCGACCGCGTCCTCCGCTGCCATGAGACGCCGGATTCGGCCTTCGATGGGCAATGACGGCACGGTTCTCGCCCGCGGCACCGCGACTCTCGAATTCGTCGACTCAGTGCTCGACGAGCTGGATGTCCTGTGGGCGGGAGCGGGCACCTTCGTCGGAGTGGAGGATCGCACGCTCTTCACGCTCGCGCTCACGGAGGTGCTCACGAACATCGCTCAGCACTCCCCCGCCCCGGAGGCCGTTCGCGTCTCGGTCGACATAGCGATCGACGCCGAGGTGGTCCGGGCGTCGGTGATCGATACGGCACCTCCCATCGACATCCCCTGGGACCGCATATCGCTGCCCGCAGCGGGCGCCGAGAGCGGCCGCGGGCTCGCGATGGCCCGGGAGGCGCTCGACACGCTGGAGCATCGGTCGAGTCCGAACGGGAACCAGTGGGCACTTGCTCGTCTGCTGCGCCGATCCTGAATGAGAGAAGCCCCTCACCAGCCGGTCCGGCTGACGAGGGGCTTCGTTCGGTGCGCCACGAGGGATTCGAACCCCCAACCTTCTGATCCGTAGTCAGATGCTCTATCCGTTGAGCTAGTGGCGCATGTCGCCCGGGCTTCTGCCCTGCAACTCGATCAACTATACACACAGGGTTCGCGGAAGCTCAAATTCCCCTGACGTGCGCTTGGCCACAGTCGCGGACGACGCCGCGTCCGCCTCGGCGAGTGAGGGCGAATCCGGGGCTGCCGGACGTCTCCAGGAAGTGAAACAACACGTCAATGGAATGAAACAATACGACTCATGAATGCAACGAACGCGGCATCCGTGTGCTTCTTGTGACCCAATGCACAGCTCTGGGGGCGGAAATCGCCCGTTCCACCGACTTCAGCGAGCTCTACCGTGGAGATGTACCACCGCTTGGCGGAAACCCCGTACCCGATTGACCAGGAGACCACTCATGACTGTCCTCGACCATGATGTCGTCGCTGACCAGCTGAAAACCGCACCGACCTCCAACGAAGCAGTGCTGTCGTTCGTCGGGCGGATCGCACGCCTCACCACTCCCGACGAGATCGTCTGGGTGGACGGCTCGGCCGAGCAGAAGGCTCTCATCACCGATCAGCTCGTCGCCGCAGGCACGCTCGTGAAGCTGACCGGAACCAAGGACTCATTCTACGCGGCATCCGATCCTGATGATGTCGCCCGCGTCGAGGGCCGCACCTACATCTGCTCCGAGAAGGAAGAGGACGCGGGTCCACTCAACAACTGGGTCGCCCCGGCGGAGATGAAGGAGACCCTCAACGGCCTCTTCGAAGGCTCGATGCGCGGTCGCACGATGTACGTCATCCCGTTCGTCATGGGCCTGGCCGAGGCGGATCATCCGATGTTCGGCATCGAGGTCACCGACTCCCCCTATGTCGTCCTCTCCATGCTCGTCATGGCCCGCTGCGGGACCTATGCCCTCGACGCCATCGAGGCTCAGGATGCGTCCTTCGTCGAGTGCGTGCACTCCGTCGGCGCTCCGCTGGAGCCGGGCCAGGAGGACGTCGCCTGGCCGTGCAACCCCACCAAGTACATCACCCACTTCCCCGAGGAGCGCGCGATCTGGTCGTACGGATCCGGCTACGGCGGCAACGCCCTCCTCGGCAAGAAGTGCTACGCGCTGCGGATCGCCTCGGCGATCGCCCGTGACGAGGGCTGGCTGGCCGAGCACATGCTCATCCTCAAGCTCACCAACCCCGAGGGCGTCGTCAAGTACATCGCCGCTGCCTTCCCATCGGCGTGCGGCAAGACCAACCTCGCCATGATCGAACCGACGATCCCCGGCTGGAAGGCCGAGACGCTCGGCGACGACATCGCCTGGATGCGGTTCGGCGCCGATGGGCAGCTCTACGCCGTCAATCCCGAGTTCGGCCTCTTCGGCGTCGCCCCAGGCACCGGATACTCGACGAACCCGACGGCGATGCGCGCCATCGAAGCCGGCGGCAACATCTTCACCAACGTCGCGCTGACCGATGACGGCGATGTGTGGTGGGAGGGCAAGACCGACGAGAAGCCCGCGCATCTCATCGACTGGAAGGGCAACGACTGGACTCCCGAGTCCGAGACCCCTGCCGCACACCCCAACTCGCGCTTCTGCACGCCGATCGCCAACGTGCCGACCCTGGCCCCCGAATGGACCAACCCCAACGGTGTGCCGATCTCGGCGATCCTCTTCGGCGGCCGTCGCAAGACCACGATGCCGCTGGTGACCGAGACCGAGGACTGGACCCACGGTGTCTTCATGGGCTCGGTGCTGTCGTCGGAGACGACGGCCGCCGCCACGGGCCAGGTGGGCGTCGTCCGCCGCGACCCGATGGCGATGCGTCCGTTCATCGGCTACAACGTCGGGGACTACCTGCAGCACTGGCTCGACGTCGGCAACACCGAAGGCGCCCAGCTGCCGAAGATCTTCTACGTCAACTGGTTCCGACGCGCCGAGGACAACTCCTTCCTGTGGCCCGGATTCTCGGAGAACTGCCGTGTGCTCAAGTGGATCTTCGAACGCGTGGCCGGCACCGCCGACGCCGAGGAGACCGCTCTCGGCATGACACCGACCCCGGGAGCGCTCGACATCGACGGCCTCGACATCACCGAGGAGCAGGTCCGGAAGGCGCTCGAGATCAAGCCCGAGGAATGGGACACGGAACTCGCCTCGATCGAGGAGTGGTACGCTGAACTCGGCGACCACGTCCCGGCCGAGCTCCGCGCCCAGGTCGACGAACTCCGCGCCCGTCTCGGCCTCGCCTGAGTCGCCGAGCGCGCCTGGACAGGCCCATGGTTGTCGCACCGGGCACACGCCCTGAGCCTTGAGCCACTGCGACGAGCGAATGCCCTGAGTCGCTGACCGTGCTCGCGATCCGAGCCGCAGACGATCCCCCGATCACCGCCGAGGTGGTCGGGGGATCGTCGTATCTGCGCCCTTGCCCAGCCGGTCGACCCGGTCCGACGGCTCGGTCGTTCGACTCGGTCGTTCTGCGCGATCCGACGGCTCAGTTGTTCGGCGCGGTCCGACGGCTCAGTTGTTCGACTCGGTCCTACGTATCGGGCGTTCGGCCCGGTCCGACGCCTCAGATGTTCGGCTGGTCCTACGTATCGGGCGTTCGGCGGTGACGTCAGGGCGAGACTGGCCGGGTGAAGCGTGATGCCGAGCCCCCTGGGGTGGGGCTCCGACTGCGGCTCAGACGATCACACCACCCCGGTAGCGATAAAACCGCGCCGTGCAGATGGAGGATTTGGGGTCACCGGGAGGGGATGCGGAGCGATCTGTAGGACGTGACGCTGTCAGGCGAAATTGCAGAGCGATCTGTAGGACGTGACGCTGCCGGGAGGATGCGCGGAGCGACATGTAGGACGTGAGTCTGGCGGTGCGGAGAGCGGCGCCGCGCCACCCGGATCGGAGGTTCGAGGGCGGCTCAGAAGATCACACCACCCCGGTAGCGGTAAAACCGCGCCGTCCAGATGGAGGTTTTGGGGCCACCGGGAGGGGATGCGGAGCTAACTGTAGGACGTGACGCTGCCGGGAGGCTGTGCGAAGGTACGTGTAGGGCGCAAGGCACGCGAGAGGGTGCGGAGCCACGTGGAGGACGTGACGCTGCCGGAAGGGTGCGCGGCAACCCGGGCTCGGGCTTCGGCTCAGGCCCCGTGGAGGGCGGGGACGATCAGGTACACGCCGAAGAGCACGACGATCCCGCAGATCGCGAAGACCGCCCAATAGCCGGCCTTGAGAAGCGCATTCGGCCGTCCGGCTTCGATCATGTCGATGTGCGCGGCGCGCATCCGGACAGCAGCCGAGAAGAGGGAGATCACGACGACTGCCGACACCCACGTGGCGACGGCGACGATGAGGAACGAGCTCCACTCGATCATTTCGCTTCTCCCTTGTCAGCAGGTGCGTTCTTGCGAGCAGGTGCATTGTCAGCCGGTGCGTTGTCAGCCGGTGCATTCTTGTCAGCAGGTGCGTTGTCAGCAGACGCGTTCTTGTCAGCCGGTGCATTGTCAGCAGCGCCAGCGACAGGTCCGCTTCCAGCGTCCTCAGCGCTGCCGGCAGCGGTGAGAGTCGTCTGCGCCTTGGTGTCGGTCGTCTGCGCCTTCGCGTCGGCGGTCCGGGCGGCGATGCGCTTCGACTCGGCGCGCTTGCGGTTGCGGTCCTTGCGCAGCTTGCGCTTGCGTCCGCGGATGTTGACCGCCTCGGCGACGGTGTCGAGGTTCGAGATGTCGGTCTCGTCGACCTTGCGGGAGCTGAGGTAGATCCAGAGCACGACGATGACGGCGATGATCGTGTCGATGACGATGCCGACCATTCCGGTGTGCGCGATGAGGGCGGCCAGACCGCCGACGATTCCCGCCGCGGGGATGGTGAGCAGCCAGCCCGACGCGATGCGCCCGGCGGTCGACCAGCGCACGTCCGCGCCCTTGCGGCCCAGTCCCGAACCGAGCACCGAGCCCGAGGCGACCTGGGTCGTCGACAGGGCGAAGCCCAAGTGGGAGGAGGCGAGGATCGCCGCGGCCGTCGAGGTCTCAGCGGACAGTCCCTGGGCCGGCTTCACGGTCGTCAGCTTCGTGCCGAGGGTGTCGATGATCCGCCAGCCGCCGACGTACGTGCCCGCGGCGATGGCCACGGCACAGGTGACGATGACCCACAGGTGCGGACCCGTGCCCGGCTCCTGCAGGCTCGCCGACACGAGCACCAGGGTGATGACGCCCATCGTCTTCTGGGCGTCATTGGTGCCGTGCGCCAGTGCGACGAGCGACGAGCTGAAGATCTGACCGTATTTGAACGGCCCCCGATGTGCGGTGCGCCCCTCTCCCTGGCGGCGGGTGATCGCGTAGGCCAGCCGTGTGCACAGGTAGGCGCTGATGCCCGCGATGAGCGGTGCGGCGATCGCGGGGAGGAGGACCTTCGAGGTGAAGACGGCGTAGTCGACCGAGCTGAATCCCGCGCCCACGATGGCCGCCCCGATGAGGCCGCCGAAGAGCGCGTGCGAGGACGAGGACGGAAGCCCGAACCGCCAGGTCGTCATGTTCCAGATGATCGCGCCGATGAGACCGGCGAGGATGAATCCGGGAGTGATCTGGACTCCCCCGCCGCCTTCCTTGATGATCCCCCCGGAGATCGTCTTCGCGACCTCGGTGGAGAGGAAGGCCCCGACGAGGTTGAGCAGGGCGGCCAGTGTCACCGCGGCCTTCGGCTTGATCGCTCCGGTGGCGATCGGGGTGGCCATGGCGTTCGCCGTGTCATGGAACCCATTGGTGAAGTCGAAGAAGAGCGCGAGCGTGACGACGAGGACAACGACGATGATGATTTCCACTGAGCGACCTTGGGCGTAGACACAATGCGGGCCATGGATGAATGGGCCGGAGAAACAGCAAACTCAATCCCGAAGAAGTCTACAGTCTCGAACCCCTCGACTTCACCTGATTGCCTCCCGGAGTTCATCCCGTTCATGCTCCCGCAACTTCTCAGCAGGCAGAATGCGACAGCATCGGACCGGTGAGTGTATCCACACTCACAGCGATCCGATGCTGTCGGAGGCGCAGGCCCAGGCGCCGAGGCGGCCGGACGTCTCAGCCGACGAAATCGTCGGCGACGTCGAGGGCGCGGTCGAGCACCTCGAGGCCGCGGCGCAGGTCCTCGTCGGGAACGTTGAGCGGCGGCACCACGTGGATCCGGTTGAAGTTCGCGAACGGCAGGACTCCCCCGGCCTTGAGCGCACCGATGACTTGGTTCATCTCCGGCGAGCTGCCGCCGTACGCGGCCAGCGGTTCCCTCGTCTCACGGTTCTTCACGAGCTCGACGGCCCAGAAGCAGCCCATGCCCCGGACATCGCCGACCGACGGGTGCCGCTCGGCGAGCTCCCGCAGGGTCGGCCCGATGATCTCGGCACCGAGGCGGTCGGCGTTCTCGACCATCCTCTCGTCGCGCATCGCGGTGATCGTCGCGACGGCCGCCGCGCAGGCGAGCGGGTGGCCCGAGTAGGTGAGGCCGCCGGGGTAGACGCGCTCGCGGAAGGTCTCGAAGATCTCCTCCGAGATCGCCACCCCGCCCAGCGGCACATAGCCGGAGTTGACGCCCTTCGCGAAGGTGATGAGGTCCGGGGTGATGTCCCAGTGGTCGACGGCGAGCCAGCGTCCGGTGCGACCGAAGCCGGCCATCACCTCGTCGGCGATGTAGACGATGCCGTGGCGGGCCGTCAGCTCGCGGACTCCTTCGAGGTAGCCGGCGGGAGGACCGTAGATGCCGGCGGTGCCCGGCACGGTCTCGAGGATGAGGGCGGCGATGTTGGACGGGCCCTCGAGGAGGATCATGTCCTCGAGGTGCTGCAGGGCCCGCTGCGTCTCCTCCGCCTCGGAGGTCGAGCCGAAGTACGACCGGTACCGGTAGGCGGGCATGAAGTGGACGACTCCCTCCGACGAGTAGTCGTTGGGGAACCGCCGCGGGTCGCCGGTGACATTGACGGCCAGCTGCGTGCCGCCGTGGTAGCTGCGGTAGGCCGAGAGCACCTTGTGCCTTCCGGTGTGCAGGCGCGCCATCCGGATCGCGTGCTCGTTGGCGTCGGCCCCGCCGTTGGTGAAGAACACATGGTTGAGGTCCCCGGGGGTGATCTCGGCGATGAGGCGGGCCGCCTCCGAGCGAGCGTCGTTGACGTGCTGCGGGGCGATCGTGCACAGGCGCGCGGCCTGCTCCTGGATCGCCGCGACGACCGCGGGGTGCTGGTGGCCGATGTTCGTGTTGACCAGCTGCGACGACAGGTCGAGCAGCTTCCGGCCCTCCCCGTCCCAGACGTAGGATCCCTGGGCGGCGAGCACGGTCATCGGGGCGAAGGGCCCCTGTGCCTGCCAGGAGTGGAAGACGTGCTCGCGGTCGAGGTCGTGGGCGCGCCGTCCCGCCGCGATCTGCTCGTCGGTGATCGTCGGCTCCGAAGTCTGGGCACCGGCCGGTGCGGATGCTCCGGCAGGAGCGGCTGCACCGGCCGCGGTCGCTGCATCGGCAGAGGCCTGGTCGTCGAGGGTGAGAGAGTCTTCGGTGGTGGTCATGGCTGTCCTTCTTGAGAATCGATGTCGGTCGCCGAGGCGGGGCGTCCCGCCTCGGCGGTGTGGTGCCGCGAGGCGACTCAGCCGTTGGTGGGGAATCCGAGGTTGATCCCGCCGTGGCTGGGGTCGAGCCAGCGCGTGGTCACGACCTTGCCGCGGGTGAAGAAGTGCACACCCTCGGTGCCGTGGGCGTGGGTGTCGCCGAAGAGCGAGTTCTTCCAGCCGCCGAAGGAGTAGTAGGCCATCGGCACGGGGATCGGCACGTTGACGCCGACCATTCCGACCTGGATCTCGTTCTCGAAGCGACGCGCCGCTCCCCCGTCGTTGGTGAAGATCGCGGTCCCGTTGCCGTAGGGGTTGGCGTTGATGAGCTCGATGCCGTCGTCGTAGCTTTCCACCCGGACGACCGAGAGGACGGGGCCGAAGATCTCGTCGGTGTAGATCGACATCTCGGGACGCACGTGGTCGAACAGGGTCGGGTTGAGGAAGAACCCGTTCGGGTCGGCGGTGTCGCTGACCTCGCGGCCGTCGAGGACGAGGGTGGCGCCCATCTCGACGCCCGCATCGATGTAGCCGGCGACCTTGTCGCGATGCGCGGCGGTGACCAGGGGACCCATGTCCGAGTCCTTCGCCCCGTCGCCGATTCTCAGGGTGCGGGTGCGCTCGGCGATCTTGGCGACGAGCTCGTCGGCGATCGATTCGACGGCGACGACGGCGGAGATGGCCATGCAGCGCTCACCGGCGGCGCCGTACCCGGCGTTGACCGCGGCGTCGGCGGCGAGGTCGAGATCCGCGTCGGGCAGGACCAGCATGTGGTTCTTCGCTCCGCCGAGGGCCTGCACGCGCTTTCCGGTCGCGGTGCCCTTCTCGTAGACGTACTGGGCGATCGGGGTCGATCCGACGAACGACACCGAATCGACCTGCGGGCTCTCGAGCAGGGCGTCGACGGCTTCCTTGTCGCCATGGACGACGGTGAAGACGCCCTCGGGCAGACCGGCCTCCCTCCACAGCTCGGCCATCCAGTTCGCAGCGCTCGGGTCCTTCTCCGAGGGCTTGAGGACGACCGCGTTGCCGGCGGCGATGGCGACGGGGAAGAACCACATCGGCACCATCGCGGGGAAGTTGAAGGGCGAGATGATCGCGGAGACGCCGAGCGGCTGGCGGACCGAGTGCACGTCGACCTTGGTCGAGGCATTCTCGGTGTAGCCGCCCTTGAGCAGGTGGGCGATGCCGCATGCGAACTCGACGACCTCCTGGCCGCGGCTGACCTCGCCGAGGGCGTCGGAGAGGACCTTGCCGTGCTCGGAGGTGATGATCTCGGCCAACTCGCCCTTGCGCTGGTTGAGCAGCTCGCGGAAGGCGAAGAGGATCGAGGTCCGCTTGGCCAGCGAGGTGTCCCGCCAGGCCGGGAACGCGGCAGCCGCCGAGGCGATCGCCGAGTCGACGGTCTCACGCGAGGCCAGGGCCACCTGGGCGGTGACCTCGCCGGTGGCGGGGTTGGTGATCTCGGCGAAGCGGGAGCCGGCCTCGGCCTCGACGGTGTCGCCGTTGATCCAATGGGAGACGGTGCGCATCTGTCATCCTCTTTCCGTGAAGGGCGGGTGTGAAGCGATTCGGTTCGGCTGCCGGCGCGACTTCGCGGCGAGCAGCGGCACTCCTTCCATGGTGGACGGGGGAGGGCGATAAGGACAGAGACAATCTGTCACAATGAAGTCGTGGACGATTACACAGTGTCAGACCGCTCGCAACGGTTCGCCGAGCTCACCATCGCGGATCTCCTCGACTTCGACGAGATCCTCCGGGGCGCGCCCGACGTCGTCTCCGGACACGAGCGCCTGGACAACACCGTGCGCTGGGTGCACATCGCCGATTCCGAGCAGGTCGGGCAGTTCCTCGAAGGCGGGGAGTGCGTGCTCAGCACCGGGCTGTCGTACCGGTCCTCGGTCGAGGCCGCCGCAGGCTTCCTCGACCAGCTCGAATCGGTGCCGGCCGCGGGAGCCGTCATCGAGCTCATCGACGAGACCGGTCAGGCCGATGAGGACGCGCTGAGGATCATCGCCGAGGCGGCCGCCGGCAGGGACCTGCCGATCATCCTGCTGCGTCGGCGGATCAAATTCGTCCGCGTCACCGAACTCGCCCACCAGGAGCTGCTCAACCGGCAGCTCGCCCGCATGGAGCGGGTGCGGCGGGCCCACGAGACGTTCACCCAACTCAGCCTCGAGCGGGCCGGCGCCGAGGACATCGTCGCGCGCACCTCGGAGCTGCTCGGCTCACTCGTCGTCCTCGAGGACGTCGGTCACCGCGTCCTCACCCATTCCGGCGGAGGTGAGGATGCGCCGCGCATCCTGGCGGGCTGGGCGGGGCCGGCCGGTCGCCTCGGCGGAGGCGAGGGTCCGGGGGCGCAGTGGCTGCAGACCCCGGTGGGACTGCGGGAGCGGAGGTGGGGTCGCCTCGTGGCTCCCGGGCACACGGTCGCCGATGCGGAGGCCGCGCAGATCATCGAGCGGGCCGCCCAGGCCCTGACCCTGGCGCGGATGGCCGACCGCGACGAGCAGGATCTCCTGGTCCAGGCCCAGGGCGGGCTGATCCGCGAGATCGCGGATTCGACGGAGCTCGACGAGGACACCGCACGGGGCCGGGCGCGGGCGCTCGGGTTCGCGCCTCGGGACCGGATGGTTCCGGTCGTGGTCCGCATCGACCGGGGCCAGGCGCCGGATCCGACGCACCTCCAGCTGCAGGAGCGGACCCTGCTCCAGCAGCTCGTGGAGTCCGCGCACCGCCACCGCTGCTCGACCCTGGCGACCGGACTGCAGTCGGGGTCATTCGGCGTCGTGCTCGCCCTTCCCGCGAGCGCGGACGAGGATGCGATGCTCAAGCGGGTGCTCTCCCACCTGCCCCACAGGGAGACGACGATCGGGGCGGCCCGGTCGACGACGTCGCTGCTGACGGCGGCGGCCCGCCTGGAATCCGCCGCGCAGGTCGCCGAGATCGCCTCGACGCTCGACCTGCGGCAGAGGCTCTACTATCGCTTCTCCGACGTCCGGCTGCGCGGACTGCTCACCTCGCTGGCGGAGAACCAGGCGCTGAGCGCCTTCGCCGAGGCGGAGCTCGGCCCCCTGCTCGAGGCCGAGGACGAGGAGATTCTCGACTTCCTCGAGCTCTTCCTGTCCCATGGCGGCAACAAATCCGCTGTCGCCCGTGCCGGCTTCCTCTCCCGACCTGCGCTCTACGCGCGCATCGCCAAGCTCCAGGACCGGCTCGGGGTGTCCCTCGACGACGCCGAGTCGCGCACGGCGCTGCACGTGGCCCTGCTGTGGTGGCGGGTGCGGAGGCGCCGCTGACGGATGTCGGATGCGTCGAGGCGGCCGGGCAGGACGCCCGACCGCCTCGGCGACCTCACTTCACTCGCTCGAAGTCCCCGGCGTGCAGCTTCTGCCAGTAGTCGCGGAAGTCGCCGCGGATGACCTTGGCCAGCACGTAGAGCCCGATTCCGTTGCACACGGCCGGCAGGAAGAACACCGAGTCGGTGAAGACGATGATCGGCCCCAGCGACACGGCTGCGCCGATGACGGTGAAGCAGAGGTAGATGACCTTGTAGACCGTCTCCGCGGTCTTCCGGTCCCCGAACAGGTAGCCGAAGCACTTCATCCCGTAGAACGAGTTGCTCAGCAGCGTGGAGTAGGCGAACAGCACGACGGCCACGGCCAGGACGTAGGGGAACCAGTCGGCCACCGTCGCGAACGACCTCGAGGTCAGGGTGACGCCGTTGACCACCTCGGGGTCGGCGCCCTTCCACACTCCGGTCACGACGACGACCAGAGCGGTCATCGTGCACACGATGATCGTGTCGACGAACGGTTCGAGGGAGGCGACGAAGCCCTCCGTCGGCGGCCGGTTGGTCTTCACGGTCGAGTGGGCGATCGGGGCGTCGCCGATGCCGGCGGAGTTGGAGAACGCCGCACGCTGGAAGCCGACGATGAGCGAGCCGATCACGCCGCCGGCCACGCCTTCGGGGTTGAACGCCCCGGTGACGATGTCGACCATGGCGCCGGGGATCGCGGGCACGTTGACGGCGAGGACCATGAGGCAGCCGAGGATGTAGATGATGGCCATCGCGGGCACCATCACCCCGGCCACCTTGGCGATGGCCTGGATGCCGCCGAGGATGACGAGGCCGGTGACCACGGCGATGATGAGGCCGAGGAGCCAGCGATTGTCGCCGAGCCACGTGCCGAACGCGCCGCTGCCGCTGACCTCGACGACCTGGGCGACGGCCTGGTTGGACTGGAAGGCGTTCGTCCCGATCGCGGCGATCATCATGAACAGCGCCCACGCGGCGGCGAGGAACCTGCCCAGCCGGGGCTTGCCCACCTCGGCGAGTCCGCGGCTCAGGTAGTACATCGGTCCGCCGGACGTCGTGCCGTCGGGATGGACGGTGCGGTACTTGACGGCGAGCATGCACTCGGCCATCTTCGTCGACATCGCGAGGAAGCCCGCGACGATCATCCAGAAGGCCGCACCCGGACCCCCGATCGTGATGGCCACGGCGACACCGGCGATGTTGCCCAGTCCCACCGTCGAGGCCAGGGCCGTCGACAGTGCCTGGAAGTGGCTGACCTCGCCCACGGCATCGGGCGGGGTGAAGCGCCCGCGGACCAGATCGTAGGCGTGCTTCATGCCGCGGACGTTGAGGAACTTCAGCCACAGGGTGAAGAAGAGCCCGAGGACCACCAGCCACAGGACGATGATCGGCATCTCGGTGCCGAAGACGGGAATCGGGTAGAAGACGACGGACTCCACGGCCCGGGCGACGGGGCCGAAGTACTCCTCGAGCGCGGCGTCGATGCCGGTCGCTTCCTGCGCGAGGATCTGCGGGGCGCTCACGCCCTGACTGACGAGTGCGCTCACGGGACGACCACCACCGGGATCGGCGCGTGCTGGACGAGCCTGTTGACCGTGGAGCCGAAGATCGCGTTGCGCAGATGGGACTCGCCGGTGCGGGCGACGACGATCATGTCGAAGGACCCGGAGTCCGCGAGGTCGGCGATGACCTCGGAGGGCCGGCCGTGGAGGACCCTCGTCTCGATCTCGGTGGTCCGGTCGTGCCCCTGGGATCGTGCCCATTCGACGATGGGATCGATCACCTGCGCCTGCGCCCGCTCCTTCTCCAGCGACACCTGCCCCGGACGGGCCTCGTTCTCCTCGGGAGTCGGGAAGGCGAACTTCGACCAGTAGACGACGTGGGCGACGAGCACCTTCCATCCGTTGGCGGCAGCGCGTTCGATCGCGAACTGGGCCGCTCTTCGCGCGTTCTCACTGTGGTCGACACCGACCAGAATCGATTCCATGGTTCTCCCCTGTTTTCGACGGTGGAAGGCCGAGAGACACCGGGGACGGCGGTCTCGCACCTGCGGTCAAGAGCTTTGTCATACAATCCAGAGTGGAATTTGTCATACAATCTAGACGCACTCGCAGCCCGAATGCAAGATGGATCACACCCCGGGGCCGCCTCGCCGGGGCGGTTCACTGACGCCCCTTCCCTGCCGCTGGAGCCCGCCCCACCCGATGACTGCCGGTCGCGCGCCGAGGCGACTCAGCCCGAGACCTCGCCCCGGAGGGCCCGGATGTCGTCGGTGACGGGGATTCCCTCGACCTCCGCCCTCCGCCTCCGCGCGTAGCGGCGGTCACCTGGCATCCGACTCATCCCGGCCTCGCGCAGCATGCCCACGAGCTCCGCCACCCGCCCGGGGAATCCGTCTCCGCTGCCGCGCTTCGGGTCGATGACGATGTAGAGCTGCCCGGTGCGGAACGTGTGCGCGCCGGCGGGTGCCTCGGCGTCGATCTCGACGGTGAAGCCTGCGCCCGTGAGGCCGGCGGCCAGGGTCTCGATCATCAGCGACAGGAGGGCGCCCTTGTGCCCGCCGAAGGGGCTCAGCCCGCCTTCCGCGAGGATCACCGCGGGATCCATGCAGTCCTCACCGTCACCGTCGACACCGGTGCCCGGCGGCACCGACCGGCCCTCATTGCGATGCAGCTGCAGGTCTCCGTGGGACATCGTCGAGGTGGCGAAGTCGAAGACGACGGGGTCGGCGTCCGCGGCGGGAGTCGCGAAGCCGAACGGATTGGTCCCGAACACCCGCTGCCTCGCGCCCGGCGGGATGACGGCCGCCTTTCCTCCCGCGATCATGCCGAGGGCGACGAGGCCCGAGCGCGCGAAGGACTCGAGCTCGGGCCAGAGGGCACTGAAATGATGAGCGTCGCGAATGGCGACGACGGCGGCACCGGCCTCGCGCACCGCCTCGGCGATCTCCTCCCGGGCAGCAGCCAGGGCAGGCTGGGAGAAGCCGTTGCGCCCGTCCACGCGGACGAAGGCGCCTCCGGCCCGCTCGACCTCAGGCTCGGCGCACCCGTCGGCCCACCCGCGACCGAGCGAGTCGACATAGCCGCGGACGCGGAAGACACCGTGGCTGAGGGTGCCGTCGCGCTCACAGGAGGCGCAGTTGAGCGCGAGCTCCCTCGCAACCGGCTCGCAGGCCCCGGCAGCGCGCAGTCGGCCCTCGATGAGCGCGACCAGCTCCTCGAAGGAGATCCGCTCCCCGAGCCCCTCTGCGGCGGACCGGGCCGGCGGTTCGACGGCGGACGGGCTCGGATGGTCGGCGGACGTTGGCATGGTGCACCTCGGTTCGGTCGGGAACTAAGAAAATAGTGATGCAGATAACGAAATATTGTCATACGATCGGATGCAGTGCCAGGTCAACGCGGCCGATAACTGTTCGGACTCGATCCGTCACGGACGTCTGGCGAACACCCCCGGTGGGGATAGTGTCGATCGCGTGGCAGGGCTGCAGGCACGGACGCATCGGTGCATCCGTATCGGCTCACCAAGCGGCAGATTGCTGCCGCGTTCCACATGATCCGGCCCGAACCTCGGGCCGGCGGATCGACGAAGAGAGACAAGGATGTCCAAGACAAGTCAGATCATCATCGCCATCGTCGGCGTCATCATCCTCTCCCTGGCGGGCGGCTACTTCGGCGCCGGCATGCGCGGAGGCGGCGGTGGTGCCGGCGGCTCGGAGAACGGCGCCTGGATCGAGAAGATCAAGGAACAGGGCGAACTGAGGGTCGGCATCGCGTCCGCTCCCCCGATGACGGGCGAGCAGGAGGACGGCACCATGGGCGGCCCCAATGTCCTCCCCCTGCAGAACCTCGCCAAGGAGCTCGGAGTGAAGTTCACGCCGGTGGCCGCCGAGTGGTCGAAGATGGTCTCGGGTCTGCAGGCCGACCGCTTCGATGTCGCCGCCTACCTCGACGCGACCTCCGAGCGGTCGTTGGCGATCCAGTTCACCGATCCCGTCTACACCTATGAGGGCGTGTGGATCGTCAAGGCCGATTCCGGCCTCAAGTCCCATGACGACATCAAGAACAGCGGCAAGCCCATCGCCGTGGCCTCGGGCACCTCGTATGAGCGCCGTGTCCAGGGACTCGGCTTCGACATCGTCAACGCCGAGGCGATCCCCCAGTCGATCACCGCGATGGAGGCCGGCCGTGCGGTCGCGGCCTTCGGCGATCTGCCGACTCTCGCGGATGCGGCGCAGAAGAACGAACAGCTCAAGATCGTCCGCCCCGACCCGGTGATCTTCCTCAGCGACTCGAACTACGGAGTCAACCCCGACATCGACGCGCGTTCGCTGCAGGTCATCAACATCGCGATCCAGAACGCGAAGAACGACGGATCCTTCGAGCAGGCCCTCAAGGACGCCGGAGTCATCAGCCCCGACGACCTCGGCGACCTCGAGATGAAGTGATCCCGAGTGTCGATTGAGGAGTCCTCATGAACTACAACTTCGACTGGTCGGTGATCACCTCGAACCTTCCGCGCCTGCTCGACGGGCTCGGGATGACACTGTGGATCGCCGTCGTCGTCATCGTCCTCAGCATGCTGCTGGCCATCCCGGTCGCGTTCCTGCGGATGTCGAACATCGAGGTCGTGCGGTGGTTGGCGCAGCTCTACATCGAGATCTTCCGCTGCACACCGCTGCTCGTCCAGCTGTTCTGGGTGTACTACGCGATGCCGACCCTGACCGGGATCACGATCCCGGGCACGATCTCGGCGATCATCGCCCTGACCCTCAACCTCACGGCGTTCATGGCCGAGGCCTATCGCAGCGGCTTCCAAGCCGTGCCGATCGAGCAGGTCGAGGCGGGCAAGATGCTGCGGTTGAGCAGGTTCCAGCAGATCCGCTACATCATCGTCCCGCAGGCGATGAAGCAGCAGCTGCCGGTCATCATGTCGCTCAACATCTCGCTGTTCAAGGACACCGCCCTGGTGTCGACGATCGCCGTGGCCGACCTGATGTTCACCGCCAACAAGATCGCCACTGAGTCCTACCGGGCACTGGAGATCCTCACCGCCGCGGCGCTCATCTACTTCGTCATCGCGTTCCCCGCCTCGCTCATCCTGTCCAAGATCGAACGAAACCTGATGATGGCCGGAAGCGTGCGCAAGAAGAAGGGGCTCGCCACCCAGATGCTGCCCGGCGGGAAAGTCAAGGTGAAGCCATGAGTGAGAACACGACAGCGCGGGCCGGCGCCGGCCGGACGATCTCCGCGAAGCAGGGAGACATCCTCGTCTCCTGCCGGGGACTGCAGAAGAGCTTCGGCGACCGCGAGGTGATGAAGAGCATCGACTTCGACATGCGGGCCGGTGACATCACCGTCATCATCGGCCGCTCGGGGTCGGGCAAGAGCACGCTGCTGCGGGCGATCGCCGGTCTCACCGATCCCGACGACGGGGAGATGGTCTTCGACGGGGAGGTCGTCTTCACCGAGGGCAAGCGCACTCCCGCGTGGAGCCAGGTGGATTCCCATGTCGGGATGATCTTCCAGAGCTACACCCTGTGGCCGCACATGGATGTGCTCAAGAATCTCACCCTGGCGCCGCGGAAGAAGCTCGGCATGTCCGAGTCGGAGTCGCTGGAGCGGGCGGAGAGGGCTCTCGCCGAGGTGGGCATGTCGCCTCACCTGCATTCGCGTCCCGCTCAGCTGTCCGGCGGTGAGCGGCAGCGTGTCGCGATCGCCCGTGCGCTGATGATGCAGCCGAAGCTGCTGCTGTGCGACGAGATCACTTCCGCACTCGACCCTCCGGTCGCCGCCGAGGTCCTCGACGTCCTGCGCCGGCTCAAGGAGGAGGAGGGCATCGCGGTGGCTCTGGTCACCCACGACATGGCCTTCGCCTCGAAGGCCGCGGACCGCGTCGTGTTCTTCCACGAGGGTGAGATCGCGGTGAACTCCACGCCCGACGACGCCTTCAACAACACGCAGGATCAGGACCTCAAGAAGTTCATCGACGCCGTGAGGTTCTAGCCCACGGTGCCGCTGCCGGCACGGTTCAGGCCCCGATCACCTCAACGAGGCGGTCGGGGCCTGAACCGTGAGCGGAGCGCGCATCCGGCAGGGCACGATGGTCGGCACCCGTGTCAGGAGCCGTGAGCGGTCTGCGTCAGCGCACGTAATCGGCGCCGGTGACGTCGAGGGTCGCGCCCGTGAGGTGGCGGGAGCGGCGGGAGGCGAGGAACGCGACGAGCTCGGCGACGTCCTCCGGCGGTGTCACCTCCCGCAGCGGGAGGCCGGCGAGGACGTCGGGAGAGATCGCCCCGGCCGCCAGTCCCGTGTCGACCCAGCCAGGGGCGATGGCATACGCGAGGACGCCGAGGTGGCCGTAGCCGCGCGCGATGCCCTTGGTCAGGCTGAGCAGCCCGGCCTTCGCGGCACCGTAGGCGAGATGCTCGGCATCGTCGCCGCGATGGGCCGAGCGGCTCGTGATGGTGATGATCGTCCCGCCTCCGGCACGGTCGGAAGGGCCGGAACCCGAGCCGCGGACGAAGTCGAGCAGCGCCAATCGACACAGGTCCGCCGCCGAGGTGAGGTTGAGCTGGAGGTTCGCCGCCCACCCGGATCGCCATCGCTCGGCGTCGTCGAGGGGTGAGTCGATCCAGGCGCCGGCGTTGCAGACCAGGGTGTCGATGCCGCCGAGAGCCGCAACCGCCTGGGACCACAGCGCTTCGGCCCCGGTGGGATCGGAGAGGTCCGCTCCCACGGCATGGGCCCGCTCGCCGAGCTCGGCGGCGAGGGCGGACGCCGCGGCCGCGTCCGAGCCGTAGTGGATGACGACTGCGGCACCGTCCCTGTGGACGGAGCGGGCGATCTCGGCTCCGATGCCCTTCGAGGCTCCGGTGACGAGGACCTTCCGTCCCTCGAGCGGTGGTCGGGTCACGGGGTTCTCCTCAACGACGTGATGGGCGCCGGCGTCACTTCGACCGACCGTCGCCGGCCGCTGCCTGTTCCCGCCGGCCGATACTCCGGTGCCCGACTCATCCGACCTGCTGGGCGCCGGTGATCTCGACCGCCGCCCCCGAGATGAAGGAGGCGCGGTCGCTGAGCAGGAAGGAGCTGAGCTCGGCGACCTCGCGGGGCCGGCCGAGGCGACCGAGCGGGATGCTCGCGGCCAGCTCCGCCTCGGAGGTGTGCGAGTCGCTGAGCTTCTGCGCGACCATGGGGGTGAGGATCTCGCCCGGGCAGATCGCGTTGACCCTCACACCGTGCTCCCCGTGGTCGCGGGCGAGCGACCGGCTGATGGAGACCACCGCGGCTTTCGAACAGTTGTAGGCGACGTGGCCCGCCGCCGGCATCAGCCCCCATTGGGAGGCGATGTTGACGATGGCCCCCGCTCCGGAGGCGACCATCGTCGGCAGCACGGCGCGGCAGAGCCGGACCACGGCGTCGACGTTGACGGCGAACGTCGCCGCCCAGTCGTCCTCGCTCAGCGTGAGGATGTCCCCGCGCCGCATCACCCCGGCGCAGTTGACGAGCCCGGAGACCTCGCCGAGGCGGTCGGTCACCTCGGCGACGAGCCCGGCGCAGCCCTCCGGAGTCGAGAGGTCGGCGACGAACGGGGTGATCCGCGCGAGCGCCTCGGCGTCGGGCGCTCGGACCGGGGGCTGCTCGCCCCGGGCTCCGGCCCCGGCACTCCCCCGGGTCTCCCCGGCTCCGGCCCCGGCGCTCCCCCGGGTCTCCCCGGGACCGAATCGGGGCGGCACCCGGTCGACCGCTGCGACGTGGGCGCCCTGCTCGGCGCACACCTCGGCGATGGCCGACCCGATCCCTCCCGCGGCTCCGGTGACGAGGACGACCCTGCCTGCCAGCTCCATCACTGCTCCTTCACCTCGGACCCGGGCTCAGCCCTGGTCCGAGGTGAAGATGAGGTCGTGCCACTCCTTGTGGGCCGCGGCGGTGATGTCCGAGACGACGTGCTTGACGTTCGTGTACTCGTCGAACGAGTACTGGCTCATGTCCTTGCCGAAGCCCGAGGCCTTGTAGCCGCCGTGGGGCATCTCCGAGAAGATCGGGATGTGGTCGTTGACCCACACGCAGCCCGCCTGGATCTCCCGGGAGGCCCGCTGGGTGCGGAAGACCGAGGTCGACCACGCCGAGGCGGCGAGTCCGAACGGGGTGTCGTTGGCCAGGGCGATGCCCTCGTCGTCGGTGTCGAAGGGCAGGGCGACGAGCACCGGCCCGAACACCTCCTCCTGGACGATCGTCGAGTCCTGAGCCGCCCCGGTGATGAGCGTGGGCCGGTAGAACGCGGTGCCCTCGGGCGCATCGCCCGGGATCTCGCCGCCGCAGACGATCTTCGCCCCGTTCGCCTCGGCGTCGTCGACCATGGCGGCGACCTTGTCGCGGTGGGCGATCGAGATGAGGGATCCGAGGTCGGTCTCCGGGTCGCCCGCGGCGCCGATGCGCACGGACTCCATGAGTTCGGCGACACGGGCGACGAAGTCGTCGAAGAGCGGACGCTGCACGTAGGCGCGGGTCGCGGCGGTGCAGTCCTGACCGCCGTTGATGAGCGCACCCGCGACGGCGCCGCGAGCCGCGGCCTCGAGGTCGGCGTCGTCGAAGACGAGGAACGGCGCCTTGCCGCCGAGTTCGAGGTGCACGCGCTTGACGGCGCCGGCCGCCTTCGCCCCGATCTCCCGACCGACCCTGGTCGACCCGGTGAACGAGACCATGTCGACGTCCGGGTGCTCGACGAGGGCCGCCCCGACCTCTGCTCCCGTGCCGGTGACGACGTTGAACACACCGGCGGGCATGCCCGCCTCGTGAGCGGTCTCGGCGAAGATCAGGGAGGTCAGCGGGGTGAGCTCGGAGGGCTTGAGGACGATGGTGTTGCCCGCGGCGACCGCCGGCAGCGCCTTCCAGGCCGCCATCTGCAGCGGGTAGTTCCACGGGGCGATCGAGCCGACGACGCCGACGGCCTCGCGGCGGATCGAGGACGTGTGCTCGGCCGAGTACTCGGCACTGGCCTTGCCCTCGAGGTTGCGGGCCGCGGCCGCGAAGAAGCGGACGTTGTCGATCGATCCGGGGATGTCGAAGCCCTCGGCGAGGCGGATCGGCTTGCCGCCCTGGCGGGATTCGAGGGCGGCGATCTCCTCGGCGCGGGCCTCGAGCAGGTCCGCCCAGGCGAGCATGATGTCCGAGCGCTCTCCCGGGGTCCGGCGCGACCAGTCGCTGAACGCTCGGCGGGCCGCGGCGACCGCCTCGGCGACGTCGGTGGCATTCGCCGAGGCGCCGGTGGCGACCGTCTCACCCGTCGAGGGGTCGACGATCGTCAGGGTCTCGGACCCGGAGCCGGCGCGGTGGGCGCCGTCGATGAAGTTGAGCTCTGTCATGATGTCTCCTCATGTGGGGCGGGATCGGGGGTGGATGCTGGATGGTGCGAGTCGGACGCGGTCCCGCCATGGCCGGAGCGGCGCGAGCCCTCGCCATGACCCGGGTCGGGGTCCGCGGGGTCGGGGATGATCGGGTCGACGAGGTCATCGTCGGTGGTGAGCCGGCCGACGCCGAGACCCCAGATGTCGGCGACGGTGTAGCCGACGGGGAACGGATCGTCGGCCTCGAGGACGAGCTGCTGATGACCGGTGATCCATCCGCGTCCGCTGATCGACGGGACGATCCCGGAGCGATCGCCCACTGCGGCGCGCTCCTTGACCTGAGCCGTGAAGGTCGTTCCCATCATCGACTCGTGGACGAAGGTGTCGCCGACGCCGAGTTCGCCGCGGGCGAACTTCGCCGCGACGCGGCCGCTGGTCCCGGTCCCGCAGGGGGACCTGTCGAGGGTGCCCGACCAGGTGGTGGGGTCGTCGAGGTCGACCTCCCCGTTGGGCAGCACGACGGCGTTGCGGCCGTCGGTGCCCTCGGTGCGCGGCGCCCCGTGGATCATCGGCAGGGCGATCGAGTTGATCTCCGGCAGCAGCGGGTGGGCGACGTCGAATGCCTCGTCGGCGGCCTTGCGCATGACGCTGGCGGCGCGGATGATCTCCTTGGCGTTGTCGGGCTCGAGCTCGACGCCGAGGTTCTCCTCCCTCGTCTGGACGTAGAACTGCCCGCCGAAGACGATGTCGACGGGGATCGTCCCGTAGCCGGGGACGTCGAGCGGAAGGTCGAGCCCGACGACGAACGCGGGCACGTTATCGAACGTGACGTTGACGGCCCGTCCGCCGACGACGTCGACGCGCACCGCGACGACTCCCGCCGCGGTGTCGACGCGCAGGCTGGTCACCGGCTCCTCGACGTCGATCGCGCCCGTCTCGACCAGCGCGGTGACCGCGCAGATGAGGTTCGATCCCGACATCGGCCGGAATCCGCCCTGCTCCATGACGATCATCCCGAAGTCACACGTGGGGTTGGTGGGCGAGACGATGAGCGGCGAGCACAGTCCCGGATACCCGCGCGGTTCCTGGAGGACCAGGGTCCGCAGGTCGTCGAGGTGGGTCTCGCAGTACCGCAGTCGCTCGGTCATCGTCGCGCCCTTGACCCGCAGGCCGGTGCCCATGAGGACCCGGCCGGGTTCGCCGGCGGCGTGGACGTCGACGGCGTTGATGCGCATGATCGTGTTCATCAGGAGACGGTCGCCACTCCGGCGGCCTCGAGCAGTCCGCGCAGCTCGTCGCGGTACTCGTCGGCCAGAGGCTGGATCGGGGCGCGCGTGGGTCCGGCGGGAACTCCGACGAGCTCGACACCGGTCTTGATGGCGCAGGCGTAGTTGTGCGACTCGAGGAACACGCAGATCGGGTTGATCTTCTCCCACAGCTCGCGGGCCTTGGGCAGATCCTCGTCGACGGCGAGCGCCTGGTAGAGGTCGCTGCAGAGCGCCGGGATGACGCTTGCCGCGCCCCACACTCCGGCCTTGGCGCCGAGCGCCAGGGCGGCGAAGGTCAGGGTGTCCCAGCCGTTGAGCGCGGTGATGTCATCGGCATGGTTGTAGTGGACCTCGGTGAACTTCGGGAAGTCCCCGCCCGTGTCCTTGTAGGAGGTGACTCCGGTCTCCGCGCCGAGGCGGCCGAGCTGTTCGGCGGTCAGGTCGAGTCCGGTGGCGGCGGGGATGTTGTAGAACATGATCGGGATGTCGACGGCGTCGCTGACGGCCTTGAAGTGCGCGATCACCTCGTCGAAGGACGGGGTGTCGTAGAACGGCGGCACGATCATCAGGGCGTCGGCGCCGGCGTCCGCGGCGTCCTTGCTCAGGTCGATGGTCTCGGCGGTGCTCAGCGCACCGGTACCCGCGACGACGGGGACCCGGCCCGCGGCGGCCTCGATGTAGGCCCGGTTCGAGGCCTTGCGCTCGGCGATCGACAGGGCGGTGAACTCTCCGGTCGAGCCGCCGGGAACGAGTCCGTTGACTCCGTTGGAGATGATGTGCTCGACCTGGGCGTTGATGCCTTCGACGTCGACGGCGGAGCCGTCGGGGGTGAAGGGGGTGACGCAGGCGGCGAGGATGCCGGTGAATGACGTGGTCATGGGTGTGCCTTTCGAATGTGGTGGGGTCGCGAGGGTCAGAAGCGGTTGGGTGAGACGCGGGCGAGGAGCTCGGGGCCGAGGCTGGGCTCACGATCGAGCATGATGTCGGTGAGGACCTTCGCCGATCCGGGTGCGAGGGTGAGACCGAGCATCGAATGGCCCGAGTTGACGTAGGCGTTGCGGGCGATGTCGAGACCGCCGATGACGGGCAGGCCGTCAGGGGTCATGGGACGCGATCCGGCCCAGGCCTCCCGCTCACCCTCGGGCTCTCCCCACGAGTGGAAGGCCTCGCGGGCCGCCCGGCGGATCGCCTCGACGCGGACGGCGTTGACGGAATCGTCCTTGCTGCCGAACTCCATCGTGCCCGCCAAGCGCAGCATCCCGTTGAGCGGGGTGACCGCGACCCGGGCGTCCTCGAGGGTCAGCGAGGTGCGAAGCTGGATGGGCGCCGGCGAGTAGTCGAGGCTGTAGCCCTTGCCGGAGTAGATCGGCAGCTTCTGCCCGAGCCGGGCCAGCAGCTCTCCGGTGGGCACGCCTGCCGCGACGACGACGGCATCGGCGGAGATCACCTCGGCGTCGTCGGTGACGACAGCGGTGACCCTGTCGCCGCTGCGCACGAACCGGGTCACTGCCACGCCTTCGCGGACGGTGGCGCCGAGCACATCGAGCTTCGTCAGCAGCGCGCGGGTGAGCGAGTCGGGTTCGATCTGCCGGTCACTGGGGAAGAAGAGCCCGTGCTTGAGGCGGTCGCTGAGCGCCGGCTCCGCCGCCTGCACGGCGTCTCCGTGCAGGTGCTCGGCGATGTGACCGGCCGATTCGAAGGCCGCCAAGCTCTCGCTGTGCTCGTCGAACCGTTCCCGGGTCTCGAAGGCCAGCAGCACTCCCTTGGCGTGCATCTCGAAGTCCATGCCGGCACGCTGGTAGTCGTCGAAGAGATCGTTGGCATCGGCGCCGAGGCGCAGGTGCAGGTCGAGTCCGGCCTCGAAGTCGCGGGCGTTGCAGTGCATGGCCATGCGGAGCAGGAACTTGATGTAGCCCGGGGCCAGGGAGGGTCTGATCGACAGGGGGCTGTCGGGCTTGAGCATCCACTTGATCCCCTGCAGCAGGACGCCGGGGGCGGGCACCGGATTGCTCTCGGCGATCGCGATCTTGGCGGCGTTGCCGTGCGAGGCCGCGGCCCCGCATCGACCGGCTTCGAGGACGGTGACCTCGCATCCCGCCGAGGCGAGCTCATAGGCGGTGGTGAGTCCGACGACTCCGCCACCGACGACGACAGCTTTCATCCAGGTTCCTCCGTCTTCCCCCCGGGCCCGACGGTGGGCTCCGGTCCATTGGCGCACGACGATTGTATGACAATCAACTTTGACTTACGCTACGCAATGATCCCGGTCACGTCAATGTCCTTCCACCGATCAAGATCGGCATCGGGATCGGACGGTTCAGCGTTGGGGTGGTGCGGGCGTCAGAGCACGGGAGGACGGGCGCGTCAGCGGTCGGGGGCCGGCGGTTCAGTGGCCGGGAGCGCCGGCGGAGACGAGCCGCGCAAGCTCCTCGGCGCTGTCGACCGTGTGCGCCCTGAGGGCGTCCTGGATCCGGTCGGTGTCCCTGCTGCGGATCGCCTCCATGAGCGCCTCATGGACGGCGTGGGCCCGGCGGATGTCGCGTCGGGTGAACTGGTCGTAGGCGAGGACGATGGTCATCTGCGCCTCGACGACGGGCCAGATGCGCATGAGCAGGTAGTTCTCCGCAGCCTCCCACACGCCGCGGTGGAAGCGGATATGGGCCTCGTGCAGCGCGAGCGGCTCCGAACCGTCACCGACGGATTCGAACTCTTCCCACGACCTCTCGAGCACGGCCATCCGACGTCCGGTGTCGTCGGCGAGGATCTCGTTGATCGCCTCGGTGTCGAGGGCGACGCGGACGCGGGCGATCTCGAGCAGGGAGTCGACGTGAATGTCGGCAACCCTGAGACCGCGGTAGGCCTCCTGGATGAGGAAGCCGTCACGAGCCATCTGATTGAGTGCCTCGCGAACCGTGGGACGGCTGACCTCGAGCGACGAGGTGAGCTCGGCCTCGATGATGCGCTGGCCGGGACGGATCTCGCCGAGGACGATCCGGCGTTTGATCTCGTCGATGACACGCTGACGCCGCTCGGTGTTCGACACCGGTTGACGCACGGCCGGGCTCTCGGTCGCTTCCGTCGTCTCTGGCATCGGCCCCACTGCGCTTCCCACTCGTTCCCGCTCCCCCGCATCGCTCCGGTCCGGCGGCGAGGGCTTCCGCGCGCGCGGAAGCCCTCTGAGCGTAGCACCGGGCAGGGGCCGGGCGCCGCACCTCACGCCCCACCTCGGCGAGGCCGACCGCAGGACCCGGCGCCCCACCTCGGCGAGGCCGACCGCAGGACCCGGCACCGACTCGGGTTCTCGGTCTCCCCCGCAGCCAGGAGGCCTCAGACCGCCGAGTCGGGGGGATGCCGCAGATTCAGACCGCGAGCACCCGGCCGGTGACGTTGCCCTCGACGGAACGGACGAACGCGGCCGCGACCTGCTCGTCGGTCACGGGCACCATCCCGGCGAAGGCGTCGTGGTAGTGCGGGGAGTTCGCGAGGACGTTGGGGCTGACCGCGTTGATGCGGATTCCGCGCGGAAGCTCGGGAGCTGCCGCCATGACGAAGGACTCGACGGCCCCGTTGGCCATGGCCGCGGCTGCGGCGGTCGGCACGGGTTGGCGGCTGAGCACGCCCGTGGTCACCGTGATCGAGCCGCCGTCGCTGAGGTGGTCGAGGCCCTGGGTGACGAACTCGATCTGGCCGAGCGTCTTCGAGGTGAAGGCGGCCGTGTAGTCCTCGCGGGACAGTTCTGTGACCGGCTTGAAGGCTGCGGCGCCGACGGCGATGACAATGGCGTCGACGGTGCCGACGGCCGACAGCAGGGAGGAGATGGACTCGGGATCCGAGGTGTCCACACCCGGATCGGTCGAGCGCGAGACAGCGATGACCTCGTGTCCGCGGGATTCGAATGCGGAGCGCGCGACTCCTCCGACGTGACCTCCGCCACCGACCAGCAGTACCTTCATGACAGACCTTCCTCGCTTCGGGATTGTCAGACGATTTCGATTGACTGACACCAGCGAGGCTAGTGGACGCGGCCGGATCACACCACCCCTGCGGTGGCCTCAGATCTTCGCGAGCCCGGCGGGGTCGTCCGCTTCGTCGGTCAGCCCCAGGCGGCGTCGGTCACGCTGCTGATCGACGAAAAGCACACAGAGGATTCCGGCGACAAGCGTCAATCCCGCGGCCACAGCGAATGCCATAGTGTACCCAGCTGCACCACTCGATGCTCCTCCGATGATGAATCCCGAGACGGCGGGCGCCACGATGCCCGCACTCGTCTGTGCCGCGTTGGCGAGTGAGAGGTTCGTCCCGCGTTTCGACGGCAGCGTGAGCTCCGTGGTGATGAGCAGGCTGAGAGGAAATAGTGCGGGAGCGGTGCCGAAGCCGACGGCCATGAGCGCGACACTGATCCATGTCTCGGAGACGATGATGGCACCGAGCAGCGCGACACCCGAGACGATAGCCCCGCAACCGAGTACCCTTGCCCGCGATCGACGGGTGACGACGCCGCGCTTTTGCAGCCGCTGACTCAGCCCGCTGAGAGCGAGCATCGCCGCACAGCCCCAGACGGCGATCAACCCGATGAGACCGCCGGCCTGCTCGCCAGGGAGGTGGAGCACCGTCTGGAAGTACGCGGGTGCCCAGGACAGCGCGACCGTGAACGTCCAGTATGCGAAAAATGAAGTGAGCAAAGTGAGCGTCCATGTCGGGGTGAGGATCGTCCGCCACAGTGGAAGCGTGAGTTCGGGTGCCGCCACCTGCTTTCCGGCGCCCGCGGGTGCCGGACCACCAGGGGACCGCTGTCTATCGATTGGCCCTTCCTTGCCGATGACCAGCCAGATTCCGCACAAGACCACGCCGGCTAGTGCCAGGACGACGAAAGCGGAGATCCAGCCGAACCGCACGATCGCCCAGGAGAGCACAGGAGCGAAGACGACGAGGCCGACCATCGCTCCGACGGAAGCCACAGCACCCGGCGCGGCCCGCTTCTCCTCAGGGAACCACTTGTAGATCCCGTGGAGGATCACCGGGGAGCTCGGCCCTTCGCCGGCGCCGAGGATCAGCCGTCCGACCCAAAGGGCCGGCAACGAGGCGAGAAAGATGATCGGCAGCTGTGCCAGGGACCAGATCAGGCACAGGACGAGGAGAAGCCATTTCGTGGGAATGCGATCGACCAGAGGAGCCGCGAGGATCTGGGCGAGGATGAAAGTGAAGAACATGGCGCTGCTGACGAGGCCGAAAGCCTCCGGGCTGATGTCGAGATCCTCCATGATCGGCACTGCGGCGAGCCCGAGCACTGCTTTGTCGGCCCAATTGAGCATCATGAAGAAGAACAGGGTCATAGTGATGACCCAGCCGTAGCGGTCCTGCCTCTCGCTCGGCCATGAGATCGGGTCGGACCAGTCGACGACTGATCGGAAGACGAGGGGAATGGACGCGCGGTTATTGATAGCCAAGGGATTGCTCCTTCTGAGTCGGGTCACGAATCCCCGTCGGCCCGTTGCGCGATGCGGCCGGGCTCCTCGCCTGTGAGGGCGGCCCGCAACAGGTCGGTGAGATTCGATGCGGTAGGCGGTCGAGGATTCGACGCCGGGATGGCAGGCAGGGCGATGCGAACGGCCTCGTCGATGTCCGCCGAGGTGAACCCGTAGTCGGCGAGCGCTCTCGGCGCTTCGAGCGTCCGACCCAGAGTCCAGAGGGCCGCGAGGACATCGGAGACTCCGACAGCGGCGGCGAGGTGCTCCACGGCTTCTGGCGCGCAGGGGGCGTTGAAGGCCAGAACGTGGGGAAGGACGATGGCATGGGTCTCGGCGTGGGGCAGGTCGAAAGTTCCGCCGAGAACGTGGCAGATCTTATGGTGCATCCCGGACCCCGCCGAGGCAAACGCCACCGCAGCAAGATACCCGCCGTAGAGAGCGCGCTCCCGTCCGTCTACTCCCACCGGATCGGCAGCGATCGCCGGCAGAGCCAGAGACAGGACCCTGATTCCCTCCGCCGCCAGCGCGGCATTCATCGGATCCGCTCGAGGCGCCCACAAGGAATCGACACAGTGGGCGATGCTGTTGAGACCCGACGCCACCGAGAGATCTTTCGGCAGCGACAGGGTGAGCTCGGCATCGTAGACGACGACAGCGGGGAGCACCCGGTTGTCGACACCGGTCGTCTTTCTCGCCCGGTCTGTCAGCCCCCAGACGTTCGTCGCCTCGCTTCCCGAGTATGTCGTGGGAACCGCGATGATCGGCAGGCCGGTGCTCAGAGCCACTGCCTTGGCCAACCCGGTCGTCGATCCGCCGCCGACACTGACGACAAGATCGGCCCCTGCCGCTGCAGATCGTGCCCGCTCAGCGACTTCGAGGGGCACATGCATCACCACCTCGTCGTGCCAGGTCACGACGTCGAGGCCGGAAGAAACGCGCTTCGCCGTCGACATTTGGCTCGCCGAGGCGATGACCATGGCACGACGGGCGCCAAGATCCGAGGCCGCGGTGGCCACGTGCTCGGCAGCCTTCCCAGTCCCGAACAGCACTCGTTGCCCCAATGTCACATGGTCAAAGCTCAGTCTCATGGTCACCCTCCGTCGTCAGTGCTGTCTCCGCCGGGGAGATCGCACCCCATCGGACCAAGTGTCGGCGGATTTCCTCGATGGATTCCTCATTGATGTGATGGTCGGGGTCGTCGTAGACGGTGAGCCCGACCTGAGCGCCCGCCGATTCGAGTTCGCGCTTCGTCGCCTCGACGCGCTCGAGCGGCACCCAGTTGTCCGCCGCCGCCGTGAGCATTCGGACCTCGAGACCGGCCATCGACGACGCGGAGCCCCAGTGCCGTTTGTCCGGACCGAGGTACCCGCCGGTGTGGAGGATTACCCCGCCGAGTCGAGGGCGGCACCGGAGGAGGTGCTCGGCGAGCAGACACGCCCCCTGTGAGAAGCCGAAAGCGACGATGGGAGTGTTCACCTCGGCGTCAAGGGTGGCAAGGTCATCTCTCAATGTGGCCAGTGACCTGCCGAGATCGGGCTGATTGTGGTCGAGGGGCGCCATGAACCCGGTCGGGTACCAGGAGCACCCCGGAGCCTGAGGCATGACCCAGATGACCCCGGAGACGTCCGTCCGAGCTGCCACCTCGGCCATGAAGGTAGACGATTGGCCTCGGCCGTGGACGGCATAGACGATGAGTGTCGCCTCATGAATTGGGGGGCCGATACGGACCGGCCCGGTGTCCTGCGATGTCGGATTCACAGTTCCTCCTTGCCTGCCAGGGTCGGTTCGTCCCTCAGCCGGCGGGTCCTTGGTTCTGGCGGACGTGTTGGGCTTCAGTCGGTTGCGATGGGTTCGAGCCGGGACATGATCTCCTCACGTTGGGACTCGAACTGAGGCGGAAGCATGAAATTCTTCCCCAGTTCCTCCGGGGATTCGTCGCAGTCCCAACCACCTTCGTTATGGGTGACGGCGAGCTCGAAGAGCGCGCCGCCAGGTGTGCGGACGTAATGCGATTTGAAGTATGTGCGGTCCTTGAGCTCGGAGATGTCGGTGTAGCCGGCTCCTTCGATCTCGAACTTGATCTCCTCCTGGTTGGTGAGATTCTCGAGGTTCCAGGCGAAGTGGTGGTAGGTCCCAGCGCCGTAGCGCCAGGTGCCCTGGTCGTCGCGCCGGTTGCCAGTCAGCTCGATCCAGTTCCCATAGTCGTCCTTGCCGATCTGGAAGCGGACTCGGTCGCCCTCCTCGAGGATCTGTCCGCGGGCGTCGAAGGTCTCATTGCCGAATTCGACCATTCGGTCGTGGTCGAACACATGGATTCCGACACCGTGGATGCCGTGGATCGCCGAATCCTCGCCGACTCCGTTGCCCGTATGGCCCCGACGCGGGTCCTTGCTGTTGCCGACGA
Source organism: Brevibacterium sanguinis (assembly GCF_003315415.1). Classification (GTDB taxonomy): domain Bacteria; phylum Actinomycetota; class Actinomycetes; order Actinomycetales; family Brevibacteriaceae; genus Brevibacterium; species Brevibacterium celere_A. The sequence goes on from NZ_QNSB01000004.1 coordinate 361,006, forward strand.
GCTGGTATTCGAGACCGCACGGATGATGGAACTTCACGCGGCGCTCCCCGAAGAGCTCGATCTGCTCGTGTTCGACATCATGGGCGGTCAGGCGCCGGGCCCAAAAGTCCAGCGATCCCTCCGGCACTGAGAGCAGGACCTCGCGAGCTTGGTTCGTCCCCCGCCTCCCGTAGAGTCCGTGCTGGGCCCAGGGGAAGGTGGTGACGACGGAGGAAGGGTCCCCATCGGCGTTCGAGTAGTAGAGGTGGTAGACCGGGGTCGAGCCGTCGTAGAGGACAGTCTTCTTGATGAACCGCATGCCGAGCACCTTCGTATGGAAATCAACGTCCTCCTGGGCTCCTCCGACGGAGAGGGTGACATGGTGCGAACCGACGATATAGGACATGGTTTCTCCTTGTTCTGAATCCTTGGGCTGGGTTGGGGTCGGAAAGTCGGCGGAATGCCTTATCCCGAGGCGTCAGCGAGGACCTGTTGCGGTCCCGCCGATGCCGCAGCAGTGGAACGGTCGTTGACGACCGCCCCGATGCCGAAGTGCATGAGGTCCTCACCGACGTAGAAGTTGCCTCTGAATCCGCGTCGCGCCTCGCTCCATTTCGACACCGGTGTGCTACCTGGGACGAGGTGGGTGAGGACGAGAGTCTTCACCCCTGCTTTCTCCGCCTGTGGTCCGACCTGCTCAATGCTGGTGTGTGCCGCGAGCATGTGCTGCATGAGGTACTGGTCGGGATTCCGACCATTAGGTCCGACCAACGATGACACCCAGTCGAGGTCGATGCATTCGTGCAGGAGCAGATCGGCGCCACGCGCGATGGTCACTAGGTTGTCGCAGACTCCCGTGTCGCCCGAGATGACCACCGAGCCGTCAGTAGTGTCGAATCGGAAGGCGAAAGCGGGGAAGACTGGCCGATGATCGACGAGGATCGCACTCACCCGGACGTTCTCGTCGGAATAGATTTCGAATGGCTCCATCTCGGGAGAGGGGTCACCGTTCGGGTCGCTCCCAGTTTCTCCGGGCAATTCGATGTCGTGGACCTCGAAGATCTCCCGGAGGTCCTGCTTCGCGTTGTCACGCATTCGGTCGTTGATGTCCGTGGAATAGGCCTGGAGGAGGCGGTGAGTGGATTCCCGCAGTCCCGGCGTCGGGCTGTCGGGATTCCACACCTCGGGGGCATCCTCCCTGGTGCCGAAGATCGGGGGAAGCATGGTGCGATCGCCAGGCCCGAGGATCTGGACGGGCCGGTCCAGGCCGCTCGATCCGTTGTGCCAAGCCAGCAGGAGAAGATTGGGGTAGTCAATGGTGTGGTCGGAATGGTGGTGGGTGATGAAGACCGCACGCAGCTTGTCGATCCCGTGTTCGAAACCGGGAGCGCTGACGCCCGACTCCCGGAAGCGAGGACCCCAGCCCTCTCCGCAGTCGATGAGGTACTGGGAGCCGCCAACGGTGATGAGCGTCGAGATTCCCGCCCGGGTGCAGTTCTCCCACCATGGAGGTCCTCCAGCGGTGCCCAACAGGGTGACCCGAGTTCGGTATCCCAGGGATTCCGTGAGAGACACAGGACGGGGCGAAGCGTGCATGAATGACCTTTCTGAGCCGAGTTCCTTGGGTGGCGGGACAGGTCGAGGGACCCATCAGATGAATGCGGATCGTCCACCACCGGCATTGGTGATCGGGATCACATGTTCAGTGTGGGCGACCATTGCTCAATAACTCAAATACCAATTATTTGTGCAATGTATAATCCTGATTTATGGATAGTCGTCAGCTCGCGTACTTCCGGGTCGTCATCGAACAGGGTTCGTTCACGGCGGCCGCCGCTAAGCTCCACATGACCCAGCCTTCGCTCAGCCTCGTCGTCCAGCGGCTCGAGAAGGAGCTCGGGATCAGGCTCCTCGATCGAAGCCGGCTCGGCGTTCGACCGACGGAGGCCGGTTCCCACCTCTATGCGACTGCTGCGAACGTCCTCGATCAGATCGACGCCGCCACTCTTCACATCCGCAGCCTTGCAGACGGCCTTGCCGGCAGAGTCATCCTGTCGAGTACGCCCATCTTCAATTGGGGGCATCTCCCGGCCATCCTCATCGCACTCCAGAAGGAAGCTCGGGAAATTGATCTTGTCCTCGAGGATCCGCCTCCCGACCGCACCGTACGCAGCGTCCTCGACGGAACGGCTGACATCGGGGTCGTCACCGCCTGGGACCTCGCTCAACTCAAGGCGATGTACGGCGATCGACTCGAGATGCGATTGGCGATCAACCTCCCGCTCGTCGCCGTCCTCCCCGCCTCCTGGGCAAAGTCGGTCGATTTCGTCAGCCTTCACGAGATCCGTGAGATGCGATGGATTATGCCGGCGACATCCACAACGTTCCCAGGGCTGCCCGAACTGTTCGAACACCTGTGGAACTTGCGCCCCGAGCTCCGGCCCCGCTCGATCCAGAAGACCTCCGGAGTCCAGACCGCCCTGCCTCTCGTCGCAGCCGGACTCGGCATGACGATCGTCCCGGAGGGAGTCGGTGCAATCGCTGACAGCTCCATCGCAATCCGCCGGATCGACGACGACGTCGTCCCGCTTCAGGCCGTCGTCATCTGGCGACGATCCGCTGCCCAAACACCGGCAGTGGCGACGGTCATCGACTTGCTCCTCGACCGGGACCGTTGGAAACCCAGCGAGAACGCGATCCATCGGCAGTGAGACGTGCACCGAAGGAACTGAAGAATACTCCGCTGACGGCGCATCCGCTCGGACGAAGAACGGTCGGTTCAGCGCTTAGGACCCAGCTCTTCGCTGAGCGCCGAGCGACGTGCAGCGATGTCACTGGGTCTAGTACCGGTGTGTTTGGACAGAATCGGCTAACTGCCCGGCAAGACGATACGACGGATGAGCATGCATCCGACTTGAGTTCGAGCGCCTCCTCGCTGACCTGGGCATCGACCAACGCAACGGAGCGGCGAATCGCCCCCAGACACAAGGCAAGATCGAACGTTTCCACCAGACGCTCAAACGGTGGCTATCTGCCCGCACCTACCCGCACACACTGACCGAACTCCAGA
>NZ_QNSB01000005.1 GCF_003315415.1 Brevibacterium sanguinis
TGCCGGGTCTGTCAATGATGTCGCGACTCATCGGTCAATGATCACGGAGAAAAGTCCTTGTCGGGGCTGTCAACGATGTACTGACTCTGGACACCGTCATCCCCTCCACGTGACCGATCGGCTCCAGTTCTCCTCGCGAGAGCTGGAGCTTTTCGCTGTCGTCCTGCGGGTCGGCGGCCGCCGGCTGCCCGCTGATCGACTCACCCGCGCACGCGCCCAATCCTCCCGAGTGCGGGCCGATTTCGTATTTTCGCCGTGCGTTCGCGTAGGATTGGAGACTGCGTTCGGTGGCACGATGCCTGATCCGGCAACGCCGCCTCCCTTCCTGCAGGTCACGTCGTGGCCGCCCAAGCATGACTGTCGAAATTGAAAGGTCACACTGTGAAGAGCTCCGTCGAGCACCTCGACCCGACCCGGGTCAAGATCAGCGTGGAAGTCCCTTACGCCGAACTCAAGCCGAGTGTCGACGAGGCGTACAGGACCATCGGCGGACAGGTCACTGTTCCTGGATTCCGCAAGGGCAAGGTCCCGGCCCGCATCATCGATCAGCGCATCGGCCGCCCCGCCGTGATCCAGGAGGCCGTCAACAACGGCCTCGACGGCTTCTACCGCCAGGCGGTCGAGGAGAACGAGATCAACCCGCTGGGCCAGCCCGAGGTCGAGATCTCCGAGGTTCCCGGTCTCGACGGCACCGAGGACGGTGACCTGGGCTTCACCGTCGAGGTTGACGTCCGCCCGACCGTCGAACTGCCCGCCTACGACACCATCTCCGTCGAGGTCGACCCCATCGAGGTCACCGACGAGGACGTCGAGAACGAGCTCGAGCAGCTGCGCTCGCGCTTCGGCACCCTCACCGCGGTGGACCGTCCTGCCGCGAAGGACGACTTCGTCACCCTCGATCTCGTCGCCCACATCGGCGAGGAGGAGATCGACACGGCCTCCGACATCTCCTACCAGGTGGGCGCCGGCACGATGCTCGAGGGCATGGACGAGGCCCTCGACGGCCTCTCCGCCGGGGAGACCACGACCTTCGAGACCACCTTCGCCGGCGGCGAGCACGCCGGCGAGTCCGGCACCGTGACGATCACCGTCAAGGCGGTCAAGGAGCGCGAGCTTCCTGCCGCCGACGACGATTTCGCCCAGCTGGCCAGCGAGTTCGACACGATCGACGAGCTGCGCGCTGATCTGCGCGAGCAGGCCGCCAAGCAGAAGGAGTTCGCTCAGGGCGCCGAGGCGCGCGACAAGGTCCTCGAGGTCCTCCTCGAGACCCTCGACGTGCCGGTCCCGGCCAAGATCGTCTCCGACGAGGTCGAGCGTCACCTCGAGTCCGAAAACCGCACGGACGACGACGAGCACCGCCAGGAGGTCACCGAGGAGACCGAGCGCAATCTGCGCACGCAGTTCATCCTCGATGCGATCGCCGAGGCCGAGCAGGTCGAGGTGACCCAGCCCGAGCTCATCGAGTACCTCATCTCCGCCTCGCAGCAGTACGGGATGAACCCCAACGAGTTCGCCCAGATGCTCGACAGCTCGGGTCAGGTCAACGCCCTGGTCGGCGAGGTCTCGCGCCGCAAGGCCCTGGCCGCCGTCCTCGCCCAGGCCGTCGTCAAGGACACCGAGGGCAACGTCATCGACATGGAGGAGTTCACCTCTCCCGGTGACGCCGCCGAGCAGGCCGACGCCGAGCAGGCCGACGCCGCCGAGGCTGCCGACACTGCCGAGGCCGACGCCGACTCCGACGACACCGTCGAGGTCGACGAGAAGAAGTGACTCCCCGTCGCCTCGGCGACCGACGAACGGTGGGTACGGAATCATTCCGTGCCCACCGTTCGCGCACCCGGCCTCCCACTCTCCGACGCCGATCACGCTGACGGCGAACACGGGCGCTGTCGCGGACTAAAACCCCCAGGCGAGCGGTTAGAGTCCATATCAAGCCACCCAACCAACAGGAGTGAAACGTGAGCGCACATGAAATGACAGCCCCAGTCGGCCTCGATTCCGGTGCGGGAATGGGTCTTGACGACCACATCTTCAACCGCCTGCTCAAAGAGCGCATCATCTGGCTGGGCTCGGAAGTGCGTGACTCCAACGCCAACGCGATCTGCGCCCAGATGATGCTGCTGGCGGCAGAGGACCCGGACAAGGACATCTGGCTCTACATCAACTCGCCGGGTGGATCGGTCACGGCCGGAATGGCGATCTACGACACGATGCAGTACATCAAGCCCGATGTCGCCACCGTGGCGATGGGCATGGCCGCGTCGATGGGCCAGTTCCTGCTCTCCTCCGGGGCCAAGGGCAAGCGCTACGCGACTCCGCATGCTCGCATCCTCATGCACCAGCCCCTCGGCGGGATCGGCGGCACCGCCACGGACATCAAGATCCAGGCCGAGCTCATCCTGCACATGAAGAAGCAGATGGCCGAGCTCACGGCCGAGCAGACGGGCAAGTCCCTCGAACAGATCCTCAAGGACAACGACCGCGACCACTGGTTCACCGCCGAGGAAGCGCTCGAGTACGGCTTCATCGACAAGATGGTGACCCGTTCGTCCGACGTCAACGACAACTGAGTGCGAGCGAAGGAAGAATGAACAGTATGAACTTTATGCCAGGGTCGACCGCCGGTCAGATGCCGCAGTCTCGCTACGTGATGCCGCAGTTCGAAGAGCGCACCCCGTACGGCTTCAAGCGCCAGGACCCCTACACGAAGCTGTTCGAGGATCGCGTGATCTTCCTCGGCGTGCAGGTCGACGACACGAGTGCCGACGACGTCATGGCCCAGCTGCTCGTGCTCGAGTCGCAGGACCCCGACCGTGACATCACGCTCTACATCAACTCGCCCGGCGGCTCCTTCACGGCGCTGACCGCGATCTACGACACGATGCAGTACATCAAGCCCGAGATCCAGACCGTGTGCCTGGGCCAGGCCGCATCCGCGGCAGCGGTCCTGCTCGCCGCCGGCGCCCCGGGCAAGCGCCTGGCCCTGCCGAACGCGCGAGTGCTCATCCACCAGCCCGCGATGCAGGGTCAGGGCCAGGGGCAGGCCTCGGACATCGAGATCCAGGCCGCCGAGGTCCTGCGCATGCGACAGTGGCTGGAGAACACCCTGTCGAAGCACTCGAACAAGTCTCCCGAGCAGGTCAACAACGACATCGAACGGGATCTGTTCCTCACCGCCGAGCAGGCGAAGGACTACGGACTCGTCGACCAGGTGCTCACCTCCCGCAAGGGAGTCTGAGTCCCCGAGCGGGTCCGGACGGCCGGTGGCTGTCCGGACCCGCTCTGTGTCGCTCGCCCGCGGCCGGCGACACACCGTATGACCTTCCGCTGCGGCAGTGTCAGGGTCGTGTGGGAAGCTATTGAGGTAGAGGAAAAACGAGCGGTAGAGTTGGGGATGATCGCCCTGGCGAAAGGTTGTGACAGTGGCTCGCAGTTCGGACGGAGCAGACCTGCTCAAATGCAACTTCTGTGGGAAGTCCCAGAAGCAGGTGCGGAAGCTCATCGCCGGTCCCGGAGTGTACATCTGCGATGAGTGCATCGGGCTGTGCAACGAGATCATCGAAGAGGAGCTCACCGAGTCCACGAGCGATCACGCCGAGCTCGAGCTCCCCAAGCCCAGAGAGATCTTCGACTTCCTCCAGGAGTACGTCGTCGGGCAGGAGCCCGCGAAGAGGGCCCTGTCGGTCGCGGTCTACAACCACTACAAGCGCATTCGCGCCCTGACCGGCGCCGAGGACACGAAGACGCTGGGCGCGGTCGAGGGCGACGTCGAGATCTCCAAGTCGAACATCCTCCTCGTCGGACCCACCGGCTCGGGGAAGACCTACCTCGCCCAGACCCTGGCCAAGAGGCTGAATGTGCCGTTCGCGGTCGCCGACGCCACGGCCCTGACGGAGGCCGGCTACGTCGGCGAAGACGTCGAGAACATCCTCCTCAAGCTCATCCAGGCCGCGGACTTCGACATCGCCCGGGCCGAGCACGGGATCATCTACATCGACGAGATCGACAAGATCGCCCGCAAGTCCGAGAACCCGTCGATCACCCGCGACGTCTCCGGTGAGGGAGTGCAGCAGGCGCTGCTGAAGATCCTCGAGGGAACCCAGGCCTCGGTGCCGCCGCAGGGCGGACGCAAGCACCCGCACCAGGACTTCCTCCAGATCGACACGACGAACGTGCTCTTCATCGTCGCCGGGGCGTTCGCCGGGATGGAGGAGATCGTCGCCGGACGCAAGGGCAAGCACGGCATCGGCTTCGGCGCGCTCCTCCAGTCGAAGAACGACGACGAGGACCTCTACGCCGACATCCTGCCCGAGGACCTGCTCAAGTTCGGGCTGATCCCCGAATTCATCGGCCGGCTCCCCGTGCTCGCGACCGTCTCGAACCTCGACCGGGCCGCGCTCATGTCGATCCTCACCGAGCCCAAGAACGCGCTGGTCAAGCAGTACCAGCGGATGTTCGAGTTCGACAACGTCGAGCTGCGGTTCGAGACCGACGCCCTCGAGGCGATCGCCGACCTCGCCCTGCTGCGCGGAACCGGTGCCCGCGGACTGCGCTCCATCATGGAGGAGGTCCTCCAGCCCGTCATGTTCGACGTGCCCTCCCGCGAGGACGTCGCCGAGGTGGTCGTGACCAAGGACGTCGTCGAGAGCAATGTCGCCCCCACCCTCATTCCCCGCACCCAGGCCCGGACGACCAAGAAGTCGGCGTGAGGCCTCGAACCGCATGAGGTGAGCGTCGCCGTGACCCGTCAATCCCTGCGTCTGTGAGGCTCTTCGCCGACACCAGGCCCCTGAGATACCCCGACTACCGGAGGCTGTGGACGGCCAACATCGTCACTGTGCTCGGAGCGCAGATGACCGTGGTCGCGATTCCCGCCCAGATCTTCCACATCACCGGGTCCTCGGGGTACGTCGGACTCAGCGGCATCTTCGGCCTGGTGCCTCTCATCGTCTTCGGCCTCTGGGGCGGTTCTCTCGCCGACGTCATCGATCGTCGGAAGCTGCTCATCGCCTCGACGCTCGGGCTCATCCTCTCCAGTGTGGCCCTTGCCGTCCTCGCTCTCGTCGGCACGGACAACGTCTGGCTCCTGCTCTCCGTCTTCGCCGTGCAGCAGGCGTTCTTCGGCCTCAACCAGCCGGCGCGCGGTGCCCTGCTGCCGACTATCGTGCCGCTGAGCCTGCTGCCGGCCGCGAACTCGCTCAACATGACGGTCGCGACCCTCGGCGCGGTCGCGGGACCGGTCATCGGCGGGGCACTTATTCCCGTCTTCGGCTACCAGCTGCTCTACTGCCTCGACGCGCTGTTCCTCGGGACCACGCTCTACGCCGTGCTCAGGCTTCCCTCCCTCGAGCCCGAGAAGCAGCCGCACACGCGGTCGGGCCTGCGCGGAGTCGTCGACGGGTTCCGCTACCTGGGAACGAACGTCGTCGTCATGGTCTCTCTCCTCGTCGACGTCATCGCCATGGTGTTCGGGATGCCGCGGGCGCTGTTCCCCCAGATCGCCACGGAGACGTTCGGGGGCCCGCCCGAGGGAGGCCTCGTGTTCTCCCTGCTCTTCGCCGCCCTCGCCGCCGGCAGCGCGATCGCAGGGGTCTTCTCCGGCTGGGTCTCCCGGGTCGAGCGCCAGGGACTTGCCGTCATCGTCGCGATCATCGTGTGGGGTGGTGCGATGACGCTGTTCGGTCTCTCGCTCGAATTCGCCGCGGGCTTCTGGACGCTGGCGCTGTGCACCGCGCTGTTCGGACTCGCACTCGGCGGGGGAGCCGACATCATCTCGGCGGCGTTCCGCTCGACGATGCTCCAGGAGGCGGCGACCGACGACATGCGGGGGCGGATGCAGGGCGTCTTCATCGTCGTCGTGGCCGGCGGTCCGCGCATCGCCGACGTCCTCCATGGAGCCGCCGCTGAGGTGACTTCGACGACCGTCGCCACCGCGGGCGGCGGCCTCCTCGTCATCGTGCTCGTCCTCGCCTGTGCGCTGGCCTTCCCCGCGTTCCGGCGATACCGCGTCAATCGCGGGTGAGGAGGGACGCGCCGGCTGAGGAGAGTCGCCGGTCGCACGCCTCAGACGTCGAAGAGGTCGAGCAGACCGCCGTCGGACCCGCCGCCCGATGACGAGTCCGCGGCGTCCGTCCTTCAGGCCGGGGCGGTGACGACCGTGTTCTCCGCGGGCTGGACGACGACGAAGCCGGGGCCGTGGAACGCCAGCTGCACCGATTCGCCGGAACCGCGACCGAAGAACGTTCCCACGCTGACATCGGTCTTGATCTGCGGCGCCAGCGCCGACGACCAGCACACGGCCGACTGGGGATCGACGAACGTCGGCTGCTGCGAGCAGTCGAGGACCATCGGCTCGCCCTTGCAGCAGATGGCCGCGGTGCCGACCCCGCTGAGCTCGAGGTTGAACAGTCCCGAGCCGCTGACCATGGCACCGACACCGCCCTTGATGCGCTTGATCTCCCACGCCAGGGCGTCGTCGAAGGCGAGGAGGTTCGCGGTGTTCACGGTCAGGGCGTCCTGGGGCCCCTCCATGGCCATCATGAAGATGTCCGAGGCCTCGCGGGCGAAGAAGACCTCGCCGTGGCCCTCGACGCGCATGACGTTGCCGCCCTCACCCGTCGCCGCCTTCTTCATGAACTGCCCGACCGACTTCGACCCCTGATGGGAGAAGCGCACGTCGCCCTGATAGGCGACCATGGCGCCCTTGGTGGCGATCATCGGTGCGTTGGGGGTGATCACCGTCCGCAGCATCTTCTTCGACTGCAGCGTCCAGCGCTCCTGGTTCTGGACCTCTGCGTTGCGCTGCGAAAAGAGCTCACTTCTCATGACTCAAAGCCTTTCTGACGTGGAGGACGGGCCCTCTGCCTCATCCTCACCGAACCCATGTAACCACGGATCGGCGGGCGAGCAGCGCAGAAACCTGTGCTGAACCTGAAACATGTCCGGGCCGAGTGCCCGGAGAACCGGATGCCCCACCGACACGACACGGGCCCGGGAAGCTCCCGGGCCCGTGTCGTGATCAGCGAATCGCCGTCGGCGCTCAGTCGGCGAAGGCGATACCGGAGACCGAGATCTCCCCGTCGGACTCCTCGGTGAGGAGAGTCTGCACCCGGCCTGCGGCGACGAGGTCGCCCTTGGCCGAGTCGAGGGCCGAGATGACCCGGGCGGGGGCCGCGACCGTCACACTGCGCACGGGCGTCTTCTGCGAGACCTTGGCCTCGGACTTCGCCCGCCGGATCTCACTGAGCACCGAGGCGACGTCGGAGAGCAGCTGACCGGACACCGCGGTGTCCGGGTTGACGATCTGCTCGCGGCCGGGCCACTGGCTGCGGTGGACCGAGCCGGTCCTCCACCACGACCACACCTCCTCGGTGACGAAGGGCATGAACGGTGCGAACAGACGCAGCAGCACGTCGAGTGCGGTGGCGAGGGTGACGTGGGCCGAGATCCGGTCCTCGTCGCCGGCGCCGCCGTAGGACCTGTCCTTGACGAGCTCGACGTAGTCGTCGGTGAACTCCCAGAAGAAGCTCTCGGCCTCGCGCAGCGCATGCGCGTAGTCGTACACGGCCATGTGGTCGGAGGCGCTGGAGACGACCTCGGCGAGCTTGACGAGCAGCGCCTTGTCGAGCTCGTGGGTGACCGATCCCACGTGACCGACGAGCCCCGCGTGCACGCCCTGGGCGAGTGCGAACTTCGAGGCGTTGAGCAGCTTCATCGCCAGGCGGCGCCCGATCTGCATCTGCGTGACGTCGTAGGCGGTGTCCGCGCCGAGCTTGGCGCTGGCCGCCCAGTATCGCACGGCGTCGGGGCCGTACCCGGGCTTCGCCTCGGCGAGGATGTCGGAGGGCACGACGACGTTGCCCTTCGACTTCGACATCTTCTTCCGGTCGGGGTCGAGGATCCAGCCGGAGAGCCCGGCGTGCTTCCACGGAGCGGCCTGATTCAGCGAGTTGGCCCGCACGACGGTGGAGAAGAGCCAGGTGCGGATGATGTCGTGGCCCTGCGGTCGCAGGTCGAAGGGGAACACCTTCGAGAAGAAGTCCTCGTCACGGCTCCACCCGCCGAGCAGCTGGGGGGTCAGCGACGACGTCGCCCACGTGTCGAGGACGTCGGGGTCGGCGGTGAACCCGCCGGGGACGTCACGCTGGTCGGCGGTGTAGCCGGCCGGCACCTCGGCGACGGGATCGACGGGCAGGGACTCGGGAACGATCGGGTTCTCGTAGTCCGGCCGGCCCTCCTCGTCGAGGCGGTACCACAGGGGGATCGGCACGCCGAAGTAGCGCTGGCGGGAGACGAGCCAGTCGCCGTTGAGGTTCTCGACCCAGTTCTCGTAGCGGGAGCGCATGAACGCCGGGTGCCAGTCGATCTCACGGCCGCGGGCGATGAGCTCGTCGCGCAGCTCGGCCGACCGTCCGCCGTTGCGGATGTACCACTGTCGGGAGGTGACGACCTCGAGCGGCTTGTCGCCCTTCTCGTAGAAGGGCACCGGGTGGGTGATCGTCTCGATCTCCCCGACGAGGTCGCCCGACTCCTTGAGCATCTCGGCGATGTCCTTGCGCGCGGTGAACGTCGTCTTCCCGGCGAGCTTCTCGTAGTTGGCCCGGGCATCGGGCTTCGGCGAGTCCGCGATCCAGTCGGGGACCTCGAGGCTCAGCCGACCCGCCCGGTTGACGACGGCGCGGGTCGGCAGCTCGAGCTCGCGCCACCATGTGACGTCGGTGAGGTCGCCGAAGGTGCAGACCATGGCGATGCCGGTGCCCTTGTCCGATTTCGCCAGCTCGTGGGCCCGGACCTCGACGGCGACGCCGAACAGGGGGGACACGACGCGGGTGCCGAAGTAGGGCTGGTAGCGCTCGTCGTCGGGATGGGCGACCAGCGCCACGACGGCCGGGATGAGCTCGGGCCGGGAGGTGACGATGACGATCGGCTCGGCATCGGGATCGGCGAGGCCGTCGGCGCCCTCCGGGTGGAACTTCACCCGATGATAGGCGCCCTCCTTCTCCCGGTCCTCGAGCTCGGCCTGCGCGACGGCGGTGCCGAAGGTCACGTCCCACATCGTCGGAGCGTCCTGGGAGTAGGCGTGGCCGCCGGCGAGGTCGGTGAGGAACGCCCGCTGGCTCACGGCCCGCGACGTCTCGTCGATCGTGCGGTAGGTGTAGGACCAGTCGACGGAGAGGCCGGTCGAGCGGAACAGGTCCTCGAACACCTGCTCGTCCTCGGCGGAGAGGCGCTCGCACAGTTCGATGAAGTTCTGGCGGGAGACCTTGACGAAATCGCGGGAGTTCTTCGCCGGTTTCGCCGGGGGCTCGAAGTCGGGATCGTAGGCCTGTGAGGGGTCACAGGTCACGCCGTAGTAGTTCTGCACCCGCCGTTCGGTGGGCAGGCCGTTGTCGTCCCAGCCCAGCGGGTAGAACACGTTCTTGCCGAGCATCCGCTGGTAACGGGCGATGATGTCGGTCTGCGTGTAGGAGAAGACGTGACCGACGTGCAGGGACCCCGAGGCGGTCGGCGGAGGCGTGTCGATCGAATAGACCTGCTCGCGATCGGTGTCGACGTCGAAGGAGTAGACCCCGGATTCGGACCAGGCGGCATCCCACTTGTCCCGAAGGCCTTCCAGAGCCGGTCTGTCCGGCAGGTTCACTGACTCGTGCGGCGAGTCCGAATAGGCAGGTGAGTTCATAACTGTTGATCTTCTCACCCCGTCTGGCTGTCGCCAAACCGTGCCGGGGCTCCTGGTCGCGTGAGAAGATCGGAGCATGTCGCCACTGGACAGGATCCGATCGGAGAACTTGCCGCCCACGTCGACCGCCTGGATGAATCCGGCACGGTCCTTCGCGATCATCGCAGTCGTCGCCATCCATTCCCTCGGCACGGTCGTCGAGCAGAGGTTCGCCTCGATGGGACCCGACTGGTGGGTCGCCAACGCCGTCGATTCGGCATGCCGGTGGTCGGTGCCGGTGTTCATCATGATCTCCGGCGCCCTGGCCATGGACCCCGAGCGCGGCAACGTGCCACGGAAGTTCCTCAGCAAGCGCGTGTGGCGCATCGGCATCCCGCTCGTGTTCTGGACGGTCGTCTACGTCGCCTTCCGCCGGTACTACCTGCTGCCTCCCGACAGCGACTGGGACCCCTTCGCCGCGATCCTCACCGGGTCCCCGTTCGTCCAGCTCTACTTCCTCTACGTCCTCGCCGGTCTCACCCTGCTCACCCCGTTCTTCCGGCTCCTCAGCGTCCACGGCTCCCGCCGCCTGCAGTGGGGGACAGGGCTGATCTTCCTCGGCATCGGCATGCTCGACCAGTGGGTGAGCATGGTCGCCGAGGTGGGGGAGGCCAACATCGCCACCCGCTTCCTGCCGATGGCCGGGTTCTACATCCTCGGCTGGGTGCTCCGCGACGTCGTCATCTCCACCCGCGGTGCGGCGCTCGCCTGGTGCGCCCTCATCGGGTCCATCGTCCTGACGGCGCTGTGGGCCGGCTTCGGGCCGGGGGAGAAGCCGTGGCTGTTCCCCTACGAGTACCTGGCGCCGGGAGTGGTCGTCATGTCGCTGTCGGCCTACCTGCTCCTCCACCACCACATGCGCCACGGCTTCACGCTGCTCCACATCCTCTACCCGTTCTCCTTCGGGGTGTTCCTCCTCCACCCGCTCATCCTCTACCCCCTGCGCAACGCCATCGGGCTGCCGGATACGGTGCCCGGAGTCCTCATGCACGCATTCGTCATGCCGTTCGTCTACACCGTCATCTGCGTCGCGATCACGTGGCTGGCGGTGAAGATCCCCGGGGTGCGGGCGGTGTTCGGCGAGGGCGGCCCGCGCAATCCCCACACCCGCGGCGAGCCGCGGCCCGCGCCGCGCCGGCCCACCGGCTGAGCCCGGTCTGCAGGCGGCGGAGGGAAAACGTACACTGACCGTGATCAGGAACGATCCGCACTCTCAAGGGGGACGATGATGGAAGCACTGAGAGCAGTTGTCACCGGAGCCAGCTCGGGAATCGGCGCGGCCACCGTGCGCCGGCTGCGCGAACTCGGATGGGATGTCGTGGCGGTGGCCCGCCGCGAGGACAAGCTGAAGGCGCTCGCCGAGGAGACGGGGGCGAGCTGGTTCGCCGCCGACCTCACCGATGACGACGCCGTGGCGGCGCTGGCCGCCGAGGTGCTCGCCTCCGGACCCGTCCACTCGCTCGTCGCGAACGCGGGCGCGGCCTTCGGCACCGATTCCGTCGCCGAGGCGTCCGTCGAGGGGTGGCGCGACATGTACGACATCAACGTCCTCGGGGTCCTGCGGGTCGTCAAGGCGTTCCTGCCGGCGCTCATCGAGTCTGGTCGAGGTGACATCGTCGTCATGTCCTCGACCGCCGGCCACCAGGCCTATGAGGGCGGAGGCGGGTACGTCGCCGCCAAGCACGGCACCCACTCGATCGCGGCGACCCTGCGCCTCGAGCTCTGCGGCGAACCGGTCCGCGTCATCGAGATCGCTCCCGGCATGGTCGCCACCGAGGAGTTCACACGCAAGCGGGTGGGCAGCCAGGAGCTCGCCGACAAGGTCTACGAAGGGGTGGAGAACCCGCTGACGGCCGACGACGTCGCCGATGCCGTCGTCTACACCCTGACCCGCCCGCACCACTTCAACGTCGACTTCATGGTCATCAGGCCCATCGCCCAGGCCGCCCAGCACAAGGTGGCCCGCCACCAGGGGCTGTGAGCCGCCCGCGCCGCGAGTGCGCCGGTCCGCCGAGAGCGCACTGACCGGACGACGGCACACCGATCCGCCGAGGGCACACCTCGCGCCCGAGCTGCACCCTCGGCGCATTGGTGCACTCTCGGCGAAGGCGGTAGAATCGAGCATGCGATGATCCGGCCATCACCGGGGAGCATCCGGAAGAACAGTGCCCACATTCCCTCCTCCACCTCGGCGACAAGGAACCCCCACCTCGGCGAGGTGGGACGATGGGGACGAGCAGCGGGCACTCAGTAGAACCGGACGGGTGGACCCGTCATCGTCCGTCAATGAGCGATCCGCTCGCCGACCCTCCCCACCGGGAGGCCGGTGCGGATAAGCGAGGTGGTACCGCGGCGTCAGTCGTCCTCGCGACAGTGACCGCTGCGAACCCGAAGGACGCTCATGACGCAACCGATGTACCCCAAGGCCTCGACCTCAGCCTTCGGCCTCAGTGCCTCGCCGAACTTCCCGGCGATCGAGGAGGCCGTGCTCGAGTACTGGAAGCAGGACGGCACCTTCCAGGCCTCGGTCGATCAGCGCGATGCGGGCGAGAACGGCGCCAACGAGTTCGTCTTCTACGACGGCCCTCCCTTCGCCAACGGCCTGCCCCACTACGGCCATCTGCTCACCGGCTACGTCAAGGACGTCGTCCCCCGCTTCCAGACCATGCGCGGGAAGAAGGTCGACCGTCGTTTCGGCTGGGACACCCACGGCCTGCCCGCCGAGCTCGAGGCCGAACGCCAGCTGGGGATCACGGACAAGTCCGAGATCGGGCGCATGGGGCTCGCCGCCTTCAACGACGCCTGCCGCTCCTCGGTGCTCAAGTACACGAAGGAGTGGGAGGAGTACGTCACCAGGCAGGGCCGCTGGGTCGACTTCGACAACGACTACAAGACGCTCAACGTCGAGTACATGGAGAGCGTCATCTGGGCGTTCAAACAGCTGTGGGACAAGGGCCTCGTCTACGAGGGCTACCGCGTCCTGCCCTACTGCTGGAAGGACCAGACCCCGCTGTCGAGCCATGAGCTGCGCATGGACGACGACGTCTACAAGTCCCGTCAGGACCCGGCCGTGACCATCGGGTACAAGCTGAGGGACTCCGACGAATGGGTCCTCATCTGGACCACGACGCCGTGGACCGTGCCCTCGAACCAGGCCGTCGCCGTCAACCCCGACATCACCCTGGCCGCCGTCGTCCCGGGTCCCGACGGATCCGCCCAGCTGCAGGGCAAGACCCTCATCCTCGCCGAGGCACGCCTGTCCGCCTACGCCCGTGAGCTGGGGGAGAATCCCGAGGTGCTGCGCACCTTCCCGTCCTCCGAGCTGCTCGGCCGCGCCTACGAACCGCCGTTCCCCTACTACGAGGGCCGGCAGGACGAGTTCGGCGACGCCATGCACACGATCCTCGAGGCCCGGTTCGTCACCACCGAGGAAGGCACCGGCATCGTCCACCAGTCGCCGGCCTTCGGTGAGGAGGACAAGGAGCTCACCGACGCCTACGGCATCACCGCGGCCCGTCCCGTCGACGACGCCGGCTGCTTCGACGGAGGCGTTCCCGACTACCAGGGCCAGCAGGTCTTCGACGCCAACAAGGCGATCATCAGGGACCTGCGCGACCACACCGGTCCGCTGGCCGGCCGCAGCGCCCTGCTCGTCCGCCACGAATCCTACGAGCACTCCTACCCGCACTGCTGGCGCTGCCGCAACCCGCTGATCTACCGCGCCGTGTCCTCCTGGTTCGTCCGCGTCACCGAGTTCAAGGACCGGATGATCGAGCTCAACGAGCAGATCAACTGGGTGCCCGAGAACGTCAAGCACGGCCAGTTCGGCAAATGGCTCGAGAACGCCCGGGACTGGTCGATCTCGCGCAACCGATTCTGGGGCTCACCGATCCCCGTGTGGGTCTCCGACGATCCCACCTACCCGCGCACCGACGTCTACGGCTCGCTCGCCGAGATCGAGGCCGACTTCGGACGGCTCCCGGTCAACGACAGGGGAGAGGTCGACCTCCACCGTCCCTGGGTCGACGACCTCACCCGCCCCAACCCGGACGATCCCACGGGGAAGTCGACGATGCGCCGGATCCCGGAGATCTTCGACGTGTGGTTCGACTCCGGGTCGATGAGCTACGCCCAGGTCCACTATCCGTTCGAGAACTCGGAGTGGTTCGACAACCACTTCCCCGCCGACTTCATCGTCGAGTACGTCGGACAGACCCGCGGCTGGTTCTACCTGCTCCACGTCCTGGCCACCGCGATCTTCGACCGCCCTGCGTTCACGAACTGCATCTCCCACGGCATCGTGCTCGGCTCCGACGGGCAGAAGATGTCGAAGTCGCTGCGCAACTACCCCGACGTCAACGAGGTCTTCCACCGCGACGGCTCCGACGCGATGCGCTGGTTCCTCATGGCCTCGTCGATCCTGCGCGGAGGCAACCTCGTCGTCACCGAGCAGGGCATCCGCGACGGCGTCCGCCAGGTCGTGCTGCCCCTGTGGAACACGTGGCAGTTCTTCGCGACCTACGCCAACGCCGCGGACGGCGGCGAGGGCGGGAACCCGGGATACCGGGCACAGGCGCGCTACGACTCGACCCAGGTGCTCGACCGCTACCTGCTCGCGAAGACGCACGATCTCATCAGCAGCTTCGCCGAGGCGATGGAGGGCCTCGACATCTGGGCCGCCTGCGACCTCGTCCGCTCCCACCTCGACATGCTCACCAACTGGTACGTGCGCCGCTCGCGTCGCCGCTTCTGGGACGGCACCCCCGAGACCCACGAGTCCTTCGACGTGTTCCACACGTGCCTCGAGGCGTTCTGCCGCGTCGCGGCGCCGCTGCTGCCCTTCACGACCGAGGAGATCTACCGCGGCCTGACCGGGGAGCGCTCCGTCCACCTCGCCGACTACCCCGACGCCGACCTGTTCCCGGCCGACGCCGAGCTCGTCGAGGCGATGGACCTCACCCGCGACATCTGCTCGACCGCCTCGTCGGTGCGCAAGGCCAACCGGCTGCGCGTGCGCCTGCCGCTGAACAGGCTCATCGTCGCCGGCGACACGCCGCTTCCCGCCGAGTTCACCGACATCATCGCCGACGAGCTCAACGTCCGCGCGGTCGAGGTCCTCGACACCGCCGAGGCGGAGACCGCCGGGTTCTCGCTCTCGCAGAACCTCGTCGTCAACGCCCGGGCCGCCGGACCCCGACTGGGCAAGCAGGTGCAGCAGGTGATCCGGGCGGCGAAGTCCGGCGACTGGTCGATCGCCGCCGACGGCACCGTGACCAGCGGCGGGATCGCCCTCGTCGCCGGCGAGTACACCCTGGAGTCGGTCGCCGAGTCCGGCACCGAGGGGATGGAGCTCGCCCCCCTCGACTCGGGCTTCCTCGCGCTCGACACCCGCGTGACTCCCGAACTCGAGGCCGAGGGCGTGGCGCGTGACACCGTGCGCGCCATCCAGGGCATCCGCAAGCAGCTCGACCTGCACATCTCCGACCGCATCACCGTCGTCATCGAGGCGGACGCGGCAGTCACCTCGGCGCTCGAGGCGCACCGCGACCTCATCGCCGCCGAGACCCTGACGACGGAGCTCGGCTTCGCGCCGCTCGACGGCCGCGAGGGCGTCTTCGCCCCCGAGGAGCTGCCGGGCGGGACCCGGATCGCGGTGAGCCGGGCATGAGCGCCGACAGGGACACGGCCGGCCCGACCGACGAGGGCTCCGCGGCCGACCTCGCGCGGGTGTGGGCCGAACTGCTGGCGCGGGCGGGGGAGACCCAGGTCGAGGTCCGCCTCGACGCGACCCGCCGGGCCTGCGAGCTCCTCGGCGACATCCACCGGGCCGCCCCCGTGATCATGGTGACGGGGACGAACGGGAAGACGTCGACGGGGCGGATGATCGAGGCGATCGTCTCCGCCCATGACCTGCGGGTGGGCCTCTTCACGAGCCCGCACCTCCATTCGGTCACCGAGCGGGTGCGGGTCGACGCGGCGCCGATCGCCGCCGCGGACTTCGTGCGCATCCACGACGAGATCCGGCCCTACCTCGAGATCGTCGACGCCGAGCTCAGCGCCGCGGGCCGGAACCGGCTGACCTTCTTCGAGGCGCTGACCGTCCTCGCCTTCGCGGTGTTCGCCGACGCCCCCGTCGACGTCGTCGTCGCCGAGGTGGGGATGGGCGGGGAATGGGACTCGACGAACGTCGCCGACGCCGAGGTCTGCGTCTTCACCAGGGTCGGCCTCGATCATCAGAAGTTCCTCGGCGACACCCTCGCCGAGATCGCCGCGACCAAGGCGGGGATCCTCAACCGCAGCATCGCCGACACCCCGGCCCCCCACCCGGTCGCCGTCATCGGCGCTCAGGACGATGAGGCGCTCGAGGTCCTCGACGCCGAGACGGCTCGCCGCGGCGTGCCCGCGCTCGTCGAGGACCGGGCGTTCAGGCTCCTCGATCGGCAGCAGGCCGTCGACGGTCAGCTCATCAGCGTCCAGGGCATCCGCGACGTCTACTCGGATCTGTTCCTGCCCCTGCACGGGGTCCATCAGGCGCACAATGCGGCGGTGGCCCTCGTGGCCGCCGAGGCGTTCCTGTCCGATGACGACAAGCCGTTGGACCGTGACACCGTCGCCGAGGGGTTCAGCCATGTCACCTCGCCGGGACGCGCGGAGCTGGTCCGCACCGGCCCGGCGGTGCTCGTCGACGGAGCCCACAACCCCGACGCCGCGCACGTGCTCGCCGAGACCATCGCCGAGGCCTTCGACTTCGACTACACGGTGCTCGTCCTCGCGATGCTCGCCGACAAGGATGCCCACGGCGTCCTCGAGGCGCTCCACCGCAGCGCCGACGTCCTCGTCGTCAGCGAGGTCATCTCCGACCGTGCGCTGAGCGCACACGACCTCGCCGAGGCGGCCCGCGAATGGGTCGACGAGGACGACGTCATCGAGACCCCCGACCTCAACGCCGCCCTGATGAAGGCCATCGACCTGGCGAACGAGTCGGGGTCGTCGCGGCCGGGGATCGTCGTCACCGGTTCGCTGTACACCGTCGCCGAGGCCCGGGTGCTCCTGGGCAGGGAGAGCGCCGAATGAAGTCGAAGTACCCCGTCCTCTGCGGCTCGATCCTCATCTGCGAGCTCGTCGTCGTCTACTTCGCCGTGCTCACGGCCTACGGGCTCGAGGTCAAGGCCGCCGAGACCCTCGGCCTGGGGCAGCTGCTCATCGGCGCCTCGGCGGTCGCCGTTCTCGCCATCGCCGCGGTGGTCCTGCTGCCGCGACGGATCGGACAGCGACGACCCGGGGTCGTCCTCGGGTGGATCGTCCAGGTCCTGCTCCTGGCGTCGGGCTTCGTCGTCAGCGCGATGTTCTTCGTCGCGGCGATGTTCATCGCCCTGTGGGCCGTGGCCGTCTACTGGTCGGCACGCATCGACCGGGAGGTCGCGCAGCGCTCCTGAGGCGCCAGAGCCCCACCGAAATCACAACCGCAACCGAAAGGACCCGGAATGGAACGCACTCTCATCCTCATCAAGCCCGATGGTGTCGCACGAGGACTCGTCGGACAGATCCTCGCCCGCATCGAGGCGAAGGGATATTCGATCGACGAGCTGCGGCTGCGCACCGCGACGCCCGAGGAGCTCGCCGCCCACTACGCCGAGCACGAGGGCAAGCCCTTCTACCAGCCGCTCGTCGACTTCATGTCCGAAGGACCCATCGTCTCCCTCATCGCCTCGGGCCAGGGAGTGATCCCGGGCTTCCGGTCCCTGGCCGGAGCGACCGACCCGACGGCCGCGGCGCCGGGCACGATCCGCGGGGACCTCGGCCGGGACTGGGGCGAGAAGGTCCAGAAGAACCTCGTGCACGGATCCGACTCGGCCGAATCCGCCGAACGGGAGATCGCGATCTGGTTCCCGAACTGAGCTGAACCGGGAGAACCCGGCGACCAGGCGCCGCAGCGACCGTGCTGCGGCGCCTGTCGTGTTCGCGGCAGGGGGGCGCCGCTCGGCCTGCTGCCGGGGGCGGCTGAACTGCTGCCGCGGGCGGCTCAGAAGAGGGTGGAGAAGTAGTTCCAGAACTGGACGACGATGCAGGCGGCGATGATGAGCAGCCACAGCACCGCGATCGCGACGTTCTCCTTCGCTATGACACGGACTGCCGTGCTCTCGGCGACGGACCGGCCGAACCCGCCGGTGAGCGCATTGTGCGCCGTGACCGCGCAGAACAGCGGAATCGTCATGAACCACACGACGATGCACCAGGGGCAGCCGACGCCGATGACGTAGATCGAGGCGTGGAAGAGGTACATGACGAGCACCACGCCCAGTCCGAGGCCGATGTTGAGACCGATCATGATCCACCGCGGCAGCCTCACCCCGGCCAGCAGGAGCACGCCGATGAGGAGGGGGACGACGAAGGCGCCGATCCCCAGCAGCTGATTGGGGAACCCGAAGATCTGACTCTGCGCCGCCTCCATCACCGAACCGCACGAGAAGAACGGATTGAGATCGCACGAGAGAACGGCGGAGGGGTTCTCCAGCTTCTCGTACTTCTCCACCGACAGGGTGAAGGAGGCGAGGAACCCGACCGTCGACATCACGATGAGGACGATGCCGAAGGGCACCGCACGCAGCACCCAGGGACGACGGGAGGGGGAGAGGCCGAGGTCGTCCTCGACAAGCGCTTCTGCAGGATTCACCCTCCAAGAATGCCCCCCGCACACGGCCCGCGGCAAACGCCCGAGGGCGAATCTGTGACATAATGCTGTGACGGATACCCGCCCTCACACCGGACGGGATAAGTGCCTCCACCGAGCCGAGGGTATGACCTCGCAGGTCGACACGAAGTCGAGGCAGCATGAAGGCCTACGCGCCGAGCGCGAGCTGGACATGCCATCCACGAGTTTCGGTCCCTGAGGGACCATGCAAGGAACCGAAGATCCGTACGGTGTGAACGGAGACTTCGGCCAGGAGTGATGATGAACGATTCGCCGAACGACGGCACCGACCCGACAGAGGGCATTCTCGCCGATCTGGCCAACCTGCAGGAAGCAGCGGCGGCCTCCGACAGATCCCAGGACCGTGATGTCGAGAGCATCCAGGAGCGCCTCGAGCGCATCGCCGAGGCGGCGGAGTCCCTCCGCGAACCCGAGCGGGGCACCGAGGACGATTCCGAGGACCGGTCCACTCCGAGCGGGAATCGTCCCGCCCCGCGGAAGGCGAGCAGCGCGGTCGCCAACCGCGGGCTCGTCTTCGAGCAGTTCGTCCGCGACACCGCGGACGACGACCTCGAGGACGACGATCCGGAGGACGTCGACGATGACGATGTCGAGAACGACGACTCCGACGATGCGGACGAGACCCCGACCGTGGCCTTCGACCCGCGCAACCCCTTCACCGTGCAGCCGGTCCAGCCGCCCGCCCCGCGGCCTGCCGCCGCGGTCCCGCCGGCAGGCGGTCTGATCTTCCAGGTCCCCAAGGCCGAACTCGCCGAGGTCGTCGAGGTCGAGGACGACGACTACGACGACGATGAGCCCGACTCGCGCCGCGACTCCGGTGCCGAGGACCGGGAATCCTCCGACCGCGCCGACGACCGCGACTCCGAGGACTCCGAGACGGGTGACGGCGGTCGCCGCCGTCGCCGCGGCGGACGGGGCCGACGCTCCCGCGGTCGCGACGAGAACGGCGGCGACGAGAACGGCCGTGACGAGGACACCGGGGACGCCGAGTCGAGCGACGCGGCGGACTCGCCTGCCGAGGAGTCCGAGCGGGGCGGCCGCGGCCGCAGACGCTCGGACCGGAAGTCCGGAGCCGACCGCGACGGCGGAGGCCGGGACAAGGGCGACCGAGAGGGAACCGACAAGGCCGATCGCGGCGCCACGCCGGAGTCGGACGACTCCGCCGAGGGGGCCGATCCCGACACCGACGACGGCGATGAGGACGAGAACGGATCACGCCGGCGCAGGCGTCGGCGTTCGCGCACCCGCACCTCCGAGACCGACGAGGTCACCTCGCTCAAGGGATCGACCCGTCTCGAGGCCAAGCGCCAGAGGCGCAAGGAGGGCCGGGAGGCCGGTCGTCGCCGCCCGGTCATCACCGAAGCCGAGTTCCTCGCCCGCCGCGAATCCGTCGAGCGCACGATGCTCGTCCGCGAATCGGGGAACCAGACTCAGCTCGTCGTCGTCGAGGACGGCATCGCCGTCGAGCACTACCTCAAGGAGAACCGCCAGCAGTCCTCCCTCATCGGCAACGTGTACCTCGGCAAGGTCCAGAACGTGCTGCCGAGCATGGAGGCCGCCTTCATCGACATCGGCAAGGGCCGCAACGCCGTCCTCTACGCCGGTGAGGTCAACTGGGACGCCCTTGGCATGGAGGGCAAGGCCCGCCGCATCGAGCTCGCGCTGAGCCCGGGCGACGCCGTCCTCGTCCAGGTGACGAAGGACCCGGTCGGACACAAGGGTGCGCGGCTGACCAGCCAGATCTCCCTGCCCGGGCGATTCCTCGTCTACGTCCCCGGCAACTCGATGACCGGGATCTCGCGCAAGCTGCCCGACGTCGAGCGCAATCGCCTGAAGAAGCTGCTCAAGGACCTCGTCGGCGACTCCGCCGGGGTCATCGTCCGCACCGCCGCGGAAGGCGCCTCCGACAAGGAGCTCGGCCGCGACGTCGAGCGGCTCGCCAAGCGCTGGGAGACCATCGAGAAGAAGTCGAAGTCGACGAAGGTGCTCGCCCCGCAGCTGCTCTACAGCGAGCCCGACATGATCGTGCGGATCATCCGCGACGTCTTCAACGAGGACTTCACCTCCCTCGTCATCGACGGCGACGGCGCATGGACCACGATCCACGAATACGTCGAGGCGGTGGCCCCCGACCTTCTCGACCGCGTCCACCGGTACTCCGAGGACGAGGACATCTTCGACCACTACCGGGTCGAGGAGCAGATCCAGAAGGCCCTGAGCCGGACCGTCAACCTGCCCTCGGGCGGGTCCCTCGTCATCGACCGCACCGAGGCGATGACCGTCATCGACGTCAACACCGGGAAGTTCACCGGAGCCGGCGGCAACCTCGAGGAGACGGTCACCCGCAACAACCTCGAGGCCGCCGAGGAGGTCATCCGGCAGCTGCGCCTGCGCGACATCGGCGGCATCATCGTCGTCGACTTCATCGACATGGTGCTCGAGTCGAACCGCGACCTCGTCGTGCGCCGTCTCGTCGAATGCCTCGGCCGGGACCGGACCAAGCATCAGGTCGCCGAGGTGACCTCGCTGGGTCTCGTGCAGATGACGCGCAAGCGCATCGGCACGGGGCTGGCCGAGTCGCTCGTCGCCGCCGGTCACGACCTCTCCGGTCGCGGACTGCTGCTGCCGGGATCCGAGGAGGACGGCTCGAAGGCCGGGTTCGGCAGCGGCTCGGGCAACGGCGGTGGTGGCGGACGTCGCGATCGCAAGCGCCGGAACGACTCGTCCTCGGCGAAGAAGTCGGACTCCGACTCCGACGTCGTCACCGTCGACGCCTCCCGTTCGGCCGTGGCGGCGATCGCCAAGGCGACGCTGAAGAAGGACGAGGACGTCGAGCAGCCGCAGGCCGGCGAAGCGACGGCAGGCGGCCGCGGGGACTCCGCGGGGCGTGGAGACTCCGACGGCAAGAGCGGCTCCGGCGACAAGGACGACTCCGCCCCCAAGGAGCAGTCGAAGCGCTCGAAGGGCCGGAGGCGCTCGAACCGCGCGAAGTCCGGGTCCGAGGACTCGGGCGCCGGATCCTCGGCACAGCCGTCCGAGGGCGAGTCCACGACCGAGACCTCTCGCACTCCCGAGCAGGCGTCCGCCCAGCCCGCGGCCAAGGAGTCCGCGCCCGCCCAGAAGCCGGCTCAGCCGGCGGCGGAACCGGCCGCGGACATGCCCCTGATGATCGGCGCCGACGCCACGACGAAGGTCGCGGTCGCCGAACCCGTCAGCAGGCCGCGGCGCCGGAAGTCCGAGTCGAGCCCGCAGCCGGAACCGGCCAAGCAGACTCTGCCCTCGTCCTTCGTCATCATCGGCGAGGACTGAGACTCAGCCCGCAGCGACTGACGGCCCCCACCGGCTGACACATGCCACCGGCTGACCAGCGGCCCGGCACCCTGAGGGTGCCGGGCCGCTGGTCGTTTCCGGAGGAGGGGGACTCAGCCTGCCGCCTTCTGGTTGCGGGTCGTGCTGATCGTCGGCTGCGCGGCCTGATCGCCGCAGAGGACGATCATGAGGTTCGAGACGAGATCGCTGCGCTCGGCGTGACCGAGGGTGACGATTCCGCGGCTCTCGATCTCCTCGATCGCGGTCTCGACCATGCCCACCGCCCCTTCGACGATGAGCTGGCGGGCGGCGACCACGGCGGTGGCCTGCTGGCGCTGGAGCATCGCCCGGGCGATCTCCGGAGCGTAGGCGAGTTGGGTGATGCGGGACTCGATGACCGTCACTCCGGCGGCGGTGACCCGGGCGGCTACCTCGGCGGAGAGCTTCGAGGTGATCTCATCGGCGTTGTCCTTGAGCGACATCCGGCTCGAATCCGAGGAGTCGTAGGCATAGGAGTTCGCGATGTGCCGTACGGCGGTCTCGGCCTGGATCGCGACGAACTCCTCGAAGTCGTCGACCTCGAAGGTCGCCTGGGCGGTGTCGCGGACCTGCCAGACGACGACCGCGCCGATCTCGATGGGATTGCCGTCGAGGTCGTTGACCTTGAGCGTCGACGTCTCGTGGTTGCGGATGCGGGTCGAGACGAGGTCCTTCGTGTACAGCGGATTGACGAACCGCAGGCCCGACTGCCGCACGGTGCCGACGTACTTGCCGTAGAGCTGGAGGACGACGGCATGGCCCGGCGCCACCGAGATGCACCCCTTGAAGAGGAACATCGAGGCGATGAACACGACGACCGCGACGACGATGAGGCCGATGCCGAGGCCGGCCTGGGCGAACGTGACGAAGAAGCCGAATGCCGCGAGCAGCAGGGCGATGATGAGGAGGACGACCGCCGCCACGATCGCGAAGTAGCCCGACACGGCGCCGGCGGGACGCTCCCGGACGCGTTCGCCCTCGGGGGAGCGGAGCACCGGGGGAGCCCCGGGACCCGACGGCGGGGCGGGCCGGGCCCGGCGCCCGGGGACCGGGCCGGTGGCGTGTCCGGGCTGGTCGGGGGTGGAATCGGGGAATGGAGGCGGGTGGGGATTCTGCGTCATGCGGTCAGTCTAGGACACCGCCGGGACGGGCGCCCGGGTCCAGTCGTGTCCGGGTCGTGTCGTCGCCGTCCCCGCCCCGAACTGTGAGACAGGTTACACTGCTGGGAGAGCAGCACCCGTTCTGACCAGATCACCTGCGCTCATGCAGGCCCTACGGAAGGCGACTCACATGGACATCCATCACTCCGCGCTGGCGGCGGCGTCGCCGCTGGCGGCCAACGCCCCCTCGTCGCCGGTCGATGATGCCATCAACTCCTGGTTCGACCCGATCGCCACGACTTTCGGCTCCATCATCTTCTTCGAGATCACCATCGCCGGGGCGACGTTCCCGTTCGTCGTCCTCTGGCTGGTCGCAGCGGCCCTTATCTTCACCATCTACTTCGGATTCGTCCAGTTCCGGGCCATCCGCGTCTCCCTCGAGGTGGTGCGCGGCAAGTACTCGACGAAGACCGACCCGGGTGAGGTCACGCACTTCCAGGCGCTGTCCTCGGCGCTGTCGGGCACGGTCGGGCTCGGCAACATCGCCGGCGTCGGCGTCGCGGTGGCCCTCGGCGGTCCGGGCGCGACGTTCTGGATGATCATCGCCGGCCTGCTCGGCATGTGCACGAAGTTCGTCGAGTGCACACTCGGCGTGAAGTACCGGGAGATCGACGAGGACGGCGTCGTCCACGGCGGCCCCTTCAAGTACCTGCCGGTGGCCTTCCGCCGCTTCTCCCGCCCCGTGGCGTCGGTGCTCACCGGCCTCTTCGCCGTGGCGATCCTCGTCTTCGGCGTCGTCGGCGGTGGCATGTTCCAGTCGAACCAGACGTTCGTCCAGGCCCGCACCGCGACCGGCGGCGCCGACGGCCTCCTCGGCGGGCCCTTCGCCGGACTGATCTTCGGCATCGTCTTCGCGATCCTCGTCGGCCTCGTCATCCTCGGCGGCATCCGGTCCATCGCCAAGGTCACCGACAAGCTCGTCCCCGGCATGGCGATCTTCTACGTCGCCTCGTGCCTGCTCGTCCTCGGACTCAACGCGGGCCGGATCCCGGCCGCCATCGGCGAGATCTTCACCGGCGCCTTCGATCCCCAGGGCATCGCCGGCGGCATCGTCGGCGTGATGATCATCGGCTTCCAGCGCTCGGCGTTCTCCAACGAGGCGGGAATCGGCTCGGCGGCGATCGCCCACTCGGCGGTGAAGACCCGGCGGCCGATCTCCGAGGGATTCGTCGCCCTGCTCGAACCCTTCATCGACACGGTCATCATCTGCACCATGACCGCCCTGACCATCATCGTCGCGAACCAGCCCTCCTACCGCGAGGACCTCGGCGAAGGGGAGATCGGCGGCGTGGCCCTGGCCTCCGACGCCTTCGCGACCGTCGCCGACTGGTATCCGGTCCTGCTGGCGATCGCGGTCGCCCTCTTCGCGTTCTCGACGCTCATCACCTGGGCCTACTACGGAGAGCGGGCGTGGAGTTACCTCTTCGGCCGGTCGAAGGCGACGATCAAGGTCTTCCGCACCCTCGTCTGCGTCTTCGTCGTCATCGGCTGCGTCGCGACCTTCTCCAAGGTCGTCGAGTTCGCCGATGCGGCCCTGTTCATGTGCGCCTTCATCAACATCCTCGGCCTCTACCTGCTCATGCCGGTCGTCAAGAAGGAGATGAAGAAGTACCTCGCCGATCGCAGGGCCGGAACCCTCAACGACCCGGACACCGTCGACGCCGTTCCCGTCGACGATCGCGACCGCGTCTGAGCGTGGCGCCCGGTGCGGTTCGCGCCCATCGTTAGACTGGTGGGCGTGGATCACAACGACAACGACGCCGCCCGGGCCCAGAAGCGACTGCTCGAGCTGCGCGGCAGCATAGACAACATCGACGCAGCGCTCGTCCATCTCCTGGCCGAGCGGTTCAAGCTGACCCAGTCGGTCGGCGAGCTCAAGGCCGACCACGGTCTTCCGCCCGCCGACCTCGATCGGGAGAACCGGCAGGTCGCCCGGCTGCGACGGCTCGCGGAGGACGCTCAGCTCGACCCGGAGTTCGCGGAGAAGTTCCTCGCCTTCATCGTCGCCGAGGTGATCCACCGCCATGAACGCATCGCCGAGAGCCGCTGAGCGCTCCGGTTTGCCCGCGGGCCCGCTTCTCGACTAGAATTGAGGGTCGGTGCGCTTGAAGCACCACGGCAGGTGTTTCCTCTCAATGGGACGCCCGCGGGCATCGGTCCACGGGAGCCAAGGGATCAACCGCCGTTCGTTTGTGTTTATGCAGAAAGGGTTCGACCATGGTCTATGCCATTGTCCGTGCCGGTGGCCATCAGGAGAAGGTCAGCGTCGGCGACATCATCACCGTCAACCGTATGAAGGCGAAGGCCGGAGAAAGCGTCGAACTCGATGCCGTGCTTCTTGTCGACGGCGAATCCGTCACGACTGACGCCGACGCCCTGTCGAAGGTGTCCGTCAGCGCCGAGGTCGTCGGTGAACTCCGCGGTCCCAAGATCGTGATTCAGAAGTACAAGAACAAGACCGGGTACAAGAAGCGTCAGGGCCACCGCCAGGACCTCACCCGTCTGAAGATCACGAACATCAAGTAAGAGGAGTCTCACGAAATGGCAAGCAAAAAGGGAGTCAGCTCGACTCGCAACGGTCGCGACTCGAACCCCCAGTACCTCGGTGTCAAGCGCTTCGGCGGTCAGGTCGTCAAGGCCGGCGAGATCATCGTGCGCCAGCGCGGAACCAAGTTCCACCCCGGTGCGAACGTCGGACGCGGCGGTGACGACACCCTCTTCGCCCTCTCGGCGGGAGCTGTGGAGTTCGGCAAGCGCAACGGTCGCAAGATCGTGAGCATCGTCGGCGCCTGAGCGTCTGAGCAACTGTTTTCTCCCCGTCAGGGGTCCATGAAGGGTGAGTCCAGCGACTCACCCTTCATCTGATGTAAGGACATTATGGCCACCGAGTTCATCGATCGAGTCACGGTTCACCTGCGCGCCGGCGACGGCGGCAACGGCTGCGCCTCGATCAGGCGCGAGAAGTTCAAACCCCTCGGCGGCCCCGACGGGGCGAACGGCGGAGCGGGCGGCGACATCCGGTTCGTCGTCGACAGCCAGACCACGACCCTGCTCCCTCTCCACCACCGCCCGCACCTGCGGGCGGCCGACGGCGGCATCGGCAAGGGCGATCTGCGCCACGGCGCCGACGGCGCCGACCTCATCGTGCCCGTGCCCGAGGGCACCGTCGTCAAGAACCAGTCCGGCGACATCATCGCCGACCTCGTGGGAGCCGGCACCGAATACGTCGCCGCGGCCGGGGGCCGGGGCGGACTCGGCAACGCCGCGCTGGCCTCGAACAAGCGCAAGGCGCCCGGCTTCGCCCTCCTCGGCGAACCCGGTGAGACCGCGACCCTCGTCCTCGAGCTCAAGACGATCGCCGACATCGCCCTCGTCGGCTACCCCTCGGCGGGCAAGTCGAGCCTCATCGCCGCCCTGTCCTCGGCGAAGCCGAAGATCGCCGACTACCCGTTCACGACCCTCGTGCCCAACCTCGGCGTCGTCGAGGCCGGCGACGTGCGCTTCACCGTCGCCGACGTCCCCGGGCTCATCCCCGGCGCCTCCGAGGGCAAGGGGCTGGGACTCGAGTTCCTCCGCCACGTCGAACGGTGCGCCGCGCTCGTCCACGTCATCGACATGGCCACATGGGAGCCGGGACGCGATCCGGTCTCCGACCTCGAGGTGATCGAGGCCGAGCTCGACGCCTATGCCGTCGACCTCGACCAGGGCAGCGGCCTGCTGCCGCTGTCCGAGCGGCCGAAGCTCGTCGCGCTCAACAAGACCGACATTCCCGACGGACGCGACCTCGCCGACATCGTCACCCCCGACCTCGAGGCCGCCGGCTACCGGGTGTTCGAGGTCTCGGCGGTCAGCCACGCCGGGCTGCGGGAGATCTCCTTCGCGATGGCCGAGCTCGTCGTCGCCGAGCGGGAGCGCCGCGCCGAGGTCGAGGCGACGCCGAAGCGCGTGGTGATCCGGCCGAAGGCAGTCGACGACCGCGGCTACGAGGTCACCCGTGAGGACAGCGTGGAGGGCCCGCTCTTCCGCATCCGCGGAGAGAAGCCCGAACGCTGGGTGACCCAGACCGACTTCGGCAACGACGAGGCCGTCGGCTACCTCGCGGACCGCCTCGAGCGCCTCGGTGTCGAGGACTCCCTGTTCAAGGCCGGGGCGAAGCCCGGGGACACCGTCGTCATCGGCGGTGAGGACGGCGTGGTCTTCGACTGGGACCCCACGAGCGTCGGCGGCGCCGAGCTGCTCGGCTCGAGGGGCACCGACCTGCGCCTCGAGGACGACGCCCGCTCCACCCGCCGCGAACGCAAGGCCTCCTACCACGAACGGATGGATGCGAAGGCCGCGGTCCGCGCGGAGCTCGAGGCCGAGCGCCTCGCCGAACGGGCCGCCCGCGGTGCGGGAGCATCCGGTGCGGGAGAGGAGTCCGAGCGGTCGTGAAGGAGACACCGCGCAGCGCCGAGGCGATCCGGGAGCACATCGCCGGCGCCCGGCGGATCGTCGTCAAGGTCGGCTCCTCGTCGCTGACGACCCTCGACGGCGGGCTCGACGAATCCCGTCTCGTCGCCCTCACCGACGTGCTCGCCGCCCACCGCGGCCGCGGCCGCGAGATCATCCTCGTGTCCTCGGGAGCGATCGCCGCGGGGCTCGAGCCGATGGGCCTGCGCCGCCGGCCCAAGGACCTCGCGACCCAGCAGGCGGCAGCCGGAGTCGGGCAGGGCCTGCTCATGGCCGCCTACGCCCGCGCCCTGAGCTACCACGGCCTCGTTCCGGGACAGGTCCTGCTCTCGGCCGACGACCTCATCCGCCGCACCCACTACCGCAACGCCCAGCGGGCCATCGACCGGCTGCTCAGCCTCGGCACCCTGCCCATCGTCAACGAGAACGACGCCGTGGCGACCGAGGAGATCCGCTTTGGCGACAACGACCGGCTCGCCGCTCTCGTCGCCCACCTCACCCACGCCGACGCCCTGGTCCTCCTCTCCGACGTCGACGCCCTCTACACCGGGCCCCCGCAGCTGGACGACTCCGAGCGGATCGCCCATGTCACCGGGCCCGGGGCCCTCGACGCTGTCGCGATCGGCGGGGTCGGCACGGCGGGCACCGGCACCGGAGGGATGGCCACGAAGGTCGAGGCGGCCCTCATGGTCGCCGACTCCGGCATCCCCGCCGTGCTCACCTCGGCCGACCGCATCACGGCGGCGCTGACCGGTGAGGACGTCGGCACATGGTTCTCCGTCACCCACCGGCGCCGCGGCACCCGGCTGCTGTGGCTGCGGCATCTGGCGAAGACGCACGGCGCCGTGACGATCGACCGGGGCGCCGAGGCGGCCGTGCTCTCGCGCGGGACCTCGCTGCTCGCGGCCGGGGTCACCGCCGTCGACGGCGAGTTCGAGGCCGGGGACCCCGTGGAGATCAGGAACCTCGACGGAGTGGTCATCGCCCGCGGGATGACGAACTTCTCCTCGTCGGAGCTGCCGTCGATGCTCGGGTTCTCGACCGACGAACTTGGAACCCGGCTCGGAAGTGACTACCGTAAAGAAGTCATCCATCGCAACGATCTCGTGCTCACCCACGTGAGCGGGAGGGGATAGTCCATGAGCGCTGCTGCATCCGAGATCCATCCGAAGACCGTGCGTGGTGTCACCCGGGTGGCCCGGAACGCCAAGAGCGCCGCCGCCCAGCTGGCGACCGCCTCGACCGCGGAGAAGAACGCCGCCCTCCAGGCCATCGCCGATGGCCTGCGGGCGAACTCTGCGAAGATCCTCACCGCGAACGAGGCCGACCTCGCCGCCGGTGAGGCGAACGGGCTGAGCGCGGCACTGCTCGACCGGCTCAGCCTGAGCGAGGAGCGCATCGAGGCCATCGCCGCCTCGGTCGAGAAGGTCATCGACCTCGACGACCCGATCGGCAACATCGTCGTCGGCCGGACCCTGCCCAACGGCATCCGGCTGACCCAGACCCGGGTGCCGATGGGCGTGATCGGCGCGATCTACGAGGCCCGTCCCAATGTCACCGTCGACATCGCGATCCTCTCCCTCAAGGCGGGCAACGCCACCGTCCTGCGCGGGGGATCGGCGGCGGAGAAGTCGAACTCCGAGATCATCGCGGTCCTGCGCCGGGCCGTCGAATCCGCGGGGCTGCCCGCGGACACGGTCAACGGGATCGACCAGTACGGCCGTGAGGGCGCCAGCGTGCTCATGAACGCCCGGGACTACGTCGACCTCCTCATCCCGCGCGGGGGAGCCGAGCTCATCAACACCGTCGTCCAGGAGTCGATCGTTCCCGTCATCGAGACCGGGATCGGCAACGTCCACATGTTCATCGACTCCTCCGCGACCGTGAAGACCGCCGTCGACCTCGTGCTCAACTCGAAGACCCACCGGCCCAGCGTGTGCAATTCGCTCGAGACCCTGCTCGTCCACGAGAAGGCGGCCAAGCGGGTGCTGCCGAAGATCCTCGAGCGCCTCGAGGCGGCGGGAGTCGTCGTCCACGCCGACTCCGACGTCGCCCAGCTCGCCCCGGAGTCGATGAAGATCCGCAAGGTCTCACGGCGGGACTGGGCCAAGGAGTACCTCGACCTCGAGCTCGCGGTGAAGATCGTCACCGGCATCGACGAGGCCATCGACCACATCCGCGCCTACACCTCCGGCCACACCGAGGTGATCGTGACGAAGGACATCGACAACGCCGAGACGTTCGTCGCCGGCATCGACGCGGCAGCCGTCGGCGTCAACGTGTCCACTCGGTTCACCGACGGCGGCGAACTGGGATTCGGCGCCGAGGTGGGGATCTCGACCCAGAAGCTCCACGCGCGCGGCCCGATGGGCGTCGAGCAGTTGACGACGACCAAATGGGTGATGGTCGGCAACGGCCAGGTGCGGCTCTGAACCGCACGACGGAACCGCCGAGCCACCGCACCCTCGCC
The DNA here is from genome assembly GCF_003315415.1 of Brevibacterium sanguinis. Classification (GTDB taxonomy): domain Bacteria; phylum Actinomycetota; class Actinomycetes; order Actinomycetales; family Brevibacteriaceae; genus Brevibacterium; species Brevibacterium celere_A. The sequence goes on from NZ_QNSB01000005.1 coordinate 29,859, forward strand.
CTGGCGACCGGGCACGTCGATGCCCGGATGTCGGCGAGTTCGTGAGAAACTTAGACCAGCATGACCGGCAGACGCCGGACGCAAGGAAAAGGAGAACACAAGTGAACGCCGCTCTTCTCGCAGCAGCAGCCGAAGGCGCCGAACAGGCAGCCCACGTCGAACTGCCGATGGCCCCGATCGGCTACGGTCTCGTGACCCTGGCGATCTTCCTCTCGATGGCGGTCGTGCTGCGGTCGTGGAAGGGCATCTCGCACCGCCACTGATATGGCAAGTCAACCCCGCCGGGTCGGTGTCATGGGCGGCACCTTCGACCCCATCCACAACGGCCACCTGGTCGCCGCGTCGGAGGTCCAGGCGACCTTCGACCTCGACGAGGTGGTGTTCGTCCCGACCGGACGCCCCTATCAGAAGGACGCCCGCGAGGTCACGGACGCGGAGAACCGCTATCTCATGACGGTGATCGCGACGGCCTCGAACCCGAGGTTCACCGTCTCCCGGGTCGACGTCGACAGGCCGGGCCCCACCTACACCATCGACACCCTGCGCGATCTGTCGAGAATCTACGGATCCGACACAGAGATGTACTTCATCACCGGCGCGGACGCTTTGGCTCAGATCCTCACGTGGAAGAATGTCGATGAGCTGTTTTCCTTGGCGCACTTCGTCGGAGTGAGCCGCCCGGGGCACGAACTGCATGGTGACGGCCTCCCGGTGGACAGGCTGAGCCTGGTGCAGATTCCGGCGCTGTCGATCTCGTCAACGGACTGCAGGCAACGGGTGATGGAGGGCGCACCGGTCTGGTACCTGGTACCGGACGGAGTCGTCCAGTACATCGCGAAATACGAGCTGTACAGGAGTGAGAATGGCTGAGGAGCACTTCACGTCACGTCGTGCACGGCGGGAAGCCGAGCGGCTGGCGGCCGAGCAGGCGTTCGAAGCACGTTCGACCCCTGACCAGCCGAACGACTCCGGCGTCTCCCGCGGCGAGCTGCTCACCCCCGCCGAGCCGCCGGCCGCTCCGCCGGAGACCCCGGTCCCGGCCGGCGACGATTCGGGCGAACCCGCCGGCCGCGAGACGACTCCTGAGACGGACGGGTCCCAGTCCGCGGAGGACTGGGCCGATCCCACCTCGCGCATCGACCCGTCCCCGGCCGAGCACACCGTCCACCCGCGCGGGCCACTCGCCTCCGACCATCCGCAGGAGACCCGCCCACCGGTCAGTGCCGAGGACCGTCTCGACCCCCGCAGGGCTCCGCTCCCGCACTTCGAGACCCGCGCCGAGCGCAAGCGCTACCTGCGCGAGCACGGCCTGTCGATGCAGGGCGACCTGTCCACGGGTGCGATCCCCGTCATCGCCGGCCCCGAAGAGCACAGCGCCGAGTCCGCCCCTGAGGAGACCGGTCAGGGAGGGGAGGGGACCACCCCCGAATCCTTCGACACCGCCGGTTTCGGGGGAGCGAGCGACGAGGTCGCCGCCCGGGACTTCGAGGCCCCGGTGACCCCGGACTCCGCCCCCCGCCCGAGCCCCGTCGAATCCCGGCCGGCCGCAGCCGGAGACGCCGGATCGACGCCCGAGAAGCCCGCCGTTCCTGCTGCTTCCGAGGCGCCCGCCGCCGCGGATTCGCCAGCCGCGGCCGAGACCGCCCCGGCCGAGACCGCCGCGCCCCACGCAGCCGCGCCCGACGCAGCCGCGCCCGACGCAGCCGCGGCCGCCGACTCCGGTCCGGCCCCGCGGCCGCGGCGGATGCCCATCGTGGCACCGCCGACGACCGCGGGCGTGAGGGTCGTCACTGCCGCCTCGGCGAAGGTGCCCGATCCGGAGGCGACCGGCCGCTCGACCGCCGCCGCCGGAGGTCCGCGGACGTCCGGCACCGGCACCGCCCCGGGAACCGCGACAGGCGCCGCAGCCGCACCGGAGTCAGGGGCGGACGACAGCTCCGGGACCACTGCGGACGCGCTGTCGGGCGATGAGGCGGCCCGCGCGATGGCGGCCAACCCCGAGACCCGGCCGATGGACGCCGTTCCCGAGGCCTGGGCCCTGCCGAACCCCGACTACGAGGACGAGGAGACGGAGAACCCCCCGGGAACCCGCGTCCGCGCCGCCGCCGTCACCGGCAACGACGGCCGGATCCTTGTCGGCGAGGAACCGTCCAAAGTACCCTACATAGTGCTCGGCGTCGCCGCCCTGGTGGCGATCGGCCTCATCGTCGTAGCACTCGTGATGCTGCTCTAGAACCCACGAAAGGATCTTGTGAGCGAGATCGAAGAATCCACGCAACTGCTCAGGACCGCGGCTGCGGCCGCGGACGAGAAGCTCGGCACCGACCTCGTCGCACTCGACGTCAGCGCCACCCTCTACATCACGGATGCGTTCCTCATCATCTCCGCGGAGAACGAGCGGCAGATCTCCGCGATCGTCGACGCCGTCGAAAAGGCCCTCCAGAAGGCCCACGGACGCACACCGCTGCGACGTGAGGGGCGCGGGGGCGGTGACTGGGTGCTGCTCGACTTCGGCGACATCGTCGTCCATGTCTTCTCGGCCGAGCAGCGTGAGTACTACGCGCTCGAACGCCTGTGGAAGGACTGCCCCGTCATCGACCTCGACCTCCCCGCGAGCACCGCGACCGACGACCGGCGATGACCCAGACCGTCATCTTCTGGCGCCATGGTCAGACCGACTACAACGTCGAGAGGCGGTTCCAGGGGCAGACGGACATCCCGCTCAACGACCTCGGCCACCGGCAGGCCCGGTCCGCCGCGGCCTACCTCAGCGAACTCGCCCCCGAGGTCATCGTGTCCTCGGACCTGTCCCGTGCCGCCGTCACCGCCGACCACCTCGGAGAGCTCCTCGGCATCACGCCCGACCGCGACGCCCGGCTTCGCGAGAGCGCCTTCGGCGACTGGGAGGGCCTGACCCGCGACGAGATCGTCGCCACCTGGCCCGATGAGCTCGAGGACTGGGTCGCCGGGGCGGACATGAGGCCGCCAGGGGGAGAGTCCCGCAGCGAATCGGGGCGGCGGGTGGCCGACGCCATCGCCGACATCGTCACCGGCACCGAGGCGGCGACGATCGCGATCGTCGCCCACGGGGCGGTGCTCCGCGCGGCCGCCGAGATCCTCCTCGACATGAGCGGGGCGGGTCGGCTCGCCGTGCTCGGCAACTGCGGTCATGGCGAGTTCGGATTCACCGGCACCAACTGGGTGCTCCGCAGCTGGGGCACCCGCCCCGACCGGTGAGGCGCCGGACGGCGTGAACCGTGCCGGTCGACGGCGTCCTCAGCGACGGCCGGCGTGCACGGACCGGATGAGACCGATGAGCGCCTGAGCGGACTGCGCCCAGTCGAAGCGCCGCGCCTGCTCGAGACCCGCCCGCGACCTCGTCATCCAGGTCTCGGGGTCGGTGAGCTCGGTGATCGCCCGCGCGACGGCGGCGGGATCGTCGGGATCGAAGTAGACCGCCGCGTCGCCGGCGATCTCGTGGAAGATCGGGATGTCGGAGACGGCCACCGGCACGCCCTGGGCCATCGCCTCGATGACGGGCAGGCCGAAGCCCTCCTCCTTCGACGCCGTGACCAGGGCCGTCGCCTCGTCGAGCAGCCGCGCGTACTCCTCCTCGCTGACACCACGGTGGAACACGACCCGGGCCCGGTCGGGGATGAGCGCGCGCAGCTGCGCCTCCCGGCGGCCCTCGATCCGGCTGGCCACATGCAGGGTCCAGCCGGGCAGGTGCTCGAGGGAGCGGATGAGCGTCTCGACGTTCTTGTACGGCAGGAACGCCCCCATGTAGACCAACGACCTCGCGTCGTGCCGGTCGACGCTGCGCGGTCCGGCCACCCCCACCTCGGCGGCATTGGACACGACGGTCACCGGCTTGACGGTGAGGGCATTGTCGCCGATGAGATCCCGCGTCGTCGCGCTCACCGCGGCGACGGCGTCGGCGCGGTCGAGGAGGAGGCGCTGCGGGACGAAGCTGAGATGGTAGAGGCGCCAGAGCAGGCGCAGGATCCAGGGCAGGTCGCCCGGAGGGGTGGGGTGCGAGTAGTAGATGAGGTCGTGGACGGTGAGGATGAGCCCGTACCTCCGGCCGGTCGATCCCATCACCTGCATCGTCGAGAACACGACGTCGGCGCCGAGGGCGTTGAGCTTCCCGGCGATCGCCACCTCCGCCGGCGAAGTCGGGTCGGTCAGCTTCACCCACCGGCAGTCGGGCAGCAGGTCGAGCTGCGCCTCGTCGGAGATGATCGCGGTGACGTCGATGTCGGCATCCGGACCACCCTCCCGGGTCGCCTCGAGCAGGGCCGCGAGCAGGCACGATCCGTACCGGGAGATCCCGTCATGATGGGTCGTGCGGGTGAACCGGGCGTCGAAGAAGACCGAGATCCGGCCCGTGTGCTGTGAGGCGGCTGAGGTTTTGCTCATGGAACTCCGAATCGATAGTCTGAACATCCGATGGACAGCGCACGTCGCGACGAAGGGCCAGTGAGTGAGACAACCAGCACCTGCGTCTGAAGCCGGGGAGCTTCGGTCGTGATCGCAACGATTATCGCACTTGGCGCTCTCGTCGCTCTCACCCCCTTCCTCACCATGCTCATGGGCCGCGCCAGCGGCTGGGTGCTCGGAATCGCCTATCTCGCCGTCGCCGGCCTCTTCACTCCCACCGCCGCCGAGGTGATGGCCGGGGGCACCCCCGAGCAGACCTACGAGTGGATCCCTTCCCTCGGCGTCGACCTCGCGCTCCGCGCCGACGGCCTCGGCGTCGTCTTCACCTTCATCGCGCTGATCATCGGCGCCGTCGTCTTCTTCTACTCGACAGGCTATCTGCCGAAGGGGACGAACACGAGCTTCTACTGGCTGATGGTGATCTTCACGTTCTCGATGGTCGGTCTCGTGCTCACCAATGACCTGCTCGTGCTCTTCGTGTGCTGGGAGCTGACCTCGCTCGCCTCGTTCTTCCTCATCGCCCGCTCGGGCTCACCGGGACAGGCCCCGGCACTGCGGACGATGCTCATGACGTTCATCGGCGGACTCACCCTCCTCGTGGCCACCGGCGTGACGATCGCCGCGACCGGGACGACCAACCTCCAGGAGGCCCTGGCGTCGCCGGTCTGGGCGCAGTCGCCGACGGTCACGACACTCGTCGCGGTCCTCGTCGCCGTCTCCGGGATGACGAAGTCGGCCCAGTTCCCGTTCCACTCCTGGCTGCCGGATGCGATGGCCGCCGCGACCCCGGTCTCGGCCTACCTCCACGCCGCCGCGGTGGTCAAGGCCGGCATCTTCCTCATGCTCCGGTTCTCACCCGCCTTCCACGAGGTCGCGATCTGGAACACGATCCTCATCGTCGCCGGCCTCGTCACCGCCTGCCTCGGCGGATGGTTCGCCCTCAACCAGTTCGACCTCAAGAAGCTCATGGCCTTCTCCACGGTCTCGCAGCTGGGGCTCATCACGGCGGCGATCGGCGTGGGAACGGAAGCGGCCCTGGCCGCGGCGGTGCTGCATGTCATGGCCCACGCCCTGTTCAAGTCCGGGCTGTTCATGATGGTCGGCGTCGTCGACCACCTCGCCGGCACCCGGGAGCTCACCCGCATCCCGCGGCTGGCCGGCGTCGCCCCTGCGGCGTTCGCGGTGATGATCATCGGCTGCGCGTCGATGGCTGGGATCCCGCCGCTGTTCGGATTCGTGTCGAAGGAGTCGATCTTCACGGGTCTGCTGTCGGCGCCGGGAGCGCCGTGGGTCGGGTGGCTGGCACTGGCGGTCGCGGCGGGCGCCTCGGTGCTCACCTTCGCCTACTGCGCGAAGAGCGTGTGGGGAGCGTTCATCGACGGCAAGCCGGTCGAGCGCGCCGATCTCGGTCACGGATCGGCGGTCATGCTCATCTTCGCGGGACTGCCCATCGTCGCCTCGGTGCCCCTGAGCTTCCTGCTCGGCGTCTTCGACCATCCGCTCGACCGCGCGGTCGCCGCGGCGGTGCCGGACCCGACCTCCCACGTCCATCTCTCCCTGTGGCACGGCTTCACCGCCGAGCTCATCGCCTCGCTGCTCATCATCGGCGTCGGCGTCGTCATCATCCTCAACCGCTCGAAGGTGTTCGCGTTCTTCCACCGGGCGAGGCCGAAGTTCGACGGCGCGGACGTCATCTCGGGCATCGACGCCGGGCTGCGCCGCATCGGCACGGGGCTGTCGGTGTTCGTCCGGCCCGTCAACGCAGGACCCTACGTCGCGGTCTCCCTCGGCGGTCTGGCGGTCCTCGCCTTCGCCTCGGTGCCGGCGATCGCCGCCGACCTGCCGCCCGAGCAGTCGAACCTCTCGCGGCCCATCGACGCGGTGCTGCTCGTGCTCGTCACCATCGCCGTGCTCGTCGTCTGCGTCTCCCATTCGCGGCTGACGACGGTCGTGGCGCTGTCGGCCGTGGGGATCCTCGCGACCGTCCAGATACTCGCGCTCGGCGCCCCCGACGTCACGCTCACGCAGCTGCTCGTCGAGGCGATGACGATCATCGTCATCATGCTCGTGCTCCAGAAGCTGCCACGCTCGTTCTGGCGCTATCCCAAGCGGGTGCAGAGCACGCGGATCATCTTCGCGGTCTGCGTCGGCGCGGCGGTCACCCTGCTCACCTTCGTCCTCAACGGACGCCGAGAGCGCTCCGACCTCGCCATGTACTACATCGACGAGGCCCCGGTCATCAGCGGGGGCAGCAACATCGTCAACACGATCCTCGTCGAGTTCCGCGCCCTGGACACCCTCGGCGAGCTCACCGTGCTCGGCATGGCGGGGATCGCGATCGTCGCCGTGATGTCGACGGTCAAGGACAAGTTCCTCGATCCGCCGGCGGAGAACATCCCGGAACCGCCGAGGCGCGCGTGGGTCGCGATCCGCCCCAAGGGGACCACCGCCTACCGCGCGGTCCACGAGTCCTGGCCCAACGTCATCCCGCAGCAGCTGACGATCAAGGTGCTCGGCCCTCTGCTGGCCGTCTCCTCGGCCCTGATCTTCTGGCGTGGGCACAACGAGCCCGGGGGCGGCTTCATCGCCGCTCTCGTCGGCTCGGCGGTCATCGGACTGCTCTACATGTCCACGGCCAAGGACCGGGCGATCGGACGGCCCCGGGCCCCCCTCTACCTCATCGGGTGCGGAGTGGCCATCGCCGTCGTCACCGGCTTCATCGGCCTCGTCCTCGCCGGGTCGTTCCTCGAACCACTCCACGGCTACCTCTTCGGCCAGCACTTCACCACGTCGATGCTCTTCGATGTCGGCGTCTATCTCGCGGTACTCGGCCTCATCCTGCTCTCCTTCAACCTCCTCGGCGTCTCCGACTCCGCGGCGACGCCGGCCGGCGACGACGTCCTCACCAACGGGATCATCCACCGGGACGTCGAGCTCACCCGCGAACGCGCCGACGAGGTGCTCTACGGGGAGCTCTCGGGCCCCCTCGACTCCATCCGCGGAGAGCGGCCCGCGCAGAGTGCATCGAGGCGCGAGCGGGTCAAGGACGAGAAGGTGACCTGGCGCTCCTCGCACATCCTCCACGGGGATGCGCCGCCGGAGCCGTCACGAACCGCCCGAGACCAGCCGACCGAGAAGCAGGAGGAGATGCGATGATCCTCGCCCTGACGATCGGCGTCCTCACCGCGGGTGGGGTGTACCTCATGCTCCAGCGGTCGATGGTCCGCGCGGTCTTCGGACTCACGCTGGTCTCGCACGCCGCGAACTTCATCCTGCTCACCGCCGGCGTCAGCGCCTGGCGCGTCGAGCCGCTGTCCGACCGCGGCGACCAGTCCCTGGCCGCCGACCCGCTGCCGCAGGCGTTCGTCCTCACCGCGATCGTCATCACGCTGGCGGTGACGATCTTCATGCTCGCCCTGGCCGTGCTCGGCCACGACGACGACCAGAAGCGCGCACCGGAGACAGGGGAGGTCCGCGAATCGTGAATCCCGCGTTCCTGCTCCTCCTCATCGGCATCCCGCTGCTGGCGTCCGCGCTCAGCGTGCTCATCACCTCCCGGACCGTCGACAGGGTCCTGCTCCTCGCGGCCCCCGCGATCGTCGGCGCCGGCGGAGTGTGGCTGCTCGTCATCCACCGTGACGTCCCCGTCATCGCCCACTCCGTGGGAGGCTTCGTGCCGGGGCTGGCGATCCCGTTCGTCTCCGACACCTTCACCGCCCTGATGCTGGTGCTCACCTCGCTGACGGCGCTCGTCAGCTGCCTCTTCCTCATCAGCACCGGCGAGGACCAGTACCGCTTCGTGCCCGCCCTCATCCTCATGATGCTCACCGGCGTCTATGGGGCGCTGCTCACGGGAGACCTGTTCAACTACTTCGTCTTCATCGAGGTCATGGTCCTGCCCGCCTACGCGCTCATCGCGGTCACCGGCACCTGGCGCCGCCTCGGCGTGGGTCGCATGTACGTCATCGTCAACCTGCTCACCTCGACGTTCCTGCTCGTCGGCGTCGGTTTCGTCTACGGGGCCACCGGCACGGTCAACCTCGCGTTCCTCGCTCAGATGGGCACTCCGACCGGGCAGGGGGCGTTGGCCATCGGCGTCGTCCTCCTCTCGCTCGTCATCAAGGCCGGAGGCGCTCCCTTCCACGGCTGGCTCGTGCGCAGCTATCCGAACACCTCGGCGGGGATGATGGCCCTGTTCACCGGGCTGCACTCCAAGGTCGCCCTCTACGCGATCTACCGCGTCTACACGACCGTCTACGGTGAGCCGGCCCCCTGGGCGGCGGTCATCGTCATCCTCGCCGTGGTCAGCATCCTCCTCGGTTCGCTGTCCGGGTTCGGCCAGAACCGGGTCCGCAACGTCTTCGCCTTCCAGATGACGGCGGGCGTCGGCCACATCCTCCTCGGCGTCGCCCTCGTGACCTCGGCCGCGCTGAGCGCGGGAGCGTTCTACCTCATCCATCACATGATCACGATGTGCGGGCTCCTCCTCGTCATCGGCGCCGTCGAGCAGACCTACGGCACCGGGTCCTTCCGGAAGCTCTCGGGGCTCGCCGGACGGGAGAGGTGGGCGACGGTGCTGATGATCCTCGGCCTGTTCTCGCTCATCGGGCTGCCGCCGACCTCGGGGCTGTGGGGGAAGGTCGGGCTGATCACCGCCGCGACCGCTGATCAGTCGGCCGCCGGCTGGTGGCTGGTCGCCGCGATCGTCCTCGGCTCGCTCGTCAGTCTGCTCGCCCTGCAGCGCACGTGGCGGAACACCTTCTGGGGCCATCCGATGCAGACCTACCGGCCCGACTCGGCCGAGACCGGGCGTGCCCCGGCCGTGCCGGTCACCCCGGACGTCCGGGTGCCCGCGAAGCTGCTCGTGCCTGGCACGATCCTCATCGGGCTGTCCGTGGCGATCTTCCTCCAGCCCGAGATCCTGCTCGAGATCACCGGTCGTGCCGCGGACGGCCTCCTCGATCACCGGGCCTACGTCGAGGCGGTGACCCAGCCATGATGCGGATCCTCCACGGAATCTCCTACGTCCTCTACATCACCTGGGCGATCATCACCGGGTCGATGACGATCATCACCCGGCTCTTCCGGGTTGGCCGTCCCTACGCCCAGCCGATGATCGTCGAGGTGCCCCTGCGCTGCGCCACCGATCTCGAGGTCACCCTCTTCGCCTCGTCGATCACGATCACCCCGGGCACCTTGGTGACCGCGATCGCCGCGGGCACCTCGACGACTCCTCCCGTCCTCTTCGTCCACGCCCTGTTCGAGGAGTCGGAGGAGACGGCACTGGAGGGCCTCTACGACATGGAATCGCGACTGCTCGCGATGACCCGGGGCCGGGGGCCGGCGACGGCGGCGCCCACCGCCGTCAGCGTCGAGCGCTCCGTGCAGTCGGAGAACGCCGTCGAGACGGAGCGGGCGGCGCGGACGAGGGCCGCAGTTGACCAGGAGGACCAGTTATGAGCATCGTCATCTCCATCTGCATTGTCATCCTCGCCGTCGCCATCGTCGTCGGCCTCGTCCGCGTGCTCACGGCCAAGGACATGGGATCGCGGGCGATCGTCGGCGACCTCATCTACTTCTCGTCGATCGGGATCCTCACGTTCATCGGCATGCACGTCTCCTCGTCGATCGTCCTCGACGGGATCTTCCTGTCCTCGATGGTCGGCATCCTCGCCACCATCGCCCTGTCCCGGATCCTCACGAGGGGGTACCGCTGATGAATGACGTCCTCGCCACGACGCTCGTCGGGATCTTCGGGATCACCGGCTCCCTGCTCGTCCTCGGCTCCGCCCTGGCGATGTTCAAGGTCAGGGACGCGCTCTCGCGCATCAATGTGTTCTCGCCCGCGACGGGGCTGGGGATGCCGCTCATCGTCGTCGCGGCGTATGTGTGGACGCTCGACGACAGCGGCTTCGACTGGTCGTCGCTGTTCGTCGCCGTCCTCGCGGTGCTCTGCCTGATCATCGTGTCCTCGGTGGCGAGCAACACCCTCTCCCGCTCGAGCGTGCTCTCCGGTCAGCCCATCCACCGCAAGACCTCGCCCAACCGGCTGGCCACGCCGCCGGCCGGAGTCATCGACGAGGATCCCGACGCCGACCCCGCGCAGCGGGTCGCCGAGGGCTGACGGTCCGCCGCAGGGTCGTCCGCGCAGGCTCGGTGCTCAGGGCGAGCCGGGTCTCAGGTCGGGCTCGGTCTCAGAGCGGGCGGGGTGCTCAGCGCAGCCCGGTCGTGCGCATCGTGATGTTGATCCTGCCCCCGCCGAGGAGGTGGTCCCGGATCGCCTCCGGTGCGGTGTCGGGGACGATCCCCCTCACCCCGTGGTAGGCGAAGCGGGCCGGTCCGCCGAAGACGAAGGCGTCCCCGGAGGCGAGCCGGATGTCCTCGAAGGGACGGTTGCGGCTCCTCGTGTTCCCGAACCGGAAGAGCCCGGTGTCGCCGAGTGAGAGGGAGACGACCGGGGCCGGATCGACCTCGTCCCGGTCCTGGTGCATGCCCATCCGCGCGTGCGCGTCGTAGTGGTTGACGAGCGCGACATCGGGGGAGTAGACCGTGGGGTCGAGACCCCATGCGGCAGGATCGGCCGGCCCTGCCACGGCGCTGGTTGGGCTGCCGGCGGCGTCTGCACTGCCGGCGACAACCTCGGCGGCGGAGGCGACGACCTTCCGTCCCAGCCGCATCATCCATTCGGGGAACGGCAGGACCTGTTCGTCGTTGACGTCGGCGGCACGGCGCTCGTAGCGTCCGGGTCGCCAGTGCCAGCCCAGCCCGATCGTCCGCACGCTCATGGGGTGCCCGGCGATGAGCGTCGAGTGGGGCGGGACCGGCCCGGACCGCCACTCCTCGACCCGGCGCAGGAGCCAGGACTGGGCCTGCGCGTCGAGGAACCCGGGCAGCCAGACGGCCCCGGGCGCGATCACCCGGGGCCGACGGTCGAAGGCGTCATCGGCGAACAGCGCGTCCATGCACTCCGGCCTCAGAGCTCTCCGACCGGGATCGAGGTGTCCTGCAGTCGTGAGGCGGGGACGGACTTCCCGACGAGCGCCCGCAGTTCGTCCGAGCTGTCCCAGATGTTGACGTTCATCGCCGCGGTGACGGTGTCGTCCCTCGTCCAGAACACGATGAACTCGCCGCTCGACTTCTCGCCGCGGATGACGACGTCGTCGTCGGGTGCGGACGTGCCGACGTACTCCATGCCGAGGTCGAACTGGTCGGTGTAGAAGTATGGCTGCCAGTCATAGCTGCGCTGGTGACCGCGGATGGTCGCCGCGGCGACCGCCGCCTGTCGCACCGCGTTGTCCCAGTGCTCGACCCGCAACCGCCGGCCGAGGAGGGTGTTGGGGGCATCGGCGATGTCGCCGATGGCGAGGATGTCCGGGTCGCTGGTGACGAGGTGCTCGTCGACGACGACGCCGTCGTCGACGGTCAGTCCGGCCGCCTCGGCGAGGGACGTCGCGGGGGCGGCGCCGATGCCGATGACGACGAGATCGGCGGGGATCGACCCGTTGTCCGTCTCGACCCCGGACACGGTTCCGGCTCCGGAAAACCCGGTGGTCGTCGCGTCGGTGCGGAAGACGACGCCGTTCCTCGCGTGGAGGTCGGCGAAGTACTGGCCGATCTCCTCACCGAGGGCGGCCCGCAGCGGGGGAGTGGACCGGAGCAGAACGGTGACGGTGCAGCCGTTGACCTTGGCGGCCGCAGCGACCTCGAGCCCGATCCAGCCGCCGCCGATGATGACGACGTTCGCCCCCTCGGCGAAGCGGGCGCGGATGGCCTCGGCGTCGTCGGCGTCGCGAAGGGTGATGACGTTGTCGAGGGCGGCGCCGGGCAGGTCGAGGGCGTGGGGGACCGAGCCGGTGGCGAGGACGAGCTTCTCGTAGCGCAGCGTCTCCCCGCTGCCGAGCTCGACCGTGTGGGCCGCCGCGTCGATTCCGGTGGCGTCGGTACCGAAGTACGTGGTGATGTCGTGTTCGGCGTACCAGCCCTCTTCCTCGAGGCCGAGTTCGGTGGTGTCGGCGCCCTCGACGAGCACCTTCTTCGACAGGTCCGGGCGGTGGTAGGGCGGCAGCGATTCGGAGCCGACGAGGGCGATCGGCTTGTCATAGCCCTGCTCTCGGAGCTCCTTGACGACGTGGCCGCCGCCGATTCCCGCTCCGATGACCACTGTCCCGAATTCCTGCGCCATTGCACGTGCCTCCATATCGATGGTTTCCCCCAAGACTGGACCGCCGGTCGTGGGCGAGTCAAACGAGTGTCGCCAGGTGACATCGCCGAGGCGGGTCAGCGGCGGTTCTCGCGTGGAGGGGCGAACGCCGGCTGGAGGACGGCATCGATGTGGTGGGCGGCGCGGGAGGGATCGAGGCGGCCCGCCGAGATCTCCTCAGCGGCGGCATTCATCACGGTGTGGGCCGTGGCGAGCAGCCAGTGCAGCGGCAGATCGGTGCGGAACGCGCCTTCGCCCTGCCCGCGTTGGAGCAGGGCGCGCATCCGGTCCTCGGCCTTCTCATGGAGGTCCCGGATGCGTCCGGCCGAGAGCTCCTTCTGGGCGGCCGCGAGCAGTCCGCGCGCCTGCTCGATGAGCGTCCAGCTCGAGGCGATGAGCCGGGTGAGGGCCTCCGAGGGCTCACCGTCGAGAGGGACCGCGGAGAGGACCTCGTCGCCGCGGTCGAGAGTGTCGACGACGGCCGCCTCGATGAGCTCGGCCCGGGTCGGGAAGTGCCCGTACAGCGTCATCCGGCCCACACCCGCCTCGGCGGCGATGTCGGCGATCGAGGCGTCGGGGTTCCTCCGCAGCGCGATCGGGGTCGCCGCGAGGATCGCGAGGCGATTGCGCTGCGCATCAGCCCGCCTGCGCCCTGGGCGGGCGGCCGTTCCTGGTTCGCCCAAGCTGCCTCACCGCTCCCTGGACGTCGGTCTGAATCGCAGGACGAGGGCTCCCGAGCGCAGCTCATGGCGGTCGACGAGTTCGAGCTCGATGCGTTCCCGCAGTCCGGCCATGAGTGTGGGGCCGGAGCCGGCGAGGACGGGCTGGACGACGAACTCGTACTCGTCGATGAGGCCGAGGTCGGCCAGCGCCCGGGGGAGCGTGACGCCTCCGACCCACAGGTCGTCGCCGGGTTCGGCCTTGAGGCGTTCGATCGCGGGGCCGAGGTCGCCCGTGACCAGATCGGCGTTCCAATCCGCCTTGGTCAGCGTGCTCGACACGACGTGCTTCTCCGCCCGGTCGATCGCCTCGGCGAAGGGCTGCTCCCATTCGCTCATCCAGTCGGGCCAGACGCCGGAGGCGGGCCTCCGCCACGCCGCCTCCATCATCTCGTAGGTCACGCGCCCGAAGAGCAGAGCACCGGCGCGCTCCATCTCGGCTGTCCAGTGGCGCATCGACTCCTCGTCCGGCGGGAGACCCGCCTCGTGATGGCAGCAGCCATCGAGGGTGACGTTGATCGAGTACCGCAGCTGTCTCATGGTCGTTCGGTCCTTCGCGGAGGTGGGGGCGGGAGGAGGGAATGGTGCGGTCGGGCCGATCAGTCCGATCTCGTACATGGTGGTACGAGATAGCATAGACCGGAAAGCCGCCGGTGTCACTGGTCGGATGGGAACCCCCTGAGGCCCGGGGCGCCGTGGATTCTCCGGGGACACAGCGGTTTTGAAATTCCCCCGTGCTCCGGCGTAGAGTGATGTCGGTCAGGGGCTATAGCTCAGTTGGTAGAGCGCTTCGTTCGCAATGAAGAGGTCAGGGGTTCGATTCCCCTTAGCTCCACGTTGTGATGTGTCGCGACATCGTTCCTACGATATCGCGGCACATTTCTCATTTCCGGACCGGTATGTCTCGCGACATCGTTCCGGTTTTCTTCCGCCTGTCTCGCGTCATCGTTCCGGTGATGTCTCACGACATCGTTCCCTCTCGTTTCTTCGCTTGGTACCCCTTCCCGGGATCGATGGTGTGTTAGGCGATGATCTCTCCCGCCGCTCGGTCGATGAACATGGTGTCGTTGCCGTGGACCAGGACGAGAACCTCTTTGCGCGCCCAGGCCCGACCGATCCCTAGATGCCGCATGCATCCGGCGAACCGCAACGAGACTTTCCCATCACCATCGACTCTGTCGTAGCGGATCCGCCAGATCCGGCTGTCGAGGTCGATGACGGGTCCCGCCTTGGGCAGTGCTGCGTAGGCGGCGTCGGGGGTGCGCCGACCGATCGCTCGGTGAGGTCGTTGCGTGTTGTAGACGTGCCGGAACTTAAGGAGTTGGGTTGCGAGTTCCTCGAGAGAGTCGACGCGCCCGTCACCGGTCAGCCATCTCTTCAGTGTCTGGTGGAAGCGTTCGATCTTTTCCTGGGTGGTGGGGTGGTTGGGTCTGCCGTTCTTCTGCTCGATATGCAGGTCAGCGAGGAGGTGTTCGAACCCGTTCGGTTGGGCGTGGGTGCCGTCCTTACCACTAGCCAGACGAGTCGAGGGGGCACCTCCCGCTTGCGGGGGAGAGACCATGCCGTTGTCGGTCAGAGTCGCGGCGGGTGGCCCGTACTCGTCCATGGTGGTGATGAACATGTCGACGACGATGGGCCCGGTGACTCGGGAGTGGGGGCTGATGTGGAGGAGTTTGCGGGAGTGATCGTCAAGTGAAGTAGTCGTAGGCGACGCCCTGATGGTTCCGCGGCCGCTCGAACATGAGCCGCTTCCCGCAGGGGCAGTTGATCGAGCCTTTGAGGTAGTGGTCGTACTTCTGGGCTTGTCGCCAACGACGTGGTTCTGCCGCAGGATGGTCTGCACCTGATCGAACGTCTCCGGCGTAACGAGCGAATCGTGCGTGCCGGGGTAGGTCACGTCGCGGAAGGTGACGGTGCTCTGATAGTAGGGATTCACCTGACGAACGCCATCGAGCAGGATGCCTCCGGCGGCCTGCACCTACTCGAGTTCCTGTTCGCGTACAACGCCCTCAAGATGCTCTGGCTCGGACCCTTGAGCCTCATCCGCCTGGTCCATGTCCGTACCCGCGAGCACGTTCTCCGCCGCGTAGAAAACCGCGCCGCTCGGGCAGATCACGCGCCTGCCGAGCGGGAGCTGGCGAGGGTGGGAGGCGCAGCATGAAGACCGTGCTCTTCCGCCGTAGCGAGACGGAAAACCCCACCTGGCTGGACGACCAGGAAGCCGACTGTCGCCGATACGCCGCCGAACACGACCTGACCGTCACCGACACCTTCTTCGACATCGGCCGCACGGGCGTCGGACTTGACGCAGTGATCGACGCCGCCGACCACGATGATGTCGGCGTGGTGATCGTCACCGACCTCGCCCGCCTCGGCAGCCGCATCACCGACCAATTCGCCGTCGTGCAGCGCCTTCACGACGCGGGCGTCGACATCCACGTCACGAAGGAATGCGCGACGAACGGCACCTACGACTCGCTCTTGCTCGGAGCTATGCAGGTATACGCCAAAGTCAACCACCCTAAAGACGGATAAACGCAAGTTCGCACAAGTATTCGCTTTGCCTTCACAACCCGTTCGACTTTCATTTCATCGCGCTCGGTGTGGGTCGGTTTCCGCGTACAACAGCAACGATGGCGCTCGCTGTGATTCTCTGCGAAGCATCACGGCGATGAGTGACCCATACGGATTCGGTGACGTGCGGTGTGCCGCCCGAGTGGTCAGTAAGGTCGAGCACGAGTAGCTGTCCGAACGGCTGGTTCGTCGATTGGTACTCCAGAGCCTGTGCCAGATAGGCAGATTCGATGCTCTCCTTTCTGGCGTCGGCAAGTTCGCGCTTCACCTCGGTCACGTAGCGCTGCGCACCATCAAAGGTGACGATCACGTCGGCACGGCCGATGGCAACGTTGGAGTGCTCAAGGCCTACCCGGCCTGCCAGTTCCGTACCGCTCAGGTACTCAGCGAAGTGTTCCTGCACTTTGGTTTCGAGTGGAGCCGGATGGTCCGCATCAATCGGCAACGTGTAGGGCTGTCTATTGTCTCCGACATAGACGAGAAAACGTAGCGTGTTCAGAATAAGCAACGAGAAGCTCGATTTGACTGATCCTGTGAACGTCGGGTTGTTCGAGAGTTCGGCCATCAGGGACGCGGTGAGTTCTGAGACAAGCTCGTTTGTCGGACGGTCGCCTGCAAACGTACCGACGAACGTCTGATGCGCTGACTCTTCCAGCGCCGCCCGCTTGTCGTCGGGGAGTTCGCTGATCATACCGGCGGCGGGCCCGAGAAGAGCGTGCAAGTATGGCTCGCTTTGGGAGTCCTCCTCAGAGTCATCATCGGACTCGCGTGGAGCCGACCGTGCCTGGTGCGCGAGATCCGCGAGTTCGTAGATTTCGTTCGCAAGCATTGGGTTGTCCCGCGCCCGATCAACTTCTACCGCTCTTTGTAGTTGGTGTGCCATCGCGTGGCGAGTGGCAAGATCGTTGACAATTCTAGGTTGGATGACGGCATGAATAGTGTGCAGGTCGCTGAACTGCCGGTCCGCTTCGTAGACCTTGGTAATCGCCGCAACGGCGGCCCAGGTATCCAGGAATGTGTCATCGGAGAAGTGCTCCAGAGCGCTCTCAAGGTGCCATGCAAGCGATGTCCAGGCGAGTCCCGCGGCTTGCCCGGCAAGAATCTTGTCACGGCTATGCATGCCGTGGAGCAGGATCGCCCGACGATTGGCCGTTTCGCGGGCCGAGAGCGCGGCGGACCGAAGCCCCTGCTCATCGTCCTCGTGGAATGCGACGATCGCACGGCAGCTAGATGCGAACGCCTGTGCGTCGCTTCTGTCCTCAGTCTTGGAGGCGAGGACTTCGAACCGTTCGTGCGCGTGCCGGATCCGTTCGAGCAGCTCCTGCTGATCTTGCACTTCGAGCGCCTGTCGAAGTTGTTGCAGTGCACGCTCGTATGCCGCATCGTCTGAACCGCGAGCCGTCAGCATATCGAGTGTGGCCGCGAACCGTCGCTGCTCGGCTTCGGTCGTCCATAGGTCGACGGCAACCCCAATCGCGCGGGCGAGCGGATCGTCGAATTCTCGTGGGAGGTCGTCGACAGGCTGAGTGAGAATGTCCAGTACGCGATACGGCGCGTGGCCCGTCGTGGCGACGACGTCGAGCACTATGTTCAGCCTCAGGCCCGCGAGGAGCGGCTGCGTCGCGATGAGGTTAAGGGTTGGGAGCAGCACGTCGTGCAACGTGGGACCGATGATGTCCAACGTGTCGTCGCCCAGGAGGAAATCGGCCGATTCTCGGAGGGCGAGGTAGCTCTGCTGGGAACCAAGCCCCTCTGCAAAGCGTCTCAGTGTTGCTCGCCACGCCTCCGAGCGACTATCTGAGTTGAGTTCGCGGACGATGGCGTCGGCGACGAGTGGTGCGTAGGGGCCAGCCGCGAGTTCCGCGGCCTCGGTCGCGATCTCATCAACGGACCCGATGGTCTGAAGGTCTACAACGCCATCCGAGGCGACTACTTCACCCAGCCGCTCTGCGAGGGACATGACTGTTCCGATCTGTTGTGAGATTCCGTTCGGGCTAGAAGATCGCGGTCTTGCCCGGATCGGGTTCGATTGTCGCAGTCACCCCCGACACTTGAGCCGCGAGTGATCGGTCGGCTGTGGTCACGAAAATCTGGAGTTCGGGTTCTTCGGCGGCAGCTGTGACAAGGCCTTCCAGAAGAATTCGGGCATGATCGTCTTGGACTTCCTCGGCCTTCAGGCTGTCGAGCAGTAGCAGGCCCGGATGTCCAGCGATTCCCCGGTCCCGAGCGAGACGTAGCAGGGAGACGACCAGCGCATACCGCAGACGCAGTCGTTCGCCAGGACTCTGCGAGGAGAAGCTCGACGTGGCACCCCCACCCTTAGTGACATCCATAGTGCCGTTCGCCTTTATCCGTACGCTTTCGAGTTCGCTGATACCGAAGGCCACTCCGAATTTTAAAGTCGCGGCACTAAGATCCTTATACAGTTCCGTGCTGAACTGCTTGATCTCTTCGCGCAGGATGCTGTCGGCCGCCGCGAGAACTACCTGAGCGACCGGGGGGTCAACTGGTTCCGGTTGCAGCTGCTCCAATGCCTGCACGACAGCCTGCGCGGCCGCGAGTTCGTGCTCAGCCTCTAGCCGTGCGGTGGCCTGACGGGCAGCCTGAGCATGACCGATCCGCTCGTCAAGCCTGTTGAGGTCTTTCTGCGCTTCAGCGAGTTGTGTCTCAGATGCACTGCGCGCGGCAGCAAGCGCACCCTCCGCGGCCCGCGTTGCGACGAGTGCATCGACAGCGCATTGTTCACGTTCCGCATAGTCGTCGTCTTCGGTAGCAAGCGGTGCATCGCAGACGGCGCACTGATGGTATTCATGTTCACGCTGCTTGCGCTCACTTTTGATCGGCTCCTCGCATCGCGGGCAATGCTTTGGATCAAGGCCGTGGAAGAGAGCGCTGGCTGCGGCGGACTCACGCAATCCGTTAAGAGCCTTCTCATCGGCGATGCGCGACTGCTGCGCCTCAACGTAGGCGGACGTTGCGGCTTCAGCCGCTTGCCGCGCGTCGATAACTCTTTTCGACGCGTCCGACGCGAGTTCGATCAGGTCTTGGAGGCTCTCCGCGGGAGTCTGTGCTTGCAGATCGGCTAACTGTTCCTCGGCCTTCGCCTGGCGCTGCTCCGCGAAGTCGAGCTGGTGGGCGATAGAGTCGCGCGCGTCACGGTGGCGTCGTTGCTCGGCCTTGTGCTCACTGTCAAGCCGCTTGGCCAATGCAGAAACCCGCATGGCGCGTGTCGCGTCAGGCATGTCAAGGAACACCTGCATGAGCCTGACCGGGAGGTAATCGCTGGCGGTGCTGCCCAGAAGCACTTTGTCGGCACCGGACGGCGGGTAGATTGCTCCGTAGTAGGCGGGCCAGCCGTGCGACTTGATGGTGCCGGCTTCATCGTCGTTTTTCGCCTTGTTGAACACTTGGATCGCGTCAAGGCCCAGTTGAGACATCATGAATGTCCCGACGACTTCCGCCCATTCTTCGTCGCTCTGCGCGCGCGCAAGATCGGTGACACCATGAGCGACGTCGTCGTCGCTGAGTGCAAGCTTGTCCGGTGTGCCGGCAAGGATTCTTGCACCGATAATGTGCGAGTCATCAAACCGCAGACGCAAGCCGATGGATTGGCCGTTGAGGTGCATGTCCAGGGATGCGGAGGTCAGCCACGACAAGACGTCCGACTGTAGGTCTCGCGGCTCACCTCGGATCAAGAGAGTCAGCAACTCCAGGATGGTCGTCTTGCCGCGCAGGTTGTCGGCGGAGATCACGATCACGCCGACAGGAAAGACAAAAGTTCGATCAAAATCGCCCGGTTCTACGTCGCCGGCCTTCGCCCCACGGATACGGAGTCGGTCGACTCTCAGGCTGCGGTGCTGGCGGCTCGGACTTGCGAGAGTCATGCCATAGTCGTTCAGGATCTGTAAGACGGTGTCTTCACTGCTTTCCGCACTCTCCGCTATGCGCTGAATCAGGTTTGGATTCTCCGTCATCGAGTTTCCCTTTGTTTCTGGGTATTGAGCAATCCTTGCAGGCGAGCTCGCGCGCGGTCGGCGATTCCGACGATTCGCGTGCCAAGTTCGGCGCCGGCGTACTCAGGCTGCAGGTATTGAATATCGCGTAGCGCGCTACCCCGCCGACCGCCCGCGAGGTCTGCGACGAGTTTGGACCGCTCTACGTAATACGCAAGTTCCGGTACAGAAGTCACGATTTGCTGTGCTGCGTCGCGTCCAGCATTCGTGAGGTAGTAGTCGTGCTGGGTGGTGTGGCCAGGAATGCCTTGCCGGCGAAGAATGATGAGCCCGGGCGTACTGAGCACCGAGAGGGCCTCATCGAGCGGTTCGTAGGCACCGAACAGGTAGCGGAGCATCTGATAGGAGCGGACTTCGGGTTCATCGCTCTCAAGGATCTGGCGCGCGAGTTCGAGATCGTCATTGTTGCCGGTGCTCTCGAAACGTGTGAGGAGTTCGTCTGCAAGATAGTCCGGGTTCCGGAGCCAGAAGTCCAACTTCTGTAGGAGCACTTGCGAGCGCAGCACTGCGACCGCTTCGGCAGGGGCGTCAGCCGGACTGGGGCTCGCAAGCGGGTCCGCGGCAGCGGCGATGAGGAGGAGAAGACGGACGGCGTCCTGGAACACACTAGTTGTGCGCCCATCAGCGACATCCGCGAACTTCACCATACGACTGAGTTTATCGGTGTGCCAGACTATCGCGGTTGTGCGGCGCGCCGTAGTGCCACCAGGTGACGCGTCAGCCAGCCGGTCCCGGCTCCTCGGTTCTCCTACGGCGCTTCGGCGATCGACCCGGGACCTGGTACAACGGCTCTTCTCGTGCTGAGCCGTCATCTCAACCTCAGGCGAGCCGTCACCCATCGTGCCCTCCCGCTCCACACAACACATCTCGCTACCCGAAGCGGAGGGATGGCACGACTTACCGTTGGCGGCCATGAGGGTCGCGGAGCGCGACACCTGCACGGAGCAAGCTCGCTCGTACCGTGCTTGCATTGAGGCCGATCCGCGCGCCGACTCTGGCCAGTGACTCGCCCTGTTCGTAACGGCGTCGCATCTCCAGTACCTGCTCGGCCGACGGTTGCTCACCACGTAGCCGGACCTCTCGATCCCGCAGACGCTCAGCGAGCCGCTGCCGACTCACGCCCAGATCTCTAGCGATCATCCGCAGAATCTCGTCGCCCGCATACCGGCGTTCCGCCTCATCCAGCATCTCCGCTGTTAACCGCGGAACCGGACGCGGGAGCGCCCGCAAGGATGCCGACTCCGCCGCTGCCGACCTGCGCCGCCGACGGATCGCGCGGTGAGACGAGACCGCCAACTGTAGGGCAGGGGCAAGGTTAGAACACTGTCGCGCTACCTCCACGTCACGTTGAACGTCCGAACCCTGTCCCGTTCCATCCCGGGGCAGGGTTCTGTCGTCTCTGCGTTCAGTTTGGCGACCGGTCTGCGGCGCGGTGGCGATCGTCGACCGGGACTCGACGATGTGATCGCACCTGGCAGAGCGGTCGCGAATTCACTGTCACGTCGCGACCAGTGCACACAGCCGCTCGAACGAGCTCTCAGAGCGGATAGCCGTACTCGGCCAGCAAGACGACCGCGGAGGTGATCGCGAAGAGGAGGAAGGTCGCGGCGATCCAGGGACAGGCCCACCGGCTCGTCGGGTACTCGCCGCGTCTGAGGAGGGGGACCATGAGGAGGAGACCGGCGACCTGCACGAGCGCGAGCACCAGGTAGGACCAGTCCGCGAACACCCACACCAATGGAACGAAGTGCACTGCGACGCACAGCCCGATCCACCAGCCGTACCAGCGCTTCTGCCCCCGGCGGGCGAGGACGATGCACCCGCCGCCGATGAGCAGCACCTCGGCCGCGACGACGACGCCGAACACCCAGTAGCGACCGTCGAGCGCGGTCGGACTCGACCAGTTGCGCGCGACGAGGAGTCCGAACGCGATCGTCACCAGCAGGCCGAGCACCGATCCTGCTCCCAGCCATCGGCGGAGCCCGGGCTTGGGGTCCTCCTGCGCCCAGCCGAACCATCCGGCGGCCATCAGTGCGAGCCACGCAACCGCCCACGCCTGATCCCGGAGGAAGTCTGTGATCATCGTCGTCTCCTCTCGCACGAACCCCCGACCCGTCCGGCCTCCGCTCCTACGGCGACGGGATCGTCCGGAGCGACGAGTCCTCGACGAGCAGCGCCTGGTCGTCGGCGAGGAACGTCAGCCGGTGATCGGCGGCGTACTCCTCGGCGATGGCGGTGATGAGCTCCGGCGGGTAGGGCGGCAGCGCACCGTCCGCATGGGGGATGACGACCGTGTCGATGAGACCCAGACCCGAGTGATCGGTGAGGTGGGGCGCCTCGGCGGGGTCGTCCATGAGCGAGATCGGCTCGAGGCTCGGCCCCGTGATGATCGAGCCCGCACTCGCCCCGATGTAGGGCAGTCCGCGGCGCACACGGTCGACGAGCACGGCATCGCAGCCGCACCTGCGCAGAGCCGCCAGGAGCACGAAGGTGTTGCCGCCGCAGACATAGAGGACATCGACGCCGGCGAGCGCCTCGGCGAAGGAGTCCGCGGACTCGAAGTCCGCGGCCGTGAGGTCGACCAGCGAGTACCCGAGGCCGGCGAGCTGCTCACGCTCGGCGGCCACGAACCATTCCCCAGAGAACGGCCCCGCGGCATCGTCGAGGTAGCCGATGCGCACCTCGGCGGCGGGTCGACCGACTTGTGCGGAGATGAAATCGGGAACCGCACCGACTCCGAGGGAGAGCAGAAGGAGACGCATCTCACAAGTCTAGCTGTCCGGGCTCCCTCGTGCACGGGATCGTCGATGGGCGTCGACCGGCCCGCCCCGAGGTCCAGCGGACACGCCTGAGGGGAGAATCCCTGTCCGCAGTTCCAGGATATCGCCTGGCAGGGGGCTTGCCGCAAGACCCTGGGGCTCGGGCATGATGGTCGGCACCGCCCGGCCGACGGCGCCGGAACATGCGGGGAACGAGGAGGACACATGGCTGAAGTCATCATCGTCGGGGGCGGACCGACAGGGATGATGCTGGCAGGGGAGCTGCGGCTCCACGGGGTCGACGTGGTGGTCGTCGAGAAGGAGGAGGAGCCGAGCCCGCTCGTGCGTTCGCTCGGACTCCACGCGCGCAGCATCGAGATCCTCGATCAGCGCGGACTGCTCGAGAGGTTCCTCGAGCACGGACAGAAGCACCCGATCGGTGCACACGGATTCGCAGGAATCGCCTCTCCGGCACCGGTGGACCTCGACACCGCCCACGACTATCTGCTCGGGATCCCACAGACGGTGACCGACCGGCTTCTCGAGGAATGGGCGGCCGAAGTCGGCGCGGACATCCGCCGCGGACACGAAGCGGTGCGGCTACTCCAGGACGACGAGGCGGCCACGGTCGAACTCGCCGACGGGACGACGCTGAGTGCCGACTGGGTCATCGGCTGCGACGGGGGCCGCAGCCTGATCCGGGGCCAGCTGGGAATCGGATTCCCCGGGGAGGCGGCGCAGACGGAATGGATCCTCGGCGAGGTCGCACTGACGGCGCCCGCCGAGGAGGTCGTGGCGACCATGATGGAGGTGCGCAAGACTCATCTGGGCTTCGGCATCGGACCGACGGGCAACGGGCTGTTCCGGGGAGTCGTGCCGGCGGCGAGCGTCTCCGAGGACCGCAGCGCTCCGCCGACCGTGGAGGAGTTCCGAACGCAGCTGCGCGCGTACGCGGGCACCGATTTCGGTGCCCACTCTCCTCAGTGGATGTCCCGATTCACTGATGCGACTCGCCTTGCCGAGCACTACCGCGGCGCCGGGGTGCTCCTGGCCGGGGATGCCGCGCACGTCCATCCACCGCTCGGCGGTCAAGGGCTCAACCTCGGCATCCAGGACGCATTCAATCTCGGGTGGAAGCTGGCCGCCGAGGTCAACGGCTGGGCCCCCGAAGGGCTGCTCGACACCTACGAGGCCGAGCGACGACCAGTCGCGGAGGGCGTCCTCACGCTCACCCGCGCCCAGTCCGAGCTGATCTCACCCGAGCCAGGGCCGCAGGCGGTGCGCCGGCTGCTCACCGAGCTGATGCGCTTCGAGGACGTGGGCCGGCACCTCATGGAAAGCGTCAGTGGACTCGGCATCCGCTACGACCTCGGCGACGGCCATCCCCTCGGGGGCTCGCGACTGCGCGACCTCCCGCTGCCGTCAGGACGTCTCTATGCGCACATGCATGAGGGCCGAGGCCTGCTCCTCGACTCGAGCGGGCAGCTGTCCTGTGCGGGTTGGGGAGACCGTGTCGACCGCCTCGTCGAGACGTCCGCGGACATCGGCGCCCCGGCTCTGCTGCTGCGCCCCGACGGCCACATCGCGTGGGCGGGCGGCGAGCAGCAGGAGCTCGAGGAGGGGCTGCGGCGATGGTTCGGCGCACCGCACCCGGGTGGCCGCGAGGGCGGGCGAAAGCGGTGACCTGCACCGATTTCTGTAGTGATCTCCGATCCTGGACAGGAATTGATCTGAGCACCAGGTTAGCCTAACCTCAGTCCGTTCCGTTCGTTCTCGGTGAGGTGGAGAAGCATGTCAACTGCGCGGTCTGTGAAGAAGTCGCTGGGCCTGATGGGCGTCGTCGTGGCGCTCGCGCTGTCAGGGTGCGGGGCATCCGAAGTCGTCGAGGAGGACTCGGCGTCAGCTCAGGGAGAGGGCACGACCGAGTACCCGCTGACGATCGAGAACTGCGGGCGCGAGATCACGATCGACAAGGCGCCGCAGAAGGTCGTCTCCCTCGACCAGGATTCGACCGAGATCCTCCTGTCGCTGGGGCTTGAGGAGCAGATCGCCGGCACCGCCTCGTGGACCGACCCCATCCTCGACGCCCTCGCCGAGGCGAACGAGAAGGTTCCGCGGCTCTCCGACGACGCGCCGACCTACGAGGTCCTCCTCGACGCGGATCCCGACTTCGTCACCGCCTCCTTCGGGCGGCACTACAACGAGGAGGGCGGAGTCGTCACGCGTGACCGCCTCGCCGAGACCGGCATCGAGTCCTACCTCTCGCCCACCGACTGCGAAGGCGGCACGAGCATCAACGGCGGCGGGACCCGGACTCAGCTTGTGACGATGGAGTCCCTCTATCAGGAGATCCGGGACATGGCCGCGATCTTCGACGTCAAGGATCGTGGGGAGAAGCTCATCAGCGATCTGCAGTCCCGGACGGATGCCGCACTCGAGGGAGTGGATCTGCAGGGCACGACCGTGGCGTTCTGGTTCGCCGACACCCGCACCCCCTACTTCGCCGGTGAGTTCGGCGCTCCGGGGATGCTCGCGGAGATGACGGGGATGGAGAACGTGTTCGCCGATTCCCCCGACGACTGGCTGGCGACCGGATGGGAGACGGTCGTGGAGAAGGACCCCCGGGTCATCGTCCTCGGAGACCTGCAGCGGGACCGATTCCCCGGTGACCGACTCGAGGACAAGATCGAATTCCTCAAGTCCGATCCGCTGACGAAGACGATGGGTGCCGTGCAGAACGAGTGCTTCATCGCCCTGCACGGCGCCGAGCTCAACCCGTCCATCCGCTCCGTCGAGGGACTGGAGAAGATCGGGACGTGGGCGAAGGAATCCGATGGCTGCCTCGGTGCGAGCTGAGCCCGGACTCGACACCTCGACGCCCGGACACGACACCTCGATGTCCGGCCCCGAGCCGAGCACGTCGCGGCGGGGACTGCCCGGTGCGGTCCTCGGCCTGACCCTGACCGGCGCCGGCGCCGTCCTGTTCCTCATCTCGGTGGGGGTCGCCGTGACACTCGGACCCGCCGAGGTCTCGCTCGTCAACGTCCGGGACGTCGTGACCAACCACCTCGGCCTCACGGCGATCCCGGTGCGGGTGTCCGAGGACGCGATCGTGTGGCAGGAGCGACTGCCCCGGGCGCTCGTCGCCGCCGCCTGCGGAGCCGGTCTCGGCGTGTGCGGGGCGATCCTGCAATCGCTCCTGCGCAATCCGCTCGCCGATCCGTTCATCCTCGGCGTCTCCTCGGGAGCCTCGACGGGAGCCGTGCTCATCGGCGTGCTCGGCCTCGGGGGATCGGCGATCGGGCTCTCCGGCGGAGCGTTCGTCGGGGCACTGCTGGCCTTCGGCCTCGTGCTCCTCCTCGCCCGGTACTCCTCGGGGGGAACCGGCAGCATCGTCCTCGCGGGTGTCGCGAGCACTCAGCTGTTCTCGGCCCTGACATCGCTCGTGATCTTCGGATTCGCCGATTCGGACGAGACCCGAGGTGTGATGTTCTGGCTCCTCGGGTCCCTCGAGGGAATGCGCTGGGACGATGTCTCGCTCACCGTCGTCGTCGCCCTCGTCGGCGTCGTCATCGCCCTGTTCCACATGCGCAGCCTTGACGCCTTCGCCTTCGGGGAGGACGTGGCCGCGTCTCTGGGCATCAGCGTCACCCGCACCCGCATCGTCCTCCTCACGCTGACCGCCCTCGTCACCGCCGCCCTCGTCAGCGTCGCCGGGGCGATCGGGTTCGTCGGGCTCGTCCTGCCCCACGCCGCCCGCCTGCTCTTCGGGCAGCGTCACTCCCGCATCATCCCCGCCGCGGCGATCCTCGGCGCCCTGTTCATGGTCTGGGTCGACGCCGGCTCCCGCGTCGCCTTCGCCCCGACGCCGCTGCCCGTGGGGGTCGGCACCGCCCTTGTCGGCGTGCCCGTGTTCGTGCTCCTGCTCGTGCGAAGGAGGAACCGCCCATGACGCTCAACGCGCAGCGGGTGTCCTGGAGGCGCGGGGGAGCCCTCGTCGTCGACGACGTCAGCCTGGAACCGCAGGAAGGGGAGACGATCGGGCTGCTCGGCCCCAACGGGTCGGGGAAGTCGTCGCTGCTGCGGCTGCTCCAAGCCGTCTCCCGTCCCGACTCCGGGGTCGTCTCCCTCGACGGCGCCGACATCTCGGCCGTCGGCAGGAGGGCGGTGGCCAGACGGATCGCGGCGGTGACCCAACACGTCGACACCGACACGGACATCACCGTCCACGACGTCGTCCGGCTCGGTCGCACGCCGCACCGGACGCTGTTCGGATTCGCCTCGGGCGATGACGAGAGGGTGATCGCCGAATCCCTCGACCGGGTCGGCCTCACCGACAAGGCCGACCGCCTGTGGACAGCGCTGTCGGGCGGCGAGAGGCAGCGCGCCCACATCGCCCGGGCACTGGCCCAGCAGCCGCGCGAGCTGCTGCTCGACGAGCCGACGAACCACCTCGACATCCGCCATCAGCTCGATCTCCTCGACCTCATCTCCGGCCTCGAGGTCACGAGCATCATCGCCCTCCACGATCTCAACCTCGCCGCGATGTTCTGCGACCGGGTCGTCGTCCTCGATACCGGTCGTGCGGTGGCCGCGGGACGACCCGCCGAGGTCCTCACCTCCGATCTCATCCGCGAGGTCTACGAGGTCGACGCCGAGGTGGTGCCCGACCCGAGTACGGGACGGGTCCGGATCACCTTCATCGTCCCCGGTCGCGCGCCCGCAGGCGAGCGGACGCGAAAGGACGCGATCGTCTAGGGTCGGCGGTGTGAGCATCCTCGAACAGCGGCTCGACCTGCCCGGCTGCTCCCTCGCCTTCCACGACAGCGGCGGGGCAGGCAGGGCGGTCGTCTTCCTCCACGGCGCCGGCGCCGACCATGTGACGTTCCTCCACCAGGCGACCGCGCTGCGCAGCGCAGGGCATCGGGTGGTGCTCGCCGATCTGCGCGGGCACGGCCGATCCCACTCCACCACTCTCCCGCCGCGGGCGGAGCTGCTGCTCGACGACGTCGCGGCGCTCATCGCCGCCCGCGGGCTCGAGCGTCCTGTGCTCGTCGGCCATTCGCTCGGCGGCAACATCGCCCAGGCCCTGGTCCGTTGCTCACCCCGAGAGATGTCGGGCCTGTTCGTCATGGGCGCGACCTGGAACACGGGTCCGCTGAGCCGGGTCGACCGGGGCCTGCTGGGGCTCGCCGCCCCCGGTCTCGCGCTCATCCCCGCCGCGCGGCTGCCCCGCCTGCTCGCGAACGCCTCGGCGACGACCGACGTCGCGCGCGAGGATGCGCGGCGAGCCTTCTCCCAGGTGACGAAGGCCGAGTTCCTCGAGATCTGGAGGGCGACGGTCGCCTTCGTCGTCCCCGACCCGGGCTACCGCACCCCGGTTCCGCTCGGACTCCTCCGGGGTGAGCGGGACCGGACGGGGAACATCGCGACGGCGATGCCGGCGTGGGCCGCCCATGAGGGAGTCACCGACATCGTCGTCGCCGAGGCGGGACACTTCGTCAGCCAGGACCGACCGGACCTCGTCACGGACGCACTCCTGCGCTTCCTCGAGCGCCTGGACTGAGGGGGCGGACGCTCCTCACACCTCGCCGAGGCTCGCGATGACCTCCCGTGGGTATCCGGCCGCGGTGACCGGGCCGATGACGTCCCGGTCGAGTTCCGGCAGGTAGCCGAAGAGGACGTCGGCCGGTCCGGTGATCTCGACCTCCCCGCACACCGCCGGCAGCAGAAGGGTCTGGGCGCGCCCGAGCTCCTCGCTCCAGTCGCCGCTCGTCACCCGGACGGGTGCGCCGACGTTCGTGAGCACCTGGGCGGTGGCGAAGGAGTGCCGCAGCGGCTCGGCGGTCCCCGCCCGCCATCGTTCGAGGGCGTAGTACGGGCTCGCGCAGAGGAACACCCGCTCGACGCCATCGTCGGCGGCGATGCGCAGCCCGGGGACGAAGTCCGGTCGGGAGTCGAGATCGACCTCCCGCATGAGCATGTCGAGGTTCGTGTCGAAGTCCTCGTCGGGAATGCCCGAGCCGTCCTCCATCCTCCACCGCATCGCGTGCTGCTGGATGTCCGAGGTCTGCTCGATCTCGTAGATCAGGGTCCGCGGTCCGAAACTGTGCGGTGTCCCGCCGGGGACGTGGATCGTCTCCCCGGGCCGCACCGGAAGGCGGCGCAGCACCGCATCGAAATCCTGCGCCTCGAAGGCGGCGCGCACCTCCTCGGCGCTGACCCGGCCCGGACTCCGCACAGGGCGGTGGCACCCGGCTCCGCCTCGAGGACGTGCCAGGCCTCGGTCTTGCCGTTCGGCTGGCCCTCCAGCCGCCGGGCGTGCTCGTCATCGGCGTGGAGGTGGACGGGCAGGGCTCCCGCGGCATCGATGAACTTCGTCAGCACCGGGAACCGGTCGCCCGACCACCCCGGACCCATGAGCTCCTCGGGCTGCTCGGCGACGATGCGGCGCAGGGGAGTGCCGGCCAGCGGGCCGTTCGTCACCTCACCGATGCTGCCGTCGACATCGGAGACCTCCCAGGTCTCGGCGACGGACCAGTCGGGGATCCCCTCCTTGCCCAGGCGCTTCGCGATCGCATGCCCGCCGAAGACGAGCGGTCGCGCGGAGGCGCTGAGCCGGAGAGGATACAGGGCGTGCTCACTCATCGCCGACCCGCTCAGAGGATCGGCTGTCCGCCGGTCACGGCGACCCTCGCCCCGGACACGTAGCTGGCCTCGTCGGAGGCGAGCATGACATAGACGGGTGCGAGCTCCGCCGGCTGGCCGGCCCGGCCGAGAGGGGTCTGCGAACCGAAGTCCCTCACCTGGTCCTCCGGCATGGTCGCGGGGATCAGCGGGGTCCAGATCGGTCCCGGAGCGACGCTGTTGGCCCGGATGCCCTTCGGTCCGAGCAACTGGGAGAGGGACCCGACCATGTTGGCGATGCCGGCCTTCGTCACGTTGTAGGGCAGCAGCTGCGGAGGCGGGGAATCCGAGTTGACGGAGGTGCTGCCGATGATGGCCGACCCGGGCCGCATATGGGGGATCGCCGCCTTGGTCCGGTGGAAGAAGGCGTCGAGGTTCGTCGCCATCGTCGTGTCCCATTCCTCGTCGGGAATCTCCTCGACGGAGTTCCGGGTCATCTGGAACGCGGCGTTGCTGATGAGCACGTCGATGCGCGAGAACTCCGCGACGGCCCGGTCGATGATCGACCGGCAGTGGGCCGGGACGGCGACGTCTCCGGGGACGAGGACGCAGCGTCGCCCGGCGTCCTCGACCCACCGCTGCGTCTCCTCGGCGTCCTCGTGCTCGTCGAGGTAGGAGATGAGGAGGTCAGCGCCCTCCCTCGCGAAGGCGATCGCCACAGCCCGGCCGATGCCGCTGTCGCCGCCGGTGAGCACCACCTTCTTGTCCTAGAGACGGCCCGAACCACGGTAGCTCTCCTCACCGTGGTCGGGCTTCGGGGTCGTCGTCCCGGTGGATCCCGGGGGCGACTGCTGCTGGGCGGGAATGGTCTGCTGGTCGGAGGACTGAGTCATGGTTGCTCTCCCTGGCGGGTCGAAGACGTCCGGTTCGCCTCGGCGCCGGCGGGCGACGCCTGTCGTTCCAGTCTCCAAGCCGTGCCGGTGAGAGGGAAAGGACCCCCGTTGCCTCAGTCCGTGCTCCCGCCTGCCGGGCAGTCGAAGCTGCCGGGCAGACTGCGGGCTACCGGTGCGAAGGGGGCTTCGTGCTGCGGCCGTCGGTCCGGAGCAGGTTGCGCGCCTCGGCGATGGCCTCCTCGCGCTTGTGCTCCTTCTTGTCGCTGGCCTTCGTGTCGCGTGCGGGCAGCTGGAGGGTCTCCTCGGCGTGGATCCCGGCCTGCAGCTCACGGACCCGTTCGATCTCGCTGTCGAGCTCGGCGCCGAAGAGGAGGATCGCATTGATGATGTAGACCCACAGCAGGAAGATGATCACGCCGGCCAGCGCACCGTAGGTGGCGTTGTAGTTGCCGAAGTTCGCGACGTAGAAGAAGAAGCCGGCCGTGGCGAGCGCCGAGACGAGGATCGCGACGAACGCACCGATGCTGATCCACCGGAACTTCGGCTGCCTGACGTTCGGCGTCGCGTAGTAGAGCAGAGCGAGGAGGAACACGACGACGAAGGCGAGGACGAACCACTTGGCGACGCCCCACACGGTCAGCGCGGCGGAGCCGAGGCCGATGAGTCCGCCGATCATCTCCGCGACCGGGCCGGAGAGGACGAAGATCATCAGGGCGATGGCCCCGAGCACGAGGACGAGCGCGGTGAGCAGGTACATCTGCACGGTGAGCTTGACGAATCCCCGGCCCTCGGGGACGTCGTGGATGTCGTTCATCGCCCGCCCGAAGGCCTTGATGTACCCCGACGTCGACCACAGGGCGGTGAGCAGACCGATGAGCAGGCCGATGCCGGGAGCCGGGGCCGTGAGCACCGCCTCGACGGCGGGTTTGACCGAGCTCCACGTCGACCCGGGAACCATCCGCTCGGCCTCGTCGAGCACCGAGGTCAGGGTCTGGCCGCTCTGCCCGAACAGGCTGAGGATCGAGACGAGGGCGAGCAGGCCGGGGAACATCGAGAACACCGTGCGGTAGGTCAGGCCGGCGGCGAGGTCCGTGCACGCGTCCTCGGAGAACTCGCGGATCGTCGATTTGAGCAGGTACTTCCACGACGGTTTGGTGATGTCGGTGGGGGAATCGGGTTTGCGCCGATCTTCGGGATGAGGGGCGTCTGCCGGGTCGTCGTTCGTGCGTCTGCGGACGATGTAGGACATGTCAGCTCCTCTTCGCAGGGTCGAGTCTGAGACAAGGTGCCTCGATCCTAACCGGATATCGCCGAGGTGACCGCGGCGATTTCCCTGTTCCGGGTGCGTCAGTCCTGTTCACCGGTGCCGCCTCTGGGCAGAAGGGGAGGGGGAGCGGATACTTGTCGGCATGGACCTGCTCATCGACCACGTCCCCGCCGCCCCGCTGCGGCATGTGGTCCTCTCCGCGGTCGGCTACCGGGCGTCGCCGCTTCCCGGGGGAGTGCACCGCGGCCTGCCGAGCCTGGGGGCCACCCTCGTCGTCGAGCTCGCCGGGCCGCTGCGGGTCAGCGGCGACTTCGGAAGAGTCGCGGCCCACGGTGTGCTCGCGGGACTGCACACGAGGCCGGTGGCCATCGACGCCGACCGTGAGCAGGAGGGACTGCAGTACGCCCTCTCGCCCTGGGGCCTGCGGGCGCTGGCCCGGGCGAGCCCGGCCGAGCTGTGCAACCACTCGCTCGACCTCGCCGAGGTCCTCGGGACTCCCGGTGCCCGGCTGGTCGAGCGGCTGCACGGCACCGCGGACTGGGGCGAGCGCTTCCGCCTCCTCGACGACGCCCTCATCGCCCTGCTCATCCGCGATGTCCCACCCCTGCGCCCGGAGGTCGGCGAGGCGTGGAGGCTCATCGCCGCGAGTTCGGGCCGGCTGACGATCAGCGAGGTCGCCGCGCGGGTGGGCTGGGGCAGACGCCACCTGTCCGAACAGTTCCGGCAGGTCACGGGACTGACGCCGAAGGAGGCGGCGAGGATCGCCCGCTTCACGGCCGCACGCGACCTGCTGCGCACCTCGGCGCGACCGTCACTGGCGGACATCGCCGCGGTCTGCGGCTACTCCGACCACTCCCACCTGTCCCGGGAATGGCGCAGCCTGGCCGGGGTCAGCGCGCGGACGTGGATGCGCGAGGAGCTCCCATTCCTTCAAGACGCGGATGGCCCCACCGCGGCAGACTGGGTGCCATGACCACGAACGAGCACACACAGTCCACGACCGCCCCCGACCTCGCACCCCCGGCGCCCACGGTCTGGCCGACGGTCTCCTTCACCGATGTCGACACCGGGGTGCGCCTCCTCACCGAGGTGCTCGGCTTCGTCGTCACCGCGCTCCACCGCAGCGACGACGGCACCGTCGAGCACGCCGAGGCGCGCTGGCCCGACGGCGGCGGAGTGATGTTCGGCAGCCGCGGCAAGGCAGGCGACTGGGGCGGACTCGGCGCGCAGGGCGTCTATGTCGTCGCCGCGGTCCCGGAGACGGTCGACGCGATCGCCGATCGCGTCCGGGCGGCACCGGATCTCGAGATCCGCGAGGAGCTCACCGACACCGACTACGGCTCCCATCAGTTCGGCTTCCGCGACTCCGACGGGAACCTGTGGTCGGTCGGGACCTACCGCGGACAGTGACCCGGCTCAGACCCCGGCGGCCAGCACCCGGAACCGGTGGAGCCGGAGGAATCCGACGAAGACGGACGCCGCTCCGATGGAGTTGAACGTCATCCGCGAGATCCAGTGCCAGGTCTCGAACTCGCGGGCGACGGCGATGAGGTGCTCGGCGGAATGGACGGCCAGGCCCTCGACGAACATGACGTCATTGCGGGGCCAGAAGAAGAGCATCGACACGATCCCCTCGGCGACGAGCGCGGCGAGGCTCAGCGCGATCCACCAGCGCACACCGCGAACGCGGATCGTCAGCAGCAGTGAGGCGGCGCCGAGGATCCAGCAGGCCATGCCGAAGGGCGGGAACACGTCGCCGGGCCCGGTGACCGCGAGGAACTCCATCGCCAGCCCCAGGGACTCGGGAGGGTCGGCGAAGACGTTCGGGTAGATCATCAGCGTCTCGAGGACGATGGCTCCGAACAGGGTCATCATCACCCAGAGATAGGCGATGACGACGGGAAGCCGCAGCCGGTCGAGCAGTGTCGGACGGGTGGTGCGGGCGGTGTCGGCACTCATGGCGGTACTCCTGTGAGGGGATCGGCGGGACGTCTCCGACGCTAATGACCGTGCCACCTCCCGGTCATCGGCCCCGAGGCGTCATCTGGATCGACAGCGGGCCGAGGAGCCGGTGCGCGGGAGGCGACGGAGGATGTCGCCTCCAGGTGATTCCCCGCATCCACGGCGGCGGCTACTCTGAACCCATGGCGAGCGAGACGACGGATCCACGTGCCGGTGCGGCCCACCCGCGCCTCGTCGACCTCGCCCTGGCCCTGACCCTGGCTCTCGTGCTCACCGTCGTCATCACCGCCGACCTCGAGGGGACGGGCAGGGCGGGACCCGGCGCCTATGCGTTCGCCCTCGGGTTCGGCGCCCTGCTCCTGGCCCGGCGCCGCGCGCCCCGGACGGTGCTCACCGTCACGGTCGTCGCCGTCTTCGTCTACTACATCTTCGACTGGCCGCCCATCGGCATCGCCCTGCCCGCGGTGCCCGCCCTGTACTCGACGGCCGAAGCCGGATGGACCCGGTGGTCCGCCGGCGCCGGTCTCGCGCTCATCGCCGTGGCCGGATACGCGCGGCTGCACGAGGGGCTCCCGGCGGCCTACCTCTACAGCTACGATCTGCTCACCGACATCGCCCTGGCCGCCGCGGCCATCGCCCTCGCCGTCAGCGTCCGCTCGCGGCGGGAGATCCGCGCCCACGAGGAGCGCGAGCGGCAGCGCGGCATCGCCGACCAGCGCCGCGAGGCCCAGCGACGGCTCCAGACCGAACGGTTCCGCATCGCCCGGGACCTCCACGACGTCATCGGCCATTCGATCTCCGTCATCGCCGTCCACAGCAACGTCGCCGCCGAGGCGATCGGCCACGACGACGCGCGCGCGGCCCAGGCGGTCGAACGGGTGCGCCGAGCCGCCTCGGAGACGCTGCACGAGCTGCGGGCGACCGTGAAGCTCCTGCGCTCGGCCGACGGCGAGGGCGTCGACCGCTCGGCCGTCGGCCTCGCCGGTCTCGGTCGGCTCTTCGACGAGGCGCGGGACGCCGGCATCGACGTCGTCGCACAGATCGCGGTCGACGCCGAGGAGGTCGACGCCGCCGTCGGAACCGCGGTCCACCGCATCGTCCAGGAGTCCCTGACCAATGTGCTCAGGCATTCGCGCTCCGCCGTCGCCAGGGTCTCCCTCCGCCCCGAGCACGACCGGCTGCTGCTGACGATCGCCGACGACGGTCCGGCCGGCCCGCGACCCGGTGTCGACGACGGGCCCGGCGCGAACGACCGGGACACCGCTCGGGCATCGGGCGGCACCGGACTCGAGGGAATGGCCGAACGGGTGCGCCTCCTCGGCGGGGACCTGCAGGCCGCCCCGGCCCCGGGCGGAGGATTCGCGGTCCGCGCCCTCCTGCCGGCGAGGCTGGGCTCATGATCTCGGTGGTGGTCGTCGACGACCAGGAGCTGCTGCGCACGGGGCTCAAGGACCTCGCCGAGCACGACGGGGACATCCGCGTCGTCGCCGAGGCGGGCACCGGACGGACCGGGCTCAGCCGCGTCCGCGAGCTCAGGCCCGACGTCGTCCTCATGGACATCCGGATGCCGGAGATGGACGGTCTCGAGGCCACTCGCCTCATCGTCGCCGACCCGCAGCTGCAGGGGACGCGGGTCGTCATGCTCACGACCTTCGACGAGGACGAGGACATCGCCGAGGCGATCCGGTCCGGAGCCTCGGGCTACCTGCTCAAGGACATCTCCGCCCGCGACCTGCGCGCAGCGATCCGCACCGTCGCCGCCGGTGAGGCCCTGCTCTCCCCGGCGGTGACGAGCAAGGTCCTCGCCGGCATCCGGGCAGCCCCGCAGCGCAGCCTCGACCGGTCGGCGCTCGAGGCACTGGGGGAGCGCGAACGCGAAGTCCTGCGGCACGTCGCCCGCGGTGAGTCGAATGCCGAGATCGCTCAGGCACTGTTCATCTCACCGGCCACCGCGCGGACCTATGTGTCCCGCCTCCTCGGCCGCCTCGGCGCCCGCGACCGCTCCCAACTCGTCGTCATCGCCTACGAGTCCGGACTGGTGGAACCCGGCGCCTGAGGGTCGTGTCTAGCTGGTGCCGCCCCTCACAGCACCTCTTGCCAATATCGAGAGCCTGGCACGAGAATGGGGCATGGCCGTCACGCTGAGATCCCTCGAGGTCGCCGTTCCCGAGACCGTGCTCATCCAGTCCGAGGTCCGCGACGTCTTCGCCGCTCAGCCGGGCATCAGCGATCTCGCGAGACGGCTCATCGGCGCCGCCTTCAACTCCTCGGGCATCGACCGCCGGCGCAGCGTCGTCGACGAGATGAGCTTCTCCTCCCGGGCCGAATCACCCCTGTTCTTCGACCCGGAGGCCGCACGGATCCTCAATCCGTCGACGGGCACCCGCAACGCCGTCTACGTGCGGGAGGCGGCGCGGCTCTTCGTCGCCGCCGCCGGCGCCGCACTCGACGCCTGCCCGGACGTCGAGGCCGGCGACGTCACCCATGTCATCACCGTGTCCTGCACCGGATTCTTCTCGCCCGGACCCGACTACCGGATCGTGCGGGACCTCGGCCTCGACCCCTCCGTGCAGCGGTACCACCTCGGCTTCATGGGCTGCTACGCCGCCTTCCCGGCCCTGCGGCAGGCGAAGACGATCTGCGACGCGGACCCGGATGCCGTCGTCCTCGTCGTCAGCGCCGAACTGTGCAGCATCCACGTGCGGGTCTCCGACGACCCCGATACCATCCTCGGCTCCTCCCTGTTCTCCGACGGTGCGGCCGCCGCGCTCATCACCGGACGCGATCCGAGCACCGGCAGGGGGCTGCGCCTCGATCGCTTCGCCACCGTCCTCACCCCGGTCGGGGAGGAGGCGATGGCCTGGAACATCGGCGACCACGGCTTCGAGATGGTGCTGGGCACCTACGTCCCCAAGATCATCGACGAGCACATCGCCGGGGCGCTCGACCCCCTGCTCGCCGCCGACGACTCGCTGACCGGCTCCGGGTACCGCCGGATCGAGCATTGGGCGATCCACCCGGGCGGACGGAGCATCCTCGACAAGGTCGAACGCCGACTCGGCCTCGACGAGGACCAGCTCGTGCACTCGCGGTCGGTGCTGCGCGAGTTCGGGAACATGAGCAGCGCGACGGTCCTCTTCGTCCTCAAGCGGATCCTCGACAAGCCCGGATCGGGGGACGGCGAACGCATCTGCTCCATGGCCTTCGGACCCGGGCTGACCGTCGAGACCGGTCTGCTGACGACCGTGGGCGCCAACCCGTGATCCTGCCCGACCTGAGCCGTCGCGACACCCGTGCCCGGGAGCGGATGGACGATCCGGACTGCGACCGGGCCAGGCTCGAGCGGACCTACGCCCAGTTCCGGGTCGTCAACGCACTCGTCGCGGGATGGGCCCGGACGTACCGCGGTCTCATCCGGCCGCTCCTGTCCGAGCGCGGCCCCACCACCCTGCTCGACATCGGCTCCGGCGGCGGTGACCTGGCCCGGGCGCTCGCCCGCTGGGGCAGACGCGACGGGTACGACCTGCGCATCACCGCCGCCGATCCCGACGCGCGCGCCCATGACTGGGCCCGGAGAGCTCCGGCCGTGGCCGGCGTCGAGTACCGGCAGGCGCTGAGCCGGGACCTCGTCACGGCGGGCGAGACCTTCGACGTCGTCATCTCCAACCACCTGCTCCACCACCTCGACCCGGCTGCACTGACGGCGCTGCTCGAGGATTCGCAGCGCCTGACCCGCCTGCGCTGCGTCCACAGCGACATCCACCGCAGTCGTCTGGCCTATGCGCTCTTCTCCGTCGGCACCTGGCCGTTCTTCCCCGGCTCCTTCATCCGCCCCGACGGACTCACCTCGATCCGGCGCAGCTTCACGCCGGCCGAACTGGCCGCGGCGGCGCCGGGCTGGCGGGTGGAATCCGGGCGCCCGTTCCGGGTCCTCCTCATCCACGACGCCGCGCGGCGGCGATGACCGAGGAGTCGTGCGACGTGCTCATCGTCGGTGGAGGGCCGACGGGCCTCGTGCTCGCGGGACTGCTCGCCGACCGCGGCGTCGACGTCGTCGTCCTCGAGCGCCGCACCCGACCCCGCCTCCACTCCCGGGCGATCGGCCTCCACCCGCCCGCGCTCGCGGTCCTGTCCGACCTCGGTCTCGCCGAGGCGGCAGTGGCAGCCGGGGTCCAGGTGCGGTCGGGTCTGGGGTGCAGTCGCGGCAGGGTCCTCGGTGAGCTCAGCTTCGAGACCGCGTGGCCCGAGCGCCCCTATGTCCTCACTCTGCCCCAACGGCACACGGAACGGCTGCTCATCGCACGGCTGGCGCAGCTGTCGCCGGATGCCCTGCGCCTGGGGTGGGAGGTCACCGAAGTGGTCGAGACCGGCGATCACGTGCGGATGAGCGCTCGTGACACCGCCACCGGAACGGTCGCCTCGTGGACGGCGCTTCTCGTCGTCGGCGCGGACGGCCCGCACAGCCTCGTGCGCTCGAGCGCGAGGATCCCGCACACCCTCCGCGAGCTGCCCGACCGGTACCTCATGGGTGACTTCGCCGATCCCACCGGGGACCCGACCGCGGTGATCCACCTCGAACCGGACGGCGTCGTCGAATCGTTCCCGCTGCCCGGATCGATGCGCAGGTGGGTCGTCCACACCTCACTGGTGAGTCGGGCCGAGGATCCGGCGATCCTCGCCGCGATCATCGCCGATCGGACCGGGGACGCCCCGGATCCGGCGACGGCGACGATGGTCAGCGCTTTCGGGGTGCGGCGGCGACTGGCCTCCCGTCTGGTGTCCGGGCGCACGGTGATCGTCGGCGATGCCGCCCATGAGATCAGCCCGATCGGCGGGCAGGGGATGACCTTGGGCTGGCTCGACGCCCGAGCCCTGGCACCGCTCATCCTCGAATCCTCGGCCTCGGGCGCGCCGCCGCAGTCCGTGCCGGAGACGAGGCACGTCGAGGGGAGACTCCTCTCAGCGGCTCGGGCCGCGGCGATCCAGGCCGAGCTCAACATGCGCCTGGGCCGACCGATGCCCGAGTCGCGGGTGCGGGTCCGCGACGCCCTGCTGCGCGCCGCCCTGTCGACTCCGGCCAGGGGCGCCCTGGCCCGGGCCTTCACGATGCGCAGGGCGCTGACCGGGTCCCTGGGCTGACGGGGACGACGAACCGGTGCGCGGGCAGGCGGGTCAGGTGCCGCAGAAGGTCCGGTAGGGGCCGAAGTCGGCGGGCGCGGGTGCCGCGTACCGTTCGCGTCCGGGACGCTCGGCGAAGGGGGAGGTGACGACCTCGAGCAGTTCGGTGAACGGGTTCATGTCACCGTCCGTCGCGGCGTCGAGGGCCTCTTCGACGAGGTGGTTGCGCGGGATGAAGATCGGGTTCGTCCGGTCCATGAGGTCCGGATCGGGGTGTGCGGCCCGCCAGCGTCCCAGCCACTCGTCGACGTCGGCGCCGGCCATGAGCGACCGCACGGGTCGATCGTCGCCGCCTGCCGCCGTCCCCAGGGCGCGGAAGACCGACGTGAAGTCGACCGCGTGCTCGTGGAGGAGTGGGAAGAGGTCGGCGGCGAGGGACGGGACATCGGCCTCGGCCACTCCGAGCTTCGCGCTCATCCCTGCCGTCCAGGCCGCGCTGTACGTCGGGCGGAACTCTCCCAGGGCCTCCTCGGCCAGGCCTACCGCGTCGTCCTGGCTCTCGGCGAGCAGGGGGAGGAGCGTCTCGGCGAATCGCGCGAGGTTCCATTCGGCGACGAGGGGCTGATTGCGGTAGGAGTAGCGTCCTGTCTCGTCGATCGAGGAGAAGACCGCGGCCGGGTCGAACGCGTCGATGAACGCGCAGGGTCCGTAGTCGATGGTCTCCCCGGAGATCGTCATGTTGTCGGTGTTCATCACCCCGTGGACGAAGCCGGTGAGCATCCACTGCGCGATGAGCTCGGCCTGGACCCGCACGACAGCGCCGAGCAGCGCGAGGTGGGGATTCTCCTCGCCGGCCGCCTGCGGATGGTGGCGGGCGATCGCATGGTCGGCCAGGCGCCGCAGCAGGTCCGGATCGTCCTTCGTCCGCGCGTACTGGAAGCTGCCGACCCGCAGGTGGCTGCTCGCGATCCGGGCGAGCACCGCGCCCGGCTTCCGGCCGTCGCGGTGGACGGCAGCCCCTGTCACGGTCACCGCGAGGGCTCGCGTGGTCGGGATCCCGAGGGCGTGCATCGCCTCGCTGACGAGCAGTTCGCGCAGCATCGGGGCGAGCGCGGCGAAACCGTCACCTCCGCGGGCGAAGGGGGTCGGGCCCGAGCCCTTGAGATGGAGATCGCGGAGGCGACCATCGGGCCCGGTCAGCTCGCCGATGAGCAGGGCCCGGCCATCGCCCAGCCGCGGGGAGAACCACCCGAACTGGTGCCCGGAGTAGGCCTGGGCCACGAGAGCGGTCCCTGCGGGGACCCGGTTGCCGGTGAGCAGCCGGGCCCCGTCGGGAGAGCGCAGCTGCTCGGGGTCGAGGCCGAGCTCCCGGGCGAGCGGGGTGTTGAGCACGAGCACCTCGGGGGCGGGGAACTCCTCGGCGCGCCAGGCGATGGCGAGTTCGGGCAGCTCCCTGGCGAACTCGGATCGGACGGCGAGGGTCGGGATCATCTCAGGCCCGCGTCGCTGAGCCAGTCGCCGGCGATGTCCGCGGCGGGCAGCTCCTCCTCGACGCTGCGTGCGTTGAGCTCCATGAGCACCTCGGTCGTCAGGGCCGCGTTCACCCGGTCGACCACCTCGGCGGCGGAGTCGTCGATCGCGTCGCTGGCCACCGGGACCACGTGGGAGGCGAGGAACAGGCCCTTCGGATCCTCGAGGGACACGAGGTCGTTCTTCCGGATCGAGGGGTCGGCGGTGTAGATGATCGCCAGCTGCACGTCGTCGTCGGTCAGCGCCTTGACCGTCAGGGGCCCGCCGCCGTCCTCGATCGGGGCGAAGTCCACGTCGACGCCGTAGACCTCCTTGAGTCCCCGCGGACCGTTCGGGCGGTTCTCCGCCTCGGAGTTCGCTCCCATCGTCATGGGCTCGTCGACCTTCGCGAGGTCCTCGATCGACGACAGGTCCCATTCCTCCGCGAACTCGCGGGTGACGACGTAGGAGTCCTGGTCGGTGGCGCGGGCCTGGTCGAGGGCGCGCAGACCCTCGGGCATCGCCTGGACCAGGGCGTCATGGACCTCGTCGCTCTTGCGCGCCGGGGTCTCCGCGTCCCAATACTGGAGGAGGGGCCCCGAGTACTCCGGGAACAGGTCGATCGACCCGTTCTCGATCTCGGGCAGGTAGACCTCGCGCTGCCCGATGCGGAACTGCCGATCGACCGTCTCGCCGGCCGCCTCGAGAGCCTGGGCGTAGGTCTCGGCGATGATCTCGTTCGAGTAGTAGTCCTGCGAACCGATGACGATGGCGTCCGTGTCCGCCGACTGCCCGCCCTGGTCCTCGAGCGGGTCGCCGCCGCAGCCGGACAGCAGGAGCGCGCAGGCGGCGGTGGCGGCCAGAGCGGTGCGGGGTGAGCGGATCATGTCTTACCTCTTCCCTGTGGTGAGCCCGGAGCGGGCGTGAGCGGTGCGTGCGGGGTGCCGACGATGCGGGCTCGTGCGGCCCGCTGCCATGCGGCGAGTCCGATCTCTAGCAGGAGGGCGACGGCCGTGACGAGCAGGGCGGCGGCGAGCATCTCGTCGTACTGCCGGGACTTCAGCCCGGAGAACAGGTAGCGGCCGAGCCCGACGTCCGAGGTGTAGGCGGCCAGGGTGGCGGTGGCGACGACCTGGAGGGTGGCCGCGCGGATCCCGCCGATGATGACGGGCGCGGCCAGGGGCAGCTCGACGCGCAGGACGACCTGTGCGGGACTCATCCCCACCGCCGTCGCGGAGTCGGTGATCGTCGGGGAGATCGCCTCGGTGCCCGCGTAGGCGCCCGCGAGCAGGGACGGGACGGCGAGGATGATGAGTGCGAGCAGCGGCGCTTCCAGTCCGATGCCCAGCCCGAGGCCGAAGAGCGTGAGCAGACCGAGGGTCGGCACGGCGCGGGCGGCTCCGGCGATCGCCCCGACGACCCCGGCTCCCCGGCGGCTGTGGCCGATGAGGACCCCGGCGGGCAGGGCGATGACGGCGGCGATGAGCACGGCGGCCGCGGAGATGAGCACATGCTCGGCCAAGCGGGTGGGGATCCCTCCGGGACCCGACCAGTTGAGGGGATCGGTCAGCCAGGCGAGCGCCTCGGCGGAGAGATTCACGGTCCCTCCCCGGTCCCGGCGTTTCCGGACGGCGGGTCGGCCCGGGTGGCGGTCACGGCCGCGGGCCGCCGGCGCCGAGGCGTCGGCCGGGTCCACGGGGTGAGTGCGCGTCCGAGGAGCAGGAGGAGGCCGTCGAGGACGAGCGCGAGGACGACGGTCGCGACGACGCCGGTGACCACCTCGGCGGTGATGCCGCGTTGGAATCCGTCGGTGAGCAGGGACCCGAGGCCGGGCACGCCGATGAGGGCGCCGATCGTCACGAGGCTCACGGTGCTCACCATGACCACCCGCACCCCGGAGAGGAGGACGGGCACGGCCAGGGGCAGCTCGACGCGCCAGAACACGCTCGTGGGGGAGTGGCCGATGGCGACGGCGGCGTCGGTGATCCGGGAGTCGACTGCGGCGAAGGCGTCGGCGGCGGTGCGCACGAGCAGGGCGACTCCGTAGACGCTCAGGGCGACGATCATCGTCGCCTGGGAGCGCAGCGGGGTGCCGATGACGGCGGGGACGATGATGAGCAGGGGCAGGGCCGGGACGGCGTAGAGGAGCGCCGCCGCGGTGAGCAGCGGCGAACCGAGGCGGGGGCGGAGGAAGGCGAGCCGACCGATGGGCACGGCGATGAGGACGCTGATGAGCACGGCGGGCAGGCTGAGGACGAGGTGGTCGCGGGTGAGCGCGAGGACGAGGGGCCAACTGTGGCCCAGCCAAGTCATTCGAGGACTCCCACCGGGCGGCCGTCCTCGTCGACGGCGATCGTGCGGTCCCCGACGCGCTCGGTGCGCAGGGTGCGCCGCCCGCGGTCGGCGCCGATGAAGCTGCGGAGGAAGTCATCGGCGGGGGCGGCCATGATCTCCGCCGGTGTGCCGTGCTGGGCGATCCGGCCTCCCGAGCGGAGGACGACGACCTCGTCCCCGAGGCGGAACGCCTCGTCGATGTCGTGGGTGACGAACACGATCGTCTTGCCGAGCTCGGCCTGCAGACGCAGGAGGCTGT
Organism: Brevibacterium sanguinis; assembly: GCF_003315415.1. GTDB lineage: Bacteria > Actinomycetota > Actinomycetes > Actinomycetales > Brevibacteriaceae > Brevibacterium > Brevibacterium celere_A. The sequence continues at coordinate 72,533 of NZ_QNSB01000005.1, forward strand.
CCTGAAGGTCGCGGCGGACGATCGGATCGACCGCACCGAACGGTTCGTCCATGAGGAGGATGTTCGGGTCGAAGACGAGGGCGCGGGCGACGCCGACCCTCTGCTGCTGACCACCGGAGAGCTGCCCGGGATAGCGATCGGCTACGGAGCCGTCGAGGCCGACTTCGGCGAGCATCTCCCGTGCCTGCTCCCTGGCCTGCCGGCGCGGGGTTCCCGTGAGGATGGGGACGGTGGCGATGTTGTCGATGACGCTGCGATGGGGCAGCAGCCCGCCATGCTGGAGGACGTATCCGATCGACCGGCGCAGCGCCACGGGGTCGATCGTGCTGACATCCGTGCCGTCGATGAGCACCCTGCCGGCGGTCGGTTCGACCATCCGGTTGACCATGCGCAGCAGAGTCGTCTTCCCCGACCCCGAGGAGCCGACGAGGACGACGGTGCGATGCGAGGGCACGGTCAGGGAGAAGTCGGAGACGGCCGCGCTCGACCCGGGATAGACCTTCGACACCGCTGCGAATTCGATTCCCACAGGCCACTCCTCGGTGTGTCCGCCTCGCCCGGGGTGACAGCCGGGCTTGTGATTGAAACCCTAGCACCGCGATGAGCCCGTGGACGGGGAGCCGGACCTGGACCATGATGGTGTCTCGAAGGAGCCGACGATGATCACGATCCCGCATGTGCCCGATCTCCGCGATCTCGGCGGACACCCGGCCGGAGACGGACGGGTCGTGCGCACCGGCCAGGTCTTCCGGTCCGTCGACCTCAGCCGGCTCGACGAGGATGGGCGGAGCGCGCTCGCCCACCTCGAGCTCAAGCGCGTCTTCGACCTCCGCACCCGCGTCGAACGCGAATCCCGACCGGACCCGGTGCTCTCCGGCGTCCACGAGGTCGTCGAGGACGTCCTCGGCGACGACTCCGGAGCCGCGGCGGCACGACTTCCCGAGATCCTCTCGGACCCGACCTCGCCGAGGAGATCCTCGCCGACGGACTCGGGATCGGCACGGACGAGCAGGAGGCCCTCCGCGCCGCTCTGACCCGCGACGCCTGAGCAGTACACTCGTCCCTGTGCCCTCAGTACGGACTCTCTTCTCCTCCCTCGGTTCCCTGCGTGACGCCAACCGCGCCCGAGCTGCGTTCGACGACCCCGGGCGCAAGCTCACCGCCGTCTTCCCGCCCGAGCCCATCCGGCCCGACTCCACCGGGGGACTGAGCCTGCTCCTGCGCGTGCCCACGGATTCCGGCGGGGATGTCATCGCACTCATCCACGTCCCGGCCTCCGGAACCGGCGTCATCGTCCTCGTCATCAATCCGGCCACGACGGTGGAGGCGGGAGCGAGCCTCGGCGAGCTCATCGACGAGTCGGGCTGGCCGGTGGCCGTCGCGGTCGTCGAGGACATCCTCGGCATGCGGGTCGACCATGTGATGTCCCTCGACATCGAAGCGCTGGCGGGGATCGTCGACCGGCTCGGACCGCTGGCCGTCTACAGCGCCGTCGCCTTCTCCACCGCCGCAGGGGAGTTCGTCGTCGGCACCAACCATCTCGACGGTGTCCGGGCCCGGGCATTCGTCGCCGCCGATCCCATCGACGACGCCGGGCAGACGCGCACCCGCGGTCAACGGGCGCTGCTGCGCTCCCTCATCGCCGCCCTCGACCTCGGCCGGCCGGCGAAGGATCCGCAGGAGCTCGTCGGCCTCTTCTCCCTGCTCGCGGCGGGATCGCGCACCGATGCGGGACTGACGACGTCGGTGCTCGCCGGTCTCCCCGGCCGGCTGCGTGGACTCTCGCCCGTGAACATCCTCACCGTCACGCTGCCGACGACGTCGCGCCGCGACGAGTCCGGACACGTGATCGTCGACGTGGACGTCGAGGCGGTGCCCGTCCTGCGCGAGGCGCTGGCCGGCGACGATCCCATCGGATTCGTCCGCGGCCTCGCCTCGCTCGGTTACTGAGGTTCGCGGGCCGCGAGCAGGAGGGGACACGCGTGTGGAGGCCGAGCAGCAGGAGGAGAGCATGAGCGGCTGGGGTGACGTCGAGGGGGTCGTCGTCTTCCCCGACGGCGTGAGTGTGCGCGGGACCGGGCTGAGGCGTGATCGAGACGCCCTCCCGCCACCGGACTTCGCCGTCTACCTGCAGGGCCGTGACCCGCGGATCACGACCTGGCCGTCCCGGTGGGTCCGGTGGCCCGACTTCCGACTGCCGCACTCCGATGCCGATGCCCTCGATGCCCTGCGCGAGGCGCACCGCCGGGCCGCGGTCGAACGGGTCGAGATCGCGTGCGGGGCGGGAATCGGCCGGACGGGGACCGCGCTGTGCGTGCTCGGCCTCCTCAGCGGGATCGATCCCGGTGTCGTCGTCGACTGGGTGCGTGCGCACTATCACCCGAGGGCTGTCGAGACCCGGGCCCAGAGGGCCTGGATCGCGACGGTCGCCGCAGTCCTCTGAGTGTCAAGTCGAGCTCATTGCCGACTCGGAGAGTCCACCGCCGACTCCGATGATCATCGACTGGGTTCGGGCATCTTCACAGCACGTAGGATCTGTGCCATGGCGATGAGCGCAGTCATTCTCAGCGGAGGTCGGTCGAGCCGGTTCGGCGGCGTCCACAAGCCCGGGGTCACGCTCGGCGGGCGCACAGTCATCTCCCGCCTCGTCGAGGTCGCGGCGGCGGTGGAACCGGGGACCCGGATCTGGCTGGCCGGGACGGCGGAGGGGCTCGACGACTCCGAGATCGCCGGCATCGACGTCGTCGTCGAACAGCCGCGGTTCTCCGGCCCCCTGGCCGCGATCGCCGCGGCGGTCACGGCGCTGGAGGAGCCGATGGCCGCGGACATCGCCGGCACGACCGCGCCCGCAGATCCGCCCCCGTCGGACCGGGACACGGTCCTCGTCCTCGCCGGGGACATGCCGCTGCTCACGGTCGCCCACCTTCGTGAGCTCGTCGCGGCCAGCCGCCGGTCGGGCACGGTGGCGGCGGGACTCGACGACCGGGGCAGGGTGCAGTACCTGTGCGCGGCGTGGCCGAGGACCCTGCTCGACGAGCGCCTGCGGTCGATCGGGGATCCGCGGGACAAACCGGTGCGCCTCCTCTTCGAGGGGGTTCAACCCGTGAGCATCGCCGTCGACCCGACGATCCTCAGGGACTTCGACACCCCGGAGGAGTTCGCCGGCATCGAGCGGCTCGACGGCGACGTCGAGCGTCTGCCCATCCGGCCGCGGCCCGCCGTCGGCGGATCGTCGGACTGAGCTCGACATCCCCTCTTCCCGTGCGGCTGCTGGCGGTGGTCCTCAGGAAGTCGGGATGAGCTTTCCGCTGCGCGAGAGCTCGGGATCCGTGCAGGAGGAGAGGTCGAAGCAGCAGGGCCGGCGCTTGCCGTCCTCGAGCTTCGAGATCGTCACCCGGACCCGCTTGGCCCGGGTCTCGGGGTTCCTCGTCGCTCCGATCCACCGCACCCATTCCCACCGCGCCATCGGCGTCAGACCGGCCCACACCTCGGCGAGGTGGGAGGCGGCGTCGAGAGCCTCGCGGAGGTCGTCGGGCAGCTGGGGCTCCGGCCAGTCCTTCGTCGGCGTGAGGGCGACGGAGACGGTGTCGCCGAGGCCCTCCCGCAGGTCGGCGGGAACGCTCAGCCAATGGCCGCGCCTGCCGTCGGGTTCGACGACGATGCTGTGCTGGTGCCCGTCGATGACAGCATGAGCGGCGACCTGGCCCCGGGAGGGCAGCTCGGCGCTCGCGTCCTCGGGCACTCGGATGATCGTCCGGTCCCCGACCGTCTCGGGGGTGGCGGTGAAGGCGATCGGCTGCGCGGGGGCGGTTGTCGTGGACATCGGCGGGCTCCTTCGTCGGGCGGGTGCGTCTGCTGACAGGATAGCCCGTCACGCGCCCGCGGACTTCTCGATTCCTGACCACCGAGGCGGCAGGTGGCGCGGCGCCCTGCCGCCTCGGTCCCTCACCGCTCAGTCGTCGGGATGGGTGTGCGCGGTCGTCAGGGATTCGTCACCGGAGGCGAAGTCGCCCGGCCGATGCCCGCCCGGCTTCTGGATCCGCCCGGGTTCGAGGGTGCGCCGGACGTCCTCGGCGTGGACCGAGTCGAGGTCGCCGGTGGCGTCGAGGTACCACTCGGTGAGCGTGGGGTCCTCGGTGTCGAGCCCGGCGCCGGCGCCTTCGTCCTTGGCCACCTCGGTGGCGTTGAACACGAAGTCGTCGCCGTGGTCCTCGATCCCGCGCCTGACCCCTTGGGCGATGGCGGCCTGGGCGAACTTCGACCGGAGGATGTAGGGGTCGGTCCGGAGGTCCTTCCACCACGCGAACATGATGCCGATGACGACGAAGGCGAACGGCAGGGCGGAGTCGACCATGATCGACTGCAGTCCCGAGAGGGCGTTCTCACCGCCGGCGATGAGCAGGGACACGGAGATGAGTCCGAGGAGGACGCCCCAGGTGATCGTCACCCAGCGGGAGGGCTCGGGTTTGCCGCGCTGGGACAGCGAGCCCATGACGATGGAGGCCGAATCCGCCGAGGTGACGAAGAAGACGACGATCGAGGCCATCGCGAGGATCGGGGTGATGGCCGCCAGCGGGAGGTGGGACAGGACCTCGAAGAGCATCGCCTCGGGGGAGCCGGCCTCGCTGATCGGCTGTCCCCGGGACTCCATCCACATCGAGGTGCCGCCGAAGATCCCGAACCACACGAAGCACACGCCCGAGGGGACGAGGACGACCACGGTCGTGAACTCGCGCAGCGTGCGTCCGCGCGAGATCTTCGCGATGAACAGCCCGACGAACGGCGACCAGGACACCCACCACGCCCAGTAGTAGGTCGTCCACGCCGACATGAACTCGCCGGTCTCCGGACTCTGGTAGGCGTTGCGGGCGACCATGGTGGGCAGCTGCCCGACGAACTCGGCGAGCGCGGCGGGCATGAAGGTGAGGAGGAACACCGTGGGTCCGGCGATGAAGACGAAGAGCGCGAGCGTTCCGGCGATGACCATGTTGATGTTCGACAGCGCGCGGATGCCGCGCTTGATCCCGGACACGGCCGAGAGGATGAAGAGCACGGTGAGCACGGCCATCGTGCCGATGAGGAAGCCGTTGCCGACCGGGCCGACCCCGGCGACGACCTCGACTCCGCGGCCGATCTGCAGGGCGCCGATGCCGAGCGAGATGGCGGTGCCGAAGAGGGTGACGACGATCGCGAAGATGTCGATGATCGCGCCGAGGGGTCCCTTCGCCTTCGCCCCGAAGATCGGCTCGAAGAGGGAGGAGAAGAGCGGGGCACGCCCCCGGCGGTAGGCCGAGTAGGCGATCGAGCCGCCGACGAGCGCATAGAACGCCCACGCGATCGGACCCCAGTGGAGCAGCGTCTGCGCCTGGGCGAGCTGCATCGCGTCGGTCGACAGGGCCTCGGCCTCGAATCCGTGCGGGAGGTCGAGGAAGTAGGTGAGGGGTTCGTAGGGCCCGTAGAAGAGGAGCCCGATGCCGATGCCCGCGGAGAACAGCATCGCGACCCAGGACACCGTCGAGAACTCCGGCTTCTCGTCGTCGGCGCCGAGCCGGATGCCCCCGGTGCGGCCGTAGCCGACGACGAGCATGAACACCGCGATGGCGATGGCGAGGATCCCGAACAGCCAGCCGAAGGTGCGGGTGACCCAGGTCAGCGAGGTCGTCCCCGCCACGGAGATCGACTCCGGGGAGACGAACGCCCAGATGAGCACCGCGACGATGAGCACTCCGGCGACGCCGAAGACGGTCTTCGAGGTGCCGAAGGTCTTCCCTGTCCGTTCGACCCCGATGCCGGGGATGAGCGCCGGATGGACGAGTCCTGGTTTGGTCACCTCCTTGAGGACCTTCCTGGCACGATGTCGCTTGTGCCCGTGGTCGTCTGGTCTGGGGGTGTCTGGCTTGGCCATGGTGTTTCGTGTCCTCTGTGTGCTCGTGCGTCGCGCGTGATCAGGGCAGGGCGCGCCCGGGCCGCACCGGACTTCCGTGTCCGCCGCGGCCCGGGGGCAGTGCTCTCAGCCGATCCGGCGTCCGCTCCATTCGGGCGTGTGTCTGCTCACCGCGTCGAGTGCCTGAGCGACCTCGACGGGGAATTCTGCGGTGCCTCCTCTCCGCTGATCGACGTGGAGGGCCATGATCTCCTCGGTCGCGACGACGGTCTCGTCCACTCTCATCTCGTAGGCGAGGTGGAGCTTCTTCGCACCGGCGGAGACGAGGTGCGCACGCACGGTCAGGGTCGAGCCGAGGGACACCTCGCTGAGGTACCTGATGTGCGCCTCCACGGTGTAGAGGGAGCATCCGGTGGCCTCCCGGTAGGACTCGTCGAGGCCGAGCGTGTCCATGACCTGGTCGGTGGTGAAGCCGAAGACGAGGACGTAGAACGCCTCCGACATGTGGCCGTTGTAGTCGATCCACTCCGGAGCGACCTCGGTGACGTAGTCGGGCAGCCGTCGGGCGGTCGAGGCGAGCGCCTCGTCGTCGCTGCCCGCGGTCGACTCCGGGCCCGCCATCTCAGGCCCCGCCCGGGGTCGCGGTGGACTCAGAGGCCGTCGGAGCGGGAGAGATCCCCGAACCGGTGAGCTTGCGCAGCGCCACGATCCCCGCATCGCGTTCGGCGATGAGGTCGCTGATCGTGCGCTCGCCGCTCTCCTCCTCGCACCCGGCCACGACGTCATCGCGGAGCGCCTGGGTGAGCTCCGGTGCGGTCAGCCGCGTCCACGGGGATTTGAGCGACGGCCCGAAGTGGTCGAGCATGTGGGCCATTCCGCCCTCACCGCCGGCGAGGTGGAAGGTGAGCATCGGCCCGTGGAAGGGCCAGCGCAGCCCGGGTCCGTCGGTGATCGAGCGGTCGATCTGCTCGACGGTGGCCTCACCGTTGTCGATCATGTGCAGGGCCTCGCGCCACAGCGCCTCCTGCAGCCGATTGGCGATGAAGCCGGGGACCTCGCGGTCCATCCTGATCACCGATTTGCCGATGCGGGTGTAGAAGGCCGCCGCCCAGTCGACTGCCTCCTGGGAGGAGCGCTCCCCGCCGACGACCTCGACGAGGGGGATGAGGTAGGGCGGATTGAACGGGTGGCCGACGACGAAGCGGTCGGCGTGGGTGACCTCGGTGGCCATCTCCGTCATCGCGTAGCCGGAGGTCGACGAGCCGATGACGACGCCCGGGTCGCACACGGCGTCGAGGTCGGCGAAGAGGCGGCGCTTGAGGTCGAGGTCCTCGGGAGCCGACTCCTGGACGAAGCCGGCTCCGGCGACCGCCTCGGCGAGATCGGTGTGGACCGACCACGCGTCCTTGTCGGCGCCGTCGACCATGTCGAGTTCGGCCAGCGCGGGCCAGGCGGCGTCGATGAGCCGGGCGAGCCTCTCCCCGGCGACCGGGGACGGGTCCCAGACGCGCACGGTGTAGCCGCGGGCGAGGAAGTAGGCGGCCCACCCGCCTCCGATCGTGCCGGCTCCGACGCACGTGATCGTCGTGATGTCCTGCGGCGAGGGGAAGGCGCTCACAGATCGGCTCCCGTCGCCGTGGGGACCTGGACCCTGAGGTTGAGGATCTCGCGGGCCTCGGCGGGGGTCGCGACCTGGGCGCCGAGGCTCTCGATGATCGTCACCGCGCGATCGGTCAGCGACTCGTTCGTCGCCTTGACGCCCTTGGCCAGGTAGAGGTTGTCCTCGAGGCCGACGCGGGCATGCCCTCCGGCGAGCACCGACTGGGCGACCCACGGAAGCTGGTCGCGGCCGATCGCGAACGAGGTGAACTCCGCCCCCTGCGGGAGCATGTTCACCATCGCGTGGAGCAGTCCCGCGTCGACCGGGGCGCCGTAGGGGATGCCCATGCACAGCTGGTAGAGCGGCGGGGGGTCGATGAGGCCCTCCTCGACGAGGACGTTGGCGAACCACAGGTTGCCGGTGTCGAAGATCTCGAGCTCGGGACGGACGCCGAGCGTCTGGATCCGCTTCGAGCCCTCCCGGAGCATGTCGGGGGTGGACACGTAGATGTTCGAGCCCTCGCCGAAGTTGAGGGAGCCGCAGTCGAGGGTGCAGATCTCGGGAAGGAGCTCCTCGACGTGGGGCAGCCGGTCGAGGGCGTTGACGAGGTCGGTGCCCGGCATGTGAGAGGTCGGGTCCTGGGGGTCGATGACGAGGTCCCCGCCCATGCCGGCGGTGAGGTTGATGACCGGGTCGACGTCCGATTCGCGGATCAGGCGGACGACTTCGCGGTAGTGGGCGACCTCGCGCGAGCCCTGCTTCGTCTCGAGGTCGCGGACATGGATGTGGACGACCGAGGCGCCGGCGCGAGCGGCCGCGATCGCATCGGAGGCGATCTCCTCGGGCGTGACCGGGACGTGTTCGCTCTTGTGCGTGGTGTCACCGGCGCCGGTGACCGCGCAGGTGAGGATGACCTTGCGATTCATTGTGACTCCTTATCAGGGGTGGTGAAGATGGAACGGTCGAGATAGGCGGACAGTCGTCTGCGGAACGTGGAGACGTCGAGGACCCCGGTGAGGACCTTGACGCCGAGTCCGTCGAGCAGGGAGGTGAGCTCGTCGGTCATCTCAGCGCTGTCGCGGCGGCGGACGACGCCGGCGGCCTGCCCGTCCTCCAGCGTCGCCCGCACGGTCCGCGACCACCGGTCATAGCTGGCGTGGTAGTCAGGCACCGAGGTGTTCTCCAGCGTCAGCCGGCTCCACATCTGCAGCCAGATCGACCACTCGCTGCGCGCCGTCCGGCCGATCGGCGACTGCAGCTCGAGCAGCCGGCGCAGCCTGCGCTTCGGATCGGGGATGTCGCCGAGCCAGGCGATCTGCCGGTCGAAGGCGAGTTTGACCGAATAGCCCAGCGTGGCGTCGAAGAGGGCGGACTTGTTGGGGAAGTAGTAGTGGATGCTCGCACTCGAGACACCCGCCGCGGCGGCGACATCGGCGATCCGCACCGAGTCGTAGCCGTGCCGGGCGAAGAGGTCCCAGGCGGTCTCGACGATGATGCGCCGCGGCGTCGGATCATCGTCGCCCGCCCCGTCACCGGTCCGCCCGGACAGCGCGGGCGGGGGCGCGGAGACCGTGGAATCCTCGCCGAGCAGCCACGCCACGGTCACTCCCGTGGCCGTGGCGATGGCGACGAGCTCCGCGGCCGTGAATCGACGGCGCCCGGCCAGCGACTTCGACAGCTTCGATTCGTCGATGCCGATGCCGGTCGCGAGCTGACGCTGGGACAGTCCGCTGGAGACGATCGCCTGCTTCGCGCGGGCGGCCGTCGGCTGGGCGTGAGCGGCGGTGGTCATGGTGGAGAGCCTAGGCGAGACTTGCGAGGATCGCAAGCATTTCTGACAGGAAATCAGTCGGTCCGCAAGTGGGATGCGCCGGCGATGCTCCGACGGCGGTCCGGTGCGGTGAGCCGCCGGCGGAGCTCGCCGGTCGGCGGCGACTCGCGCGAGTGTGACGGGGGACACTGTAGTCTGTCCTCGACCGCACCCAGCCGTGACCACGTCCACGCACCCGGAGGGCCCCATGAACGACGATCGTCATTCCCGCATGCACCAGGTCTCCGACGAGTCGAGGAACCTCGTCAACCTCGTCCTCGACTATTCGCGTCGTCGTACGCTCGCGGTCGACACCCCGCTCGATCGTCCGACGACGGAGGCCGAGCTCAACCGCCTCGCCGGACCGACGATCGGCGAGGAGGGGATCGGCTCGGCCCGGGCGCTGGCGATCTTCGAGCACATCTTCGCGCCGGCGTGCATCACGACGGATCATCCGAAGTATCTGTCGTTCATCCCCAGCGCACCGACGAAAGCGGCGATCGCCTTCGACCTCGTCGTGTCCGCGAGCGCACTCTACGGGGGCTCCTGGCTCGAGGGCGCCGGCGTCATCCACGCCGAGAACGAGGTCCTCACCTGGCTGGCGGGAGAGTTCGGACTGCCGGCCGGGGCCGGCGGGGTCTTCGTCCAGGGCGGGACGATCGGCAACCTCTCGGCGCTCGTCGCCGCGCGCGAGGCCCGCAAGGCCACGACCACCGCACGCTCCTCGGACCGGTGGGTGATCGTGTGCAGCGCCGAGGCCCACTCGTCGATCGCCTCGGCGGCCGAGGTGATGGACGTCGACGTGGCGCCCGTCGTCACCGGTGAGGACGGGCGCCTGCGCGCCCCTGGTGTGCGGGCGGCGCTCGAGGAGCACGGCGATGCCGTCATCGCCGTCGTCGCCACCGCCGGGACGACGAACTTCGGCACGATCGACGACATCGCCTCGATCGCGGAGCTCAAGGAGGAGTTCGACTTCTGGCTCCATGTCGACGGCGCCTACGGTCTGGCGGGGATGCTCTCGCCTCTGGCCCGGCACCGGTTCGCCGGCGTCGAGGCCGCCGACTCCCTCGTCGTCGACCCCCACAAGTGGCTGTTCGCCCCGTTCGACGCGTGCGCGCTGATCTACCGCGATCCCACGAGCGGTCGGCGTGCGCACACCCAGCGGGCGGAGTACCTCGACACCCTGACGGAGACCGACGACTGGAGCCCCTCGGACTACGCCATCCAGCTGACCCGGCGCCCGCGCGGGCTGCCCCTGTGGTTCTCCCTGGCCAGCTATGGCGCCCAGACCTATCGCGAGGCGATCTCCCACTCGATCGAGCTCGCGCGGGAGATCGCCTCGGAGATCAGGCGGCGGCCCGGGCTGCGGCTGGTGCGGGAGCCGGAGCTGTCCGTCGTCGTGTTCGAACGCGACGGCTGGGAGCGAGCCGATTACGACCGGTGGTCGGAGAGGCTCCTCGACGACCAGCGGGCCTTCGTCGTGCCGAGCTCGCACCGCGGTCGACCGAACGCCCGGTTCGCCATCGTCAACCCGCTGACGACGTTCGACGATCTCGTCGACATCCTCGACACGATGGAGTGATGCTCCCGGCTCAGCCGCTGATCACCTGCGGCTCGGCGACGGCCTTGAGCCCTTCGACGCCGAACTCGCGGCCGTAGCCGGACTGCTTCATCCCGCCGAAGGGCACCATCGGGTGGAGTCCGCCGTGGGAGTTGATCCACACGGTCCCCGCTTCGAGCCGGGCCGCGACCCGCTTGGCCTCCTCGCGGTCGTTCGACCACACCGAGGCTCCGAGGCCGACCTCGAGCTCGTTGGCCAGGGCGACCGCCTCGTCGATGTCCGAGTAGCGGATGATCGGCAGCGCGGGGCCGAACTGCTCCTCGACGACGAGTTCCGCGTGCGGGTCGATGTCGGCGATGAGCGTCGTCGGGTAGAAGTGCCCGGGGGACTGCGGATCGGGGTCGCCGCCGAGGACCACCCGGGCGCCCGAGGACTTCGCCGCCTCGACGAGGCGGTCGACGATGTCGTACTGCGCCCGGTTCTGCAGGGGACCGAGCAGGTTGTCCTCGTCGAGGCCGACGCCCATGGGGACGGTCCGCGCGAAATCGCTGAGGGCGGTGACCACCTCGTCATAGACGGAGTCGTGGACGTAGAGGCGCTTGAGGGCCGCGCACGTCTGGCCGGTGTTGATGAACGCGCCCCAGAACAGTCCCTCGGCGATCGCCGCGGGATCGACATCGGGAAGGACCACGCCTGCGTCGTTGCCGCCGAGCTCGAGGGTGAGCCGGGTGACGTTGTCGGCGCTGGCGGCGATGATCTGCTTGCCCACGGGCGTCGATCCCGTGAACATCACCTTCGCGACCTTGGCGCTCTGGGTCAGGGCCGCGCCCACGACCGAGCCCTTGCCGGGGACGACGGTGAGCACCCCGGCGGGCAGCACCTGGTTGAGCACGGCGACGAGTGCCATGACGGACAGGGTCGTCGACTCCGCGGGCTTGATGACGACGGTGTTGCCCATGCGCAGTGAGGGCGCGATCTGCCAGATCGAGATCATCATCGGCCAGTTCCAGGGCGAGATCGCCCCGACCACGCCGAGCGGTCGGTAGACCAGTTCGGCATGTCCGGATTCGTCGTCGAGGATGACCCCGCCGGGCAGCTGGGTGTCCGCGGCCGCCTGCGTCCACACCGAGCAGGCGCCGACCTCGAAGCGGGCGTTGGGTCCGTTGAGGGGCTTGCCCTGCTCGCGGGAGAGCAGCTGGGCCAGCGGCTCGGCGGCGGCGTCGATCGCGTCGGCGGCGCGGTGGAGGTAGATGGTGCGCTCGGCGTCGTCGAGGGCCGCCCATCGTCGCTGTGCGGCACTCGCGGCGTCGAGCGCGGATTCGAGGTCGTCGAGCCCCTGGACGGGGGCGTGGCCGATGAGCTCGCCCGTCGCCGGGTCGCGGACTTCGCGGGCGTCGGGGTCGGTCGAGGTCACGGCGGCGAGCAGGCTGTCATAGGTGTTCATCGGTTCTCCTCTGGGGTGTCGGTCGATGGCGTGGAGCAGCAGGAACCGGTGGGCGGGCCCGCCTCGGCGGCAGCGGAGTGCCGGCCTCCGTCGTCGGGGTCGGCGGGCAGGTCCATGGCGGGGTTGCGGTCGAGGAATCCGTGCGGTTTGAACCAGAAGCCGGAGTAGTCGACGGGCATGATCGGCCAGTCCTCGGTCCGGGGGATGTGGGTGGGGCCGAAGACGTGCCAGAGGACGAGGTCCTCACCGTCGAGGCTGCGATCCCGGCTCGTCCAGTCCGGCAGTCCTGCCCCCGGGGCGTGCGCATTGGGGTAGTCGCCGGCCGGGTAGAGCTCGTCGGGAGCGTACCGGGTCCCCCACAGGTGGTGGGTGGCGAAGGTCGCGCGGCCGTGGACCGTCGACTCGGGCTGGGCGGCGAGCACGCCCCGACCCTCGGGGATGAGCCAGTAGGCGGTGGGCCTGCCGACGTGGTTCCTCCGGTGGCCGGAGCGGACCTCCCATACCCGGTTGGTGGCGCCGTTGGCCAGGCGCCTGGCCTCGCTCTCGCTCCTCAGCTGAGTGTCCGTCCAGGTGAACGCATTGCCATAGGGGTTGTCGGGCCCCATCGGGACGCCTGCGGTCTCGATCTCGTGGAGTGTGTTGTCCGGCCCGTCGATGTCGACGTCGATGCGGGCGCAGAACAGGTGCTGGTGGACGGGGGTGAAGATCCCGGGGGCGATCTCCGTGCGATGGGGGTCGGTGCTGCCGGGGATGCCGGCGCCGGCGAAGACGATGCCGGTGGCCTTCGCCTCGACCTGGATCGAGCCGTCGAGGTAGAAGTACCAGAAGAACCCGTAGTCGTAGTTGCCGACGGTGGAGAAGTAGCTGATGACGAGTCGGCGGCTGCGTCGGGTCTCGGGTCCGGCGTCGAGGTCGGTGTGCTTGTAGAGGATGCCGTAGTCCTCTTCGTGCATGCACACCGCCTGCGGGATCTTCACCGGGTGGCCGTGGTCGTCGGGGACGAAGGCGTCGAAGTAGTGGATGACGCCGAGGCAGTCGCAGCCCAGTGACAGGGAGTTCGCGTTCTTGCCCAGGAGGTATTCGCCGGCGTCGAAGTAGCTGATCCAGTACCGGCTCGTCGAGGTGTCACCGTAGGGCACGACCATCTCGGGCACGCTGGCGCGGTGGGCGACGGACCGGTCCTCGCCGCCGTCGGCGAAGGTGATCTGGTTGAGGACGAGGCCCTCCTGCTGGGTGAATCCGACTCGGAACGTCCAGTTCTCCCACTGCACCCGGCTGCCGTCGACGGAGAAGCTCGGTCCCTCGGGCTGGGTGATCTCGATCGGCTTGAGACTCGTCCGGGCCGGACCGCGGGTGCGCAGCGTGTAGTCCCCGGACTCCTCGGGCACGGGGATCTCACCCTCGTCGTCGATCCGCACGACCTCCCGGGAGGTGAGGTCGACGTGGACGACGAGGCCCTCGATGGGATGGGCCCAGGGGTTGTCGCCGGGGTGGAACCGCAGGTACGTGTGGGAGCGGACGAGGCGCCTGCCCACTTCGTCCTCGCGGCCGAAGAACCCCGGCGCGAGCGGCGAGCAGAATGCCAGCTCCATGTGCTCGGCGAGGCCGCGGCGCCGCATCGCCGCCTGCCATTCGGGCGAGGCCTTGACGATCGCCTCGGCGTCGGCGTACTCCTCGAACAGGTACTGGGGCTGACCGTAGGGGTCCTCGGTGTTCGTCAGCACCTCATAGGACTCGACCGCCTGGCGGTCGAGGGACACGATCGCCTCGGCGGCGTGCCCGCTCGACCTCTCGAGCAGGGTCACCTTGATCCGCCGGTCCAGCGGGTCGCCGGGCCTCCAGCGGGCCAGGGCGTCTTTGGGCGGGTCGACGGCGAGCATCCGGGGCACGCGGGTGTCGTCGTGGAAGCGGCCGGCGTCGACGAGCACCTGTCGAGCCCGCGCGATCTCGTCCGCGGTGAGGGGGTCGAGGGGATGAGCGGCCTGGAGGGGAGTGGTCACCCGTTTGCCGTGGGTGTGGGTGGAGTCCGGATTGTGCGTCATCGAACACGTCCTTGATGCGTTGCGGTGTCAGTGCCTGACCCCAGCATAGGGTCAGCGGCCGCGCACCGCCTTTGTCTGCGCGTGCACGGTCCATGACGACCGGCGCACGGCCCTCCCCGGCCGGCCGCGGATCAATCGGCCTCGCGGGTGCGCAGCTCGACGGTGAAGGCAGGCAGCAGGGCTCCGGTGACGGGTCCGATGGTCACCGCGTAGAGGGCGGTGCCGATGCCCACCACCCCACCGAGGAGCCAGCCGACAGCGACGACGCCGATCTCGATGAGCGTGCGCACGAGGCGGATCGACCTGCCGGTGACCCGTGAGAGGCCGGTCATCAGCCCGTCGCGGGGTCCGGGTCCGAACTGCGAGCCGATGTACATCGCCGAGGCGACGCCGTTGAGGACGATCCCGCCGAGGAGGAGGACGATGGCCCACCCCAGCTCCTCGGGTCGGGGGAGGAACAGGAGAGTGAGGTCGAGGGCGGGGCCGATGAGCACGGCGTTGAGGATCGTGCCGAGTCCCGGCTGCTGCTTCAGCGGGATCCACAGGAACAGCACGACGAGCGCGGTGATCGTGATGATGGTGCCGAACGTCAGCGGCACATGCCGCAGGATCCCCGAGTGGAGGACGTCCCAGGGGATCATCCCGAGGCCGGAGTTGACGATCATCGCCATCGACGCCCCGTAGAGGTACAGGCCGACGAGCAGCTGGACGAGCCGCCGGGGGAGGCGGCCCCCGCGCAGCTGCGCGAGCGCGCTGACGTTGGCGAGCTCGCGGCGAGGCGGCTGAGCCGGGGTCGGGGAGGAGGGCATGGGAGACCTTCTGCGGTGATCGGGGGAGTCGGGGCGGGCGCGCCGGATGAGTACCATGATCTCATGAGCAGTGACGACGGTCTTCACCACGATTCCGACTTCCACACCGCCCGCAGCGTCGAGGAGTTCAGGGCCAACCTCGCCGAGGTGAGCCGGCGGATCGCGGCGGCGGCTCAGCGGGCGGGCCGCGACGCCTCCGAGGTCGAGCTGCTGCCGGTGAGCAAGACCGTCGAGCAGGAGCGGATCAGGCTCGCGGTCGCTGCCGGGTGCCGGAAGTTCGGGGAGAACAAGGTCCAGGAGGCGTTCCGCAAGTCCGAGGAGATGGCTGACCTCGCCCTCGACTGGGCGGTCATCGGGCATCTGCAGTCGAACAAGGCCAAGGACGTCGTGAGGTTCGCGTCCGAGTTCCAGGCCCTCGACCGGATCAAGGTCGCCGCCGCCCTCGACCGCAGGCTTGAGGCAGCCGGACGCAGCCTCGACGTGTATGTGCAGGTCAACACCTCGGCGGAGGACTCGAAGTTCGGGATGCCGCCCGAGGAGCTGCCCGGGTTCCTCTCCCGGCTGCCGCAGTTCGAGACCCTGCGAGTCAAGGGACTGATGACCCTGGCGGTCTTCTCCTCCGACACCGAGCGGGTCCGCACCTGCTTCGAGCTCCTGCGGACCCTGCGCGACCGGGCGCTCGAGACCGATCCCGCACTCATCGGGGGCGGGCTGCTGTCCATGGGGATGTCGGGCGACTTCGAGATCGCGATCGAGGAGGGGGCGAACTGCGTCCGCGTGGGTCAGGCGATCTTCGGGCGACGAGCCGTGCCCGACAGCCACTACTGGCCCGAGTGATCGCCGACCGAATGCGCAATGCGCTCATCGTCTTCCTCGGCGGAGCCATCGGCACCTTCCTCCGGGCCGGAATCGACGTCGCCCTCACCGGAGGAAGGCTCTCGGCCACGACACTGCTCGCCTGCAACGTCATCGGCTCACTGGCGCTCGGCATCCTCATCCGCGCCCTCGGCCCCGCCGTCGAGGACAGCGAGGCACGCTGCCAGTTCCGACTCTTCGCGGGCACCGGTCTCATCGGCGGCTTCACCTCGTACAGTTCGTTCGCCGTCCTCGCCGGGACCGTCCTCGCCGGGGGAGCGCCGGTCCCGGGCGTCGTGTACGCACTCCTCACCGTCCTCGCGGGGGTCGCCGCCGCCCTCATCGGCACGATGCTCGTGCCCGACGGCGCAGCCCACGACCGCCGAGGCAGGCGATCGGGACCCGAGGGCGGCGCCCCATGAGCGTCCTCCTGGCCCTCAGCCTGGCCGGCGGCCTCGGGGCTGCCGTGCGGTTCCTCCTCGACGAGGCGATCCGATCGCGACTGTCGTCGACGTTCCCGTGGGCGACGTTCGTCATCAACCTCACCGGCAGCTTCGCACTCGGCATCCTGCTCTCGACGACGCATCTCGATCCCCTGTGGGTGCGGATCCTCGGCACCGGTCTGCTCGGCGGCTACACGACGCTGAGCACCGCCTCGGTCGACGTCGTCCGGCTCCTCCTGGCCCGC
The DNA here is from genome assembly GCF_003315415.1 of Brevibacterium sanguinis. Taxonomy (GTDB): domain Bacteria; phylum Actinomycetota; class Actinomycetes; order Actinomycetales; family Brevibacteriaceae; genus Brevibacterium; species Brevibacterium celere_A. The sequence continues at coordinate 89,226 of NZ_QNSB01000005.1, forward strand.
CGCCCCGGGCAGGCGGCGGTGTACGGCCTCGGGGGACTGGCGATCATCGTCCTCGCCGCGATCGCCGGGATCCTCCTCGGCCAGGCGCTGTGACAGCGTGGCGGACGGCGCGCGCCCCGGTCCGCCGAGGCCGGACTGTCATGTCCGAAAACCGCTAGCCGGGGCGGCGTGCGCGGAGCAGAATGGAGTCATGCTCTCATCCGACCAGTGCTATCACGCCGTGGCGTCGCGCGACCGGCGGTTCGACGGGATGTTCTTCACCGCCGTCCGCTCGACCGGGATCTTCTGCCGTCCCTCGTGCCCGGCACGCACCCCGCTGCGGCACAACGTCGACTTCTACCTCACGGCAGCCGCTGCGGCCGATGCCGGCTTCCGCGCCTGCAAGCGCTGTCGACCCGATGCCAGCCCCGGCTCCCCGGAATGGGACGTCCGCGCCGACGTCACCGGCCGGGCGATGCGCCTGATCCGCGACGGACTCGTCGATCGGGAAGGAGTCGCGGGCCTCGCCTCGGCGCTGGGGTACAGCACCCGGCAGCTGGGACGGGTCATGCACGCCGAACTCGGGGCCGGGCCGTTGGCGATCTCCCGCCACGAACGGGCGCGGACGGCCAGGACCCTCATCGAATCGACGTCACTGACGATGAGCGAGATCGCGTTCGCCGCCGGATTCTCGAGCATTCGGCAGTTCAACGACACGGTGCGCGAGATCTACGCCGCGACTCCCGGCGACCTCCGCCGAGCGGCGACGTCGAGCCGCCGCACCGGGCCGACGGCGGACCGATCGGCGTGCACGAGAGCCGGCGAACTCGTCGTCCGCCTGGCCTACCGTCCGCCCCTCGATGTCGAGAGGCTCTTCGGCTACCTCGAGTCCCGCGCGATCGACGGGATCGAGGAGGCCGGCCCCCGCCACTGCACCCGGTCCCTGCGATTGGCCCACGGCCCGGCCGTCGTGTCCTTGCGACCCGGCGCGGGCGACTGGATCGACTGCGGGCTGCGGCTCAGCGACACCAGGGACCTCTCGAGCGCGGTCGCGAGAGCGCGGCGTATCCTCGACCTCGACGCCGACCCCGCGGCTGTCGCCTCCACCCTGCAGGCGGCGGGACTGTCCGCCCTCGCCGCGACCGCACCCGGCATCCGCTCGCCGGGTCACGGTGATCCCGTCGAGCTGGCGATCAGGACCGTGATCGGTCAGCAGATCTCGGTCACGGCCGCGCGCACCCACCTCACGCGCCTCGTCGCGCGCACCGGAGAGGAGCTGCCCGAGCAGCTGCGCACGGGCGGAGTGCACCGGCTCTTCCCCACCGCCGAGGCGATCGCCGCCGTTCCCGACGAGGACTGGGCGCTGCCGCGGCGCAGGATCACGACCATCCGCGGGCTCGCCTCGGCGCTGGCCGACGGCACGGTCGACCTCGGGCCCGGCTGCGACCGGGAGGAGGCCGACCGGGCACTGACGGCGCTGCCGGGGATCGGACCATGGACCGTGGGATACATCCGGATGCGGGCGCTCGGCGATCCCGACGTCTTCCTGGGTTCGGACCTCGGGGTGAGAAGGGCCCTCGACCGCCGGCACTGGGAGGCAGGAGCGCAGGGCACTGTGCCCGGCGCTCCCATCGATGACATGATCGACGCCTGCAGTCCGTGGCGCTCCTATGTCACGCATCTGCTGTGGGCACAGCACGCTCGACCCATGTCGAGCACACGAGAGGAACGGCGATGACCACGACACACGCAGACGCGGCCCTGCCCCACGACGGCACCGGGCGGGAGCCGAAGGCGCCGGTGAGGTTCGCCGAACCGCGGCCCGGAGCACTGCTGACCACCGTCATCGGCTCACCGTTGGGCGAGCTGCTGCTCACCTCCGACGGCCACAGCCTCACCGGGATGTACCTCGGCGATTTCGACGAGACGATCGCCCGGGTGGAGAAGAGGACCGCCGCCCACGCACGGGAGGACGACGCGCTCGACGTGTTCGAGGTGGCGGCGGTGCAGCTGGGGGAGTACTTCACCGGTGCGCGGCGGGAGTTCGACCTGCCGCTCGCGCCGACGGGCACGGAGTTCCAACGTCAGGTCTGGCGGGCGCTGACGACGATCCCGTACGGATCCACCGCCGGCTATGGGGAGCTCGCGGGCTGGCTGGGGCGCCCCACCGCTGCGCGAGCAGTCGGAGCCGCCAACGGGAGGAACCCGATCACCATCATCGTCCCCTGCCACCGGGTCATCGGCGCCAACGGCACGATGACCGGATACGCCTGGGGTGCGCACACCAAGCACCTCCTGCTCGACCTCGAGGCCGGACGTCGGCCGCTGTGCTGACCGAGCACTCTCGTCGCTCGGGGTCATCCCGCCGCCGTCACCCGACCCGATCCGGAGGTGTCCCGCGGAGATAGGTGACGACGGCGGCGACTCTCCGGTGCCTCCCGGGCTGCCCGCTGACGCCGAGCTTGGAGAAGATCGCGGTGGAATGCTTCTCGACCGCCGACAGGGAGATGTGCAGCGCCCGACCGATCTCGACGTTCCCACGCCCCTCGGCCATGAGTGCCAGCACCTCGCGCTCACGCGGGGTGAGGGCGGCGAGACGCGCCGCGGCGACGGAATCGGGCAGGCCGGCACCGCCGGCAGGGGCGGAAGTCCGACTCCCCGCGACGAGCGCCACGGGCAGCAGCGGCGCCGCCAGCAGGAACGCCGCAGTGGAGAATCCGCCGGGGACCAGGGCCCCGATCGTCAGGAGCACCCCGACGAGGAGCACTGCCGCCAGCGGCAGGGTGAGGCGACCGCGGACATCGCGACCGTCGCGGACGAACCTCGTCACGGCGATGACGGCCGCGGCCGGCGGAAGCGCGAAGACGAGGACGGCCGCATCGGCGACGGCACTCGGGAGGAGAGCGGTTATCGGGCCGAGCCGTCCCTCGCCGAGCACTGCCGGGGTGGGACCCGAGACCGCGGCGAGCAGGGGGAGGACCAGCGCGGAAAAGGCCCACCACGCCGGTCCGGGGACGGGCCCTGCGGGATAGGCGGAGGCCAGGACGACGAGAAGGGCGAAACCGGAGACGAAGAGCAGCTGGGCGAGCAGGTGCCACCACGCCGCCCCGTCCGGACCGATGCGGGCCGCGGAGGCGGCGGCGAAGGCGATCGAGTGGGCCGCGCCGATCGCCACGAGCAGTCGGCAGGTGAGAGCCGCCGCCTGCCACAGCGGCCCGAGGACGCCGGCCAGGACGAACAGCGCCGGGACGAGCAGTGCCGATTCCACGCCGGGGATCGCGGCACCGGCGATGACCAGCGCCGCGCCGGAGACTGCGCCTGCCAGGAGAGGCGGCAGATCGACCCGTGTCGTCATCTCCCGATTATCTCCAGCGGCCGAGCGGGCGGCAATGGCCGATCGACGGCGGTGTGCGGTCCTCCCCACCCCGAATTGCGGTCGCCCACAGTGCCGGCGGCGCCGGTGGCGGGCATAGATTCGCAGGCACCATCCCCGCATCGACTCACGAACGGACGACGACATGAACACCTCGACCGCCACCGCAGCCACCCGGACCCGGCGGATCCGCACCCGCTGCGCCCAGACGATCCTCACCATCGAGTTCGCACTCTGCGGCCTCATCGCGGTCTCGACCGCATTCGCCCCCGACCCCTTCGCACCCGCGGCCGTCGTGCTCATCGGCTCGTTCGGCGTCCTCGCCTCGGTGCTCGGGCTGGCCGCGACCTGGACCGCGCCCCACTCGACGGTCTCGCGCCTTGCCCTGTGGGCGCTGCCGCTGTTCTTCGTCTGGCACCTCGCGGCACTCGGCACGTGGCTGCCCGATGCGGTGCTCGGCGCTCTCGCCGTGATCGGCATCGTCCTGCTCGACTCGCCTCGGGAACGGGGTGGCCTGTCCCGAGGACGGGAACGACGAAGGCCGGAATCCACTGAGTGGAATCCGGCCTTCTCGCGGTGGAGGTAAGGGGATTCGAACCCCTGACCTTCTCCATGCCATGGAGACGCGCTACCAACTGCGCCATACCCCCGCTTGCCTGATCAATATTACTCAGAAGCGCGTCCGGCGCCAAATCGTCGGAGAGTGACGCTCGACACACCATCGGCGCGTCGGCGTCGCGTCGTCATGCCGGTGGCACCCGATCGGTCGCTCGTTCGTCGAGGATGTCGATCTCGTCCGACCAGCGGTAGGGCTGCGTCGTCAGGAGCGCGCCAAGGCTGCGCCGCAGCCGGGAGACCTCGGCGCGGACCGTGACCACGTGCTCGTCGTCGCCGTAGAGCCGTCGGCTGAGCTCCTTCGCGGTCGTTCCCCGGCGGCCTGCCCTGGTGATCTCCTCGACGATCTGCCGACGCCGCTGGGTGAGCGGAACCCGGAGAACGCCGTTGTCGGACTCGATCTGCACCGAGGTGGACCCGGCGCTCACCCTGACCCTGAGCCGTGCGGACCCGCCCGGCCGGAGGATCCAGCCACCGTCGATCCGTTCGGGCAGGCAGGGGCCGGCACCGGGCAGATGGACCGCTCGACCGGGATCCGGGGCTTCGATGCGATCCTTGACGAGGATCCCCTGAGCCAACGCCACCCAGCCGTCGTCGTCGACGATCACGATCGGACCGGTCGTTCCCGCCAGCAGGGTCGCGTACCGGTCCCGCAGCCGCATCAGGGCGGTCTGGCGGTGGATCTGCAGACGCGCCTCGGCGAGGCGGACCGCTGTCGTCACCAGGGCCTGCATGGTCGGCTGCAGAGTGAATGCCGGCCCGCTGATGTCGACGATGCCGAGCAGCGAGCCGTCACCGGGGTCGTGGACGGGCACCGCACTGCAGAACCAGGGATGCTGGGAGGTCTCGAAGTGCTCCGCGGAGAACAGCTGCACGGGTGCCTCCTCGGCCAGAGCGGTGCCGATCGCATTCGTGCCGACGATCGACTCCGTCCAGTGGGCGCCCTCGACGAAGCCGAGCCCGTCGGCCCTCCGGCGAGCGCCCACGGCACCGTCGCGCCACAGGATCACACCGTCGGCATCGGCGATGACGAGGATGAGGTCCGCGGCGTCGGGCAGCCGCAGCAGGGTCTGGACGAGCTCGTCGACGACGAACCTCAGCCTCGTCGACCGTCGTCTCGACTCCACCTCGCCGGGATCGGAGATCACCCGGGCATTGCGGCCGTCGGGATCGATGCCGAGAGCGATCATCCGCTCCCATGAGCGGGCGACGAGCGAGCGCGGTCCGCTCGGCGGTGGCTGTCCTGACACCACCGCACCGTGGATGCGCTCGAGCGTCCTCGCCAGCGCGGCCAGATCTCTGACGGGCATGCCACCAGGGTACAGGCGGTGCCCACACGACATGTGAGGCAGACCACGATGCAACCCGGTGCAACCCTGTCCGGTGCGGTGGGCGATTCATAGCATGTCAGTCACACAGCTCAACGACGAGGAGTGACATGACTGCTACACAGGAACGGACCGAGACAGAACTGCACCTTCAGGCGGGGGATGACCCCGACGCCATCGCCCGCGGATGGCTCGCCGCGCTCGAGTCGGCGCTGACGGCCCGGCACATCGAAGCCGCCGTCGATCTGTTCGCCACGACGAGCTTCTGGCGGGACCTGGTGTCCTTCTCGTGGAACCTCACCACCGTGGAGAACCGTGACGGTGTCCGCGATCTGCTCGAGAACACCCTGGAGCGCGTCGGTCCGTCCGGCTTCGAGCTCAGCGAGCCGGCGGAGGCCGTCGACGGGACGACGACGGCCTGGTTCACCTTCCGGACAGCAGTGGGCACTGGCAAGGGCCTGGTGCGGCTCATCGACGAGGACCGGCCGCGGGCCTGGACCTTCCTCACCTCGCTCCAGGAGCTCACCGGGCACGAGGAGCCCCGAGGACGACGTCGACCGGCAGGCGCCGAGCACGGCGTCGATCCGCACCGGAAGACGTGGTCGGAGAAGCGCGCGGAGGAGGACGCCGCCTGGGGGCTCCAGGCTCAGCCCTACACGCTCGTCATCGGAGGCGGCCAGGGCGGGATCGCGTTGGGGGCACGGCTGCGCCAGCTCGGGGTTCCCGCTCTCGTCGTCGACCGGTGGAACCGTCCGGGCGACCAATGGCGCTCGCGCTACAAGTCGCTGTGCCTCCACGACCCCGTCTGGTACGACCATCTGCCCTATCTCAAGTTCCCCGACAACTGGCCGGTCTTCGCGCCCAAGGACAAGATCGCCGACTGGCTCGAGGCCTACACGACGATCATGGAGGTGCCCTACTGGTCGGCGACGACGGCGCTCAGCGCGCGGTTCGACGAGGAGAGCGGACGCTGGGACGTCGACCTCGACCGGAAGGGTGAGCGGATCACCCTGCACCCGACCCAGCTCGTGCTGGCGACAGGTATGTCCGGCAAGCCGAATGTGCCCTCGTTCCCCGGGCAGGACGTTTTCCGCGGAGAGCAGCAGCATTCCTCTCAGCATCCAGGCCCCGATGACTATGCAGGGAAGAAGGTCGTCGTCATCGGAAGCAACAACTCGGCCTTCGACATCTGCGGAGCCCTTCATGAGCACGGTGCCGAGGTGACGATGGTCCAGCGGTCGAGCACCCACATCGTCAAGAGCGATTCGCTCATGGAGATCGGTCTGGGCGACCTCTACTCCGAGCGGGCCGTCGAATCGGGGGTGACGACGGAGAAGGCCGATCTCATCTTCGCGTCCCTGCCCTACCGCATTATGCACGAGTTCCAGATCCCCCTCTACGAGAAGATCAGGGACCGCGACAAGGAATTCTACGACCGGTTGGAGGCGGCCGGATTCGACCTCGACTTCGGCGACGACGGCTCGGGTCTCTTCCTCAAGTACCTGCGCCGGGGATCGGGCTATTACATCGATGTCGGGGCCGCCGAGCTCGTCGCCGACGGACAGGTCGGGCTCGCGAAGGGACAGGTCGATCACCTCACCGAGGACTCCGTCGTCCTCGCCGACGGCACCGAGCTCGAGGCCGACCTCATCGTCTACGCCACCGGATACGGATCGATGAACGGGTGGGCCGCCGATCTCATCAGTCAGGAGGTCGCCGACACGGTCGGCAAGTGCTGGGGACTCGGTTCGGACACGACGAAGGATCCGGGGCCATGGGAGGGGGAGCAGCGGAACATGTGGAAGCCCACCCAGCAGCCGAACCTGTGGTTCCACGGCGGCAACCTCCACCAGTCGCGCCACTACTCCCTCTATCTCGCGCTCCAGCTCAAGGCGCGCTGGGAGGGCATCGACACCCCGGTGTACCGCCTCCAGGACGTCCATCACCTCAGCTGAGAAGGGAGGCTCACAGACGGGCGGTGGCGGCTCCACCGGCGGGAACGCCGGCGGAGCCGCCACCGCGTCGAGGACGGGAGTCCGTCGCGACCTCGTCACAGCACCTGCCGGACCTCGGAGAGGTAGCGGTCGACATGGCGCTGCCGGTGGTCGATGAGGGCCTCCTCGAGGGCGAGGCGTTCGACCTCGAGGGCACGGCGGTGATGAGCGGTGACCGACGCGGTCGCCGAGGCGTCCGGACGTCTGGCCCACTCGATGAGTCTCAGGCCGGTGCTCAGCGCGATCCGGCGCGGAAAGGTGAATGGGAATGCAGTGGACAAAGCTCTTCCTTTGACATTCTGGGCAGGAGAGATCGCCGGGTGAACGGCGGGATGAATCGCCTGCGGATAGAGTCGCTGGTCGCTCGGAATCCCCGGCGAGAAACCTGCCGGAATCGATCCGGGGAAATCCCTGCCGGAATTGACGAGGATCAGCTGTGCGATGAGTCGCCGGGAACGCCAACCGTGCGTGCCGGATTCCGGTTCAGGGACCGCTCCGTGATGGTCGACTCCGCTGCGGGCAGGGAGATGACGAGGTCAGGGGCGATGGAGAACTGTGCGGGGATCCGGTGGACGACAGCGTCCGGTGAGGCAGACGTCAGATGCGGCTGAGGGATCAGCCGGCGAGTCCTCGTCCGCCGATCGAGTCGGCAGCGGTCGAGTGGCAACCGACTGTGTGCATCGAGGTTGTCAACATGCTGCGCTCCCTTCTCATCGCGGATGACTGCTGAGCGGCGTCGACGCTCAGGGTTTAGTGGTGGCAATCTGTGGCTGCGAATCCTTGATTGCGTGATCAATCTAACACGCCTGCAGTCCTCCTGGGGAGTTTCGTTCAGGGGAATGTGAACTTTATTCCTCACTCATCGTCGGCGCCGCATTCGCCGGCACCGAATTCGTCGGCGATTCGAGGGGATAGTCACGAGCACGTAGAATTCCCGAAGGATCGCGATTCGAACGGGAGAACACCATGTCACAGGCAGCCCCTCGACGACTCGTCGTCGGCTACATCGCCACCGATCGCGGCCGGGACGCCATCGCCCTGGCCATCTCGATCGCCCGCTCCATCGACGTCGAACTCGTCGTCACGATCGTGCGCCCGGAGTCATCGACGTTGAATGCCGCCAACGCGATTCCCGCCGACGGCAGCGGCATCGTCGGCCAGCAGCTCGAGGACTGGCTCGACGAGGCGCTGGCCCTCATCCCCGAGGATCTGCGCGCTCGAGGCGTCATCCACGCCAGTGCCAACGAGTCGAAGGGCCTCATGGAGGTCGCCGAGGCCGAGGGCGCGGCGGCCATCGTCATCGGGGCCCGCGCCGCGACCCTGATGCGCCAGTTCCGGATCGGCACCGTCGCCTCGGCGCTGCTGCACTCCTCTCCCGTGCCTGTCGTGCTGGCACCGTCCGGGAGGTCGGACATCGGTCCGATCACCCGGGTCACGGCTCTCTTCGGAGCCCGTCCCGGTGCCACCGCGCTGATCGGGACCGCGGTGAAGGCGGCGCTCGAACTCGACGTCGACCTCAGGCTGCTGTCCCTCATCGAGAACGACGGTCTGGCCGAGGACGAGGTCGCCGAGATCACGGAGTTCACGGAGGAGTACGGGGGAGCGGTGCTGGCCAAACGGGCCGCCGATCTCTTCGAGACCGGTCGCGCCGTCGTCAAGTCCCAGGCCGGAGCCGACATCGAAGAGGCCGCCGAGAGCGTCGACTGGAAGCCGGGAGACCTGGCGTTCATCGGATCCTCCCGGCTGGGTCGCGGCGGAAAGGTCGTCATCGGCGCCCGCGCCCGCAGGCTCCTGCGGGTCCTGCCGGTGCCGGTCGTCGTGGTGCCCCGCCGGTCCTCCTCCGACGTCTGAGCGTGCCGATCCCACGGCCTCGGCGCCTCGAGCTCGCGGTGGACGGCCACCAGGGCCCGGTGTGGGTCCATTCGCCGCGGCCGGGTCACGGCGGGCCCGCCGGTGACCCGGGGCCCGCCGGTGACCCGGGGCCCGCCGGTGACCCGGGGCCCGCCGGTGACCCGGGGCCCGCCGCCGCGCGACACACCGGCAGGCGTCCTGTCCTCATGATCCACGGGTTCCGGGGCGATCATCACGGGATGGACCTCATCGGTGCGGCGGTGCGCGACCGCGAGGTCATCGTGCCCGACCTTCCCGGCTTCGGCGAGAGCGGTCCGCTGCCGGGCGGCCTCGGCCTCGACAGCTACTGCGCCCACATCGCCGCGCTCATCGCCGAGGTGACCGATCGCTGGCAGGCTCCGCCGATCCTCGCCGGACACTCCTTCGGATCGATCCTCACCGCCCACACCGCGCGCACTCACCCGGAGCTGGTCCCGGAGCTCATCCTCATCAATCCGATCACCTCGCCCGCGCTCGAGGGGCCGGCGACGGTGATGACCGCGCTCACCCGCCTCTACTACGATCTCGGTGCCCGGCTGCCCGAGGCGTGGGGGCGGCGGCTGCTCGCGAATCCGGTCATCGTGCGCCTGATGAGCGAGGTGATGGCGACGACGAGGGACCCCGGTCTGCGGCGCTACATCCACGATCAGCATGACCGGCACTTCTCCACCTTCAGCGACCGGCAGTCCCTGGCCCAGGCCTTCGAGGTCTCGGTCGCCCACACCGTCACCGAGGTGGCCGCGGACCTGAGCATGCCGGTGCTCGTCATCGCGGGGGACAGGGATGCCATCGCCCCGATCTCCGTAACCAGGGACTTCGTCGCCGGACTGGCCGATGCGCGGTTCGTCGAACTGTCCGGGGTGGGGCATCTGGTCCACTATGAGCGTCCGGAGGCCGCCGCCTCGGCGATCATGGACTTCTCCCGGGAACGGGATTGAGCAGCTCAGCGATGAGGAACCGGACCGTGAGGCGCGCTCAGCGGATCTCGTAGCGCCGGGTGATCGCGTTCAGTGCTGCGGTCATGACGAGGCCGGCGATCGCCAGGATCGCCATCCACGCCGTCCAGGGCAGGGCGAGGAACTCGCGGAATGCGTTCCAGTCGAGCGCGGCGACGAGGACGACGACGGCCACGACGACGAGGAGCCCGAGGCCCATGGAGTACCAGGCCGTCCTCCTCCAGCGCTGACCGCAGATGGTGATGAGGGCGAGCAGCAGCGAGCCGAGGAGGACGACGAGGAACGCCTGGATCGCGAACTGCCACCACGGTCCCTGGCCGAGGTAGACGACGTCGAAGAACCTCACGGACAGTCCCCAGCCGTTCGTCGCGACCTCGACCTGGCGGACGAGTGTCATGACGACGGCCGCGATGACGGCCTGGACGAGGTAGAAGCACAGGGCGGCACGGGTGTACTCCCGGCGGGTCAGGCTCAGTCCGAGGGCCAGTTCGAACGTGTTGGCCATGAGCAGGGCGCCGGTGGCGAACAGAGGTCCGAGCACGGTGAAGACGGCGCCCGACCATTTCATGCCCTCGCTCAGCCCCGACCGGTAGTTCGGGTCGGAGGAGAAGAGGAGGAAGCAGATGCCGACGCCGAGGACGACGAGGAACGCCGCGCCGGTGAAGGCGAGCGGGACGCCGATGATGCTCTTGCGGTCGGCGGTGATGAGGGCGAATGCCTCGCGGGTGCGATTCACGGTGATCAGCTCATTCCCTGGTCGGTGAGGACGGTCGCGGACTCCGGCGTGTGGTCGCAGCCGTGCTCAGGTGCGGTCGAGAGGGCGACGATGAAGTCCTGGAGGGAGACGGGGGCGACATCGAGGTCGCCGAGGCGGGTGTCCGGTCCCGGGATCACCCGCACCTGGCGCAGTGCGCCGAGGCGGCGGTCCGAGAGCAGGCGCAGACCTGCGGTGCGCCGTTCGACCTCATCCGCGGGGCCGGTGACCTCGAGTGCGGCCGCACCGAGTTCCTCGGCGGTGCCCGTGACGAGGACCCGGCCGCGGTCGAGGACGATGACGTCCTCGAGGAGGTCGGCGGCCTCGTCGATGAGATGGGTGGAGACGACCATTGCGCGAGGATGGTCGGCGAACTCCGCGAGCAGGTGGTCGTAGAAGAGCTGCCGGGCCACGGCGTCGAGACCGAGGTAGGGCTCGTCGAACAGGGACAGCTCGGCCCGGGAGGCGAGGCCGATGACGATGCCCAGGGCCGAGCGCTGACCGCGGGAGAGCTTCTTGTCGACGCCCGTGCGCAGCGGCAGGCGGAAGTCGGAGACCAGGGTCCGTGCCAGGGTCTCGTCCCAGTTCGGGTAGATGCGGGCGGCGACCCGCAGGAGGTCGGTCGCGGTCAGGGCGTCGGGATAGCGCTGGTTCTCCTGGATGAAGCAGATCCGCGACAGCGCGTCGGGGTTCTCGAAGACCGGCTGTCCGAACACCGTCGCGGTCCCGGAGGTGGCCATGAGCTGCCCGGTGAGCAACTGCATGAGAGTGGTCTTGCCGGCGCCGTTGCGACCGAGGAGACCGGTGATCGTGTGGTCGCGGATGTCGACGGTGACGGCGTCGCACGCGCGGGTCGGGCCGTACGACTTCGTCAGCGCCGAGGTGCTGGCTGCACTGGTCATGATGATTCCCTTGTCAGGTCGGTGGCGGATCGGCCGTGCCCGTCGTGCTCGGTCGCACTGCTCGTGAGCATCTCGATGAGGGTGTCGAGGTCGATGCCGAGGCGATGCGCCTCGGCGAGGAGAGGGTCGATGTAATCGGCCGCGAACTCCGTGCGGCGACGGGACCGGATGGTGTCCCGGGCGGTCGGGGAGACGAACATCCCGATGCCGCGGCGCTTGTAGAGCACCCCGCGATCGACGAGGAGGTTGAGCCCCTTTCCGGCGGTGGCGGGGTTGACCCGGATGAACCTGGCGAGCTCGTTCGTCGAGGGAACCGGGGTGTCCGGGGGATAGGTGCCGCGCAGGATCTCATGCTCGAGGTCCTCCGCGATCCTGATGAACAGCGGCGTCGTGGCATCGACCATGCCCAACCTCCTTGGTTAGTTACTCAACTAGTGAACCATTGAAGAGGGGGCGCGTCAAGGGAGAGCGAGGATCTCCCACCGGCAACGATCTGTGGGCATGGAAGAAGCGGCCCGTTGCGAAGGTTTCGCAACGGGCCGCTTGAGTCCGGTCAGGGGCCGGGTCTGATCAGGGACGGGGATCCTTGGTCCACTGGAAGATCATCGGCACCAGGAAGGCGAAGCTGGAGACGAGCAGTCCTGCCCAGAACACCCAGAACTCGGTGCCCACGGGTGCGGAGAACGACCACCCGAACAGGTAGAGCCCGAACAGGAAGATGGCGAGCGCGACGACGAAGACGAGGACGTCAGCCACAGTGGGCGAGTTCTTCGGCCGCTTCGCGACGGGATGGGACATGTTCTCCTCCGACGATCGTTGGGTGCAGTTGGACACACTGGCTACAGTCTACATGCTGTAGAGTAGCCACGTGGGTCAGTCGCGCTCGGATGTCCTCTCCGGCACGAGCCATCCCAGCAGGGCGGAGACGATGGAGACGATGAGGGCGGCGAGGATCGCGGAGAAGAAGAACGAGTCGATGGTGAATCGGAACGGGGTGAATCCGCTGAGCCAGCTCGTCAGCGCGAGCATGATGGCGTTGATGACGATGGAGAACAGGCCCAGGGTCAGGCAGGTGATCGGAGCCGAGAGCAGCGAGAGGATCGGCTTGATGAACGCGTTCGCCAGACCGAAGATCAGGCCGATGACGAGGTAGGAGATGATCGTCGCGGGGATGGGACCGGTCTGCTCCTCGACCAGGCGGTTGCCCTCGATGGCGACGCCTGGCAGGATCCATGCCGCAACCCAGATGGCGCAGGCATTGACGATGACTCGGGAGAGGAAATTCATCTCTGCATCGTCTCAGACCGATCTGCGTTCTCACTGAGTCGCGTTTGGGAAAGACCTGGTCGGTCAGATCACCCTGATCGCCTTGGCCGGCACCCCGCCGACGATCGTTCGGGCGGGGACGTCCTTGGTGACGACCGCTCCTGCCGCGACGACCGCGCCATCGCCGATGGTCACGCCCGGCAGGATGGTCGCGTTCGCGCCGATCCAGACCTTGCTCCCGATGACCACGGGCTTCGGCACCGTGCTCGCGCGACTGTCCGGATCGAGGTCGTGGTTGAGGGTGGCGATGACGACGTTGTGGCCGATCAGGGCGTCATCTCCGATCGTGATGCCGCCCTGGTCCTGGAACCGGCACCCGCTGTTGACGAACACCCGCTCTCCCACCCTGATGTTCTTCCCGCAGTCGGTCGTGAACGGTGGGAAGACGCGAAACGATGCCGGGACCTCCCGCCCGGTGATCCTCGACATGATCTCGATCCGCTCCTCAGGGGTGGTGTTCCGGGTGTTGAGCTCCATACACAGTGCAATGGCCTCGTTCGCGAGCTCGTCCATCGTCTGCGCGAGATGGCTGCCGGGCAGGGCCGGCTCTCCGGCATTCATCCGGGTGAGGAACTCTTCGGTGTTCATCGACATCTCCTTCTGTGAATCTCTTCCGGTGGTCGGGGTCGTCGCCTGTGGCGTCTGTGCAGTCTCAGCCAAGGCCGAGCCGGTCCACCACATGGGCGACCCGTGCCCGCTGATCCTCGGTGAGCCCCTGGATCGGCAGCGGCAGACACTTCCGCGGAGCGAGGTCGAGGTGTTCGGCGATCGCGGCGGTCACGCGGAGGCTGCCTCCCAGCTCGGAGAACAGCTCCCAGAGCGGGGCGAGTCGCTGCGACTCCGCGGCGGCGTCGTCCGGGCGGCCCTCGTGGACGGCGCGGGTGATGGACAGTGCCGGTTCGGGGAGGATGCCGCCGATGACCGAGTACCAGGCGTCGCAGCCGGCAATCAAGCCGGGCGCGCCGAAAGCGTCTCCCGAGACCCCGATGGTGACGTGCTCCGGGATCACGGACCGAATCCGCGAAACCTGCTCGGCGGCCTGGTGCGGGTCGGTGGGGACGCCTGGGATCTTGATCGATGCGATGCCCGGCAGTTCGGCGATCCGCGCGTACAGCTCGGTGGTGAAGGTGAAGTGGGTGGTGCCGGGATTGTCGTAGACGATCACCGGCAGCCGGGTGTGCTCGGTGACGGTGCGGAACAGCTCGAAAACATCGTCGTGCGTGAGTGGCTGATACGTCATCGGGGCCAGCAGCACCCCGGCAGCGCCCGCCGCCTCCGCGCTGTCGACATGGGCGAGTACCTGAGAGGTGCGCAGGCCCCCGACCCCGACGAATACCGGGGTCGCGCCCGCGTGCTCGACGGCGAGGCGGGCGACGCGGGCACGTTCGTCCGGGGTGAGGTAGGCGTAGGAGCCAGTCGACCCGAGCGCGGTGATCGAGTCCACCCCGACCGTCGCCAGCCGTTCGACGAGCCCGGCGAATGCCGTCTCGTCGACGGTGTCGTCGTGCAATGGCGTGAGCGGGAACGCGCTCAGCCCGGTGAAGATGTCGGTCATGACTGCTCCAGTTCGGGTCGGTGTCCGAGCCCGAGGATCGGGTTGAGGTTCCTGGTCTCGACAATGAACGTGGAGATGTATTTCGGTCTGATGGTCATGGGGTCCCCGTTTCGGGTGCGATGACGACTGGGGTGGGCGAACGCCTGCCGCCGCGCTGAGCGGCAGCCCCTGCGACGATGACGAGAGTGATCCCGATCAATTGCGTGCGTGTCGGCTGTTGGGCGAGGACGAGCAGTCCGATGAGGATGCCGAACGCGGGCTCGATCGACAGGAGGGTGCCGAACGCGGTGTGGGTCATGCGGCGCAGGGCGAGCATCTCGAGCCCGAACGCGATCACCGGTGTGATGAGCGCGATCCCTGCCGCAGCCGGAAGCACCCACCAGGTGAGATCGCCGCCGATGACCTGGGGCAGACCGGCCGGAAGCGTCGCGAGTGCCGCGACCGGGATCGTCAGAGAGAGGCCGCTGATGCCGGAGAACTGATCGCCCACATGTTGGGTGAGCACGTTGTACAGACCCCAGCACGCACCCGCCGCGAGGGCGAACCCGACGCCTGCGAGGTCGATGCTGCCGTGCCACGGCTCTGTCAGCAGCACCACGCCGACGAACGCCAGGAGGGGCCAGATGAGTGCCTTGCGGTGTTTGCCCATGAGTCCCGCGACGGTCAGCGGTCCGAGGAACTCGATCGCGACGGCAGTGCCGAGCGGGATGCGCTCGACCGCGGCGAGGAAGAACGTCGTCATGAACCCGGTGACCACTCCGAGCGCGATGAGCGCGGGAACGTCCTTGCGGCGCAGGGAGCGGATCGCGGGGCGGGCGATCATCCAGAGGAACACGACACCGAAGCACATGCGCAGCCACGCGGTGCCTGCCGCGCCGACCTGCCCGATGACGGGCACGGACAGCGCGTTGGAGAGCTGGACGGCGAGCATCGCGGCGACGGCCATCGACCACGGCGGGACCCCTGGGGCCTGTCGCTGGAAGTTCATCATGATCCGATCAGGCGCCTGGTCACGTGGACGTCGGAACCGAGTCCGGCTAATGCCTCGGTGAGTGCATCGACTGCAGCGCCGAGGTCGTCATCAGTGGCGGGGGCGAGCGCATCGAGGATGAAGAACGCAGTCCGAGTGTCATCGCTCAACCCGGTTCGGCGGCCTTGGCGCCAGTTCCAACGGCGGCAGGTCACACCGGTGTCATCACACCAGACGACCTCGCCGGAATCCGGATACTCGATCGTGGGCTCGCCGTTCGCTGTGGTGTCGAACGGCTCGGTGCCGGTGGCGCGGATCAGTCGTGGCGGACCCTGATACCGGTGGAAGTCCTCACCGCCGAAGGGAATCTGGTGGAGCACCGAGATCGCGTTGTAGACATCGGTGAGCGCGTTCACCCGCGGCAGACCCTTCTCGGATCGGCGGGTGAGGGCTTCGAGGCTGTTGCGGGTGCGCTGCGGCTTCGCCCCGAACCCGCGGTAAGCCTCACGCCACGCCGCGATGTGGGGCAGCTCCTCCACGGGGGACTCGGCGAGCAGGCCTCGCGCGTGGGCTTCGGCGGCCGCGATGAGCTCATCCACGGTTCGACCGCCCACCTCGGCGGTGAGGGACGGGGTGAGGCCGTCGATGACGAGGAGCATGGCCCGATAGTCCGGGCGCAGGTCGAACACTGCCGGTTCCACTGTGGCGGCGGCGAGGAACGCTTCGGTGGTCATCGTGTCAGGCATGGGGGAGCTCCGTTCTGTGAGCGGCTCCCGCTCTCGGCTCGAAGACCGTGAGCGAGAATCGAGTGCTGTCTCGAGTCGGGTTCGAGTACGAGTGGGCGACATCGCCATGGAAGGACAGCGCATCACCGGCGTGGAGGTCGAAGCGGTCGTCGCCGACGGTCACGGTCGCCGCGCCGTCCTGGACGTGCAGGAGCTCACGTGTGCCGTCGCTGTGCGGTTCGCTCACATGCTGCTCGCCGGCGGCGAGCGTCCAATCCCACAGCTCGATGGCGTCGGTCGTGTCGGCGGACGCGACGAGCACGCCCTGCCCGCCCCGGTCTCCCGTCCACAGGGCCGCCCCCTCGCCGCGCCTGATGACTTTCGCCGCCCGTGGAGCCGGTGGTTCCACCAGGGCGGGCAGACTGACGCCGAGCGCTTCCGACAGCCGCAGCAGAGTGCCCACGCTCGGGTTCACGGAGCCCTGTTCGACATTGACGAGCATGCGGCGGCTCACACCGGCGACCGCGGCAAGCTGGTCGAGTGTCCAGCTGCGGCCTTTTCGCTCCTGCTTCACTCGCGCTCCGATCGCACGCGCGAGCGTCTCTGCTTCGATATCCACATAGTGCACGATACTGCATTACCTTGGCACTGACCATCGCTTCGGGGGGAGCAGCTGTGCCGACCTGAGAGATGCCGCCTGCCTGCTGACTGTGATTTCATAGAGGTGTCTTGTCACGGTCGCCCGTGCTGACGGGAACACGAATTCCCCGGTCAGCGGTCCGATCGCGGCGGTCCGACCCTGCACACAGCAACCCTGTGCATCTACCGAGTGATTTGATCCAGGTCACCACGGCGGCACGAAACCCCGCGACAGCGGGTAGGAACTGGATTGAGATGAACAGCACCACAACCGTCACGTCGCCGTCGCTGCTCTCCGTCGTCGGGCGCAGCTATTTCCCCATCGCGTTCATGGCCCGCCTGCCCTACGCCATGGTCGTCATCGGGGTCCTCACCCTCGTCGTCGCCGGGCGCGGGTCGATGAGCCTCGGCGGCATCAACTCGGCCATGGTCGGTCTCGGCACCGCGCTCTTCGGCTCCTTCATCGGTGCCGCGGCCGACAGATGGGGACAGCGCCCCGTCCTCCTCGTCGTCGGGCTCCTCAACTGCCTGGCGCTCATCTTCATGGCCTGGGTGGTCTACTCGCCATTGTCCGACTGGGTCGTCCTCGCGGCGGCCTTCGCCATCGGCGCCACCGCCCCGCAGGTCGCGCCCATGTCGCGCTCGCGCCTCGTCGAGATCGTCATGTCGCGCCTGCCCGCGCAGCGCCGGCCGAAGGTCCTCAACGGGACGATGGCCTACGAGTCCGCGGCCGACGAGGTGGTCTTCGTCTTCGGGCCCTTCGTCGTCGGACTCCTCGCCACCGCCCTGCACCCGGTGGCCCCGATCATCGGCGCGGTCGTCATGACACTGGTCTTCGTGTCCTCCTTCGCCCTCCACCGCACGGGTCGCGTGCGACCCCACGCCGCCGCCGACACCCCGGTCCAGGCTCCTGCACGAGAGCTGTTCACCTTCGGGATCCTCGTCATCGTGCTCGGCGTCCTCGGCATCGGAATGGTCTTCGGCTCGACGCTGACCGCCCTGACCTCGCTGACGAACGACCTCAGGCATCCCGAGCAGGCGGGCCTGATCTACGGGATCATGGGCATCGGCTCGGCCGTCTTCGCGATCTCGGTGGCCTTCTTCTCACCCCGATTCGCGCTCTGGGCCCGGTGGCTGTGCTTCGCGCCGGTGCTGCTCGCCGGGGCCGTGACCATGTCGGTCGCCGCCGACATGATCATGGTCGTCATCGCCCTGCTGCTCATGGGCTGCGCAGTCGGTCCGACCCTGGTGACCCTGTTCAGCCTCGCCGCCGAACGCAGCCCGCAGGGCCGATCGGCGACGGTGATGTCGATGGTCGGTTCGGCGATCATCGTCGGTCAGTCGCTCGCCTCGGCGGTCAACGGGATCCTCGCCGAAGCTGCGGGGACGGCGACCGCGATGATGGTCCCGATGGCGGCGTCAGCGCTCGTCGTCCTCGCCGGTCTCCTCAATCTGCTCATCCGCGCCCGACGCCGGAGAAGAGACCTGGTTCACACCTGATTTCCGCCGATTGGGACGGTCCGTCCCAATCATCCGGCCATGTGACGCCTGAGGTGTCCGGAGAGTAATATCACCGCTTGTCCATTGCGATGCGCACCGACGTTGGCGCGCCTCGCCCGGCACAACGGAAAGCACACTATGTCAACGAGCACCTCGACAAGCACCGAGGCCGTGCGGAACGACACCCGGTTCTTCGGGCATCCCTTCCCTCTCCTGCAGCTGTTCAGCCTCGAACTGTGGGAGCGCTTCTCCTACTACGGGATGAACGGCATCCTCGCCATCTATCTGTACTTCCAGGTCTCCGAGGGCGGACTGGGCATGCCCCAGCCGACGGCGATCGGCATCGTCGGCGCCTATGGCGGCGCCGTCTTCCTCGCCACGATCCTCGGAGCGTGGATCGCCGACCGGGTCGTCGGCGCGGAGAAGGTCCTCTTCTACTCGGCGATGATCATCATGGCCGGCCACATCTGCCTCGCCCTCGTCCCCGGATACGCGGGCGTCGCCGGCGGCCTCATCCTCGTGGCGCTCGGCTCCGGCGGGCTCAAGGCCAACGCCTCCGCCCTCGTCGGTGAGCTCTATGAGGAGAAGGATCCGCGCAGGGACGCCGGCTTCACGATCTTCTACATGGGCGTCAACATCGGAGCCCTGCTCGGGCCGCTGATCACCGGACTGCTCCAGAAGGAGATCGGATTCCACTTCGGCTTCGGCGCCGCCGCCGTCGGCATGGCACTGGGACTCATCATCTATGCGACCGCGAGGAAGTCCCTGCCGGAGGAGGCGCGGCACCCGGTCAACCCGCTGCCCGCGTCCAAGCTGGTGCTCTTCTTCGCCGCGATCGTGCTCGTCGTCGTGCTCGTCGTCATCGCCTGGATGACCGAGGTGGTCAACCCCGGCAACCTCGCCTGGTGGACCGCCGGAATCTCCGCCGGCGCCGCCGCCTGCTACTTCGTCGTCATGCTCACGAGCCCGCAGGCCGGGCCGGAGGAGCGCTCCCGGGTGCTCGCGTTCATCCCGTTCTTCGTCACCTCGGTGGTGTTCTGGTCGCTCTACCAGCAGGTCTTCGGCGTCATGACCGCCTACTCGGACTCGCAGATGAACCGGATGATCTTCGGCTGGGAGATGCCGATCAACTGGATCCAGCTGATCCCCGCGCTGTTCGTCATCATCTTCGCCCCGATCTTCGCCACCATCTGGATGAAGCTGGGAACGCGGCAGATCTCGACTCCGGTCAAGGCGGGCCTGTCGCTCGTCATCATCGGCATCGCCTACCTGCTGTTCCTGCCGTTCGCCACCGCCGGCGCCAACCAGACGCCGCTGCTGTGGGTCATGCTCATCATGATGCTCTTCGTGTGGGCCGAACTCCTCATCTCCCCGGTCGGCCTGTCGTTCTCGACGAAGGTCGCCCCGAAGGTGTTCCAGTCGCAGATGATCGCCGTGTTCTTCCTCTCCTCGGGTGTGGGCACCGCGCTCTCGGGTGTGCTCGGCGGCTACTACGACGCGGCCAACCAGGTGCCGTACTGGACGGCACTGGGCATCGCCTCGATCGTGCTCGGTCTGCTCGCCCTGACGCTGACGAAGCCGATGCTCAAGGCCCTGCGCGGAGTGCGCTGAGGCAGTCCGGCGGCTGTCGCCGGGTCGACGCGGCTGCCGTCAGAGCCCCTTCGCCCTGTCCACCGGAGACCGACCGGTGGGCAGGGCGGAGTCGTCTGCGGGACGGGTCGCCTCAGAATCCGAGGAAGATCACGCGCAGCCACGGGTGATGGGCGGCGACGATCGTGAGGAAGACGATGGCGTCGAAGAGCAGGTGGACGGTGATCGTGTACGGCAGCGACTTCGTCCGGGTGAAGACGAACGCCTGTATGAGCGCGAACGGAATCGTCAGCAGCGGCCCGATCGAACGGTAGCCGAGCTCCCACAGGAAGGCGACGAAGATCATCGACGTGATGACGTTCGCGCTCCAGAAGGCGAAGTGCTTGCGCAGCAGGGCGAAGACCGTGCAGATGAAGAACAGCTCGTCCCAGATGCCCACGGCGTTGACGCCGAAGAACAGGCGCAGCACCTCGTGCCACTCGGTCACCGGCGGCCAGTTGCGGTAGACCCCGGTGCCCATGAAGTACGGCGGCAGGATCAGCCAGGCGACGACGATGACGAAGACCAGCCACGACCATTCGAGCGGTGACCACTTCCGCCCCCGCCGGCGCGGGAACACGATCGTCCGGTCACCGAACCACTGCCGGGTGATCAGCCACGGACCGATGACGACGGCGGAGAGGACCGCGCCCATCCGGGCGATGTTCGTCCACGAGATGTCGGCCTCGACGGAGATCGACGAGATGAGCGCCAGGCAGGCGGCGATGACGGTGAGATCCCGGCCGAACTCACGGTCGACCCACCAGGCGAGAGCGATGGCAGCGATCATCGGAACGTAACCGAGACTTCGCCAGTCGGGAACCGAGGTGCCGACGCCGAAGATGAGCACGGCCGAAGCAGCCAGCAGCAGAGCGGCGGAGCCCGGCCACGAGACGACCGCGAAGCGCTGTCGCGTCTCGGTTCCGGGTGCGAGGTCCTTGTCCACGGTCTCACCTTAGGCCACCGCCGTCTCCCATGGCGTTGCCCGCGGTCGGCGACCTCGTAGGATCGGACACTGAAGGAAGGAGCCCCGTGGAACCCGAAGACTATGACCGACTCCTCGCCGATCTGCGTCCCCGGCCGACGTCGGAGGTCGTGGGCCTCGAGGCGGCGCTGGGGAGACGCACGGCGCATGAGGTGAGGGCCCCGCAGTCCGTCCCGCGAGTGCCCACCTCGGCGATGGACGGCTTCGCCCTCGATGCGGCGGCGCTGGCAGCCGCGCGATCGGGCGGTGAGGTCAGCGTCGTCGGCGACATCGCGGCAGGACGGCCGTACGTGGTCCTCGAGCAGGGCACGGCGGTCCGGGTGATGACAGGCGCCCATGTGCCCTCCGGCGCCGAGGCGGTCGTCCCGGTCGAGTTCACCGACGCGCAGCCGGCCGGTGGGGTTCCGTCGACGATCCGGATCGCGGACCTTCCCGCCGACCTTCCGTCCGGCTGGAACATCCGGAGGGTCGGAGAGGACGTCGGCGCCGGGACCGTCGTCCTCGCACCCGGAGACCTCATCACGGATGCCGGGACCGGCCTGCTCGCGATGCTCGGCATCGCCGCCGTCGACGTCACCCGTCCGCTGCATGTCGGGCTCATCGTCACCGGTGACGAACTCGGCGCTCCCGACGCCGTCGTCGCCGACGCCTCGGCGCAGAGCCCGGCCGCACTCATCCTCAACTCGAACCTGCCGATGCTCGAGGCGGCGATCGCGAGTGCCGGCGCCAGCGCGCACACCCGCGTCTGCGGTGACGACCCCGAGGCCTTCCTCCAGGTGCTCGAGGAGCTCAGCGCCGACACCGACCTCGTCATCACGACCGGGGGGATCAGCCAGGGCGCCTATGAGGTCGTGCGGTCGGCCCTCGAAGGAGCCCACTCGACGTTCGGCCGTGTGGCCATGAGACCCGGGGGACCGCAGGGCCACGGGCGCTACCGGGGAACGCCCCTCCTGCACTTCCCCGGCACCCCCGCCGCCGCACACGTCTCCTTCCACCTCTTCGCCCGCACCCTCCTCGGGGCGGGACCGTTGGCGAACCGGTGGCGGAAGGCAGTGGCCGCCGGCGACGATCTCAGCGGTCACCCTCGAGGCGTCTCCCTGCGACCTGGAGTCTTCACCCCGAACGGTGAGGTCGAGGCGATGCCGCGCTCCCGACTCCACGACTTCGCCCGTGCCGACGCCATCATCCGGGTGCCGAGAGCCCCGGCCGCGTTCCGTCCCGGCGATGTCGTCGACATCCTTCCCTGCTGAGTCGAGGCCGCCCATGACCGGGCGGGCGGTCCTGCCGAGGAGCGATCTAGACTGGGAGGCATGGCACCCCTGACCTCCGCCCAACGACAGCGCTATGCCCGCCAGATCCGCCTCGACGGCTTCGGAGCTGCGGGCCAGGAGGCGCTGACGGACGCGCATGTCCTCGTCATCGGCGCCGGCGGCCTGGGGGCCCCTGTGCTCACCTACCTCGCCGCCGCCGGAGTCGGCCGACTGAGCATCGTCGACCCCGACGTCGTCGAGCTGAGCAACCTCCACCGCCAGTTCATCCACTCCGAGACCGGCGTGGGCCGCCGCAAGGTCGACTCGGCGAGGGACCGACTCGCCGAGCTCAACTCCTCCATCGAGATCGTCACCCATCCGGTCCTGCTCACCGTCGACAACGCCCTCGACCTCGTCGGCGGAGCCGATGTCGTCGTCGACGGCAGTGACAACTTCGCCACCCGCTACCTCGCCAACGACGCCTGCGAGATCCTCGGGGTGCCGCTCGTCTGGGGCACGATCCTCGGCTTCGACGGCCAGGTCGCGGTCTTCGACGCCCGCCGCGGCGCGACCCTGCGCGACCTCTACCCGGTCGTTCCCGCACCGGGTTCGGTGCCCGACTGCGCCACTGCCGGAGTCATCGGCGCCCTGTGCGGCAGCATCGGGGCGGCGATGGCGATGGAGACGATCAAGCTCCTCGCGGGCATCGGCACCCCGCTGCACGATGCCGTGTCGATCTACGACAGTCTCACCGCGACCTGGGAGACGGTGCCCGTCGGTCGGAATCCGCGGCGACCGGCGGTGGCGGACCTGCACAGCCACCTCGGCGACTACGGCGAAGGGGCGGGGGAGCAGGGAACGGCCGCATGCCCGACGAGCACGGACGAGACGCCCACCGTGACGTGGGCGCAGTTCCCCGGTGGGGTCGACCTCATCGACATCCGGGAGCCCGCGGAGGTGTCGGCCGGGATGGTCCCGGGTGCCGAGCACCTGCCGATGGACGAGCTGCTGGAGCATCCTGAGGCCATCGCCGGTCGCAGCGTCGCCCTCTACTGCCGATCCGGCGTCCGTTCGGCCCGCGCCTGTGCCGCCCTGCGCGCGCGGGGCTTCGACGTCAGCTCGGTGTCCGGGGGATACCTCGCCTACCTCTCCCGACTCTGAGGTCTCGTCGGCTCAGCAGCCGGCGATTCCGCTCGGCCGGCGACGACGACCAGGCTCAGCCGCCGGCGAAGGGCGGGAGGACGTCGATCGTGTCGCCCTCCGCGAGCGGATGATCACGGTCGGTCGCGGCGACGGAGTTGACGAGGAAGCTCGAGCGCGACAGGACGGTCGCCGCCTCGGGGCTGGCCGCCTCGGTGAGGGTGGAGACGACGTCGCCGAGGCTGCCGGCGGTGATCGACTGCTCCTTCGTCCCGAAGGCCTCGCGGGCGGCGGCGAAGAAGCGGACGCTGACCTGTGACACGTTATCCTCCGATGGCGCTCATGGGTCGTTGGGGCTGTTCGAAATCCTCGGAGTCCATCCCGTGGCCGGCGAGCTTCGCCCAGTGGGCGCCCTTCCACAGGTTCGCGATCGTCTCGTCGTCGGCGCCGGCGCGCATGGCCGAGAGCAGGTCCACCTCGGTGCGCGAGAACAGGCAGGTGCGCACTCGTCCCTCGGCCGTGAGCCGGGTCCGCGTGCAGTCGGCGCAGAAGGGCCTCGTCACCGAGGCGATGATCCCGACGTCGCCGAGGACGACATCGGGCCGATCCCGGCGGGCGACGAGGAACTTCTCCGCGGGGGCACCGCCGCGCGGCGCCGAGTCCGGGGTGAGGATGTAGTGGGGGTCGAGCAGGGCGAAGATGTCCGCGGCCGTGATCATCGACGTCCGCGCCCAGGAGTGTCCGGCATCGAGGGGCATCTGCTCGATGAAGCGCAGGCGCAGGCCCCGCTCGAGGCACCAGGCGAGGAGATCGGGAGCCTGCTGGTCGTTGACTCCCGGGAGCAGCACGGCGTTGATCTTGACCGGGTCGAGACCGGCGTCCTGCGCCCCGCGGATGCCGGCGAGGACGCGGTCGAGGAACGGCCGCCGGGTGATCCGGGCGAAGGTGTCGGGGTCGACGGTGTCGAGCGAGACGTTGATGCGATCGAGACCGGCGTCCTTGAGCCTCTGCGCCCGGTTGTCGAGCCCGATCGCGTTCGTCGTCAACGCGATGTTGGGCCGCGGGTCGAGGTCGGCGACCCCGGCGATGATGTCGGTGATATCCCGGCGGGTCAGCGGCTCGCCACCGGTGAACCGGACCTGGTCGACGCCGAACTTCTCGACCCCGATCCTCACGAATCTCACGATCTCCTCGGCCGTCATCGCCGACTCGCGGGACATGAACTCGACGCCCTCCTCCGGCATGCAGTAGCTGCAGCGGAGGTTGCAGAAGTCGGTGAGGGACACGCGCAGGTCGCGCGCCCGACGCCCGAACGTGTCGAGCAGGGAGTCCTCCCGATGGGCGGTGAACGTCGCTCCGGGGTCGACCGTCGGAGTCCTCGGCACAGGCGTCGGCAAGCTGATCCTGCCCATCTGCGGTCCTCCTCCTCGTCGACGACACCTTCGATAGTATCGTCCCATGACACAACCCATCATGCATCGTCGACGTGTGAGCGAGCTGATCTCTCCACTGGGTGGAACGGAGACGCTCGAGCTCACGCGGCTGCTCGATCGGCCGCGTCGGCTGACCGCCGATGTCCGCTCGCCGATCGACGTCCCCGGGTTCGACAACTCGAGCATGGATGGGTACGCACTCTCGGCGTCCACGGCCGGGACCGGCGGTCCGATCCCCGTGCGCGGCCGCGTCGCGGCGGGTGCCGTCGGCACCGAGGTGGAGGAGGGGACCGCTGTCGAGATCATGACCGGCGCCCCGCTGCCTCCCGGCACCGACCTCGTCGTGCCCGTCGAAGCGACGCGGCCGGGACGCTTCGACGCCCCCGAGATCACCCTACTCAGGCCCGCGACAGCCGGTGACTTCGTCCGCCGCCGCGGCAGCGATGTCACCGCCGGCACCCGGGTCCTCGAGGCCGGGGCGATGCTCTCACCCGCCCGCCTCGGAGTCGCGGCCGCCTGCGGAGTGGACCGGCTCGAGGTCCTGCGGCTGCCCCGGGTGCTGCTGGTGAGCACGGGCGACGAGATCGCGGCCGCGCCGGGCGACGGCCCCGAGGCCTCCGCCCGGATCCACGACGCCAACGCGATCACCCTCGCCGCTCATCTGCACCGCCTCGGTGCCTCGGTGGAGACCTTGAGCGTCCCCGATGACCCGCAGGCCCTGCTCGAGCAGGTGAGCGCGAGCGACGCCGACCTCGTCGTGTCCACCGGCGGCGTCTCCAAAGGCGCCCATGAGGTCGTCAAACTCGCCGCGGACCTCGACCCCACCGCGGCCATGGACTTCACCGTCGTCGCGATGCAGCCCGGCGGACCCCAGGGCTGCGGAACGCTGGCCGGGCATCCGTGGGTGGCTCTGCCCGGGAACCCCGTCAGCGCCCTGATCAGCTTCGAGATGTTCCTCCGGCCGGCGCTGCTGCGCCTCGACGTCGACGAGGACCCGCGCCCCGTCGAGCACCACCGCCTTCCCGGCGGGCTCGACGAGGCGCCCCCGAGCGGGAAGCTGCAGATCCGGCGGGCCGTGCTCGCCGGGTCCGGGCTCGAACTCGTCGGCGGGTCGCGCTCCCACCTGCTCCACAGCTACGCCCGGAGCACGCACCTCGTCTTCATCCCGCCGTGCGACGATGGACCCGACGCCCCCGGCGGCCGAGACTCCGCCCCGGGCACCGACCGTGCCGACGAGAACGTCGTGCTCAAGACCTGGAGGATCTCATGACACTGTCGCACATCGACGACACCGGCGCGGCCCACATGGTCGACGTGGGGGACAAGGACGTGACGAAGCGACGGGCCGTCGCCACCGCCGTCATCACCACCCGTCCGGAGGTCATCGACATGATCGCCGAGGCGGGGCTGCCCAAGGGCGATGCCCTGCCCGTGGCGCGCATCGCCGGGGTGATGGGGGCCAAGAAGACGAGCGATCTCATCCCGCTGTGCCATCCTCTGCCGCTGACTGGTATCGACGTCGAGTTCGAGCTCGACTCCGCTGCCGTGCGCATCCGCGCCGCCGTCAGGACCGTGTCGAAGACTGGTGTCGAGATGGAGGCACTGACCGCGGTGTCGGTGGCGGCCCTGACGATCTTCGACATGATCAAGGCCGTCGACAACCGGGCCGTCATCGGCGACATCAAGGTCGTCGAGAAGTCCGGCGGACGCAGCGGGGACTGGAGCCGGGAGGGATGAGCGTCGTCCACACCGCGATCGTCGAGACGCCCATCAGCACCGAGGATCTCGAACCTCTCGTCGCCGCCGAGGACTGCGGGGCCGTCGTCGGCTTCTCCGGCGTCATCCGCGACCACGACGAGGGTCGCGGGGTGCTGCGGCTGTCCTACGAGTCCCATCCCCTCGCGGCCGCGCAGCTCGCCGAGGTGGCCGCCGACATCGCATCCCGGCACCCCGAGGTGAGGATCGCCGTCGTCCACCGCGTCGGGGATCTGGTCATCGGCGATGTGGCGCTGGCCGCCGTCGTCGCCTCGGCGCACCGGCGCGAGTCCTTCGCCGCCTGCGCCGAGCTCGTCGACGAGGTCAAGGTGCGGGTCGCGATCTGGAAGCACCAGTACTTCACCGACGGCGACGACGAATGGGTGGGAGCCCTCGAATGAGCCGTCTGCGCATCGGTCAGGCGGCGCGATTCCTCGGCGTCAGCGACGACACGGTGCGGCGCTGGATCGCCGACGGCAGGATCACCGGCGGTCGGGACGAGTCGAACCGCGTCGTCGTCGACGGACGCGAGCTCGCCGCCATCGCCCAGGAGTCCGGTGCGACGCTCGACGACCCCAGCGGGGTCCTCAGCTCGGCGCGCAACCGCTTCACCGGTCTCGTCACCGATGTCGTCGTCGACGGGGTGATGGCCCAGGTCAGCCTCCAATGCGGACCGTACCGGGTGGTGTCGCTGATGTCGGCCGAGGCATGCCGGGAGCTCGACCTCGAGGCCGGAATCGTGGCCACCGCCTCGGTCAAGGCGACGATGATCTCGATCGACCGACCCCAGGAGCACTGAGCAGCCGCGGATGCGGTTCAAGCACGGTTGGAAAGACGCATCTGCGGTTACGATGGGAGAATGAAGTCCGCCGTCGCGCTCTGCGCCCTCCTCCTCGTCGCCGTCAGCGGCTGTGCGTCCCCCGGTGAGCGCACGCTCACGGTCTTCGCTGCGGCCTCGCTCTCGGAGGTGTTCGAGGACCTCGCCGACGGCTTCTCCACCGATGTCGACGTCCGATTCTCCTTCGCGGGCTCGGCCGACCTCGTCGCCCAGATCTCCGAAGGGGCGCCTGCCGATGTCGTCGCCACGGCAGACGTGGAGACGATGGGCGATCTCGAGTCCAGGGGAGCCCTCGTCGGGCAGCCCGCGGTGTTCGCCACCAACACCCTGAGCCTGGCGGTGACCGCCGGCAACCCGCGGGCGATCGCCTCGGCGGACGACCTCGCCGGCGTCGACCTCGTCGTCTGCGCCCCGCAGGTGCCCTGCGGGGCGGCGACCCAGCGGTGGGAGCAGGCGGTCGGAGCCGACCTCGATCCGGTCAGCGAGGAGAACTCCGTCACCGATGTCCTCGGCAAGGTGAGCAGCGGCCAGGCCGATGCCGGGATCGTCTACCGCACCGATGTGCGCC
This sequence comes from Brevibacterium sanguinis, assembly GCF_003315415.1. GTDB lineage: Bacteria > Actinomycetota > Actinomycetes > Actinomycetales > Brevibacteriaceae > Brevibacterium > Brevibacterium celere_A. The sequence goes on from NZ_QNSB01000005.1 coordinate 117,330, forward strand.
GCGCCGACCCGGACGTCGACGAGGTTGTCCTCGACGGCGCCGAGGACGTGGTCAACCGCTACCCGGCCGCCGCCGTCGCCGGGGGCGAAGAGGCCGATGCGCGCGCCTTCGTCGAGTTCCTCCGCTCCGACCGGGCACAGCGGATCCTCACCGACGCCGGGTTCGGTGCGCCGTGAGCAGGCGAGTCGCGGACCGGCGACCGGGAGCCCCGGGATGGCTCTGGGCGCCGGCCGGACTGGGCGTCGCCGTCCTCCTCCTGCCGATCATCGGGCTGAGCGCCCGCGTCGACCTCGCCCACCTCGGCGAGGTCCTGCTCGCCCCGGAATCGCGGCTGGCCATGGGACTGTCGCTGACGACCTCGGTGATCTCCGCGCTCGTCTGCGTCCTCATCGGCTTCCCCCTGGGCTGCCTGCTCGCGGCGAGGCCGTTCCCCGGGCACCGGATCCTGCGCACCCTCATCCTCCTCCCGCTCGTGCTCCCGCCCGTCGTCAGCGGGCTCGCGCTGCTCTACACGTTCGGACGCAGCGCGGTCCTCGGCTCGACCCTCGAGGAGCTCGGCCTCGGGCTGGCCTACACGAGCGCGGCCGTCGTCGTCGCCCAGGTGTTCGTCTCCCTGCCGTTCATGGTCATGTCGGTCGAGACCGCTGTCGCCTCCCGCGGTCGGGACCACGAACTGGCCGCCGCCGAGCTGGGGGCCCGACCCACCCGGGTGCTCGTCTCGATCACCCTCCCGCTGCTGCGGCAGGGCATCATCACCGGGGCGATCCTGTGCTTCGCCCGGTCGCTCGGGGAGTTCGGGGCGACCCTGACCTTCGCGGGATCGCTGTCCGGCGTCACCCGGACCATGCCGCTGCAGATCTACCTCGTGCGCGAATCCGACCCCGGTGCGGCGATCGCGCTGTCGCTGCTGCTCATCGCCGTCGCGGTGCTCATCATCGTCCTCGCCTACCGCTCCCCGCACGCCCCGAACCTGCGGATCCGACCCGAGAGCGACTCCCAGGCGGATGGGCGCCCCGAGGCGGACCGGCGCGCGGATCCACCTCCCGCCGGGGCGCCGACTTCCGGAGCCGAGCGGCCCGGGGCCATCAGCCTTCGTGCGCGCCTGGCCGAACGCGGACTCGCCCTCGACCTGACTCTGCCCGGGGGATCGACGACGGCGATCATCGGACGCAACGGCGCAGGGAAGTCGAGCCTCTTCGGGATCATGACCGGCGCCCTCCTTCCCGACACGGGCCGGCTGCGCATCGACGGTTCGCCGATCTTCGACCTCGCGGCCGGTCAGTGGCCGCCCGTCCATGCCCGCGGCATCGTCCACCTCGGGCAGAACCCCCTGCTCTTCCCCCATCTCAGCGTCATCGACAACGTCGCCTTCGGGCTGCGCGCGCACGGGCGACCGAAGTCCGAGGCCCGGCGGACGGCCGCGGCGATGCTCGAGCGCCTCGGCGTCGGCCATCTCGCCCACCGCCGCCCCGAAGCGGTGTCCGGGGGACAGGCCGCCCGGATCGCCCTGGCCCGGGCACTCGTCATCGATCCGGTGCTGCTCCTCCTCGACGAGCCCCTGGCCGCCCTCGACGTCGACGTCCGCATCGAGACCCGGCAGGTGCTGGCCCACGAGCTCACCGGGCGCAGCGCACTGCTCATCACCCACGACGTCGACGACGTCACTGCACTCGCGACGACGCTCGTGCACATCGACAAGGGGACTGCCGTCACCGTCGCACCGCTCACCGAGGTCAGGACCGCTCCGGGCGATCCCGGCCACGATTTCCTCACGAGCTTCTGCGCCGGCGACCGCCGATGGAGTACTGTGCAGTAAGTCACAGTTGCCCTCTGCGGAAAGGACCCGTCACATGCCACAGCTCTCCTATTCCTCAGGCCCCTCGACGACACCGCTGCTCGGCGAGACCATCCCCGCGAACTTCCGTGCCGTCGCCGCCGTGCACGCCCAGGCGCCCGCCCTCACCGACCGCCACTCGGGTCGACGGTGGACCTATGCGCAGTTCGACCGCGACACCGACGCCCTCGCGGCGGGACTGCTCGAACGCGGCGTCTCCCAGGGCGACCGGGTCGGGATCTGGGCCCAGAACGTCGCCGAATGGGCGCTCATCCAGTACGCGACGGCGAAGATCGGGGCGATCCTCGTCAACGTCAACCCCGCCTATCGCGTCCACGAACTCGAATACGTCGTCAAGCAGTCGGGAATGAGCCTGCTCGTCTCGCAGATCACCGCGCCACCGCACTCGGACTACCACGCGATGGCCACCGAGGTCGCCGGAAAGGTGGCCGGCCTCGATCTGCTCTTCATCGACACGGTCCCGGGCGACCTCCTCGGCGAGTCGGTGATCTCCGAACGCGAGTCCTTCGCCCTGCTCATGGACCTCGGTCGGGGACTGCTCGACGACGCGCACGCGAAGTACGAGGTGCGCCTGCGCCAGGCGATGGACGCGCTGTCCGCCGACGATCCGATCAACATCCAGTACACCTCGGGGACCACGGGCTTCCCCAAGGGAGTGACGCTGAGCCACCACAACATCCTCAACAACGGCTTCTTCATCGGCGAGCTCCTCGGCTACGGCCCCGCGGACGTCGTCGTCCTGCCGGTCCCGTACTACCACTGCTTCGGCATGGTCATCGGCAACCTCGCGGCACTGAGCCACGGCGCCTCGATCGTCCTGCCCTCCCCGGGCTTCGACCCCCTGGCGAGCCTGCGCGCCGTCGCCGAGGAGCGCGCGACCTCCCTCTACGGCGTGCCGACGATGTTCATCGCCGAACTCGAGCACCCCGAGTTCCCCGGCTTCGACCTGGCCAGCCTGCGCACCGGGGTGATGGCCGGGTCCCCCTGCCCCGTCGAGGTGATGCGCCGGGTCATCGACGACATGCACATGGACGAGGTCGCGATCTGCTACGGAATGACCGAGACCTCGCCGGTCTCCACGATGACCCGCGTCGACGACTCGCTCGAGGCCAGGACCCAGACCGTGGGGCGGGTGATGCCGCACCTCGAGGTCAAGATCGTCGACCCCGTCACCGGGCAGACGGTTCCCCGCGGCCAGAAGGGGGAGTTCTGCACCCGCGGCTACTCCGTCATGCTCGGCTACTGGAACGAACCCGACAAGACCGCCGAGTCGATCGACGCGGCCCGCTGGATGCACTCGGGCGACCTGGGGATCATGGACGAGAACGGTTACGTCGACATCTCCGGGCGGATCAAGGACATGGTCATCCGCGGGGGCGAGAACATCTACCCGCGCGAGATCGAGGAGTTCCTCTACCGCCACCCCAAGATCAGGGACGTCCAGGTCATCGGAGTGCCCGACGAGAAGTACGGGGAGGAGCTCATGGCCTGGGTCATCCTCAAGGACGGCGAGGAGTCGCTGAGCGCGGAGGAGGTGCGGGAGTTCTGCACGGGTCATCTCGCCCACTTCAAGATCCCCCGCTACGTCGAGGTCCGCGAGTCCTTCCCGATGACGGTCTCGGGCAAGATCCGCAAGGTCGAACTCCGCGAGGAGGGCGAGCGGATCGTGAGGGGCGGGACGCACTGACCGATTCCCCAGGTCACAAGTCGGTTGCATTTGAGCCGGGAGCACGCGGGGTTTCTCCTCAGCGCGCTCCATTCACTAAGATCAGAGGCCATGAGAGCTGAATCACAGGTACTTGTGTCAATGGCGAACGTCGAGAAGCACTACGGTGATTTCCACGCGCTCAAGCACATCGATCTCGACATCCGGCACGGCGAGGTCGTCGTCGTCATCGGCCCCTCGGGCTCGGGCAAGTCGACGCTGTGCCGGACCATCAACCGGCTCGAGACGATCACCTCGGGCACGATCACCATCGACGGCAAGGAGCTGCCCGCCGAGGGCGCGGCCCTGGCGGCCCTGCGCTCGGACGTGGGCATGGTGTTCCAGTCGTTCAACCTCTTCGCCCACAAGACGATCCTCGAGAACGTCACCCTGGGCCCGATCAAGGTCCGCAAGCTCTCGAAGGCCGAGGCCGAGAAGCAGGCGATGGCCCTGCTCGAACGCGTCGGCGTCGCCCACCAGGCCGACAAGTACCCCGCGCAGCTCTCCGGCGGGCAGCAGCAGCGCGTCGCGATCGCGCGGGCGCTGGCGATGAAGCCGAAGGTGATGCTCTTCGACGAGCCCACCTCGGCGCTCGACCCGGAGATGATCAACGAGGTCCTCGACGTCATGGTCGAGCTCGCCCGTGACGGGATGACGATGGTCGTCGTCACCCACGAGATGGGATTCGCCCGCAAGGCGGCCAACCGCGTCGTCTTCATGGCCGACGGCGAGATCGTCGAGGTGGCCGAACCCGAGGAGTTCTTCACCAACCCGCAGAGCTCCCGCGCCAAGGACTTCCTGTCCAAGATCCTCACTCACTGATTCCTCAGATCCACACCCCCGGATCCCTGCACCAACCTCACTAGGAGAAGCAATGAAGAAGCTCAGCCTGTCAATCGCCTCAGTCGCGGTGGGACTGCTCGCACTCAGCGGCTGCGGCCAGGGCGGCACCCCCGACGCCCCGGCCGAGGGGGGCGGAGAGACCAAGGCGGCCCCCGAGTACACGGTCAACGAATCGGCCGATGTCGCCGACTCGAAGACCTGGCAGGCGGCCAAGGACGCCGGCAAGCTCACGGTCGGCGTGAAGTTCGACCAGCCCGGACTCGGCAACGTCAAGGCCGGCTCGGACACCCCGGAGGGCTTCGACATCGAGATCGCCAAGATGGTCGCCGCCGAGCTCGGGTTCAGCGCCGATCAGATCGAGTTCACCGAGACGGTCTCGGCCAACCGCGAGCCGTTCCTCCAGCAGGGCAACGTCGACATGGTCGTCGCCACCTACACGATCAACGATGAGCGCAAGAAGGTCGTCGACTTCGCCGGTCCGTACTACGTCGCCGGACAGGATCTGCTCGTCGCCGCCGACTCCGACATCGCCGGTCCCGAGGATCTGGCCGGGAAGAAGGTCTGCTCGGTCGACGGCTCTACTCCCGCGCAGAACATCGAGGAGAAGTACACGGAGGCCGAACTGGTCACCTACGACACGTACTCCAAGTGCGTGACCGACCTGCAGTCGGGGTCCGTCGACGCGGTGACCACCGACGATGCGATCCTGCGCGGCTACGCCGCACAGTTCGAGGGCGAGTTCAAGGTCGTCGGCAAGCCCTTCACCGAGGAGCCCTACGGCGTCGGCCTGCCCAAGGACGACCAGGCCCTGCGCGATGCGGTCAACGACGCCCTCGAGAAGGGAATGGACAACGGCAAGTGGACAGAGGCCTTCGAGTACACCCTCGGCTCCGCCGAAGGCGTGCAGATGCCCGAGATCGACCGCTACTGACGCCGGCAGCGGATTGACATGATGCGAGGGCACCCGCGGGTGCCCTCGCATCGATTAAGGAACCTGGAATGGACCTTCCCGAACTCCTCCGGCTCTTCGGCAGCGGCGTCTGGGGAACCCTCAAGCTCTTCACGGTCGCCCTCGTCGGGTCGTTCGTGCTCGGCACGATCCTCGCCGGCATGCGGGTCTCACCGACACCCGTGCTGCGAGTGGCCGCGTCGACCTACATCAACGTCGTGCGGAACACGCCGCTGACCCTGGTGATGTTCTTCTGCGCCTTCGGACTGCCGTTCCTCGACATCCGCTTCGGCGGGTCGAGCTCGTTCAACTCGTTCGTCTACGCGACCATCGCGCTCACCGCCTACACGGCCTGCTTCGTCGCCGAGACCCTCAAGTCCGGCATCGCGACGATCCCCGTCGGGCAGGCCGAGGCCGCCCGCGCGGTCGGGCTCACCTTCGGCCAGACGCTGGGCGAGGTCATCCTTCCGCAGGCGTTCCGCACCGTCATCCCGCCGCTGGGCAGCGTCATCATCGCGATGCTCAAGAACACCTCGATCGCCTCGGCGTTCAACAACCGCGAGCTCATCTCCGCGATGCGCAATGCCATCGAGCTGCGCGGTGACCTCGTCATCCCGATCCTGTTCGGCACCGCGCTGGCCTACCTCCTCCTCGCGCTGATCCTCGGCCGGATCTTCGACTACCTCGAGAGGAAGCTGGTGATCCTGCGATGACCGCCCCGACTCAGGTGCTCTTCGACGCACCCGGACCCAAGGCCCGCCGCAACAACGTCATCATCTCCATCGTCTCCGCGCTCGTGCTCGCCGGGATCGTCGCGTTCATCATCTGGAAGTTCGCCGACGCCGGTCAGCTCGAGGCGGCCAAGTGGTATCCCTTCACGTTCGCGCAGATCCAGATGGTGCTGCTCCAGGGGATGCTCGCCACGCTCAAGGTCGCCGTCGTCGCCTCGCTGCTCGCCCTTGTCGTCGGGGTCGTGTTCGCGCTGCTGCGGCTGTCGAGCCGGCGCTTCATCTCGGTGCCGGGCACCATCGTGCTCGAGTTCTTCCGCGGTGTGCCCGTGCTGCTGCTCATCTTCGCGATGTTCCTCATCTTCGGCAACACGATCGGACCCTTCTGGTCCGTCGTCATCGGGCTCACGCTCTACAACGGCATGGTGCTCGCCGAGATCATCCGCGCCGGCATCCTCGCCGTGCCCAAGGGGCAGAAGGAAGCGGCGATGGCGATCGGACTGCGGTCGGGCCAGGTGATGAGCCTCGTCCTCATGCCGCAGGCGCTGCGGGCGATGATGCCGACGATCATCGCCCAGATCGTCGTCCTGCTCAAGGACTCGGCCCTCGGCTTCATCGTCACCTACCAGGACCTGCTCTACCAGGTGAATCTCATCGGCCGCGAGTACAACAACCTGCTGCCGACATTCCTCGTCGGGGCGGTCCTGTTCATCGTCATCAACATGATCGTCGCGGGAATCGCGCGCTGGCTCGAGAAGCGCCTGCAGCGCAAGACCACCGCCCACGTCGACGCGGAGGGACTCTCGGCCAAGACGGTCACCTGAGTCCCGACGAGGTCACCGGCGGCGCGCGGGGCCGTTCGATCCGAGGTCCGGGTCGAACGGCCCCTGTGCTCGCGCCCGCCGGTGTGTTTGACTAGGGGTGACCGTTCGAAGACCCCAAGGAGTCGCGCATGCAGCCGGAACTCAACCCGACCCCCGTCACGGTGACGAAGCACCCCGAGAGGGACCGGTTCGAGATGGTCACGACCGAGGATCCCGTGACCTTCATCGGCTTCCTCGGGTACCGGGTCGTCGACGACACGACGCTCGAGCTCCAGCACACGATCATCTCCGAGGACTTCTCCCGCCGCGGGTTCGCCCGCACCCTGGTCACCCATGTCCTCGACCAGATCCGGTCCGAGGGCGGGGCGATCATCCCGACGTGCAGCTACGTCCAGGAGTACCTGCGCCGCTTCCCCCAGTACCGCGACCTCATCGCCGAGTAGTGAGCCGGGCAGCGATCGGGGCGGGGCGGTTCGCCCCGAGCCCCAGCGGTGACCTCCACATCGGCAACATCCGCTCGGGCCTGCTAGCCTATGCGCGTGCACGGCAGACCGGGCGACGGTTCCTGTGGCGGATCGAGGATCTCGACCGGGTGCGGGCAGGCTCCGCCGAATCCCAGCTCGCGGTGTTCGCCGAGCTCGGCGTCGTCCCCGACGAGCCCCCGCTCGTCCAGTCGACCCGTCACGAGCACTACGCCGAGGCGATCCGGCACCTCGACGTCGCCGGTCTCGTCTACGAGTGCTACTGCTCGCGCCGCGACATCCAGCAGGCGCCGAGCGCACCCCACGCCCCACCCGGCGCCTATCCGGGAACGTGCCGCAGCCTCGGCGAGGAGGAGCGGGCCGTGCAGCGGGACCGGCTGGCGGCCGCGGGACGGTCGCCAGCCCTGCGTCTGCGTGCGGAGAACCTCGAGGTGACGATCGACGATGCGCTCCTCGGTCCGGTCACGGCGGTCGTCGACGATCTGGTGCTCAGGCGCGGTGACGGGGTCTTCGCCTACAACCTCACCGTCGTCGTCGACGACGCGGCGAGCGGGGTCGACGAGGTGGTGCGCGGCGACGACCTGGCCAGCTCGGCCCCGCGACAGGCCCACCTCGCCCGACTGCTCGGTCTGCCCATGCCCGGGTGGGTCCACGTCCCACTCGTCCTCAGCCCCACCGGGGCGCGGCTGGCCAAACGCGACGGGGCCGTGACCTATCAGCAGCTCAAGGGACTGGGCTGGTCTCCGGAGGACGTGTTCGCCTGGGTGTGCGAGTCGCTGGGTTTCGGACCCGCCGCCGGCGAGAGGCCGTGGAGAGGCGTCGACGACATGGTCGACGGACTCGACCTCGACCGGATGGTCCGCGAGCCGACGGTGTTCAGGCCGCCGAGCGCTCCTTGTCCTCGATGACCCGGGTGTAGATCGTCTCGAAGGTGTCGAGCGTGTACTCGATGTCGTGGACGGCGACGAGGTCGAGGGAGGCCTGGCACATCGCCCGGCGCTCCTCCGGTGCCTGGGTGCAGATCCGGGTGAAGCGCTCGGCGAGTTCGGCGATGTCCCGCGGAGGGAACAGGTAGCCGTTGACCCCGTCCCTGACGAGATGGGGGAGGGCCACCGCGTCGGCGAGCACGACGGGTTTGCCGAAGGCCAGCGCTTCGAGGGTCGCGATGGACTGGAGCTCCGCCGTCGAGGGCATGCAGAAGAAGGTGCAGCGCTGGTAGGCGTCCATGAGCGCCTTGTCGCTGATCTTGCCGAGGACGTGGACGCGATCGGCGATCCCCAGCTCGGCCGCGAGGGCCTTGAGCGGTTCCTCCTGGTCACCGCCGCCGACGACGTCGAGCTCGAGCCCGAAGGACGGGTCGGTGCGGGCGACGGCGCGGACGATGTCGTCGACGTGCTTCTCGGCGGAGAGACGGCCGACGAAGAGCACCCGCGGCGGAGCCTGCGACACGTCATCGGCACGGGCGTCCCCGCCGCCCCCGGTCGCCTCGGCGCGAGCGGTCGGCATCGTGCCGTTGCCCTGGGTGACGGCGGGCGCGGAGCCGTTGACCTGGGAGAAGCGCTGCAGGTCGATGCCGCAGGAGACCGCCCTGATCGGTGAGGTGAAGCCGTTCTGGGTGAGCAGATCGGCCGCGAGCTGGGTGGGGACCGTGATGAAGTCCGCCGACTGGAACTTCCGGCGCAGATCCCACCAGGCCAGCGCGGTGCCCCCGTCGATGAGCTTCTTCGGAGCCCGGACGTAGGGGCGGACGTTGTCGGGCATGAAGTGGTTGGTCGCGACGACGGGGATGTTGCGCTTGATCGATTCGGAGAAGGCGTACCGGCCGATGACGAAGTGGGCCTGGGTGTGGACGACGTCGGGTCTGAGCGTGTCGAGGAGGCGAGCGATCTCGGGCTTGGTCTCCCACGGCATGCAGATCGTCCATGTCGGGTGCAGCGGCCAGCGGTGGGAGGTCAGGCGGTGGACGGTGACTCCGTCCTCGACGCTCACCGAGGCCCTGCCGGTCGCCGAGGGACAGGCGACATGGACGTCGTTGCCCCGGGCGGCCAGTCCCGCGGCCAGGCGCTCGGCGAACTTCGCGGCGCCATTGACCTCGGGGGCATAGGTTTCGGAGGGGATGAGAATGCGCCGGGCTCGGGGGCGTCTATGCTCGGACAGGGTTCAGCACTCCTCGGTGTCGGTCGACAAGTCTGTGCGGCGAGCGACTCGGCGTTCCTCTTCTCGATCTCGGACGTCTGGATGATACCGCGACAATACAGCGACGCACAGACACGCGGCCAATCCTGTAATCGTCATCACGGTCACCAGCCACACCGGAGCCGCGGAGGCCTCGCCGAGCACGACCGCCCCGAGCACGACCGCGGCGATGGGATCGACCACGGTGAGTCCGGCGATGACCATCTCCGGAGGACCGGCGGCATAGGCGTTCTGCACGAACCACGAGCCGATCAGCCCAGCGGCGGCAAGGCAGGCGACATTGGTCCACGTCACCTGGTCGATTCCCGCACGGAGGAACTGGACGCTGACGAGGTGGGCGTTCGTCGCCACGCAGGCGAAGAGCAGTCCGGCGGCGGTGATGAGGACGAGCTGAGGGGCGTGGCGCCAGACGACCATGATGGCCAGCCCGATGACGACGACGATCGCCGAGATCCAGACGAGCGGCAGGGCGTCGCGGCCGAGGTGGACCTCGGTCCGGGCCGTCGTCGCGGCGAGGGCGACGAAGATCGTCACCCCCACGATGCAGCCGGCCACGGCCGCGACGAGCCGACGATTGACCTGGAGGTCACGATGCCACACGCCGAGGAGGACCGAGACGATGAGGGAGAAAGCGCCGATCGGCTGGACGACCATGACGGGTGCCAATGCGAGCGCGACGAAGTTGCCCGCCGTTCCGAGTCCGAGGACGAGCAGTCCGAGCAGCCATCGGCCGCTGCCGAGCAGCTCCTTGAAGTGGGCCCAGCTCAGTCCGTTGTGGGATTCGTCCTGGTCAGCGACGGCATGATGCTGGAACAGGGCACCGTAGGCCAGGGCCACGGCCGCGAGTACAGCGAGGACGATTGCCACTATGGTCACGTGCGCCTCTTCCGCTGTGGGGATGGACAGGCAGGAACGTCTCGATTTTACAGCCGGGAGCTCGGGCCGCCCCGATACGAGTCGGATGTGAGCCAAACCACGTCTTGGCGCTTTGTCTGCGCGGCGCGGACTTTGCTAGACTGTCTACTCGTGCGCTGGCAACTGCGTCAGTCCTCCGTAGCTCAGTTGGCAGAGCATTCGACTGTTAATCGAAGGGTCGCTGGTTCGAGCCCAGCCGGGGGAGCAGGTCAAGGCCCCGTCGTTCGCGACGGGGCCTTCGTCGTGCACGCGGCGGGGTGCACGACGCCGTGACGTGCGACGGGTCGGTGGGAATCGTCGGCGCGACCGTACTACCGTGGAGGCCATGACCGACTGGTTCGAGGGCGACGAGCGCACGAACCGGGAGCGGATGCTCGCCGGTGACCTCTATATCGCTGACGACCCGGAGAGCGAACGGATCGCCCTGCGGGCCGCTCGACTCGCCGATGCCTATCAGCGGGCGTTCCTGAAGGACGAGGCGATGGCGCGCCCCCTGCTCGAGGAGCTGCTCGGCCACCTCGGCGCCGACGCGGTCATCCGACCGCCCCTGTTCGTCGACTACGGTGAGAACCTCCGAGTCGGTGCGCGGACCTTCGTCAACGTCGGGCTCACCGCGCTCGACGTCGCGGCGATCACGATCGGTGAGGACTGCCAGATCGGCCCCCACGTCCAACTGCTCACCCCGACCCACCCCATCGACCCCGAACCGCGACGCGACAAGCTCGAGGCCGCCGAACCGATCACCATCGGTGACAATGTCTGGCTTGGGGGTGGGGTCATCGTGTGCCCGGGCGTCACCATCGGGCCGAACACCGTGGTCGGAGCAGGCGCCGTCGTTACCAGGGACCTGCCTGCCGACGTCGTCGCCGTGGGAAACCCCGCCCGCACCATCCGCCGGATCGATCCCGACGACCGGCGGTGAGGCCGCCACTCCGTCTCGGCAGGATCGTCGTCTCCCGACCGAACCAGCGGAATAATTGAACGATCAACCAGGTTAGCGGGGTATGAAGGCATTCGGATTCCTCAGCTTCGGCCACTACGGCACCGGACCGATCTCCGGAGACTTCGGCGCGCGGGAAGCGCTGCAGCAGGCAGTCGAGATCGGGGTCGGCGCCGACGAGATCGGAGTCAACGGAGCGTACTTCCGCGTTCACCACTTCGCGAAGCAGGCCGCCGCACCGATTCCGCTGCTGTCGGCGATCGCCGCCAGGACGAGGCACATCGAGGTCGGCACCGGCGTCATCGACATGCGCTACGAGAATCCCCTCCACCTCGCCGAGGAGGCCGCCGCGCTCGATCTCCTCTCCGACGGACGCGTGGCCCTGGGCATCAGCAGGGGGTCACCGGAGCCTGCCCTGCGCGGCTGGGAGGCGTTCGGCTATGAGGACACTGTCGACGGCAAGGGAGCGGAGATCGCCCGGACGAAGTTCGCCAGGTTCCTCTCGGCGATCAGGGGCCGGGAGATGGTCGACGCCGATCCCGCTCAGTTCGGTCCCGGTGTGAGACTCCCGATCGAACCGCGTTCGGCCGGCCTCGACCGCCGGATCTGGTGGGGAGCCGGCTCGCGGGCCACCGCGGAGTGGGCGGCCGAGCAGGGAGTGAATCTCATGAGCTCGACCCTGCTCACCGAAGCCACGGGAGTGACGTTCGGCGAACTCCAGCGCGAGCAGATCGATCGCTATCGGCAGGCGTGGGCGGCCGCCGGCCACGGCTGGACACCGCGAGTGTCGGTCAGCCGCAGCGTCTTCCCGATCACCACGGACCTCGACGATCTCTACTTCGGTCGGCGCAGCGGGGCCGACAGTGACCAGATCGGAATCATCGACGGACTGCGCTCGACTTTCGGGCGGACCTATGCGGCCGAGCCCGACAGGCTCATCGACGAGCTCCGGGCGGACCCGGCGATCGAGGCCGCCGACACGCTCATGCTCACCGTGCCCAATCAGCTCGGGGTCGACTACAACCTCCACATCCTCGAGTCCTTCGCCGAGCACGTCGCCCCGGCGTTGGGCTGGAAGCCCGGTCCCGAGGGCCCGGTCGAAGGGTACGCTCTGGACCACTGACGCCCCACCTCGGCGATCTCACCTGTGAAGATGCGATGACTCCTGTCTTGCGCCTCGGCGAGCAAGGGAGTAGACGTGAAGGTGTGAGCGATGAGAGCGGATTGACCCAGACCCAGAGGCGCATTCTCATCATCGCCCTCGTTCCGCTGTTCATGTCGCTGCTGTCGGTGTCGATCATCAACGTCGTGCTGCCGTCGATCGCGACGAGCATCGGCGCCTCCTCGTCCGAGCTCCAGTGGGTGCTCACCGGGTACGCCCTGTCCTTCGGCGTGGTCCTCGTGGCCGCAGGACGGGCCGGAGACGTCTTCGGTCGGGGCCAGCTGTTCGCCATCGGAGTCGGGCTGTTCGGTCTCGCGTCCCTCATCTCCGGGCTCGCCCCCGATCCGCTCACCCTCAACATCGCCCGCGTGATCATGGGGCTGGGGTCGGGATTCCTCAGTCCGCAGGTCGTCGGGCTCCTCCAGCAGTACTTCCAGGGTCCGAGGCGCGGTCGTGCCTTCGGGCTCATGGGAACCGTCGTCGGGGTGTCGGTCGCGATCGGGCCTGTGCTCGGCGGAGTGCTCATCGCGCTGCTGGGCCAGGAGCACGGCTGGCGGGCATCCTTCCTCGTCAACGTGCCCTTTGCCGCCCTGTCGCTCGTGCTCGCCAAGAGCTGGCTGCCGTCCTCGGCCTGGCGTGCGATCGCCGAGGAGGGGGAGCCCTCGGTCTCCGGAGGCAGACGCGACCTCGATCCGGTGGGCACGGTCCTGCTCGGCCTCGGCGTGCTCCTGGTCCTGCTCCCGTTCGTCGAATCCTCGGGGGCGCCTCTCGTCTGGCTCGCTCTGCCGGTGGGACTGCTGACGATCCTCATCTGGGTGCGGTGGGAGCGGGCATACTCGCGGCGGGGGCGCGCACCCATGGTCGACCTCGTCCTGTTCCGGACGAAGAGCTTCAGCAACGGATCGATCATCATCACCCTCTACTTCATGGGGGTGACCAGCGTGTGGGTGCTCGTCGCCGTCTACATGCAGCAGGGACTCGGGCACACGGCTCTGGCCGCCGGCATGATCGGTCTGCCCGCGGCGCTGCTCTCGGCGGTGTCGGCCGATCTCTCCGGCCGGTTCGTGTTCCAGGTCGGGCGGAAGATGGTGCTGTGGGGCATCGTCACCTGCCTGGCCGGACTGGTCACGACGATCGGGGTCGTCTGGCTGCTCACCCTCGGCATCGGCAGCGAGTGGTGGATGCTTGCGACGCTCAGCCTCATCGGCATCGCCCAGGGACTCGTCATCAGCCCCAACCAGACCCTGACGCTGCAGGAGGTCCCGCTGCGCTACGCCGGCTCGGCCGGGGGAGTGCTCCAGACCGGGCAGCGGATCGGGACGTCGATGGGACTGGCCATGATGACCGCGCTGGCCTTCGCCGTCGTCGCCGTCAGCGATTGGAACGCCGCGATGATGTGGTCGTTCGCGGCAATCTCGTTTGTCGTCATTCTGGCCGGTGTCGCCGGCCTCGCCGAGGTGCGGCGCGGCCACAGGGGTTAGCTGACAGCGCAATAATGTTACGGAGTTTAGACAATCCGGGGTGTCGGTTCTGTGGAAGACTGTTGCTGCAGATCGAAACCGGAAGGACGCACGTTGACTGAGACGATGAACGAACAGAGGCTGGATCTCGAAGAGCTTGTGCGCTCGGGCGGAATCGAGACCTACTTCGCGCCAGTCGTCGATTCCCTCACCTTCGACAAGGTCGGCTACCAGATCTTCCAAGCCCCCGTCGGGGATCCCGCGCTCGGTCATGCGGAATCGGAGAACCTCCGTCGCGCCATGCACTCCTCTGAGCTCATCGGCGACATCGACGCCTCCCTGCGGGACACCGCCATCAGAACCGCCGAGGCGGCGGGCCTTCCGAACTCGAATCGTCTGTTCATCCGCGCGGAGGAGGAGTCCTTCGCGACGCTCGAGGATCGCACCGCCGAGCCGGATCGCTCGGTGATCCTGCAGCTCGATGCGTCCCGGGTGTCCTCGTCACCGGCGTCGGTCCTGCGCTCCGTGCGTCAGGCCCGCTCGATGGGCTGGGGTGTGGGCATGTCCGCGGTCGGAGCCGACCTGCGCAGCGCGTCGTTCGTGCCCCTCGTCAATCCCTCCGTCGTCGGCCTGCACCCCGATGTCCTGCGCATCGACTGCGATTCGCACCTCGCCGAGCTCAACCGCCTGCTCCATGCCCACCTCGAGAGGACGAACGCCGTCATCCTCGCCGAGGGGGTGTCCTCGGAGGCCGACCTCGACCGGGTGCGGGCGCTCGGCGCACGGTACATGTCCGGCCCCTACTTCGGCCGGTCGACCCGATCGCCCGAACCGTTCGAGCAGCCGATCGAGGATGCGCTGGCCGATCATCATTCCCGCAATCTCCCGGCGACAGGCACTCCCTACTCGATCGCTCAGGGCCTGCACCGCGAGCCGCTGGTGATGAACTGGGAGCTCCTGCTCAAGCAGATCGCCGCCCTCGAGGAGCGCGCCCTGGCCTCGGGTGCCGCCACCATCGCCCTCGGGGTCTTCGGCGAGGACGAGACGTTCTCCCAGGCGACCCACGAGCGCTACGAGCGCATCCGTGACACGGTCGGCCTGACCGCGATGTTCTCCGGCGGCTTCACCATCCCGCCGGTTCCCGGCGTGCGCGGCGGAATCGCCGACGCCTCCGACCCGATCCGCAACGAGCACGGGGTCGTCGTGGTCGGCCCCGACTGGTCCGGGCTCGTCGCGGCCTCGAAGCGCAACGGCCCCGGCAGCGACGGGCAGACGATGTACGACGTCTACATCACCACCGAGCGCTACACCTGTGTCGACGCCGCTCGCAGCGTGCTGACGCGGATCATGCCTGCAGTCGACGAGTGACGCCGGCGTGTCCCCGGAATGGGTGCACGCCCCGGGCGGGTGCTAATCTTGTGTCGGTCTGCCCCCGTAGCTCAGCTGGTCAGAGCAGGGAACTCATAATTCTTTGGTCGCCGGTTCAAGTCCGGCCGGGGGCACCGATCCATGCAGGGCCCCACCAGCGCATGCGCCGGTGGGGCTTCGTCGTTCAGATGGCTGCCCTGCCGGCAGAGAGAATGCCGCACCCCGCAGTCCGGTCGCACATCACGATTCGATACCGGGCGCCACCAGGCGGTTTGGTGTTTGGTCTCACCGTGATTCTCGTCTATCATGGGCCCTGTACCTCCGTTCGGATCGTAGGGGAAGACGTATCCGAGGTAGGAGGCACACATGGATATGACACAGGGCGTACTCTTCGTCCACTCAGCACCTCGCGCGCTCTGCCCGCACATCGAATGGGCAGCGGGCGGGGCGATCGGCGCACAAGCGCGCTTCGACTGGACACCCCAGCCGGCGGCGCGAGGCCTTGTGCGCGCGGAAGTCTGCTGGCGCGCGCCCGCGGGCTCCGGGGCCCGCATCGCATCCGCTCTGCGCGGATGGGACTCGCTGCGCTACGAGGTCACCGAGGAACCCTCCGCGGGAGTCGACGGCGGTCGCTGGAGCCACACCCCTGATCTCGGCATCTACCATGCCGTGACGGATTCGGCGGGCAACATCATGGTGCCCGAGGACCGCATCCGCTCGGTCATGGAACGCGCTGCCGGAGACCCCGTCAAACTCGCCGAGGAGATGGCTCTCGCCCTCGGCGAGGCGTGGGACGAGGAACTCGACGCCTTCCGTCATGCCGGCGAGGGCGCACCCGTGCGCTGGCTGACCAAGGTCGGCTGAACCGGAACCGACTCTCCCCACCTCGGCCGACCGGGTTCTCCTCCGATGAGCACCGGTCGGCGGGAATCGAGCTTGCGCTGACCGGACGGTGAGCGTCCCGACCTCCTGCTTCAGCCGATGCCGCCCCGAGGGGCACGCTGTCCTACCTCCAGCGTGCCCCTCGGGGCGTTCGTCCTTCCCGCGGTCGGCGCGCACACGACGCGACGATGTCGGCACCGCAGACGACGAGAGGCCCCGGCGGATTGGCGGATTCCGCCGGGGCCTCACCTCTCACGCAGCCGGGTGCCGCACGAGTGCCACTCAGATCATCAGACGGACTTGAACGCGACGACGGCGTTGTGGCCGCCGAAGCCGAAGGAGTTCGAGATCGCCGCGATGTCGCCGGCGGGCAGATCGGCCGGGGTGTCCCGGACGATGTTGATGTGGACCTCGGGATCGACCGTGTCGATGTTGATCGTCGGGGGAGCCTTGCGCTCCTGCAGCGCCTTGACGGTGAGGATCGACTCGACGGCACCGGTTCCGCCGAGCAGGTGACCGGTCATCGACTTGGTCGCGCTGACCAGCGCATCGTCGATGTGCGAGCCGAGCAGCTCGTGGATCGCGACCGATTCGGGGATGTCGCCGACCGGGGTGGACGTCGCGTGGGCGTTGACATGCTTGATGTCGGCAGGCGACAGGCCTGCCGAGTCGAGGGCCTCCTGCATCGCCCGCAGAGCGTACTTCCCGCCGGGCTCGCCGCCGGTGATGTGGTAGGCGTCGTTCGAGATTCCCCAGCTGGCCACCTCGGCGTAGATCTTCGCCCCGCGCGCTTTCGCGTGCTCCTCGGTCTCGAGGATCAGGGTGCCGGAGCCCTCGCCCATGACGAAGCCGTCGCGGTCGACGTCGTAGGGCCGTGATGCGGTCTCGGGGGAATCGGTGCGACGGGACAGCGCCTGCATCGAATTGAACGCCGCCAGGGTGATCGGATGGATGGCCGCCTCGGAACCGCCGGCGATGACGACATCGGCCTGACCGGAACTGACGAGGTCGTAGGCGTGGCCCAGGCTCTCGGTCGACGAGGCGCAGGCCGAGACGAGGGTCTGCACACCGGCCCGGGCCTTGAACTCCATGCCGATGGCCGCAGCGGGACCGTTGGGCATGAGCATCGGCACGGTCAGGGGCATGACCCGCCGGGGACCCTCGGACTGCAGGGTGTCCCATGCGTCGAGAAGGGTCCAGACACCACCGATTCCGGTCGACCAGGCGACTGCCGTCCTGTCCGGGTCGGTCTCCTCGAGCCCGGCATCGGCCATCGCCTCGCGTGCGGAGATGAGGGCGAACTGGCTGGAGGGGTCGAGACGCTTGGCCTGCACTCGCTTGAGCTTGTCGGGGACGACCTGTGGGTCGACCTGCGCGGCGAAATCGACGGTCAAGCCGTACTTCTCCGCCCAATCGTTGTCCATCGTGTGGACGCCGGACACGCCTGCCAGAACGGCTTGCCACGTGGCATCGGCTGTTGCGCCCAGTGGGGTCACCGCACCAATCCCGGTGACGACAACTTTAGGTGTCATGGTACAAACCTCGTCGATAGTGTCGAAAAGTGTGGACACGGCCCGCCGGTGGACGGGCCGTGTTCTCAGGTCAGGCGCTCAGGCTTCCTGAGCCTTGTTGATGTAGTCAACGGCGTCCTGGACGGTGACGAGGTCCTTGACGTCGTCGTCCGGGATCTTCACTCCGAACTTCTTCTCGGCGTTGACGACGATCGTCATCATCGAGATGGAGTCGATGTCGAGGTCATCGGTGAAGGACTTGTTCGGCTCGACCGCTTCGGTGGCCAGTCCGGTCTCTTCGTTGACGATCTCTGCCAGTCCGGCGAGGACTTCAGCTTCGGTGAATGCCATTTCTTTCCTACTTTCTAGTGACAACCGAGAGGTGCTCGGTCGGGTTCGGAACTTTTCGACGAGTGTCCCGCCGAACATCTTAGGACATCCGCGGAGGAATTCCGCGAACGAGGTGGGTTAAGGGAGGCGGATCACTTGCGCGCCGTAGACGAGACCGGCCCCGAATCCCATCTGCAGGGCGAGGCCGCCGCTGAGCTCGGGCTGCTCGCGCAGGAGCCGCTCGGTCGCCAGGGGGATCGATGCCGCCGAGGTGTTGCCGTTGTCGGCGATGTCCCTGGCGATGACGACGGTCTCGGGCAGCTTCAGCTGCTTGGCGAGCTCGTCGATGATGCGCATGTTCGCCTGGTGGGGGATGAAGGCGGCCAGATCGGTGGCCTCGATGCCGGAGACTGCGAGGGCCTCCTTGGCGACCTCGGCGCCGTCCCACACGGCCCAGCGGAACACGGTCGGCCCGTCCTGACGCAGCGTCGGGAACGGGGTGTCCCGGTCGTCGCGGACGTCGATGAGGGAGTCGGTCATCCTGATCGTCGACCAGTTCTCTCCCTTCGATCCCCAGACGGTCTTCGAGATGCCGGGCTCATCGGCGGACGACACGACGACCGCGCCGGCCCCGTCGCCGAGGATGAAGGAGATCGAGCGGTCGGTGGGGTCGATGACGTCGGAGAGCTTCTCCGCTCCGATGACGAGGATGTTGTCCATCGTCCCGGCCCGCACGAGGGCGTCGGCCTGAGCGATGCCGTAGCAGTAGCCGGCGCATGCGGCGCTGATGTCCCACGCGGGGACCGGGCCCGTGCCGATCCTGTCCGTGAGCGCGGCGGCCGCCGAGGGCGTGAAGTAGGGGAACGTCACCGTGGAGATGATCACTCCGCCGATGTCCTCCGGCTTGAGCCCGGAGGAGGCGATCGCCTCGAGGGCCGCCTCCTCGCACATCTCGAGGACGCCGACCTCGGCGCTGGCCCGCCGACGCGTGATGATGCCGGTGCGCTGCCGGATCCACTCATCGGAGGAGTTGATCGGGCCGGCGATGTCGTCGTTCGTGACGAGGTTCTCGGCGCGGTAGGCGCCGATGCCGGCGATCTTCGAGAAGCGGCCGGACTCTGCGGTGTTCAAGGTGGGCATGAGGTGTTCCCTTCGAGGTTCAGGCGTGGGCGGAGGCGAATTCGCGCGCGCCGTCGAGATCGGCGGCGGACTTGATGGCGAACGTCTCCACACCCTTCATGGCGCGGCGGGCGATCCCCGTCAGCGTGCCGCCGGGGACGAGCTCGATGAGGCCGGTGACCCCGGCGCTCACGAGCGTCTCCTGGCACAGGTCCCAGCGGACGGGGTTCGTCACCTGCTTGACGAGCAGTTCGATGTACGTCTCTCCCGACTGCACGACGGATCCATCGGCGTTGGTGATGATCGGCACCGAGGGGTCGGCGGCGTCGATGTGCCGCGCGGTGTCGACGAGTTCGTTCGTCGCAGGCCGCATGTACTCGGTGTGGAACGCGCCGGCCACGGCCAGCGGGATGACCCGGGCCCGCTCCGGCGGGTTCTCCGCGAGCGCGGCCAGGCTGTCGAGGGAGCCGGCGGCCACGGTCTGACCGCCGCCGTTGACATTGGCCGGAGCCGCGCCGGCCGCGTCGATGGCCGCGAGCACGTCAGCGGCCTCTCCGCCGACGACCGCCGCCATCCCTGTCGGCGTCTGGGCTGCCGCGCCGGCCATCGCCTGACCGCGTACGGCGACGAAGCGCATGGCGTCGGCCGGCGAGAGGATGCCGGCGATCTGCGCGGCCGCGATCTCACCGACGGAGTGACCGGCGACGAAGGCCGGGGTGACGCCGAGCTCCTGGGCGCAGGCGATCGCCGAGGCGACGAGCAGGGGCTGCGCCAGCGCCGTGTCCTTGATCGTCTCGTCATCCGATTCGGTGCCGTGCATCCTGAGGTCGATCCCCGAGACGGTGGCGAGTTCGTCGATCTGTGCGGAGAAGCCCTCGAGCTCCAGGAAGGAGGAGAGGAATCCCGACTTCTGGGCGCCCTGGCCCGGACACGTGATGGCTAGCACTGAAGTTCTCTCTTTTCGCTCGGCGACGTGATCAATCTAGTGGATGGTGGGTTCTGCTCACCCGGATTTGTCGGACAGCGACAACAGTCCGGCATCTGACAGTCGTCCGTACACCAAGGCGATGTGGATGACGAACGCATCGCGCGCGACCGTCGGGTCCAGCGAGATCACCTCGGTGATCTTCCGCAGACGGTAGCGCACCGTATTGGGATGGACGGACAGGGCCTTCGCGGTCGCCTCCAGGGAGGAGCCGAACTCGACGTAGGCGCTGACGGTCTTGAGCAGCTGGCCCGTTCCCGAGGTCAGCGGCTCGTAGTAGCGGGAGATGAGTTCGGTCAGGGCGACGGTGTCCCCGGCCAGCGCCCGTTCGGGCAGCAGCTCCTCGGCCCGCACCGGACGCGGTGAGTCGGGGCGCGCGGTGACCGCCTTGAGTGCCATGATCGCCGCCTTCGCCGAGGTGGCCGCCTCGGCGAGACTCGAGACGCTGGGTCCGACGATGACCTCGGAGGGCCCGAAGCACTCCGAGAGCGCCTCGACGGCCGGGTCGAGGTCGGTGACACCGCCGAGGACGATGAGGAGCCGGTTCTCGTGGATGCCCACGAGCGCGTCCTCGGCCCATTTTCGGGCCCGACGCCGGATCTCGTCGACCCCGCGTTTGGCCGAACGCTGCGGGGCGCGGCCGACGAGGACGGTGACCGGACCCTCGGACTGCCACCCGAACGCGGCGGTGCGGCTGGCGAGCTCGTCGACCGAGTCCCCGCGGACGAGGGCGTCGACGACCATCGCCTCGAGGCGGGCGTCCCAGCTGCCGCGCGCCTCGGCGGCCCGGGCGTAGACGTCGGCGGCGGCGAAGGCGATCTCCCGGGAGTAGACGAGCACCGCCTCGCGCAGGGCCGGCTGCTCGGCGGAGCGGGCGATGTCGGGCACCCGCTCCTCGACCACCTCGACGACGACCTTGAGCAGCTGCAGTGTCTGCTGCAGGCTGACGGAGCGGATGAGGTCGCGCGGAGCGGACTTGAAGATCTCGGACACCACGCGCAGGTCCGTGTCCGGGCGGCGGTACCAGTCGATGAAGGAGGAGATGCCGGACTGGGCGAGCAGGCTCACCCAGGAGCGATCCGAGGGGGACATGCTGCGATACCAGGGGAGGCGGGACTCGAGTCTCTGCAGCGTCACTGTGGAAAGGACTCCCACTCCCGCCCGCAGTCGACGTCCTGTCTCTGCACGGCGCCGGAGGGTCTCGGCGTCAGTTGTCATGAGGACTACCTTAAAGGATCGGCGACAATCGGATTGTCCGACACCGCCAAAGACGAGGCGAAACGCACAAATATGGCCGAAGCCTTGTCGACTTCGGCCATATTCGCGGTGCGCTGCTCAGTGTCGGCTCAGGCGCTGGCACCCTCCGTCGATCCCGTGGTGCCGGCCCGAACGTCGTCGAGTTCGTACTTCCGAGCCGCCTCGGCGGCCTTCTCGATCGGGATGACCCCGGTGTCGGCCAGGGAGATGAGCGCCTGCGTGACCACCGACGCCGAATCGACGAGGTAGTAGCGGCGGGCGGCGGGCCTCGTGTCGGAGATCGCATAGCCGTCGGTGCCCAGCGACGTGAAGTGGTTGGGCACGTACTGCCGGATCTGATCGGGAACCGCGCGCATGTAGTCCGAGGTCGCGATGACCGGTCCCTCCGCCTCGGCCATCTGCGCGGTGACGAACGGCACCCGGGGCTCGGCCTCCGGGTTCGTCAGCCGCTCGTCGTCGCATTCGAGCGCTTCCCGGCGCAGTTCGGACCAGGAGGTCACCGACCACACGTCGGCCGAGACTCCCCAGTCCTCATCGAGCATCCGCTGTGCCTCGAGGATCCAGGGCACGGCGACACCCGAGGCGAGGAGCTGGACCTTGGGCCCGCCGTTGTCCGGTCCCGACGCGAGCCGGTACATGCCGCGGAGCACCCCGTCGACGTCGAGGCCCTCGGGTTCGGCCGGCTGCACCATCGGCTCGTTGTAGAGGGTGATGTAGTAGAGCACATCGGGATCGCGTCCGTCGTCGGGACCGTACATCCGCTCGAGTCCGTCGCGGACGATGTGGGCGATCTCGTAGCCGTAGGCGGGGTCGTAGGAGACCACCGACGGATACGTCGAGGCGAGCAGCGGGGAGTGCCCGTCCCCGTGCTGGAGGCCCTCGGCGACCAGCGTCGTGCGCCCGGCGGTGGCGCCGAGGACGAATCCGCGGGCCATCTGGTCCCCGGCGGCCCAGAAGAAGTCGCCGGTGCGCTGGAAGCCGAACATCGAGTAGAAGATGTAGAAGGGGATCATCGGCTCGCCGTGCGTGGCGTAGGAGGTGCCGGCGGCCGTCAGCGCGGCCGTCGCCCCTGCCTCGTTGATGCCCACGTGCAGCAGCTGACCGTCCGTGGCCTCCTTGTAGGCGAGGAACAGGTCGCGGTCGACCGAGACGTAGTTCTGCCCGTGCGGGTTGTAGATCTTCGCGGTGGGGAAGAAGGAGTCCATGCCGAACGTGCGGGCCTCGTCGGGGATGATCGGCACGAACCGCTTGCCGAACTCCTTGTCCCGCATGAGGTCCTTGAGGATCCTCACGAAGCCCATCGTCGTCGCGATCTCCTGCTTGCCCGACCCGCGCTTGCCGACCTCATAGGCCTTGTCCCCGGGCAGCTTGAGGTCGATGTGGGTGCTGCGGCGCTCGGGGGAGTAGCCGCCGAGGGCAGCCCGCCGCTCCTGCAGGTACTTGATCTCCGGGGCGTCCTCACCCGGGTGGTAGTAGGGCGGCAGCTTCGGGTCGTCCTCGAGCTGCTTGTCCGAGATCGGGATCTGGAAGTGGTCGCGGGCCAGCTTGAGGTCGTCGACCGTCATCTTCTTCATCTGGTGGGTGGCGTTGCGCGCCTCGAAATGCGGTCCCAGTGAGTAGCCCTTGACCGTCTTGACGAGGATCACGGTCGGCTGCCCGGTGTGCTCGAACGCGGACTTGTACGCGGCGAAGACCTTGCGGTAGTCGTGGCCGCCGCGCTTGAGCCGCCAGATCCGCTCGTCGCTGTAGTCCTCGACGAGCGCCTTCGTCCGCGGGTCACGGCCGAAGAAGTTGTCGCGGATGAAGCCGCCGGACTCGCCCTTGTAGGTCTGGTAGTCGCCGTCGGGCGTCTCGTTCATGATGTTGACCAGGGCCCCGTCGCGGTCCTTGGCGAGCAGCTCGTCCCATTCCCGACCCCAGATGACCTTGATGACGTTCCACCCGGCGCCGCGGAAGAACGCCTCGAGCTCCTGGATGATCTTGCCGTTGCCGCGCACCGGCCCGTCGAGGCGCTGGAGATTGCAGTTGATGACGAAATTGAGGTTGTCGAGCTCCTCGTAGGCGGCGACGTGGAGCATGCCGCGGCTCTCGGGCTCGTCGAGCTCCCCGTCGCCGAGGAACGCCCAGGTCTGCTGCTGCGAGGTGTCCTTGATGCCCCGGTTGAGCAGGTACTTGTCGAACTGCGCCTGGGTGATCGCGTTCATCGGTCCGATGCCCATCGACACCGTCGGGTGCTCCCAGAAGTGCGGCAGCTGGCGAGGGTGTGGATAGGAGGGCAGGCCGGCGGGCCGGCCGTCGATGAAGTGGGACTGCTGCTGGCGGAAGCCGTCGAGTTCGTCGGCGCTCATCCGGCCCTCGAGGAAGGCGCGGGCGTACATGCCGGGGGAGGCGTGGCCCTGGTAGAAGATGTGGTCCCCGCCCCCGGGATGGTCCTTGCCGCGGAAGAAGTGGTTGAGGCCGACCTCGTAGAGCGTGGCCGAGGACGCATAGGTCGAGATGTGGCCGCCGACCTCGATGCCGGGGCGCTGCGCGCGGTGGACGATCATCGCCGCGTTCCACCGGTTCCAGCTGCGGTACCGGCGCTCGACCTCCTCGTCGCCGGGGAACCACGGTTCGTTCTCCGGGCCGATCGTGTTGACGTAGTCGGTGGCGGTGAGGCTGGGAACGCCGATCTGCCGCTGCCGCGACCGCTCGAGCATCCGCAGCATGACGTAGCGGGCACGTGACCGGCCGCCCTCATCGATGAGCGCGTCGAGGGAGTCCAGCCACTCGTCGGTCTCCTCCGGATCGATGTCGGGCACCTGGCTGGGCAGGCCGTTGAGGATCGGTCCGCTCTGAGTGCGATTGTCCACGGTGAGTTCCTCTCTGTCGCTGTCGTCATCTTCCCGGTGGTCGAAGATCACGCGATCAAGTGGACGACAGGTCTGATCGAGACTGAGCGCAGGGTCCACCCGATTCACTCATCAGCCTAGTCCTCTCGCCCGGGGTTCGTCGGGCCGGATCCTTGTGAGATGTCCGACCGCCAGTCGAGCTGTCGGCAGGTGCCTGCGATTCGCTGTCGTTTGCCGATGAATGCGGTCGTTGGGGCGCGTGGCCATTTGCGCCTCGACCACAGTTGACGGAACAATGAGACCATGAGCAACTCCGCTTCGGAAAGGACATCTTCCACGTCGACTCTCCCGTCGGAACTCGGCCAGAATCTTGGGCTGAAAACGGGGGACTATGTGCAAGAAATCGGCTACGACGATGACGTCGATCTTGATCTGTGTCAGGCGATCGAGAGAATCACTGGTGAGAAGATCGCAGACGGGGATGTCGACGACGTGTTCGATGTCATCCTCATGTGGTGGCGCTCCGACGACGATGATCTCATCGACGGTCTCGTCGATGCCCAGGTCACGTTGAAGGAAGGGGGAGTCGTGTGGCTGCTGACTCCCAAGGCCAACCGCCCCGGCCACATCAGCCCGGCCGAGATCTCGGAGGCCGCTCCGACCGCGGGAATGCACGTGACCTCGACCGTCAGCGCCGCTGAGGACTGGGCCGGCTTCCGGCTCGTCGGCAAGAAGAACTATTCGTGATCCTGGTCCCGGGTGATCGGGCACCGGGGTTCCGCGTGCCCGATCAGTTCGGGTCCGTGCTCGACCTCGCCGAGGTGCGGCAGCGGTCGACCGTCCTGGTCGCCTTCCTCCCGTTCGCCTTCTCGCCCGTCTGCGGCGATGAGATCCGCTCCCTGCAGAGTCTCCATGAGGAGCTGGGGGAGAAGGCGGCTCCGATCGAGATCATCGGCATCACCGCCGACTCCAAGTACACGCTGGCCGCCTGGTCCGAGACCGCGGGCGTCACGTTCCGTCTGGGATCGGACTTCTGGCCCCACGGTGAGGTCGCGCGGTCCTTCGGCGTCTTCGACGACGGCCACGGAGTCGCCGAGCGCGGAGTGTTCGTCGTCTCGACGGCGGGTACGATCGTCAGCAGCCGTCGAGTCGCCCGGACGCAGGTCCGCGACTTCCACATCGACATCGCCGAGGCGATGAGCGCAGCCGAGAGGGGATAGACCATGCCGACTCTGTTCACCAAGATCATCACCGGTGAGATTCCCGGGACCTTCGTCCACGAGGACGATCGCTGCGTCGCGTTCCTCGACGTCTCCCCGCTCACGGAGGGCCATGTCATGGTGGTCCCCCGCGAGGAGATCTCCCATTGGATCGACGCGGATCAGGATCTGATCGATCACCTCATGGCCGTGGCGAAGCGGATCGGGCGCGCCCAGCAGGCGGCGTTCGACTGCGAGCGCATCGGCGTGCTCATCCAGGGCTACGAGATCCCGCACCTGCACATCCATGTCTGGCCGACGAACTCGATCGCCGACTTCGACCTCAGCGACCGCTCGCCGATGCTCGACGCCGACGCCCTGGCCGGGCCCGCCGAGAAGATCCGACGGGCCCTGGACCAGCAGTGACCGGTCCTGCCGCAGGCGTGTCGCGGGCGCCGGCCGACCTACCGTGACCGCAGCTCGTCGAGGTGGTGGTTGAGGGCATCGCGGACCAGCTGCGCTCCCTGCCCTCCTCCGTAGTTGGCTCCGAACCGGGGGTCCTCGACGTACATCTCGGCCAATCCTCGGACGTAGCCGTCGAGGTCGCCGCCGGGCTCGGCCGCCGGGGTGCCCGGGATCGAGCTCAGCCATTCGACGTGCCGCCGGGCCAGGTCGCGACACCGCTGCGAGTCGGGAGCGTCTCCCGCCTCGGCGGCGGCCGCCCAGTGCCGGCCGAGGTCGTCGGCCTTCGCCTTCCACTCCCTGCGCTGCGAGTCGGTCATCGACTCCCACCACCTCGCCGAGCGCTGATAGGCATCGCGCCCCCAGCGTTCGGTCACTTCCTCTTCGTACTGTCGATGGTCGAATCCATCGAACATCTCCTCCGCCATGAGAGGCTCACCTGCTTCCAATCGTGCGATCGTGGCGGTGACGGCACCGATCTGCCTCTCGATGCGCTCGTGCTCGCGTCCGAGCTCGAGCACATGCTCGCGCAGGGCCGTGACCGGATCGTCGGAGGCGTCGAGCACCTCGGCGATCCGGGACAGCGGAAGCCCGAGCTCCTTGAGCAGGAGGATCCGCTGCAGACGCAGCAGCCCCTCCTCGTCGTAGCAGCGGCTTCCGCTGTCGGTCCTGTGCGTGGGAGGCAGCAGGCCGATCGCGTCGTAATGACGCAGGGTTCGGCTCGTCGTTCCCGTCAACCGCGCGATTTCCTGTATGGACCAGTCCATGCCGATCAGCTTAGGAGTTGACGTCGCGTCAATGTCAAGGGATGGGCTCAGGCGGCGTCGCGCACCCTGTCGAGGGCGGAGAGGAGATCGGCGGCGAGGTCGTCGACGTGTTCGAGTCCGACGGAGATCCGCACGAGCCCGTCGCCCGGTTTCGCCTCGGCGCTGACGGGGCGGTGGGTCAGCGAGGCCGGATGCTGGATGAGCGTGTCGACGCCGCCGAGCGAGACGGCATGGACGACGAGGCGGCAGTGCTCGACGAAGGTCCTGGCGGCGTCGAACCCACCGGCGAGGTCGACGGCGATCATCGCTCCGGGCCCGTCCATCTGCCGCTGCAGGAGTCCCTTGGGGTCCTGCCCGGGCAGACCCGGGTAGTGGACGGTGCCGACGGCGGGATGGGTGCTCAACCGAGCGGCCAGCTCCGCCGCGGTCGCCTGCATCGCGCTCATCCGTGCGCTCAGGGTCCGCAGACCGCGGTGGAGGAGGTAGGCGCCCATCGGGTGGAGCAGGGCCCCGGTGATCGCCCTAACCCGGCGCAGGCGCTGCGCCCAGTCGGCGTCCGCGGCGACGACCCCGCCCATCGCGTCGCCGTGCCCGCCGATGTACTTCGTCGCGCTGTGGAGGACGAGCGCGGCCCCGTGGTTCATGGGCCTCTGGAGGAATGGGGTGCAGAAGGTGTTGTCGACGAGCACGGGCACCGGTCCCGCGGCGGCGGCGACCGCTGCGATGTCGACGAGGTCGAGGCTCGGATTGGCCGGGGTCTCGACGATGACGAGGCCGGTGTCGGGCTCGATCGCCGCGGCGACCCCGGCCTCCGTGGTCCAGGTGACCCGGGTGCCGAGCAGTCCGGACTCGAGGAGATGATCGCTGCCGCCGTAGAGCGGGCGCACGGCGACGATGTGTCCGGTGCCCGCGTCGACCGCGGCGAGCAGGGCCGCGGTGAGCGCGGCCATCCCGGTGGAGAAGGCGACCGCCTCGGCGGCGCCTTCGAGGTCGGCGAGCGCGGTCTCGAACCGGGCGACGCCCGGCTGCCACAGGCGCTGGTAGACCGCGGAGTCCGAGTCCCGCAGCGCGTGTCCGCCCGCGAGCCATTCGTACGAGTCGCCGCCGGTGCCGATGTCGATCACCGGGTTCGTCGTGGAGAGATCGATGGAGGGGACATGGACGCCCGCCTCGGTGAGGCCGTCCATTCCCCCGTGGACCATTCGGGTCTGAGGATGCAGCGTAGTCATGACCTCATCGAAGCGCGTTCTGCCGCAGCGATCCAGCAGTTCTCACGAATCTGCGGAATCGGCCCTGTCTGCCGCAGGTTCTTGAGGAAAGTCTGCCAGACTGTGAGCCATGTCGCAGAAGGTGGAACTCGATGAGATCGATCGGAAGCTGCTTCGCGCCCTGAGCGAGGACGCGCGGGCGCCCGGGGCGGCCCTGGCCGCCCAGCTCGGGATCTCCGAGTCGACGGTGTCACTGCGGCTGCGGCGGCTGCGGACGAGCGGAGTGATCAGGGGTTTCGGGATCGACATCGACGCCCGGGCAGTGGGCATCCCCCTGCAGGCGCTCATCTCGATCCGCCTGGCCAAGCACGACCGTGCCGAGATCGACGCCTTCACCGCCGCGGTCCCGCGGTTCCCCGGCGTCGTGAGGATGTACCACATGGCAGGTGCCGACGACTATCTCCTGCACATCGTCGCCCGCGACACCGAGGAGGTGCAGTCGTTCGTCCTCGACTACCTCACCCGGTACCCAGCCGTCGCGCACACGCGGACCAATCTCATCTACCAGGTGCAGGACGGCACGGACTGGGTGAGCTCACTCGGTCAGGACTGACGCCGGTGCCGACCGTCGCTGTCGGCACCAGTCGCGCACGGCACCGGACAGGTCCTCCCGCAGATCCTCACGGGACAGCCCCGTCAGCCGCTCGATCGCCTTGAGCAGTCCGTCGCTGCTCTGATAGCCCACCGCGCGGGCGGCCGCGGATCGTCCGGCCCCGGCGCGGATGAGCCGCAGCGCCTGGTTGATCCGCCTCCGCGTCCGCCAGGCGACGAAGGTCATCCCCGTCTCGGCCCTGATCAGCCGCTCGAGGTGCCTGGTGCTCAGTCCGCGGGCGGCGGCGAGTGAGGTCAGCGGTGAGCGCAGGATCAACGGGTCGGTGGCGAGGGTCCTGATCCTGGGATGCCTCACCTCGGGGACGAAGAGATCATCAGCGGCGAGGTCGCGAAGGTGCTCGTCGAGGGCGGCCCGGAACCGTGGGATCTCGGCGGCGGACATCGGGGACCGGGCGAGGATGAGCAGCGCGAGTTCGCCCAGCGTCTCGTTCCGCTCGAGGAGGAGCCAGCGGTCCGGGGGCTCGGTCCCCGACGAGAGCTGCGGACCGAGGATGATGCTGTCCCGCTGGGACCGGACCGCGTGGGGAACCCCGGTTGCCAGCCACAGACTGCATCCGCGCCCGAGTGCCACTGCCTCAGTGCCGACGTCGACGACGACGGAGCCGCTGACGACGTGGATGAGCTGGGGGTGGTCATGGGAATGGACGGCGTGTCCGTCGAACCGGACGGCGCGATGGGGATCGGCAGTGTCGGGCGGGAGGAGTCGGTGTCGTGCTGGTCGGGTTCTCATGTCGCCTTTGTCGAAGTCGGTCGTGATACTTAGGTTAGCCTCTGCTGAGGCAATGTTCCCAGAACCAGAGGTGCTCCATGTCCGTGTTCCGCAGAATCACCGCCGTCGTCCTCGCCTCCACCATGCTCGTGGTCAGCGCGTGCAGCGGTTCGTCGGACTCACCCGAGTCCGCACCGCCGGCGAGTTCGGCCCGGACTGTGGCGACCGAGCAGGGCGAGGTCGAGGTGCCGGCCGATCCCCAGCGGATCGTCGTGCTCAACTACGCCCTCGCCGGATACCTCTACGACATGGACGCTCCGGTGGCGGCGATGACCCCCGAGGTGACGAATGCGGAGGGCGAGTACTCCGAGTTCTGGGCCGAGAAGGCTCAGAAGCAGGGGACGACCTTCCTGCCCTGGAGCAATGACGGCTTCGATCTCGAGGCGATCATCGAGGCCGACCCCGATCTCATCATCGCCGGAGGCATCGGATTCCCGCTCAAGCATGCGACCGACTCCTACGACCGGCTGCAGGAGATCGCCCCCACGGTCATCGTCTCGGGAGACAAGCAGACGTGGCAGGACCAGTTCTCCTTCATCGCCGCCGACGTACTCGGCCGCAAGGACGCGTACGATCGGGCCGTCGAGGAGTACGACGCCCGCGTCGCCGAGGTCAGGGAGAACATCACTGTCCCTGAGGGTGAGATCTCCATCCTCTCGATCGACCGGCTCGACACCCCCTACATCCTCATCGAGGGCAAGAGCCTCTCCGCCGAACTCGAGCCCCTGGGCTTCAGGACCGCACCGCTGTTCGAGGAGAACGACATCGAGCCCTACACTCCCGGCGGGGATCTCTTCGCCCCCTCGCTCGAGGTCCTTCCCGACGTCGTGCGGTCGGAGACCGTGTTCGTCATCGGCTTCAACAACGCGGACATCGGCGTCGACGACCTCGAGAACGAGTCGCCGTACTCGCGGATTCCGGCCTTCGCCGACGGCCAGGCCCACGATCTGCCCTACTGGACGATGCGCGGGGACTTCGACGAGGCGATGGCGCTCCTCGATATCATCGAGGAGATGTTCACGCGGCGGTGAGTCGGCCATACTGGGACCATGGCCACTCAGAAGACCCTGCCCACCGACGTCGATGTCCACGAGTTCCTCGAGTCCGCGACTCCCGAGCGGCGCCGTCTCGACGGACTGCGCCTCGAGGCGATCTTCACCGAGGTGACCGGAGCCCGGCCCGTCATGTGGGGACCGTCGATCGTCGGGTACGGGGAGTACAGGTACGTCTCGCCCGCCAACCCGCGCACACGAGGAGTGTGGCCGAAGACCGGCTTCTCCCCGCGGAAGGCGCAGCTCTCCCTCTACGGGCTCAAGGACCTTCCGGACGGAGCCGCCCTGCTGCCGTCTCTGGGCACCTACACGGAGGGTGCCGGCTGCGTGTACGTGAAGAAGCTCTCGGACATCGACGAGGCGGTGCTGCGCAGGCTCATCGCGATCGCCTGGTCCCGCACCGACGACCCCGACCCGGCGGGCTGACGAGGGACCGGTCCGGCGGGCTGACCAAGGACCGGTCCGAAACGCAGGTGCCGGTCACGGCCGGGTCGTGAAGAGATCGCGGTAGTAGCGGCTCTGCGCCGGAAAGTAGTCGGCGAAGTCGATCGCCTCGACATCGGTGCCGACCGCGGCCGCGGCGAGCCTGTCGATGTAGTACTCCCATCCCGGTCCGATGCTCTCGGCGGCGGCCGGATCCGACAGCGGCTGGCTGAAGCGCAGTTCGGTCTCGGCGTTGTCTCCGGAGACCGCTTCGACGAGGTCGATCTCGATGTGCCAGACCTCGTCGGGCCCCTCGGCCCCTGGCGCCGCCGAGGTGACCGCAAGGCGGTGGGGTGCCTGGCAGTCGTCGATGGTGAACGTCTGCGGTTCGGCCCCGTCGCCTTCGAAGCCCATCGTCACGTCGACCGTCCCGCTGCGCGGGTCGCCCGTCCAGGTCCCGATCCACACCGCTGTGCGAGCGGGGACGGTGAGCGCGGCCCACACCTCGGCGCGAGCGGCCCTGATCCGCCGGGTGAGCACGAGGTGGTCGCCGTCGTCGTGCCGTTCGCGGGAACCGGTGGGTGTGGGAGCCATGATCAGCGTCCTTCAAAGAGAATGCGGCGGGGGAGCGGCGGCGATGCCCAGCCCCTGCTTCCGCTGATGCACCGTGAAATAACGCAGGCCGCCCGGGCCCGCGGTGAAACGGCGCCGGGAGCGGCGCGGCAGCCACACGAGCCCGCCGGGTTCCAGTGTGATCCGGGTCGTCTCGGTCGTCAACACCCCGGTCCCGGAGAGGACGTGGATGAGGACATCGAGGTCGGGGCCGACATGGTCGCGGATCTCGTCTCCGGGCGGGAGGGCGATGACGTTGGCGTCGAGGCTCCGGCGTGAGGGCCGGAGCTGCCACACGGAGCCGGCAGAGGCAGTCGCAGGTGCGGCGTCCTCGACGCTCGAGCCGACTCTGCGCGGCAGCGCGGTCGAGGCATGCTTCGTCACGCGGATTCCGACGGTGTCAGGATCGGGGGCGATCTCCCAGGTGAGCGCTTCGGCGTACTCCCGCTCCAGCTCGGACCCCAACTGCCGGGAGTCGCCGTCACTGAGGAGAAGGAGGCTGTCTCCCACGCCGAGTTGGTCGACCGCCCGGTTCACCGCCTGCCCTCGTGCGGCGGCGGGAACGGAGCGCAGGTCGAGGACCGGCTCGCCGGACCTGTGATGTGACGTCATGAGTAGTACCCTAGTCGACAGCGGATGCGAGAGGAGACCGGACAGCGGAGATCGGCGACATCGGTCGGCAAGGCTCGTCAGGGCCGAGCATCCTCGACATCGACGACCCCGGGCAGGGCAGCGGACCCGCTGAACGCGTCGGCCAGGGCATTGACTCCCTCCTGCGGATGCGCCTCGGCGGCCAAGGACTCCCGCTGAGCCCGCGTCGTCGAGGTGTCGAGATCCATCGCTTCCTCCCGGTCGTGCTCGATGGCCGGATCGCATTCGCCGTCGCGATTGAACGACCACATGAGCATCGGGTCTCCCAGAGGCAGCCGGTGCCCCTCGCCGGGCCGGTCATGGCGACCGGTGTGCCACGTGTGCCAGGTCTTGCCGTAGCTGTTGAGCAGGCGCTTCATCAGTGCCTACTCCGCTGCTGCGGGCAGGCCCGGGGCGATGAGCTGTCCGGAGAGGATCTCGAAGTTGTGCGGATGCCAGTAGGAGCGCTCCTCGGCGGGGAGGGTGGCGAACAGGTCCTCGGAGACGATGTACTCGATGCCGATGAGGTTCGCCTCGCGGGTGTTCCCGTCGAAGAGGATGCATTGGATGAGATCGTCGTTGACGACGCGGCAGAAGTGGTGGGCCTCCATCTGCATCTGCGGATCGTCCTTTGCCGGATGGAACCCCACGACGTAGACGTCGAAGTCCTTGAGCGGGGTCGTATTCTGCAGCAGATTCGCCCCCTGCTCCAATGCGGTGAGCCATGCGCCCTTGCCCTCCCCGGCGGGCGTGATCGGACTGGTGCGTTCACTCCTGGCCATCGCGGCCTCCCATCATCAGGCGGTCCGTCCTTTCTATCACCCGGACCTCGTTCGCAAAAGGGGCCTTGTCCTTCGCCGCCGCCGGCCGCCGAAAGTGCATTGACTCGCTGACGGGTCACCTCGTGAGCTCCACTCTCGTCCGATCAGTGCACCCTCGGTGAAGCCACGCACGCGGAGGCAGGCCGAGCCGTGATCACAAGGGCCCGGAAATGAGAAATGTGCCGCGACATCGAGTGAACGATGTCGCGGCACATTCCAATGGTCGGGATAGCGGGATTTGAACCCACGACCTCCTCGTCCCGAACGAGGCGCGCTACCAACCTGCGCCATATCCCGTGACCAGGAACTACTATAGCGAGGACAACGCGATCTGAGAAATCGAGATCGTGGGATGCGCGCAGATGAAAGGAACGTCTCATTGGCCCTGACCGTCGAGACCATCACGACGACCGCTCTGGACATCCTCTCCCGGTACGGTCTGGGTGACCTCTCGATGCGACGACTGGCCCGTGAGCTGGACGTTCAGCCGTCCGCTCTGTACTGGCACGTCAAGAGCAAGCAGGAGCTGCTCGTGCTCCTCGCCGAGCGGATGAGCGCCGAGGTGAGCGCCCGTTGCCCTGCTTCGACGGATCCGCTGACGGTGGTCATCGCCCTGCGTGACGTGATGCTGCGCTTCAGGGACGGGGCCGAGATCATGCTCCTCGGCTATTCACTCTCGCCGGTCGCAGTCGTTCCCGCCGCGCTCTCGCCCGACCGTCTGGGCTCGGCCTCGGCAGGCATCATGGCTCACGCATTGGGGGCGGTGGCGATCGAGCAGAATCGCGCGATGTTCGACATCGACGACGCCGAGGCGGGGGAGCGGTTCGTCCGCATCTCCGAACAGCTGCTCCGGGAGGTGCGCGCGGAATCGGAGTGCTCCGGATGACGCGTTCGCCGCGGCGGCAGGAGATTCTGTCGTCATCGGCGAGTGTGGCATACTGGTTGAGCACGTTGAGCGGCATCTGCGCTGAACATGCAGGTGGGGCCTATAGCTCAGTTGGCTAGAGCATCTCGCTTACACCGAGAGGGTCGGGGGTTCGAGTCCCTCTGGGCCCACGTCGAAATCAGAGCCGCGATCCCCGAGAATTCAAGGATCGCGGCTCTTGTGCATTCACTCCGAGGCCGAATTGACTCGTTTTTGACTCACATTCTGTGAAAGCTGTGCTGAACGAGCGGAATCTAGCGCGTCCGAAACGGCGTTGAGGTCGTCGTCGAAAAGGTCGCTATAGGTGTCGAGAGTCATGGCAGCGGACTTGTGCCCGAGCATCCGCTGGATGACCTTGACGTTCGCCCCAGCGGAGACCGCCAAGCTCGCCGCAGTCGCCCTCATGTCATGAATGACCATTCCCTCGGCGCCGGCTGCGAGCGAGGCCCGGTGAAACCACCCCTTGCCCGTCTTCGGGTGTCGCATGAAGCCGCCGCGCAATGGTGCGGTGAACACCAGATCGTCAGGCTGCTTGCCCTCGCACTGCTGCGCCAGGAGTGGTGCGAGGAACTTCGGGAACGGCACCCAGCGGCGCTCCCACGACTTCGGCTCACCCTCGACGATCGTCGATCCCACCTCGACCGCGTTGACGGCGACCCGCACCCGGCGCCGAAGCATGTCGAGCGCCTTCACTCGAAGCCCCGTGAGCTCACCCCACCGGAGTCCTGTGTAGCAGGCGAACAGGATGAGAGTCGACCACTGCCCGTCGGCACTGTCGGCCATCGTCTGCACCTGCTGGTGTGTGAGATAGACGTGATCGCGGCTCGACTTCTTCGGCATGTTCTCGGGCTTGGCCGCAGGATTCGAGGCAATGCGTTGATCCTTCACGGCGTCGGCAAGAATGCCACTGAGCACCCCATTGGCCCGCTTGACAACCGTGGCCGACTTGCCAGACCCGCTGAGCTCTGCGATCCAGTCCTCGACGGCAGTGGGTTTGATCGTCGCCACGGCCCTCGAGCCCCAGACCGGCTCGACATGGACTCGCCACGCTGTCTCGTAACCGCGGAGAGTCGACTTCTTGAGTCGCGACTTGCGTTTGTACCAGGCCGGCCACAAGCTGCCGACCGTCACTCGTCCAGCCGAGGGCGCCACATATGATCCGCTGGCGACGTTCACCTGAGTCTGCGCCAGCCAGTCATTGGCGTCCCGCTTGGTGGCGAAGCCGCGCTTCATCGTGCGGTTGCCGTCCGGTTTCGTGTACTGCACCCGGTAGCGCTTGCCCGCCTTGGTCTCGTATGCCTCAATCGTCGCCATCGTCCTGGCCGTCACTCTCGTCTGGGTTGTTGTTGAGCACGAACTCGTGACGCCTTAGCTGGTCGAGTAGCTGCGCCACCTCGGTGTTAGCCACCTCGACGGGCAGCGCCTCGCGACCCCTTGCCCATTCCCACAGCTGCCGACCAGTCCAGGCATCGGCGCCCCCGGTGATCGCGTAAGACGTTTCGTCGGAATACGAGTACGGAAGCAGTAGCGTGTTGGGAGTCACCCCGAGGCACAGTGCGAGCGCCATGAGGTCATCGACGTCGACACGGCGTACTCCCGCCTCGATCTTCTGCAGACCCGAGGCGTTGATGGTTCTCCCCGCCTTGGTGGTCATCACCTCCGCGAGAGTCGACAGCGACCAGTCTTGTCGGAGCCTGCATCTTCTGACGTTCGTCGCGACCTGCATCCCAGTCTGATCAATTGGATTACCCCGTTGTCTATCACTCTTATCCGCCATATTGGAAACGATACCGCACCAGGCTTGACACGATCAATAAATGATGACAACGTATCCCATAACGCGGTGCAATACACCGTAGTGGAAACGAAGGGATGCGAAAATGACCACCACGACGACCTCCGAGGTCTTCACTCCCGAAGAGCTCGCGAAGCGATACGACACCACGCCGCCAGCCCTCGCCGCTCTCCGGCACAAGGGCAAGGGGCCGCGATTCTTCAAGCTCGGGCGCCGCGTCTACTACCGGCTCGAGGACGTGCTCGCCTACGAGCGGGACGCCATACAGGAGCGGACGGCATGAACACCCTCGACGACGACCGGCGCGACGTCGCCGTCCTCGGCAATCTGTCAGCGGCCAAGCTCAACGCCATGTACGAGCGCGTCCCTGACGATGACCCATTCGAGGTCTCGGGCGATGCGATCGCTCGCCACAACAACGAAAGCGGCACCGGGGGTCCCGCCAAGAACTCACCCGATGCCGCCGATCCGAACCCCTTGGAAGGTGAACAGACCATGAAGAACGATACCCCCATTGTCCCACAGCCCACTGACACGACTCCCGTCGAGCGCGAATGGGAGAAGTTCGAAGATCCGACCTACAAGCCGATTCGTCACATGGCCGGGTGTGTTCCGTCTCTGTGCACCTCGCACGGCGGGCCCGACGTTGCCCACCAGGGTCCGTCGCGTCGATTCGAGCGAGTCGCCGAGACCGATGGGGAGTCGTACTTCCTCGAGGCCACGCCCATGCGCCTCGAGGAGCGAGGCTACGGCTACACCACGCCCTGGTACGTGGATCTGCAGGTCGGGTCGAATGGCGAGCGTCGGGCGTGCCTGAGCATCGAGCTCGACGACCTCGAGACCATGGCCGACTGGTTCTGCGCTCTCGCCGAGCGGGTGCGCAAGCTCGGCGACGAGCCCGGACTGGACCTCAGGGGGCCGTCGTCGTGCTGACCGCCAAACAGCTCTACCGCCGGCTCGAAGAAGGCCGCATCGACGACCTCGACAACTTGGCCGACCATCTCGGCTATGCGTGGATGCGGGAATCGTACTATCCCGAGGATCTGCTCGGGCAGCGCAAGTGGATCGAACTGTTCCGGGCGGTCGGCTACGTGGTCAACGGCATCCGCACGCCGATGACGCGGCTCCCGCGGGTCATCTACCGCACCGCCGTGCCCGAAGAGGTCGATCGCATGTCGTGGACCGCGGACAAGGCCACGGCGCAGGCGTTGGTCACGAACACTCTGTATCCGCGTGAGGATCGAGTGGTCTGGGTCGCCACCTGCAAGCCCGAGGCCGTGCTCGCACGATTCGACGATGACCCCGACCGCGTGGCTCAGATCCTCGTCGACCCGCTCATGCTCGACGATATCGAGCCGGCGCCGACCCGACCCGAGAGACCCGCCAGGGCGCGACCTCGCGCGTGACAACCAACCGTAACGCCCATGCCGGGAGAGAAGGGAATGAGCTCGCCTGGGGTACGTCCGGCGTACCCCAGGGCTCGAGCTCAGGTATAGGCCATGAAGAAGTTCGACTGGTTCAACGCGTGCATGCGGGGCGCCGATGACCTCAGCCACGCTGAGCACA
Organism: Brevibacterium sanguinis; assembly: GCF_003315415.1. Lineage (GTDB taxonomy): Bacteria > Actinomycetota > Actinomycetes > Actinomycetales > Brevibacteriaceae > Brevibacterium > Brevibacterium celere_A. The sequence goes on from NZ_QNSB01000005.1 coordinate 154,573, forward strand.
GGCTGCTGACGATTCTGTGGAGCTACTCGGACGCGAAAGGCGCGAACATCAGGCCGGGACGCAAACGCCTCATCGAGGAATCGTGCATCCACCGGAACAGCCTGGACAAGTGCCTCAACCGCCTCATCGAGCTCGGCTATCTCGTCCTCGTCGAGCAAGGGGGAAACCAGGTCAAGAAGGGCTGGGCGAACGTCTACCGCCTCGGCTATCCGCATCGGCTCCACGGCGAGAATCCAGGAGATGAAAGGGTCACACCCACTGTGACCCTTCTCGATCCACAAGGGTCACACTCAGTGGGCGAAGGGTCACACTCAGTGTGCACAAGGGTCACACCCACTGTGCAGGAAGGGTCACACTCAGTGGGACCCCATCAGGTTATAGATCAGAACATAGATCAGATCATGGACTGTGTTACGACCGATTCTGCCGAATCGATCGCGCCCGCCACCAACATCGTGGCGCTCAAGGATCTCGACCAGACCGCGTACAAGAATCTGCTCACGTGGATTCAGACCGCCGGTGAAGCCATGAAGCAGTCGAAGATCGGCAGAGTCAGCCAAGAAGTCTGCCAACTCGAATACGACGAAGCAGCCGAGAAGGTCTCAGGGGAGATCTGGGAGATGTTCGGTGAGGACTTCGCTGAGTACTTCGAAGAGAAGTTCTCAATCCCCGCGAAAGCAGCCGATCGCTACGAAGCCGGGAAGTGGCTCAAGACGTTCCTGCGTACTGCGATCAACGATGGACGCTACTTCGACCCAACGCAAGGACGGCAACCGCCGTCCGACTTCGCAACGGGAGTCAACTACGAACTGAAGGTGAGCTGACCATGACACTGCGAGACAACTATCTCGACGCCCTGGCCCTCGTTCAGGCCCAAGCGAATGACGACCACAAGGCGATCGAGGCGATCGTCCACAACGCCGACCCGGTGGGACTGATCGCTGCCCTCGTCGACATCATCCTCGGCACCGGCTCGAGCGCGACCGGGACACCAGGAGATCCGACCCGATTCCTCGTGCAACTGCGCGAGCAGATCGAGAACCACCCGAGGATCACCGATGAGTAGGCCACTCTCATCGTGCCCCTCATGCGGCACCAGGACCGAGCCCTGCACTGCAGAACCATGGGGCACGAAGATCGCGTATGCCTACGAGTGCGACGGCTGTGAGAACACCTGGACGGAGGACATGGCGCCATGACCCGACTCAAGCCGTGCATCGTCTGCGGCACGCCCAGCCTCGACACTCGGTGCGACGACCACCAGCTGCCGACGCACTCAGGCACACCCAACGTCGACCATCCCGCATATGCGAACCGCACGAGATGGAAGAACCTCAGTCGACGACTGCGCCGGCAACAGCCCTTCTGCGAACGCTGCGGATCCAGAGACCGGCTCAGCGTCGACCACATCGTCCGCTTCACGGACCGACCCGAATGGGCCTACGAACTGCCCAACCTCCGCGTGCTGTGCAAGCCCTGTAACTCGGAACTCGCCGGAGTCAAGGCGAGTCCCGAAGTCGAAGCAGCTATCGCCGCGAAGATCCGGGGGGATGACCCCCACCTAAGTTACTCCCCGACGCCGCCCGGTAGCCGCAGGGAGCGTTATACACCCCCGCGGGGTATTTTCGGGCAGAAGGGAGACCGACCGTGAAGGCTGGGCCGAAGGCCGCTGTCGATGACTCTCCGCTGCCATTCCGTCCCCGGACGAAGGTCGAATCGGAGCGGTTCGTGAAGTGGACGGAGAAGTTCGTCAAGGTGCCCAAGGGCACCGGGGCGCGGACGAAGCTGAGGCTGCGCCCGTGGCAGGTGGAGATCGCCGCCGACGTCCTCGACTCGGGTGCTCGCACTGTCGGGCTGATGCTGCCCCGCGGCCAAGGCAAGACGACGCTCAACGCCGCGATCGCCCTGTACGCGTTCTTCAACTGGGGCGACGGGGCGAACGTCGTCGTGTTCGCCGTCGACGAGCGGCAGGCGGGTCTGGCGTTCAACGCGGCCCGTCGCATGGTGGAGCTCTCCGACGAACTCTCGGCCCGGTGCCAGGTGTTCAAGGACCGCCTGTACTATCCGGCCACCGACTCGACGTTCCAGGTCATGCCGGCCTCGGCAGCATCGGCAGAGGGGCTCGATTACGTCATGGCGATCGTCGATGAGGCCGGCGTCGTCAACCGTGACTTGTTCGAGGTCGTGCAGTTGGCTCAGGGCAAGCGGGAACGGTCCGTGCTGGTGGCGATCGGGACACCGGGCCCGAATCTTGACGATCAGGTGCTCCTGTCGTTGCGCGAGTACGCCGCCGACCACCCTGAGGACACGACACTGCGGTTCCGGGAGTACTCGGCGGCAGGATTCGAGCACCACCCGGTCGACTGCACTCACTGCTGGGAGCTTGCCAATCCCGCTCTCGACGATTTCCTTCACCGTGACGCTCTCCACGCCCTGATGCCGCCGAAGACGCGCGAGGCGACGTTCCGGCGTGCTCGGCTGTGTCAGCTGGCGTCGGAGACCGAGGGCGGGTTCCTGCCGCCCGGTGTGTGGGACGGCCTGAACACTGGTGAGCTCATCGAGGACGGCGCCGAGGTCGTGATCGCTCTCGACGGCAGCTTCTCCGACGACACCACGGCGCTGCTCATCGGCACCGTGGCGACGGAGCCCCACTTCCACCCCCTTGCCGTGTGGGAGAAGCCTCCCGGTGACGACCATTGGCGGGTGCCGGTCTCGGAGGTCGAGGACACGATCAGGGCGGCGTGCCGGCGATTCGAGGTCGTTGAGATCATTGCCGACCCGTTCCGGTGGACGCGGACACTGCAGGTGCTCGAGGCCGAGGGTCTGCCGGTCGTGGAGTTCCCGCACTCACCGACCCGACTGACTGCGGCGACTGGGGATCTGTACTCAGCCGCCGTCAACGGGAAGCTCTCGCACTCGGGCGACCCGAAGCTCGCCGCCCATGTCGCCGCCGCTGTGGTGACGGAGGGTGACCGCGGGATCAGGCTGGCGAAGGCCTCGAGGTCGCGCCACGCCCGCAAGATCGACCTGGCCGCGTGCCTGGTCATGGCCCACTCACGAGCCACGTGGAGGGCGACGAAGAAACCGAAGAGACGCCGCACGGTGTCATTCAGGAGGTAGAAAGATGCCAACGAAGAACGAGCTCACGGAGATCCTGCAGAAGATCGACGAGCCGGCGGCTGAGTACACTCGGCTGACCCGCTACTACGAAGGCAAGCAGCCGTTGACGTTCCTGTCGCCCGAGGCGCGGGAGAACCTCGGCAACCGCCTGTCGTCGGTCTCGGTCAACGTCCCGCGCCTGGTCGTCGAGACGATCGCGGAGCGTCTGCGCGTCACCGGGTTCACCCGCCCTGACGTGTGGTCGGCGTGGCTGTCCAACGACATGGACACGCTCTCGTCGGTCGTTCACCGTGAAGCCCTGCTGCTCGGCGACTCCTACGTCATCGTCTGGGCTGACACTCAGGGGCGACCGCTGGTGTCCGTGGAATCGGCCACGCAAGTCGCTGTGACCACTGACCCGGCAACTCGGCAGGTCACCTCGGCGGTGAAGCGGTGGTCGACGAAGGACGGCGCCCGAGCCGTCTGGTACGGCCCGGACGAGATCGTGCACTACGTCTCCCGCACGACAGGTGCCACGACGACGGGATTCGAGCCCGTCGAGGCGCTGCCGAACTCGCTTGGCCGGCCCCCGGTCGTCGCGTTCCGCAACGGTGGCCGGCTGCTCACCCGCGGCGTGTCCGAGATGCTCGACGTGCTCGCCCTCACCGATGCCGCGGTGAAGCTGACGACGGACCTGCTCACCGCCTCGGAGTATTCGGCCCGCCCGCGCCGGTGGGCGACCGGCATCGAACTCGACGAAATCGAAGCCGAGGACGGGACCAAGGAGGTCGTCAACCCCTACGGCGAATCCGACCGGATGATGATCTCGGAAGCGGCCGATGCGAAGTTCGGTCAACTGGCCGGCGCCGACCTCATCGGCTACGAGAACGCGATCGGGGTCATCATGCGCGAGATCAGTGCGGTCTCTGGTCTGCCCGATCACATGCTCGGCCTGTCCGGGTCGAACCCGACCAGCGCCGACAGCATCCGCGCATCCGAGGCCACCCTGACAGCGAAGGCCGAGGCGAAGCAGGGCATCTTCGGACGCTCATGGAAGCAGGTCGCTCAGCTCATCACCGCGGTCCAGACCGGTGTCGACCCGGCGACGGTCGAGATCGGGGTGACGTGGGCGGACCCGTCGACCCGCTCAGCCGCGCAGGAGGCCGACGCGGTGACGAAGCTCGTCCAGGCCGGCGTCCTGCCCGCCGCGGTCGCGCTCGAGCGCCTCGGCTACAACGCCGACGAGATCTCCCGCATCGAGGCGGCAAAGGACCGGGAAGCAGCACGCGGCGCGATCGCCGATGTGCAGGCCCGCGCCGACCTCGCCCAGATCCTCGAGAGCCGGGGAATGAACAAGCCCGCAAGTCTGGCGGCGGCGGGGCTGTTCGCCGCTGCCAATGAAACACGACAAGGAGAAGCATCATGACCGACCAGACCGTCACCGAGACCGAGGACGTCGAGGTCACCGCCACCGGGCAGGAGCCGGCAACCGAGGCGCCCAACGAGGATGGGGTAGACCAGACACACCCCACCGACGAGACGCCCGAGGACCAGGAGCAGGGCGAGGACGACACCTTCCCGCGTGAGTACGTCGAGAAGCTGCGGGATGAGAACGCCCGCTACCGCCAGCGGGCCCAGCGTGCCGACGACCTGGCGCACAAGCTCCACAGCGCCTACGTCGCGGCCACAGGGCGACTCATGGACCCCGACGACCTCGAGTTCAACGAGAAGCACCTCGAGGACGCCGAGGCACTGACGGCGGCGATCGACGAGCTGCTGGCCCGCAAGCCGTACCTGGCCAAGCGCACCCCGACCGGCAATGTCGGCCAGGGCGTGTCAGAGGACAGTGCTACGGTCGATCTCGCAGCGATACTGCGGTCGCGAACGTGAAGGAGAAGCCATGGAACCATTGAACCCCTACCGCCTTGAGCAAGTAACGGTTGACCGAGACCAATCCGACGTTGACTGGTACTCAGTTCACAACACGGCCTATGTGACCGTGCGGATGGACCGGGAGCTCACGGAGATCGAGAAGCAGAAGATCGCCCGTGCTTTCGATGGATACGCCGGGAAGAACCACACAATGGCCGACCTCAAGTTCGGGCCAATCGAAGTGAAGTTTAGGACCACGAACGGATCCGACGCTTCGATGTTCGTCGGCTATATGGCCAGTCACGCCGAAGAGCTGGCGCAAGAAGCGACCGTTGAGCTCAACCGCGCGAGCAATTTCTTGAAGTCGCTTGAAGACGACCTGCGGAAGTTTGAAGCGCCGACAGAATAGTTGGAACACCCCGCGGGGGTATACTGGTGGGGAGTCGTCCTGGTGGCGGCTCCCCATCGTCGGTCTGGCACCGAGGGAAACGATCACTCATTTCTCTGAAAGGTGCCAATCATGGTTGAAACCACCGCTGCGAATCCCGAACTGCTCAAAGAGCAGGTGTCCGCCCTGCTCATCCAGCCACTTGAGGCGCAGTCGATCTTCCTGTCTTCGGGCGTGCGGATCTTCGACACCGCCGAGCCGCTGCGCATCCCGAAGCTCGTCTCGTCCTCGAGCCCCGCATGGGTCGGTGAGGGTGAGCTCATCCCCGAGCACGACGTCAACTTCGACGAGGTGACGCTGATGCCGCGGGACCGGAAGTCGATCAAGACGCTCATCCGCTTCACGAACGAACTGCTGCGCCAGTCCACTGTCGGCCTCGACGCGGTGCTCAAGGAGCGCCTCGTCTCCGACGTGTCCCGCAAGCTCGACACCGCGTTCCTCGTTGGTGACGGGACCAACGGATCCGTGACCGGCATCGTCAACCAGGCTGGCGCTCAGCAGGCCGTTCTCGACACCACCAACCCGGACAGCCTGCTCGACGCCCTTGCCATGGCCTCGGCTGCGGAGGTGACCCCGACCCGGTGGTTCATCAGCGGGACGGACTTCTTCGCGCTGCGCAAGCTCAAGGATGCGGACGGTAAGTACCTGATCGTCTCCGACCTCACTGCCGGCGCGTCGTACACCCTGTTCGGCATCCCGGTGACCGTCACGAACAAGCTGCCGACCGGCAAGGCGGTCCTGGCGAACATGGCCGAGGTCGCCGTCGCCCGCGACACCAACCCGACCGTGAAGCTGCTCGATCAGCGCTACGCCGAGTTCGACGAGCAGGCGATCCGGGTCACTGCACGGTTCGACCTCGGGCTGCTCCACCCCGAGGGCGTCATCGTCCTCACGGATGCGCCCTGATCATGGCTGACTGGCAGTCGAAGCCGACCGGGGCCGAGATCGCCACGCTCATGAACCGCGCCGACGACGCCGAGGCGGTCACCCTCGCCTCGGCGTACGTCGACGTGATCTGGGAAATGGCGAAGGAGTACACCCGCGGGGAAGGCTTCTCGATCGACGGTCTGCAGGCCAAGCCGTCTGTCGTCTCCGCGGTCAAGCTCGCCGTCATCCGGGTCGCGGCGAACCCGACGCAGGTGAAGCGGTTCCAGGTGGGCGAGTACTCGGAGACGCCGACCGTGTTCGAGGGCTTCACGCTCGCAGAGCTGGCGGTGCTCAACGCCTACCGGAAACGGGCACTGTGATGATCGGGATTCACTACACTCAGACGATCCAGCTGGTCATTGCGACGCTGGTCGACGTGCGCGGCGTCCCCACTCCGGACTGGAACAACCCGACCCTGATCCCGGTCAAGTCTCACGTCTACTACGAATCGACTGGCCTTGACGATCAGGGCACCAGTCCTGGCCTGGTCTTCACTCGGCAGCTGACCGCGCTCATGGAGCCGATCGAGTATGACCCGAGGTACACGCGGATTCGGTGGCAGGGATACGACTACACGATCGACGCCCCCGAGGTTCGCTTCCGCTACGGCAAGCCGATCTTCCAGGCCGTCCAGCTCCTGGGAAGGGCCAACTGAGGTAGAATGGGACCACCTCTGAAGAACCACCGACCCCCGGCCAGCCGATTCATTCCGGCCCGCCGGGGGTTCGTGGTTTCCGGGCCCGAATCTCGTGACTCACATTTGACTCACTTTCATCGTAAAACTGGGTGATCTAACGACATGCAAGGGAAGCCAGAACCGCTTGAAACCGGGGTAGTGGGGGAGTGGTCACCCCTCGGCAGAGAATTCGAGTCCCTCTGGGCCCACCATCGAACTCTCACCGCGGAAGCGAAGTCACCCGGGCGTCGCCCTGGACGTCACCCCCGCCGCAGCAGAATCCGGCGTGGATCCTCTCCTCCCGCCGATGGCTTTCGATCCTCGCAGCCTCACCGTGCCTGAGCAGCGGTGGCACGCAGACCGCTCCGGAGTCCGTACCAGCCGAGTCCGGCGAGGAGCGTGACCTGGAGCAGGTAGCTGACGACCGTGACCATGTGCGGCAGCCTCTCGAGCGGGGCGCCGAGGAGCACCACGAGGCTGATGATGCCCACTGCCGCGAACCACCTCGGCGTTGCCCCGGTCCACAGGGCGGTCGCGAACACGAGCAGGACGCCGAGACCGATCGCGGTCGTCGCCCCGAGGATCGCCGGGACCAGCAGAGGCAGCTGCGCGTTGAAGGCGTCGAACAGGGCTCGGGCTTCAACTTCCGGCAGCGCCGAGCTGTCGGCGAAGACGAACGGCAGTACCTCGGCGGTGATGGCCAGGGCGAAGATCATTCCGCCCACCCCTGCGAGGTGGGCGCCGATGAGGTTGACCACGGCGCTTCGGCCCCGACCGAGCAGCACCATGAAGACGGCGGTCACCACCCAGGAGACCGCGTAGCCGGGACCGCCCACATACAGATTCATCGGCCAATAGGCGTCGCCGAGCCGGCGCACGTCGTCGTAGCGGATCTCGCCGTCGAAGACCGGCTCCCACAGCGTGAACACGGTCCGGGCGGCAAGGCTGACCAGCAGCAGGACGAAGAGGACGACGAGCGTCACCCGAGACGGCGCGGATCGACCGAGGGGCGGGTGGGGGAGGGAGACGGGTGATGGGGATGGCACTTCGGCGGTGGTCATGGTTCTCTCCCGGGTCGAGTCGACATCGGTGGCGCGGGCCGCGCTACCTTCGACTCTCCCCGACCGGGCAGGTGGAGGGCATCGGCGATGACGCCGATGCGCCTCGGCGGTTCCACCTATTCCTGGGCCTCGAGCCAGATACGGGCCGCCCTGACCCGTCGGTTCGTCAGGTCGCCGGGGCCGCCGAGGTCGAGTTTCGCGAAGATCGAGCGCAGGTGGGCATCGACGGTGCGGGTGGAGACGACGAGCTGCTGCGCGATCCCGGCGTTGCTCGCGCCTTCGGCGAGGAGGGCGAGCACCTCGTTCTCCCGGGGTGTCAGCCGCTCCAGCCGCGTCGGCACTGCGGCGAGGGGATCGGCGACGGTGAGCAGGGACCGCGCCAGCGCCCCGGTGCCGAACCATGCCCCACCGAGGACCACCACGGTGGCGGCCGCGATGAGCACAGCGGTCGCGGTGGCCCCGAATCCGACGCCGGGTGCGGCCGCCATGGTGCCGAGTCCGATGACGAGGAGAGCCGCGGCGGTCATCCCCGTTCCGCGCACGACGATCAACAGGTGAGAGGGAGCGACGGCACCACGGGAGGCCAGCACCGCGCACGCCGCACTCAAGGCGCCCGAGGCCGCCAACGCCACGAGGAAGGCCACTGAACCGAGCGACGGGTCAACACCGCCAGGACTGCGCGCTGCCGCGAGCAGCAGGCAGAACACGATCGTCAGCGGTGCGGCACTCGTCCCTGCCGCCGCCACGGCGAACCGGGAACGGGCAGCGCCCTCGGATGTCAGGGCCGCCCGCCAGAGGCGGACCGGCAGGAGGAGCAGGGCGAGCCCGCTCAGGAGCGTGACCGCGAGGCCGAGCGGGGCGAGGCGGGTGTGCCAGGATTCCGGTGCGATGGTGGGGACACCGGTGAACGGCGCTGCGGGCACGACGAGCACGAGGTTGGTCACCACGGCCAGGCCCATCGACACGAGCACCACCGCGTGCGGCCAGGATCGGCGCCGTCCGACCTCCCGAATCGCGGCCGAGGCCGTCAGCTGTCCGAAGACCAGCGATGGGATCCACGCAGAGCTCCACACCGCGATGGCGAGCGCCGCGCCCGGGAGGCCGACGGCATGGGATCCGACCGCCCACAGGGCCGTGACCGGATAGATGAGAACGGCGAGGGTCAGCCACCTCGACCAAGTCGCCGCGCGGCGGGCACCGGCCGCGGAGAGCCGGACCCCTGCCGCGGCCGCGACGACGGCGGCACCGACCAGGGCCAGCGCGCCCAGCGGATCCGTCGCGAAGCTCGCGTGTCCGCTCACGCGCAGGGAGACGAGCCCGGCCGCCACCAGCAGGCCGGCAACCGCCACTCCCAGAGGCTCGACCACGTCTCGTCTGCGCACGGCCACGGACATGGACTCATGGTACGTCAGCCCTCACCACCGGTGAGTCCGACCGCCGGAGCCGTTGACAGTGCTCGCATCAGTTCATAGCCTCGTGGAACCGAGACACCCGACCGATGCCGGTGTCCGGACCGCTGCCGAGGAAGCGAGAACCTCCCATGACCAAGCGCATTCTCCACGTCGTCACCAACGTCAGCCACTACGACGACCCTTCTCACCCCACGGGACTGTGGCTCTCCGAACTCGTCCACGCCTGGGAGGTGTTCGACGACCACGGGTTCGCCCAGTCGATCGTCAGCCCGCAGGGCGGGAGATCACCTCTGGAGCCGCGATCACTGAAGTTCCCCACGTACGACAAGGTCGCGAAGGCCTGGCATCACGACGCGGAGCGGATGGCCCTGCTCGACAGCACACTCAGCCCCGACGAGGTCGACTCCACCGAGTACGATGCGATCTACTTCACGGGCGGACACGCGGTGATGTACGACTTCCCGGGCAGCGCAGGCCTGCAGAGGATCACGCGCGAGATCTGGGAGCGCGGCGGCATCGTCTCCGCGGTGTGCCATGGGTACTGCGGTCTGCTGAACACGCGGCTGTCCGACGGCTCGCTCCTCGTCGCCGGCAGGACCGTCACCGGCTTCGCCTGGCAGGAGGAGGTCCTGGCCCGTGTCGACAAGCTCGTCCCCTATAACGCCGAGGAGGAGATGAAGAAGCGCGGCGCCCACTACATGAAGGCGAAGCTGCCGTTCGTCTCGTTCGCGATCACCGACCGCCGGCTCGTCACCGGTCAGAACCCGAGCTCGGCCGCGGAGACCGCGCAGAAGGTCGCGGCCCTGCTGTAGCGGGCCTCGGGCGAGCACCGGATACGAAGAAGGTCGCGGCTCTCCAGGCGGAGAGCCGCGACATCAGCGTGCGATGCGCTCACCGGACCGGCGTCGGTGGTTCGTCTCCCCTCAGGACGGCGAGCGCGTTGTCGGCGGCGAGCGTCGCCATCGCCGTGCGGGTCTCGATCGTCGCCGACCCCAGATGGGGCACCAGGGCGACGTTCTCGAGGTCGAGGAGGTCGGGGTGGACCTGGGGCTCGTTCTCGAACACGTCGAGACCGGCACCGGCGATCGTGCCATCGCGCAGGGCGACGGCCAGGGCCGCCTCGTCGACGATCGGACCGCGTGCGGTGTTGATGAGGTATGCCGAGTCCTTCATCGCCGCGAGCTGCTCGGCGCCGATGAGATGGCGGGTCGCAGGACCGTAGGGGCAGTGCACCGAGACGACGTCGGAGACGGCGAGCAGCTCGTCGAGATCGACCCGGCGGGCACCGAGCTCCGCCGCGGTGGACGGATCGATCTCGCTGCGCGACTGGTAGACGACCTCCATGCCGAAGGCCTTCGCCCGCCGCGCGGTCGCCTGCCCGATCCCGCCCATGCCGATGATGCCCAGCGTCTTGCCCTGCAGACCGGAGCCGAGCAGGAAGAACATGCCCCACTTCCACGCCTGACCGGAGCGGATGAGCCGCTCACCCTCGCCGAGGCGGCGGGTGGACATGAGGATGAGCCCGAACGCGATGTCGGCGGTCGCCTCGGTGAGCACGCCGGGGGTGTTCGTCGCGACGACGTCGCGCTCGGTGCATGCGGGCACATCGATGTTGTCGTAGCCGACCGCGACGTTGGCGACGACCTTGAGCTGGGGTCCTGCGGCGTCGAGGAGTTCGGGGTCGATCCTCTCCGTGAGCAGGCTGACGATCGCATCGGCTCCGGAGACGCGGCTGAGCAGCTCGTCGCGGCCGATCGAATCCGCCTCGGTCCACGCATCGACCTCGTGCTCGGCGCGCAGCTTCTCGAGCGCGGCGTCGGGGATGCGCCCCGTGACGACGACGCGGCTCATGCCTCGACCCATTCGCGCAGGCGGCCGAGGCCCTCACGGATGTCGTCGGTGTCGATGCCGGAGTAGGCCAGGCGGATGTACTGCCGGTCCTCACCGGGCTGGCGCCGGCCGAAGTGCTCGCGGGTGCAGAAGGACACCCCGGTCTCGTACAGGGCCGCCGAGGCGAAGTCGCCGACCTCGGCGAAGCCCTTGCGCTCCATCGCCTCGGTGACATCGGGGAACAGGTAGAACGTCGACTGCGGGACCGCGATGTTCATCCCCGGGATCGAGTTGAGGACCTCGCATGCGGCGTCCCGACGATCCCGGAGGACGTCGAGCATCTGCGCCACCGGCTCCTGGGTGCCGCGCAGCGCCTCGACGCCCGCCCACTGCACATAGTGGGTCGTGCACGACTCGTCGTTCGTGTTCAGGGTGCTGAGCACCTCGGCGATCTCCGTGGGGGCGACCGCACAGCCGAGCCGGGATCCGGTCATCGCGAACTTCTTGCTGAACGTGTAGAGGATGACGGTGCGCTCGGCCATGCCCGGCAGCGAGGCGATCGAACTCGACACGCCCTCGTAGCGGGTCTCGAAGTAGGCCTCGTCGGAGAGCACCCAGAGGTCGTGCTCCTCGGCGATGCGGGCGATCGCTTCGCGCTCGGCGTCCGTCGACTCCGCGGAGATCGGATTCTGCAGGTCGTTGTAGATGATCGCCGCGGTGTTCTCGGTGATGGCGTCGCGCACCTGGTCGAGGTCGATGGCGAAGCCGGAGTCGGTGGGCAGGTACCGGTAGGGCACGGCGGTTCCGCCGAGGTACTCGATCTGCGATTCGTAGATCGGGAATCCGGGGTTGGGGTAGAGGACCTCCTGGCCGGGGTTCATGACCGCCTGGAGGAACTTGGTGATGACGGGCTTGCCGCCGGTCATGACGACGACGTTGCCCGGGTCGAGCTCCATCCCGCGGCGGGATCCGATGTCCTCGGCGAGGGCCTCGCGCAGCTGCGGGATCCCCGGGCCGGGGCAGTAGCCGGTGTAGCCGTCGGCGATCGCCTTGTTCATCGCCTCGACGATGTTCGGGGCGGTGGGGATGTTGATGTCGCCGAGGTGGAAGGGGTAGACCCGGTTCCCCTTCGCCTTCCAGGCGGCGGCTGCCTGGGCGACGCTGAAGGCGGTTTCGGTGCCCAGTCGGTCGAGCCGTTGCGCGAGTTGCTGCATGTTGATCCACTCCTCGTCGAGTTCTGTTGGTGCCGTGCAGTGCAGAGTCTAGTACACAGTTGATATATCAGGCTACCCTTTCGATCCGTCGATCCTCATCCGGAGCGTCGCCTCAGAACTCCAGTGAGGCCTCGTCGCTGACCGAGAGTGACAGGACGGCTGTCTCGATGAGGTCGTGCCCTTCGAGCTCCTGCTCGATCCGGCGCATCTGCCGGGCGACCTCCTCCTCGCGGTCGTCGCCGTCGAGGTCCACCTCGGCGACGAGGAACAGTCGCCCGGGCCCGATGTACTCGAGGTGGAGGTAGGTCACCCGGTTGATGTCCGGATGCTCCTGGAGCGCCCGACCGACCCGGCTGCGGATCGCCGGGGTCGAGCTGGCCCCGACGAGGAAGTGACGGTTGCGGTCGATGAGGATGAGAGCGACGACGCCCAGCAGCACCCCGACGACGATCGATCCGACGGCGTCCCAGACGGCTTTGCCCGTGATCTCGTGGAGCCGGATTCCTGCGGCGGCGACGACGATCCCGGCCAGCGCCGCCGCATCCTCGGCGACCACCGCTCGCAGTGTCGTGTCCGAGGTGCCAAGCACCAGGCGGAGCACGGAGGTATCCGCTTTGCGGGCATTCCTGCGCGCCTGCACCACGGCCTGGGTGAATGATGCGCCCTCGAGCAGGAACGCGACGCCGAGGGTGATGTAGGCGAGATTCGTCGATTCGACGGGAGCGGGTTCGGCCAGCTCATGGATGCCGTGGGTGACCGAGAAGACCGCCCCGGCGGTGAAGATCCCGACGGCGGCGAACAGGGACCACACGTATGCTTCGCGGCCGTAGCCGAGGGGATGACGTGCGTCCTTCGCCCGAGCCGAACGCCGGTCGGCGATGAGCAGGAAGATCTCGTTTCCCGCGTCGGCCCAGGAGTGGGCGGCCTCGGCCATCATCGACGCCGAACCGGTGACAAGCGCGACCACGGTTTTCGCGATGGCCACGAGCAGATTCGCACAGAAGGCGATGATGACTGTCATTCGGCACGACCTCCTCGGTGCCAGTGTATGGCCGGCACCGACTGCGTGACAGGTCCATGCGCGACACTGAAGTGCTCAGACGGTCGAAACTGCTGATTCACCACAGCTTCTGTCGTGCGCCGCGACCATTCGTTAGAGTCGTCGGCACATCGCGTTCGGCACAGAACCGGACCATCGCAGGAATGGAGGAGGACAATGGCTCGCGACGACTCCAACTCGGCCGAGGCCGAGGATCCGCTCGAGGAGGTCCCCAAGGAAGGACTGCGCAAAGTCCGGCGCTGGTGCGTCATCATCGCCGTCGGCGGCTTCCTCTTCGGGTTCGACACCGGTGTCATCTCCGGTGCTCTGCTGTTCATCAAGACCGATTTCGACCTCACTCCCTTCGAACAGGGGTCGGTCGTCAGCGTCCTGCTGCTCGGCGCACTGATCGGGGCGCTGGGGATCAGCCGGCTCTCCGACCGCCTCGGACGGCGCAAGGCCCTGGGACTGCAGGGCGTGATCTTCCTCATCGGCACGGCCATCGCCGTGTTCGCCGTGGGCTACTGGACGCTGCTCATCGCGCGGTTCGTCCTCGGACTCGCAGTGGGCGCCGCCTCGGCGACGGTCCCGATCTATCTCTCCGAGGTCGCACCGACGGCGATTCGCGGGCGCATGCTCACCCTCAATCAGCTCCTCATCACCGTCGGCATCCTCGTCGCGTACTTCGTCAACCTGGCGTTCTCCCCGATCGAGGGCTGGCGGGAGATGATCGGCGTCGGCGCCGTTCCCGCTCTGATCATCGTCGCCGGTGCCCTGTGGTTCCTCCCCGAGTCCCCGCAGTGGCAGTTGGCCAACGGCCGCGAGGACGAGGCGCGGAAGTTCTTCGTGACGATCACCGACGAGGAGACCGCCGACAGGGTCATCGAACAGCGCCGGCAGGGCGATGAGGAGAAGACGAATTCGTCCGCCGGTCAGGACCCGGCGAACGACTCCGAGAAGACCAGCTGGCGCGTGCTGCTGACCGAGCGGGTCCGACCGGCGCTCATCGTCGGCCTGACCCTCGGCGCGATCCAGCAGTTCGGCGGCATCAACACGATCATCTACTACGCGCCGTCGATCATGCAGTCGACCGGGCTGACCGCGTCGAACTCGATCTTCTACTCCATCGCGATCGGCGTCATCAACCTCGCGATGACGATCGTCGCGGTGCGGCTCATCGACCGCACCGGGCGGAGGAAGCTGCTCCTCGTCTCCCTGTCGGGGATGACGGTGACCCTGGCACTGCTCGGACTCTCCTTCGTCGCCGGCTGGAGCCCGATCGTGTCCCTGGTGTTCATGGTCCTCTACATCGCCGTCTACGCGGTGGGACTCGGACCGATCTTCTGGACGCTCGTCGGGGAGATCTTCCCCGCCGAGGCCAGGGCCAACGGGTCGAGCGCCTCGACCGGCGTCAACTGGGCGTCGAACTTCCTCGTCAGCCTCGTCTTCCTCAGCGTGGTCCACGCCATCGGCCAGGGCCAGACCTTCTGGATCTTCGCGATCATCTGCGCCCTGGGACTGTGGTTCATCGGCCGCTACGTGCCGGAGACCAAGGACCGCGAGTTCGAGGAGATCGACGCGGCTCTGCTCAAGCGCTTCCACCGCGATCCGGACACCGGGGAGAAGGTGAAGTCAGGGAAATGATCGGACAGCGGCATGTCACGCCTG
Organism: Brevibacterium sanguinis; assembly: GCF_003315415.1. Taxonomy (GTDB): domain Bacteria; phylum Actinomycetota; class Actinomycetes; order Actinomycetales; family Brevibacteriaceae; genus Brevibacterium; species Brevibacterium celere_A. The sequence continues at coordinate 169,819 of NZ_QNSB01000005.1, forward strand.
AGCGCTGACATCTCGTCCCGGGCTCGGCGCGCTCAGCACCGTGTCACGGCGATGAGCGGCCGAGCCCTGACCCGCGTCGGCGAGAGCTTCTGGCCCATGGTCCAGGGGGCACTCGCCGCGGCCATCGCCTGGTGGATCGCGCTGCGCCTCGCCGGTCATCCGCAGCCGTTCTTCGCCCCGATCGCCGCGGTCATCGCGCTCAACGCGAATCCGGGGAGACGGGGGACCAACGCGATCCACCTGCTCTTCGGAGTGCTGCTGGGCATCATCGTGGGAGAGGTGGCGCTCTCCTTCTTCGGCACCGGATTCGCGGTCATGGGCATCGCCACCCTGGTGGGGATGGCGGCGGCGACGGCGTTCGACGGCAGCCGCCTCGTCATCGCCCAGGGAGCCGTCGGCGCCATCCTCACCGTCGCCGGCGGTCAACCCGAGTTCGGTCCCGAGCGGATCATTGACGCCCTCATCGGGGCCGGGGTCGCCCTCGTCTTCAGCCAGATACTCTTCCCGGCCCGTCCCATCGCGCTCCTCCGCCGCGCCGAGGCGGATGTGCTCGGGGGGATGGCGACCTCGCTCGAACTCACCGCCGAATCCCTCAGGCACGAGGTCGACGACCGTGCCGAGCAGGCGATCGGGGGCCTGCGGTCCCTGCGCGACAAGCTCACCGAACTCGCCGACACCCGGGAGAACAGCAGCCGCACGGTCCGTCATGCCCCCGTGTGGTGGTGGCGGTCCGCCCCGATCGTCAGGGAGAGTGAGAACGCCGGGCAGCTGGACCTGCTCAACAACAGTCTGCTCATGCTCATCCGGTCGGTCTTCGCCCTGCCCGAGGAGGACAGGGACGACTTCGCACCGGTGACCGGCAGGATCGCCGAGGTGCTCCGCGCCCTGGCCGTCGACCCCGGCGACCAGGGGGCTCGGCAGAAGGCGGCCGAAGGCGCACTCGAGTCCTATCGGATGCTCGAAGCGGATGAGTCCGATCCCCAGAAGTCCGCGCAGGCGCGTGCGGTGGTCCGGACGACCGCGATCGACATCATGGTCTTCGCCGGTGTCGAACCCGACCAGGCTCGGGGGCTCATCGAGAAGCACGATGCCGAGGTGGACGTCCCCGACCCGCCCCGCTTGTCCCTGCTGCCGGCCCGGCTCAAGCGCCTCTGGCGCCGGCGGCGGAAGTGACCGGCGGCCGCGCTCAGCCGCGCAGTCGTCGTTTGAGGATCTTGCCCGCCGAGTTCTTCGGCAGGGCCGCGACGAACTCGACGCGCTTGGGCACCTTGAACGCGGCCAACCGGGCGCGGACATGGGCGATGACGTCGGCCTCGGTGAGCCCACCAGATGTCTCCGCGGCCGCCGGCCTGAGGACGACGAAGGCAGTGATCGCCTCGATCCACTTCTCGTCGGCCACCCCGACGACGGCCACCTCGGCGACCTCATCGAGCTCGAAGATCGCATCCTCGACCTGCCGGCTCGCCACGAGCACACCGCCGGTGTTGATGACGTCCTTGACCCGGTCGACGACCTCGACGTAACCCTGCTCGTCCATCCGCACCAGGTCGCCGGAATGGAACCACCCTGCGTCGAATGCCTCGGCGGTCGCCTCCGGCCGGTGCCAATAGCCCGAGCACAGCTGGGGCGAGCGGTAGAGGATCTCCCCGAGCTCGCCGGGGGCGACGTCGGCACCGGAGTCGTCGACGACGCGGGTCTCGACGAAGAGGACGGGACGGCCGGCCGATCCAGGATGGTCGTCGTGCTCCTCCGGGCGCAATACGGTGCACAGCGGCCCCATCTCCGATTGGCCGAAGCAGTTGTAGAAACCGAGGTCAGGCAGCCGCTCCCGCAGCTTCGCCAGCACCGGCCCGGGCATGATCGAGGCCCCGTAGTAGGCCTTGCGGAGGCTCTCGAGATCCCGGGTCGCGAGGTCGGGACTGTTCGCCAGCGCCACCCAGACGGTGGGTGCGGCGAAGAACGAGTTGATCCGCCGCTCCTCGATGAGCTCGAGCAGCTGGTCGGGAACGGGTGCCGGGACGATGATGTTGTGCGCGCCCACCGCGAGCAGGGGGAGCATGAACACATGCATCTGCGCCGAATGGTAGAGGGGCAGCGCATGGACGGCACGGTCGGAGGCCGCGAAGTCGAGCGCGTGCAGGCACGAGAGGTACTCGTGGACGAGCGCGCGGTGGGTCATCACCGCGCCCTTCGGCGCCGAGGTGGTGCCCGAGGTGTAGAGGAGCTGGGCGACGTCCGCGTCGGCCACGGTGAACTCGCCGTCGGCGACCGGGGCGATCGCTGCCGCCGAGGCGGGGGCCAGGAGGGTGGTGAAGTCGTGGACCTCGGCCGCGGCTCCGGCCGCCGTCCGACCGACGGCCGCGATGAGCTCGGAGTCGGCGAAGACGATGCGCGCTCCCGAATCGGTGAGGATGTGGTCGAGCTCGTCGTTCGTCAGTTGGAAGTTCACCGGGACGTGGATGAGGCCCGCCCGGGCGCAGGCGAGGTAGAGGAGGACGTAGAGATCCGAGTTCCTGCCATAGGCGGCGATCCGCTCACCCCTCTGTGCGCCGAGGCGGACGAGTTCCCTGGCCACGGCGGTGACTGCGGCGTCGAGCGCGGTGTACGTCCAGGTGCGGTCGCCGAACTCGATCGCCACCGACTCCCGGTGGCGACCCGCGCTGCGGCGGACGATGTCGGCGACGGTCGACGGAGTGGCCGGGGGAGCATCGGAGGGGATCGGGGGTGGGGGAGAAGTCGTCATCGACTCGGCTGTGGTCATGGCCCCAATCTAGTTCGCGACCGGCCAGATGTGAACAGAGTCCCGGCCGCGGGCGGCGGTGATGGGCGCTCACCGGTGTAATAGTGTGGAGGCCATGACGTATCCGTTGGTCAGCGATTGTGTGGACGTGTTCGAGACGCTGTGGCCGCCGGCTCTGGCGGAGGGCTGGGACTCGGTGGGTCTGGCCGTCGGGGATCCCGGTGCCGAGGTCCGGTCGATCCTGCTGGCCCTCGACCCGATGGACTCCGTCATCGCCGAGGCGATGCTCCTCGACGTCGACCTCGTCTTCACGCATCATCCGCTCCTGCTCAGGCCGGTCTCGACGGTGAGCGCGGCGACGCTCAAGGGCGGGGCGATCCACACCCTCATCAGCAACGGCGTCGCGACGTACAACGCGCACACGAATGCGGATTCCGCCCGCGGGGGAGTCTCCGACGCGCTCATCTCCTTGCTGGGCATCGAGGACGCCGAGCCCCTCGTGCCCCATGCCGAGGGCGCCCCCGCAAACGGTTCGTCCGGCGAACTCGGCACCGGCATCGGCCGGGTCGGCGACCTCGAGACGCCGACACCCGTGCGCGAGATCGCCCGGACGCTGTCCGCGCGGCTGCCGCGCACGACGACGGGCGTGAGGATCGCCGGTGATCCGGCCGCCGAAGTCAGCAGGGTCGCCGTCTGCGGAGGGGCGGGAGACTCCCTCTTCGACGCCGTGCGCGCCAGCGGCGCGGAGGTCTACATCACGGCCGACCTCAGGCACCACCCGGCCACCGAGGCCAGGGACACGGCCAATCGCCGCGGCGGCCATCCCCATCTCATCGACGTCTCTCACTGGGCCTCGGAATCCGTGTGGCTCGACGCCGCCGCCGCGGCGCTGGACGCCGAGTTCTCCGCTCGAGGCTTCACCGTCGGGCTGCAGCGCTCGGCGGTGAACACCGACCCGTGGGTCGAACGCTACTGACCACCCACCCGACGACGACAAGGACCAGCCCATGCTGATCACCGCCGATCAACGTGAGAGCCTCGAGGCGCTCATCGACCTCTCCGCCCGCCGCCGCGGACTCCGGCACGAGCACGACAACCCCAAGGACGGTCCGGCCCTGGCCGAGCTGGTCGCGAAGCACAAGGCCGTCACCGCGGAGAGGACTGCGGCCGCCGAGACGGTGGAGAGGCTGCGGACCGACATCGCCGAGCTGAGCGCCGCGATCGACAAGCAGACCGGTCTGAGCGGGAAGAAGACCGCCGAGCTCAACGCCGGCACGGGTCTGACGAGCCGGGATCTCGTCACCCTCCAGCACGAGATCGCCGGCCACGGGGACAGGGTCGCCGAGCTCGAGGAGGCCGAGCTCGGGCTCATGGAGGAGCTCGAGACCGCGGAGTCCGAACTCTTGGAGATCGAGACCCGGCTCGCCGAGGTGACCGCCGCTGGACGCACGACCCAGGCCTCGATCAAGGAGCGCACTGCCGCGATCGCCGCCGAGCTCACCGAGGTCGAGGAGGAGGAGCGTCGGCTCAAGTCACAGCTGCCCGGCGATCTCGTCCGTCGGTTCGAGCACAACGTCGCCCAGGGAGGACCGGGCGCGGCGATCCTCGGGGGACCGCACTGTCAGGCCTGCGGTCAGGAGATCAGCGGCATGATCTGGACGACGATGCTCGGCGGAGACGTCAACGAGACCTATGAGTGCGAGGAGTGCGAGGCGGTCCTGCTGCGTCGCGGCTGAGGTGCGGCCGCCGAGGCGGTGCCGGACCGGCGCCGACCGTCGTCGCGGTCGTGCTCAGTCGCGCAGGACGATCGTCAGTGCCGCCGGCCTGCTGCCCGCGGCCGCCGTGTACTCGACCTCGTAGTGCTCGGCGGCGCGGCCGAGCAGCTCGTCGTGGGACTGCGGGAGACGCCGCTCGTCGGCGAGGAGACGACCGACGAACTCGCCCCGGTAGTACTTCGCCCAGTGTGAGACGACGCTGCGCTTGGTGCCGGAGTCCTTGACCGCCCCGAGGGTGATGACCTGGTCCTTGGGACCCGGCCACGCCGCCCGGTAGTCGCTCGAGCGGCAGTCGAGGATCACCTCGGCGGGATCGACTCGGAACGTCTGGGCCAGGGTCGGCTTCCACCACGACGTCAGCTTCCCGAGGGCGCCGAGTTCGGTCTTCATCGCCAGCCGGTAGGCCGGGATCGGGTCGAGTCCGTGGACGTGGCCGAAGAGGGCGGAGAACACGTGGACGTCGCGCAGCTTCGCCGCGAGGGTGTCGTCCGCCTCGGCAGCGGTGACGAGATCCGGTGCGCCCATCGCCTCGTAGAGCACGCCCGAGTAGGTGAGCAGGGCGGGAGCGCAGGGGAGCGAGTCGATCTCGACGTTGCGGGCGACGTCGCCGGCCAAGGTCGCTCCGACGCCGAGCACCTCGAGCGCGTCGTCGCGTTCGGATACCTGCTTGAGCTGGGCGAGGACCGTGTGCCGGTGCGGGTTGAGGTCGGGGGCCGAGAGGGCCGCGAAGTCGAGCGGATCACCCGAACTCGCGGGCGTCTTGCCCTCGGAGGGCGGCAGCAGGATCTTCACCCCACCATCGTAGGTGGGGCCGGGACGGTGACGTCGGGCGGTCTCTCGTGAGTTTGCTCACCTCGGCGCCACCGGTCGCGTGCGCAAAAGCACGAAGAGTGCGGACATGGGGCCTCGGGCGCCGTGCGCCCGGGTCGGTGGTCAGGGCGGACGCGGGTAGGATGGTGAGCTTGAGGACAGGTCACCAGACGGCCGCGGTCCTGTGCCGCTCTAGGGCAGGGCTGAGGAACGTCCGGACTCCGCAGAGCAGGATGGTGGGTAACGCCCACCCGGGGCAACCCGCGGGCAAGTGCAACAGAAAGCAGACCGCCTGCCGCCTCCGATCCTCGGATCGGGGCGGTCGGTAAGGGTGAAACGGTGGTGTAAGAGACCACCAGAGTGCCGGGTGACCGGTGCTGCTGGGTAAACCCCATCCGGAGCAAGATCAGACAGACGACGTTCGAGGCTGCTCGCCGAGTCGTCGGGTGGATCGCTCGAGGCCGGTGGCGACATCGGTCCCAGATAGATGGCCGTCAGTCGAGGAGGGTGACCGACTCGACCACAGAATCCGGCGTATCGGTGGCCTGTCCTCTTCTCACCCGAGGCTCGCGATCCTCTGAGCCCGTGAGGCCCTGCGCGTGCGCTCGAGGATGACGACACCGAGGACAGCCACCCAGACCGTGAGTGTGTCGAACGACAGGCGCTCGGCACCGCCGAATCCCACCAGCGGAATATCGAGGCCGTCCACTGCCAGGATGAAGCCCACGAAGCCGAGCAGCGACAGTCCGAGCGCGGCGATCGTCAGCCACCGGAGTGCACAGCGGCCGGCCACGACAGCGACGCAGATCATGGCCACCCATTGAGCGGCGGCCTGGACGAGCGCGGCGAGGTCGTGCACGTCAGGAGAGACATCCCAGGGTGCGAGGCCCGCGCCGACGACCCCGAGACCGCTGAGTCCGAGGAATGCCATGCCGACTCCGCCCAACCGCGACCGCCAGTGATCGACCGTCAGCAGGGCGCCGGCGAGGATGAGCGCACCGCTGAGCACCATCCCGGCGTTGAACAGGGGGTGCAGCGGCGAGCAGACGGTGCGGAGCCGGTGTCCCTGTTCGGAGAACTCTCCACAGGTGGTCACACCCAGGTCGCTGATCGCATGGTCGGTGAGCGAGTACCCGCTGGGCCATGCGGCTGCCACGACGATCTGCACGGGAATGAGAATCGCGCTCAGGACAAGCAGAGTCGCGCCGATTCGCTCCCGAGAAGAGCTCGGTCGTCCTGTCTCCACTGGGGGCCTTCTCCGTTCGATCCTCGTGTGAGTACGCCTTCACTGTAGTGGACGACCCGTCACCGGTTCACCCATCCACGCGAGGGTCCCTCATTCCGAGAAGGACGAGGAACGCGAGCGCCGGCAATCCGATGAGCGGCAGCAGCGCGGACTCCAGGCCGATCCTGTCCGCGAGCGCCCCGATGAGCGGGGAGGCGAGACCCCCGACCGAGACGGCCAGTCCGAGCGTGACGCCGCTCGCGGTGCCCATGTGCCGCGGCAGGAGATCCTGGCCGAGGGTGACGTGCAGGGAGAACGGCACGTAGAGCGTGATCGACGCCAGACCGATGCACACCCAGGCGAGCGGACCGGGGATGAGGAGCATGCCGGCGACGACCGGAACCCCGGCCAGGTAGGACCACCTCAGGATCACGGTCCGGGACCAGCGGCGGGCGAGGTGACCGCCGATCGCCGTGCCGAAGGCTCCGCCGAGGTAGAAGACGAACAGCGATGCCGCCGCCAGCCCCTCCGGGACGTCGCGATACTGGTGCATGAAGAGCACGATGAACGAACCGATGCCGACGAACACGATGGACCGGCACACGATCGCCAGCGACAGCCGGGTGAAGCCGCGCCGATCATCAACTCCCTCCGCCTGCCCGCGCCCCGGCCCGGCCGAACTCCCGGCCGGATGGACTCGCGCGATGAGGCCGACGGCGACGACGCCGGTCAGCGCCGGGATCATGAGCAGCGGGCTCGCGCGCAGACCGAGGACGCCGACGGTCACCGCGACGAACAGCGGAGCGATCGCGAAGCCGATGTTCCCGCCCAGGGAGAACCACGACATGAGCACATGGTCGTTGCCGCTGATCTCCCGCGCCCGCCCGGCGCCGGCGGGATGGAAGGCCGCGACCCCCATCCCCGACACCGAGGCGAGGAGCGCGGTGGCCCAGAACGATTCCGTGAGTGCGATGGCCGCGATGCCCGCTCCCGCGACGACGATGCTCACGGGGATCAGCCATCGCATCCGCCAGCGGTCCCCGAGGGCGCCGAACAGCGGCTGGACGACCGACGACGACAGTGCCGAGGCGAGGACGATCCCGGCGGCGGCCGCATACGTGTACCCGCGCTCGAGGACGAGGAACGGCACGAGTGCCGCGATCGCGCCCTGATGGAAGTCGACGGTGAGATGCGAGTAGGCGAGCAGGCGGGCTCCGTGACGGGCCGAGGGCGAGGCGCTCGTCACGGACGCGATCACGGCGTCAGACCGCCTCGGCGGGGGCCTTCTGCCGTTTCCGGACCTTCGCCTTGCCCCCGTTGGAGGCGAGCACCGCGGCTCCGATCGTGCCCGCGTCGTTGCGGAACTTCGCCGGCTCCATCCGCGCCCTGGTCGTGATCAGCGGCAGGAAGTACTGATGGGACTTCGAGACGCCGCCGCCGACGATGATGAGATCCGGGCAGACGAGGAGCTCCATCATCGAGTAGTACTGCTGCAGGCGCTGGGCCCACTCGGGGTAGTCGAGTCCTTCGCGCACCTTGACCGACTCCGCCGCCTGCGTCTCCGCGTCGCGACCGTTCATCTCGATGTGCCCGAACTCCGTGTAGGGCACCAACCGCCCCTGGGTGAAGAGCGCGGTGCCGATCCCGGTGCCCAGGGTCGTCATCAGCACCGTCTTCTTCCGGTGCCTGCGCCCGGCGCCGAAGCTCATCTCGGCCAGACCGGCGGCGTCGGCGTCATTCATCACGTACACGGTCTTGCCGGTCTGCTCCCGCAGATAGTCCTCGATGGGCCAGTGGCGCCAGCGCTGGTCGAGGTTGGCGATGAACTCGACCCGACCGTCGCAGACGACTCCGGGGAACCCGCAGCCGAGCGGAAGCGCGTCGAGCGCACTGCGGTCCGAGACGCACTCGGACTCGAGCGCCCGTGCGACGAGGAGTTCGTACACCTCGCCGATCGCCTGGGCGACCGCCTCGGGCGTGCTCGGCTTCGGGGTGTAGATGCGCACTCTCTTGAACAGGAGCTTCCCGGTCTCGATGTCGACGAGCGCCGCTTTGATCCCGGTGCCGCCGATGTCGATGCCGATGGCCAGCCGTGACTGTGGTCCGTGTGTCATCTGGAGTCCTCGAGGGTCGTGGGGCCCTGCGCGATCGCGGTGTCCTGATCGGGCAGGGTGAGGATGTCGGCACCGGTCTCGGTGACGACGAGGGTGTGTTCGAACTGCGCTGATCGTTTCCGATCCTTCGTCACCACGGTCCAGGAGTCGTCCCAGACGTCCCAGGCCTCGGTGCCCAGGTTGAGCATGGGCTCGATGGTGAAGATCATTCCCGGCTCCATCACCTCGGCGTGGGCGGGGGCGGCGTCGTAGTGGGGGATGATGAGACCGGAGTGGAACTCGCGTCCGACGCCGTGGCCGCTGTAGTCGCGGACGACGCCGTAGCCGAAGCGCTTGGCGTACTTCTCGATGACGCGTCCGACGACGTTGAGCTGCCGGCCGGGCCGCACCGCCTTGATCCCGCGCATCATCGCCTCCCAGGTCCGCTCGATGAGCAGCCGGGACTCCTCGTCGACCTCGCCGACGCAGAACGTGTAGTTCGTGTCTCCGTGCATCCCGCCGATGTAGGCGGTGATGTCGACGTTGACGATGTCACCGTCGGCGAGCACGGTCGAGTCGGGGATCCCATGGCAGATGACCTCGTTGATCGAGGTGCACACGGATTTGGGGAACCCGCGGTAGCCCAGGGTCGACGGGTAGGCGCCGTGATCGCACATGTACTCGTGGGCGAGCGCGTCGATCTCGTCGGTGGTGACCCCGGGCGCGATGATCTCGCCGACGGCGGCCAGGGCGTTGGCGGCGATCGAGCCCGCCCGGCGCACCTTCTCGACCTCGTCGGGGGTGTAGAAGTTGCTGTCGCGGCCCTCGTCGGCATCGGCGCGTCCGACGTACTCGGGCCGGACGATGTGCGGGGGCACCGGGCGCTCGGGGGAGACCGTGCCGGGTGTGAGCAGGCGTGGAGCTGGGTTCATGATGAGTCGATTCTAGGGTGGAATCGCGCGGTTGTCCCACACCTGCCCTGCCTGTCGTCGCGTCGCCGGTCGGCCATGCGGTCTAGACTCGGTCGTGCCGCCGAACGCGTGCGGCACGACCGCCGAGGGCGGAGCGAGCTGCCGTGGGCGGCTGGATCGCCGAGTGCGAACGGATGCGCCGGGGACGGCGGCCGGATCGCCGGGCGCGGCGGCAGGAGAACCGGGAGGTGCGATGAACGATCCGAATGATCCAGGTGCGCAGGAGTTCGCCGGGCTCGGCGACGTCGTCAGCCTCACGAGCGCCCCGCAGCAGATCGCCGACCACATCCTCTCGGGCATCGCAGTCGGCGCACTTCCCGTGGGCACGATGCTGCCCGGAGAGCGGGCGCTGGCGGCCGCTCTGCAGGTGTCGCGATCGAGCGTGCGCGCCGCGCTGCTGCGGCTCGAGCGCCTCGGCGTCGTCGAGCGCCGCCGCGGACGCGGGGGAGGGACGTTCGTCAAGAGCGCGGAGCCCGCGACTCTCGCGCCGATGGCCGAGCGGATCGAGGAGTTCCACGCCGAGCGGAAGAACCTCCTCGACGCCCGTGCCGTCGTCCACAACACCCTGGCCGCGGTCGCCGCTCTGCGGCGCACGGATGAGGAGCTGCACCGGCTCCGCAGACTGGCGGAGAAGTACTCCGAACTCGCCGAGGCGGCCGCCGCCCGCACCGCCGACGCGCAGTTCCACTTCGCGATCGCCCAGGCCTGCCACAATCCCGAGCTCTCCCGGATCGCGATCGACATCGACACGAAGATCAACGCGGGATTCCGCCACGACCCGTTCTCCGCCGAGCTGTTCGAGCGGGCCGTCCACGACCATGCCGCGATCGTCGAGGCGATCGCGGCTGGGGACTCGCTGGAGTCCGGACGACTGTGCGAGGAGCATTTCCGCTCGACGACGACCCCGCCTCCCGCCTGAGACCATCACCCCGGCGAGACAGCACACCGCACCGTCGGCCGCACTCCACCCCTGTGGAACAGGATGTCGTACAGCTGACGGTGCGGTGTGTGATCTGCCGCCCGGCGAACAGCGCGGCCGTCGAGCCACGTCCGGCGGGGCACGCCACCCGGCGGGACATCCCGCCGGGCGCCGGATCAGTTGGCCAGGGCGTGCTGGACCGAGACCGCCTCGAGGCCGAAGGCTTCGGCGACGTTGTCGTTGGTCACGTGGCCGTTGTGGGTGTTGAGGCCGCGCGCCAGAGCCGAATCGTTCGACAGGGCCTGGTGCCACCCCTGATTGGCCAGCTTCACCGCGAAGGGCAGGGTCGCGTTGGTCAGCGCCTTGGTCGCCGTGTTCGGCACCGCGCCGGGCATGTTCGCCACGCAGTAGTAGACCGAGTTGTGAACCGTGAAGGTCGGGTCGTCGTGGGTGGTCGGACGCGAGTTCTCGAAGCAGCCGCCCTGGTCGATGGCGATGTCGACGAGGACCGAGCCCGGCTTCATGCCGGCGACCATCTCGTCGGTGACGAGCTTGGGGGCCTTCTTGCCGGGGATGAGGACGGAGCCGATGACGAGGTCGGCGGTGGCCAGGGACTTCGTGATCTCGTACTTGTTCGACACCTTGGTGGCGATGGCACCGGCGAACGTCTCATCGATCTGGCGCAGGCGCGGGATGTTGATGTCGATGACCTCGACGGTGGCGCCCAGGCCCAGCGCCATGCGTGCGGCATTGGTGCCGGCGACGCCGGCGCCGATGACGACGACGTTCGCGCGGTCGACCCCGGGCACGCCGGAGAGGAGGATGCCGCGTCCGCCCTCGGCTTTGAGGAGGCTGTGGGCGCCGACCTGGGTCGAGAGGCGACCGGCGATCTCGCTCATCGGGGCCAGGAGGGGCAGTCCGCCGCTGTCCGGCTGCACCGTCTCATAGGCGATCGCCGTGGTGCCTGCCTTCATGAGCGCCTGGGTCAGCGCCTCATCGGCGGCGAGGTGGAGGTAGGTGAACAGGACGAGGTCCTTGCGCAGGAAGCCGTACTCCTGGGCGACGGGCTCCTTGACCTTGAGGACCAGGTCACCGGCCTCCCACGTCGAGGCTGCGTCGGGAGCGATCGTGGCACCGGCCTCGGTGTACTCCTCGTCGCTGATGAACGAACCTTCACCGGCCCCGGCCTGGACCGTGACCTCGTGTCCCTGGGACACGAGCTCGTGGACGCCAGCTGCCGTGATGGCGACCCGGAACTCGTTGTTCTTGACCTCGGTGGGCACAGAAATGCGCATTGCTTTCCTCTCTCATTTCGCCCCGTTCCAACGTGGGCAGATCCAGCCGCGTGATGACCCGGCTGAGGGTACATCTCACTGTATTCCGCTTAAGGTCTGAGGGGCAAACCTTTTTGGCTCGATTCGGTCGAAATCTTGCGGAATCAGTGGACATGCAGGGAACCGATGCACTGAAAGCATGGTCAATGCCACTGATAACGCAGGTTTTCCGGAACGGTTCCAGTCTCGACGCCTCCGCGTCCGCCCCGGCAGGCTCCGCCTCCGCAGGTTGCCCCGCAGGTTCCGCAGCTGTCGCCGCGGGTTCCGCAACTGCTCCGGCAGGTTCGGTCCTCGGCGGGAGGGGGTGAGCCGGTAAGCTGAAGCGGCAAGGACTGCACGCCGCGAGGGAAGGGTCGACATGGGACTGTTCAGAGATGTCGAGGATGCCAATTCGAAGTACTACTTCAACGTGGAGACCAACGCCGTCGAGAAGGGCCTGGTCAGCGACTGGAATCACCGGATGGGCCCCTATGACACCGAAGCCGAGGCCCGTGCGGCCCTCGAGAAGGCCAAGGCCCGCAACGAGGCGTGGGATGACGACGACGCGGAATGGAACGGCTGAAGGATGAGCCGTCAGGAAGAGTTCGTCCTCCGCACCGTCGAGGATCGTGAGGTCCGCTTCATCCGACTGTGGTTCACCGACGTCCTCGGCGGGCTCAAATCGGTGTCGATCGTCCCCGCGGAGCTCGAAGGCGCCTTCTCCGAGGGCATCGGCTTCGACGGCTCCGCCGTGGAGGGGCTCTCCCGGGTGTTCGAGGCCGACATGGTGCTCAAGCCCGACCCGTCGACATTCTCCCTGCTGCCCTGGCGCGGGGAGACGGAGCCGACGGGACGGATGTTCTGCGACATCCACGTGCCCGGGGGAGAGCCGGCGCCGGCCGACCCGCGCAACGTCCTCAAGAGGACCCTGGCCAAGGCGGCCGAGAAGGGCTTCACCTTCTACGTCCACCCCGAGGTCGAGTTCTACCTGTTCAAGACCGACAACCTCGACCCGCGCACGGGGATCGTCGAAGGCGCGCGACCGGTCCCCGTCGACTCCGCGGGCTACTTCGACCATGTCAACGGCGGCACCGCCAACGACTTCCGCCGCTCGGCGGTGACGATGCTCGAGGCGATGGGCCTCTCGGTCGAGTTCTCCCATCACGAGGCGGGGCCGGGGCAGAACGAGATCGACCTCCGCTACGCCGACGCGCTGACGATGGCCGACAACATCATGACCTTCCGCTCGGTGATCAAGGAGGTCGCGATCTCCCAGGGCGTCTATGCGTCGTTCATGCCCAAGCCTCTCGCCGACCATCCGGGCAACGGGATGCACACGCACGTGTCCCTGTTCGAGGGGGAGAACAACGCCTTCTTCGAACCCGGAGCAACCTACCAGCTGTCGAGGACGGGACGGCAGTTCATCGCCGGCCTCCTCACCCACGCCGCTGAGATCACCGCGGTGACCAACCAGAACGTCAACTCCTACAAGCGCCTGTGGACCGGACATGAGGCGCCCTCGTACATCTGCTGGGGCCACCGCAACCGCTCAGCCCTCGTCCGGGTCCCGCAGTACAACTCCGGGAAGTCCTCCTCGGCGCGCGTCGAGTACCGCGCGCTCGACTCCTCGGCGAATCCGTACCTGTCCTACGCCCTCATGCTCGCCGCCGGGCTCAAGGGCATCGAGGAGGAGTACGAGCTGCCCGACGAGGCCGAGGACAACGTCTGGCTCCTCTCCGACATCGAACGCCGGGCGATGGGCATCCAGGCCCTGCCGTCGAGCCTCTCCCATGCCCTGGAGACGATGGAGCAGTCCGATCTCGTGGCCGAGACCCTCGGCGAGGAGGTCTTCGACTTCTTCCTGCGCAACAAGCGGCAGGAATGGAACGAGTACCGCGCGCAGGTCACGCCGTACGAACTCAGCAAGCACTTCACCTCGATGTAGGCGTGTGATGGCCCGACTCACCTCCCGCAGCGCCGTCTCCGAATCCGCCGCCCGCTTCCTCGCGGGCATCGACGAGCTCCTCGGCCTGCCCTTGGCGGTGGACTCGCGCTTCATCGACCTCCTCGAGGCGGTTCCCGATCCGCATGCCGCGGCACTCGGCCTGCTCCGCGTGCTCGAACAGGCCGAGGACCCGGTGTCGGTCTTCGCCTCCGCGATCCGTGCGGGAGAGGCGGAGAACCTCGCCGAGGACGAGCTCAACCGGCCGCTGCTCGCGCGGCTGCTCGGCGTCCTCGGCACCTCCGAGGCGATGGTCGACCACCTCGTGCGCCACCCCGACTCCCTCGCCCTGCTGCTCGATCCCGCGCCGTTCCTCATGATCTCCACCCCCGGCGCCTCGGTGTCGGCGCTGCGGGAGTCCCTCCTCGGCGCCGTGGGCGCCGACCCCGGCGATCCCGCTCCCCGGGCCGCTCGCCTCGGCGACGAGGGGATCACGGCGCTGCGCCGGGCCTACCGGGACGCGCAGCTGCGCCTCGTCGCCGACGACCTCGCCGCCGAGCAGCCCGAGGAGGTCGTCGACCAGGTGATGGCGGTGCTCTCCGACCTCGCGGCCGCCGCCATGGACGCGGCGCTGGCCATCGCCCGGAGCGAGATCGACGCGGACGCCGACGTCCGGATGTCCGTGATCGCGCTCGGCAAGACGGGTGCGAGGGAGCTCAATTACGTCTCCGACGTCGACGTCGTCTTCGTCCTCGCCTCGGGCGCCGACGACAGGCAGCGGGCGAAGGCGACGGAGATGGCGCAGCGGATGCGCGCGATCCTCTCCGACCCCGGGTCCGAGCCCGCACTGTGGGAGGTCGACACCGCGCTGCGACCCGAGGGCAAGGCCGGGGCGCTCGTGCGCACGATGAGTGAGTTCACCCGCTACTACGCCGACATCGCGAAGAACTGGGAGTTCCAGGCCCTCCTCAAGGCCCGACCCGTCGCCGGGGACGCCGAGCTCGGCCGCGAGTACGTCGAGACGCTGCTGCCCCTGGTCTGGGAGGCCGCGAGCCGGCAGGGCTTCATCGACGGGATCCGGGCGATGCGCCGTCGCGTCGTCGACCTCATCCCCGCCGCCGAGGCGCCCCGGCAGATCAAGCTGGGACGCGGCGGACTGCGCGACGTCGAGTTCTCCGCCCAGCTCCTCCAGCTCGTCCACGGACGTAGCGACCCCGACATCCGCACCCCGAACACCCTGCTCGCCCTCGACGCCCTCGGCGAGCACGGGTACATCGGCCAGCAGGACGCCCACGTCTTCTCCGCGGCCTACCGGTTCATGCGGGTCATCGAGCATCGGGTCCAGATCCCGCGGATGCTGCGCAACGCCCTCATCCCCGACACCGACGACCGGCTGCGGCTCCTCGCCCGGTCGGTGTTCCGGTTCGGGCCGCGCACCGCCGACCGGCTCGAGGAGGCGCGGAAGGACTACGCGAAGAAGGTCACCCGGCTGCACGAGCAGATCTTCTACCGGCCGATCCTCGAAGCGGCGGTCGGCGTGCACGGCGCCGTCGTCGACGCCCACAGTCGGGGGACGAGCCTGCAGGCGGCCGCGGACCGGCTGCGCGCCTTCGGCTACGTCGACCCCGAGGGGGCGCTCGGGCACATCAAGGCGCTGACGAGCGGCATGTCACGCGCGGCGCTCGTCATCCGTCAGGTGCTGCCGGCTCTCCTCGACTGGTTCTCCGAAGGCGTCGAGCCCGATGCCGGTCTGCTCGCGTTCCGCCGGCTGAGCGAATCCCTGTCGTCCTCGGGCTGGTTCCTCAAGATGCTGCGTGACTCGGGCCTCGCCGCGAAGTCCGTGGCCGAGGTGCTGTCGCTGTCGCGTTACGCGACCGAGCTGCTGCTGCGCCAGCCGGCCGCCGTGGCCTGGCTCGACGACTACGAGAACCTGCGCGCCCGTGATCCCCAGGTCCTGCACGCGGAGGTCGACGGCCTGCTCCGGCGCCACGGCGGCCGCGCGGTGAGCCGGCTGCGCGAGACCTACAGCCGTGAGCTGCTGCGCATCTCGCTGCGTGACGTCCTCGGCATCGGGGAGAGGGCTGAGGTCCCCGGCGACCTCAGCCGGCTCATGGACCTCACCGTCGCCGGTGCCCTGCGCGCCGTGCGCCTCGACCTCGACACCCCGGAGACTCCCGACTACGATCTCGCCGTCATCGCGATGGGTCGGTGGGGCGGGAAGGAGATCGGGTACTTCTCCGACGCCGACGCCATGTACGTCTACCGTCCGCGGGAGGAGAGCCTCGACGCCGAGGCGAAGGCCGCGCTGAGCAGGCACGTCACCAAGGTGGCCCTCCAGCTGGCGAGCCGCCTGGGATCGTCAGAGGGCGCCCAGGGCATCGAACTCGATGCGGACCTGCGCCCCGAGGGCAAGAACGGCCCGCTGGTCCGCAGCCTCTCGTCCTATCAGGCCTACTATGCCAAGTGGTCGCAGCCGTGGGAGGCCCAGGCCCTGCTGCGGGCCCGTCCGGTCGCCGGTGACGAGGCGCTCATCGCCGATTTCACGGCTCTCGTCGATCCGCTGCGCTATCCCGCTCAGATGTCGTCGAAGGCGCTGACCCAGGTCCGGACGCTGAAGGCGAGGATGGAGGAGGAGAGGCTGCCGCGCAACGCGGACAAGCGCCGCCATCTCAAGCTCGGCCGCGGATCCCTCTCCGACGTCGAGTGGACGGTGCAGCTGCTCCAGCTCCAGCACGCGCATCGGGTCGCGGGACTGCGGACGACCTCGACGCTGCCGGCGCTGCGGGCCGCCGCTGCCGAGGACCTCATCCCGTCCGCGGACGCCGAGGAGCTCGCGGCGGCCTGGCAGCTCGCGACGAACGTCCGTTCGGCGGTCATGCTCTACAAGGGCCGGACGACGCATTCGCTGCCGACGGAGTACTCGGAGCTCGAGGCGACCGCACGCCTCCTCGGCTACCCCGCCGGGGGCGGGCACGACCTCGAGGACGACTACCTGCGCGCGACGCGGCATGCCCGCACCGTCATGGAGCATCGGTTCTACGGGTTCGACTGAGCCCGGGGACCGTCAGTCGTCGAAGTCGAGTCCGAGCAGAGCGTTCTCCACGACCTCGGGCAGCGCCGGGTGGATCCAGTACTGTCCGCGGGCGACGACGTCGGCGGCCTGGCCGAACGCCATCGCCTGGATGAGGGGCTGGATGATCATCGACGCCTCGTGGCCGACGATGTGGGCGCCGAGGATGAGCCGGCTGTGCCGATCGGCGATGATCTTCGCGATCCCGGGATCGTCGGCCATCGCCCAGCCGTAGGCGACGTCCTTGTACTGCTGGACCTTGATCGTCACATCGTGCCCGGCCGCCCGGGCTTCCTCCTCGGTCACGCCGACGAAGGCCGCCTCGGGGGAGGAGAACACCGCTCCGGGAACCGCGTGGTGGACGGCGGTGGCGAGCTCCGCCTCGGCGGCGGCCCCCGGGGCCCCGGCGGCGATGTCGACGGCGAGGTTCGCCGCGACGATCTTCGCCTCGTGGTTGGCGACGTGCTTGAGCTGGTGGGGCGAGCAGATGTCACCGAGGGCGTAGACGCCGGGCACCGGTCGTCCGGCCGAGAGCACCCGCTGGTGCCCGTCGACGGCGAGCCTGCCGTCGTCATGGACGTCGTAGCCGGCGTCGCGCACCGCAAGTCCGGTGGTGTTCGGGGTCCGCCCGGTGGCGATGAGAACGGCGTCGGCGCGCAGCTCGGAGGGATGGTCGACCTCGCCGAGGCGACCGCTGGACTCCAGCCCCACCGTCACCTCGGCGTCGGCGACCGTGATCGCGGCAGGCTGGACGCCGGTGAGCACGGTGTGCCGCTGACGGAAGATCTCCGTGAACGTCGCCGAGGCGTCGGCGTCGAGGGCGCCGAGCATCGAGTCCCCGCGCACGACGACCGTGACCTCGGTGCCCAGGGCCGCGAAGATGTGCGCGAACTCCGCGGCGATGACGCCGGAGCCGACGATGACGAGGCGTCGGGGGAGCTCGGAGACGCGCATGATCGTGTTCGAGGTGTGCACCGGGTATCCCGGGGTGTCGACGCGGTCGACGTCGAGGCCCGCCACCTCGGGGATGTGCGGCGAGGCGCCGGCGGCGATGACGACCCGATCGGCCGAGACCTCCTCGCCGGAGGCGGTGCGCACGGTCTTCGGCCCGGTGAAGTGCACATGCTCGGGGTAGACGGTGACATCGGGCTGGCGCTGCCGGCTTCGGAAGGCGCGCCCGCCGGCCTCGATGGCGTCGATGCGGTCGAAGATCCGCTTCTGCAGGGCGGGCCAGTCGACCCCGCCGTACTCCGCCGTGACGTCGTAGCGGGCGGCACGGGCGGCGTGCTCGGCGATCGTGGCCGGATAGACGAACATCTTCGTCGGGATGCAGCCGACATTGAGGCAGGTGCCGCCGAAGTGCCATTCCTCGGCGATCGCCACACTGAGACCGGCGAACCGCTCGTCGAGGATCGTGTTGCCCGAGCCGGTGCCGATCACCAGCAGATCGTAATGCGTCATTGTCCGTCCATGGTCGAGTCCGCGCCGGCGGGGATCACCGGCACAGGGGAGTGGGGGTGTCGCGGGAAGAACCCGCGACACCCCCACTGTATTCCCTGACGAGGTTCCTCAGAGTGCGTAGTAGAGCTCGAACTCCGTCGGGGTCGGGCGCAGCCTGGCGACCTCGATCTCGTTCTCGCGCTTGATCCGGATCCAGGTCTCGATGAGGTCGGGAGTGAACACGTCTCCAGCAGTGAGGAAGTCGTGGTCCTTCTCGAGCTCGAGGAGCGCCTCGTCGAGCGACCCGGGGACGAGCTTGATGTCCTTGGCCTCCTCCGGGGGCAGCTCGTAGAGGTCCTTGTCGATCGGCTCCGGCGGTTCGATCCGGTTGCGGATCCCGTCGAGCCCGGCCATCAGCTGCGCGGAGAACGCGAGGTACGGGTTGGTCGAGGGATCGGGCACGCGGAATTCGAGCCGCTTGGCCTTCGGCGAGGAGCCGGTGACCGGGATGCGGATCGCGGCCGAACGGTTCCGGGCGGAGTAGACGAGGTTGACCGGCGCCTCATAGCCGGGGACCAGCCGGCGGTAGGAGTTGATCGTGGGGTTGGTGAAGGCGAGCACGGCACCGGCGTGCTCGATCAGCCCGCCGATGTACCACCGGGCGATGTCCGAGAGCCCGGCATAGCCGTTCTCGTCGTACATGAGGGGCTCGCCGTTCTTCCACAGCGACTGGTGGCAGTGCATACCCGATCCGTTGTCGTCGAAGAGCGGCTTCGGCATGAAGGTCGCGGACTTGCCGAACTCGAAGGCCGTGTTCTTGATCACGTACTTGAAGTCGAGCAGCTGGTCGGCGGCGTGCTGGAGGGTGTTGAACTTGTAGTTGATCTCCTGCTGACCGGCGGTGCCGACCTCGTGGTGGGCGCGCTCCATCTCGAAGCCGATCTGCTCGAGCGTCAGCGACATCTGATCGCGGATGTCGGAGAAGTGGTCCTGCGGGGAGACCGGGAAGTATCCGCCCTTGAACGGGGTCTTGTAGCCGAGGTTGCCGCCGAGCTCCTCGGCGCCGGAGTTCCAGGCCGCCTCCTCGGAGTCGATGTGGTAGAAGCTGTTGCCCGGGGTGTTGCTGTAGCGGATGGAGTCGAAGAGGTAGAATTCCGCCTCGGCGCCGAAGAACACGGTGTCGGCGATGCCGGTGGACTTGAGGTAGGCCTCGGCCTTCGCGGCGACCTGCCGGGGATCGCGGGAGTACGGCTCATCGGTGAAGGGGTCGACGATCGAGTGGGTGACGACCAGCGTCTTCGCCTCGCGGTAGGGATCGACGAACGCTGTCTCGACGTCGGCGAGCAGCTTCATGTCGGATTCGTGGATGCCCTGGAAGCCGGTGATGGACGATCCGTCGAAGAGGAGGCCTTCGGTGATCTCCTCCACGCCGTACGCGGAGGCGGGAAGGTTGAAGTGCTGGACGACACCGGGGAGGTCGCAGAAGCGGACATCGACGAACTTGACGTCGTTCTCCTCGATGTACTTGACGAGTTCTTCAGCAGACGAGAACACTTAGGTCTCCTAGATAGATTCTTGTGGTCTTTTCGGCGTGACCACGGTCCATCTTAATTGCCCGGGCGTGAAGCGGTGATGACGCCCATGTTTCGGGCATGTTTCCTGGGTTCCTCTCAGCCGGGACTTCGCTAGGCTGGGTCCGTGATCAATCGAGACGACATCGGATCGTGGCTGTCCGGACCTCAAACCGAGCGCGAGGAGGGGGACTGGCCGGGAAGGCGCCTCGGCCTCCCGCAGACCGGAGCCCACTCGCTCGCGCCGGCGTGGCGCAGATTCCTCGCCCTCCTCATCGACTGGTTCATGTGCCTGCTCATCGCCAACCTCATCGGCTCGGACAACCCGCTCCTCGCCCCGGCGATCTTCGCCGTGGAGAACATCCTCCTCGTCGCCACTCTCGGGTACACCGTGGGGCATCGGATCCTCGGCATCGAGGTGCGCCGGCTCGACGGGCATGTGCCCGGCTTCGCGAAGGCGACCATCCGGGCACTGCTCGTCGTCCTCGTCATCCCCGCGGTGATCTTCGACCGCGACCACCGGGGAATCCACGATCTGGCGGCGGGAACCGTCATCCTCAGGCGCTGACCGGCGCGCACGGGATGCTCCCCAGGGGAGCCGACCACAGACCTGAAACCCAGAGACCAGAAGGGGGA
Organism: Brevibacterium sanguinis; assembly: GCF_003315415.1. Taxonomy (GTDB): domain Bacteria; phylum Actinomycetota; class Actinomycetes; order Actinomycetales; family Brevibacteriaceae; genus Brevibacterium; species Brevibacterium celere_A. The sequence goes on from NZ_QNSB01000005.1 coordinate 190,324, forward strand.
CCACCGGAAATCGGCAGTCCCCCTTCAGTGTGGGTCGGTGCGGGTCAGCGGCCGCGCATGGCCCGATGGTTCGGCCGGGCCTTGTTCGGGTCGATGCCCTTGGGGATCGGAGGCCTGCTGGCCTGGGTGCCGAGTGCAGCGAGGCGGTTGCGCACCGCGAGCACCTCGGCGCGGTTGAGCTTGCGCGGTAGCTTGTGCACGGTGGGCACGATCTGCTTCATCGTCAGCTGTCCCTCTTCATTCCCGCCCTGGAGGGTGTGAACCGGCACGTTGGGCAGGATCCGCTCGTGGCGCTTCTTCTCCTTGGCGAGCAGCTTGGCGCTGCGCGCCTTGGGCCCCTCGCTGAGGAGGACGACGCCGGAGCGGCCGGTCGAACGGAACACGAGGTCGCGGCTCTTGGGATCGACGGCGATCGGCTGCTCATCCATGAGGTAGCCGCGGCGAGCGGTGTTGAGCACCGCGCCGAAGGCACCCGGCTGACCCTCCATCTGGGCGAATGCCGCTGTCTCGGCGAAGCGTCCGAGCATGAACATGGCGAGCAGGAGGCCGACCATGAAGCCGAGGATCGTGGTGAAGACGGCACCCGAGAACACGAGACCGACGCCGAGGCCGAGGATCGTGCAGCCGAGGATCGCCGCGGCAAGCAGCCAGGGGGTGGCCTTGTTGTGCTTGGCGGCGAGTTCGTACACCTGGCGCATCTGCGCCAGTCGCCCCGGCTTCCGGTTGGGATCCTTCGGCTTGCGGCGGAAAAGTCCTTTGCGCGGTTCTTCGCTCATTCTCTCACTTGCTCTTTGCGGGCGGCATCGGCCTCGAGGTCATCGACGAAGGAGGTCATCGAAGGGGCCCGGAGCCGATTCATTGCTCAGCAGACAAGTCTACCTCTTCGCCCGCGCCGAATGTGTCGACGACGGCCTGCGCCTCCTGCCGCGCCGGGGTGTGCTTGTCGAGGTGCGCGAGGTGCTCGGGGATCGTCTCCCCGCGCCGGCGCATCGCCGTCGCCCACAGGCGTCCGGCGCGGTACGACGAGCGCACGAGCGGTCCGGACATGACGCCGAGGAAGCCGATCTCCTCGGCGGCGTCGCGCAGCATGACGAAGTCACCGGGCTTGACCCAGCGGGTGACGGGGTGGTGGCGGGGGGAGGGGCGCAGGTACTGCGTGATCGTGATGAGGTCGCAGCCGGCGTCGTGGAGATCCTGGAGGGCGTCGATGATCTCCTCATTGGTCTCGCCCATGCCGAGGATGAGGTTCGATTTGGTGATCAGCCCGGCCTCCCGGGCCTGCGTGATGACCGACAGGGAGCGCTCGTAGCGGAAGGCGGGGCGGATGCGCTTGAAGATCCGCGGCACCGTCTCGACGTTGTGGGCGAGCACCTCGGGGCGCGAGGAGAACACCTCGGCGAGCTGGTCGGGATCCGCGTTGAAGTCGGGGATGAGGAGTTCGACACCGGTGCCGCGGCCGTCGACGTAGTCGAGGTCGTGGATCCGGCGCACGGTCTCGGCGTAGAGCCAGGCGCCGCCGTCGGGGAGGTCGTCACGCGCGACTCCGGTGATCGTCGAGTAGCGCAGACCCATCTCCGCCACCGAGGCGGCGACCCGGCGGGGCTCGTCGGCGTCGAAGTCGGCGGGCCGGCCGGTGTCGATCTGGCAGAAGTCGCAGCGCCGGGTGCACTGCTCACCGCCGATGAGGAACGTCGCCTCCCGATCCTCCCAGCATTCGAAGATGTTGGGGCAGCCGGCCTCCTCGCACACCGTGTGGAGATCCTGCTTGCGCACGAGGGACTTCAGGGAAGTGTATTCGGGGCCGATGTGGGCCTTGGCCTTGATCCAGGCCGGCTTCGCCTCGATCGGGGTCTGCGAGTTCCTGGCCTCGACTCGCAGCATGCGGCGGCCTTCGGGCGCAATGGTCACGTCTGATCTCCTAGGCTGTGATGGTCTCGTGCAGAATCTCGTCGAGTCTGTTCGCGACATCCGCGGGCGTCACGACCCGACCGAGCTCGGCGCTGATGGAAGTGGTGTCCGCGTCGGTGATGCCGCAGGGGATGATCGACGAGAACGCCCCCAGCTCGTTGCTGCAGTTGAGGGCGAGCCCGTGCATCGTCACCCCTTCGTGGATCCTGATGCCGATGGCCCCGACCTTCCGATCGCGGCGCAGGCCGTCACCGAGGATCCAGACGCCGGCCCGGCCCTCGACCGTCGTCGCGTCGATCCCGTACTCGGAGAGCAGCCGGATCATCGAGTCCTCGAGCTGCGAGACGAAGAGCCGGACCTCTTTGGGGTCGTTGAGCCGGTAGATGAAATAGGCGACGAGCTGGCCCGGTCCGTGCCAGGTGATCTTGCCGCCGCGGTCGACGTCGACGACCTCGGTGCCGTCGACGGGGCGCTCATGATCCTCCGTCCGCTTCCCGGCGGTGTAGACCGGAGCATGTTCGAGCAGAAGGATCGTCGAGTCGCGTGTCCCGGCGATCACTTCGTCGTGATATCTCTTCTGCAAGTCCCAGGTTCGGCGGTAGTCCGAGAAGTTCGGCGCGAAACCCAGCGTTTCCGTGGCCAGAGGCATGACTCAACACTAGGACTCTTGGTGCGGGTGTTCAATTTGTCGGAGCATGATCCAGAACACTTTCGACCTCGCTCTTGACGTATCAAACTGCATCAAACATCATTGAATAACATGATAAGGCGTTGTGGGCATCGATGGGGATGACGAACTATGACTTGGCGACATCTGGCGATCCTGTCGGACCACATCCATCGCCTCGAATCCTCCACCGGCGAGATCGCATGGGGGATCGACCATCACGGTCGGGACGAGGACGATCCGCGGGCGGCGGGCACGGCCGAGGTCGCCCTGCCCGCGGGCACGAGGTCTCTGCTCCTCGTCGATCCTCTCCCGGGCGGCCTCGTCCTCGACATCGTCCGCTCGTATCGCGGACTCACCTCCTCCGAGCTGGGCACGCTGTTCCTCGGCTTCTTCGCCGAGCTGCGTGAGCGTCCCGAGGCCACCCGGCTCACCCTCGAGGCGATCGGGCTCGACGCCGAGGGTCGTCCGCGGATCATCCCGGGCATCGCCTCTCCTCGGCGCACCTCCGTCCGCCGGGGTCTGGGGGAGATGCTCTATGAGGCGGCGTTCGGCTCCTCGTGGGTCGCCTGCCTCCTGCCCGTCGCCAGCGCACTGCAGGAGCATCCGGAGCCGCTCAGGGAGCTCGTCGGCGACCTCCTCAACGACACCTCCGAAGCGCCCGGGACCGGCGACGCACCCGGGACGGACGACGCGGTGACGTCGCTGCGCCGAGATCTCCTCCGTCGCGATGAGGTCCGAGGCCGCAAGCGCGGGACGGCGGAGGATCTCGCGGCGGCGATCGCCGAGGTGAGCGCGTGCCTGAGGGCGTCGACGACGCCCGGCCCGCTCCCGCTGCTGCCTGCCGAGCGCGATCTCGATCCCGGTCAGGCGCTGACGGCACGGCTGCGCGCAGGGACTATTCGCGACGGCCTGCGCGGGAGCGAGGGCCCGGCCCGTTCGGGGGGCTCCGCGCCTCCGGCATCCGGGGCCGCCCGGACGGGCGACCGGGCCCAGGCGGCGCCCGCGGCTCGGTCCCGATCCCATGGCAGCGCTCGTACCACCGCGAGAGCGGGCACGTCGGGAGCTCGAGCGGCGTCTGCGCGGACTGATGGGTCCGGAGGCGGAGCCGACTCGCCGCGAGCGGGTGGGTCCGGCGACGGTGGCCTTGCGGACCCGGCACGTCGGCTGCGCCGGGCGAGCCGTCAACGATCCGGATGGCGCCACCGTCTGAGCGCCCTGCCGTCGCTGCTGACCATGCGCCCGCCCTCGAGTCGGCTGACGATCCTGCTCGCCGTCGCCGCCTGCCTCGTCGTCGTCGGGACCGCCGTCCTCATCCAGTCCTGGCCGTCGGCGCATGAGCCTGACGAGACGGCCGCAGCACGGGACACCTCCGACGCTGGGGACGATCGGCCCGGACAGGACGGCGCGGCTGAGGATGGCGCAGGGGCGGGAGGGGACATGAGCGATGACGAGGTCACCGATGTCCTCGGGGAGCTCTGCGAGCGCCGCGCCGAGGCGCTCGAGGCCGGCGACGCCGAGGCGCTCGAGGACCTCACGGCTCCGGGATCGACGGCGGCCGCGGCCGACGAGCTCATCGACCTCGCGGCCTTCGCGGGCGCCGAGCACACGATCGACCTCGCTGAGATCCACGTGACGGACCGGTTGCCGGACGAACTCGTCGTCACGGCGCGTATGTCGACGACCTCGACGATCGACGACGAGGTCGTCGACTTCGACGCCCGCACCGTCGAATTCCGTCTCACCCGGATCGAGGGGGAGTGGAAGGTCGCCGAGGTGATCGACACCGGCTCCTGAGACGGCGCGAAGCCCGGCCGACGTCCCCGTCGGCGCGGCCGCCGAGTTCACCGTCGGCCGGCACCAGGGCGGCGCGGGCGGGAACGGCGAAGGGCCGGTCGCGTTGGGCGACCGGCCCTTCGGGGCAAGGTGGATCAGAGTTCGAGATCCGCCTGGAAGTTGCCGTCCTCCAGTCGAGCCTTGATCGTCTGCAGGAAGCGTCCCGCATCCGCTCCGTCGACCAGCTGGTGGTTGTACGTCAGAGGCAGGTAGACCATGTCGCGGATCGCGATGGACTCCTCCCCGTCCGCGGTCTTGACGACCACGGGACGACGCACGATCGCGCCGGTGCCGATGATGCCCATCTGCGGCTGGTTGATGATCGGCGTGTCGAACAGCGCACCGACCGACCCGATGTTCGTCACCGTGAACGTGCCGCCGGACAGTTCGTCCGGTTGGATCTTGTTGTTCCGGGTCCGATCGGCGACATCGTCGATCGCCTTGGCGAGTTCGGCGATGCTCATGTCTCCAGCGTCCTTGACGACGGGGACCAGCAGTCCGCGCGGGGTGTCCACGGCCACGGCGAGGTGCTCGTGATCGAAGTACGTGATCTCCTGGGACTCCAGGTCGTACTGGGCGTTCACCTTCGGGTGCTGCTTGAGCGCCTCGACGATGGCCTTCGCGAAGAACGGAAGGTAGGTGAGCTTGACGCCGTGCTTCGACTGGAACGCGTCCTTGTTGGCCTTGCGCAGCTTCGCCACCCGAGTCATGTCGACCTCGATGACCTGGGTCAGCTGAGCCGAGACCTCGAGGGATTCGCTCATCCGCTTGGCGATGGTCTTGCGGATCCGCGAGGCCTTCTCCGTCGTGCCGCGCAGCTTCGCGGCCTCCTCCGGGATCTCGAGCTTGAACGGTGCCTGCTCACCGCCGGCCGGTGCCGCGGCAGGTGTCGCCGTCCGGCTCGACGCCGCTTCGAGCACGTCCTGCTTGCGGATGCGTCCGCCCACCCCGGTGCCGGTGATCGCACCGAGATCGACGCCCTTCTCACGGGCGAGTCGACGCACGAGCGGAGTGACGTAGGCGGCGTTCTCGCCCACGGTCTCCGCGGCCTGGGAGGCTGCGGCCGTCTGAGCGGACTCCTGCTTGGGCGCGGGCTTCGTCTGGGTGGGAGCCTGCGACGGCTCCTGAGCCGCGATCGACTCGGCTTCGGCCTCGGCCGGCTCGGAAGCCGTGTCCGGCTTCTGCTCGGCCGGCTTCTCCGGCGCGGACTCGGCAGGCTTCTCCTGCGCGGGAGCCTGCTGCGCGGGAGCCTGCTGCGCGGGAGCCTCGTCCTCGGCGGGCTCCTCGGCCGGAGCCTCCTCCTCGGCGGGAGCACCGGAGCCGATGATCGCGAGCGCGGCACCGACCTCGACGGTCTCGTCCTCGGCGGCGAGGTGCTTCTGCACGACGCCGGAGACCGGGGACGGCACCTCGGTGTCGACCTTGTCGGTCGAGACCTCGAGGAGGGGCTCGTCGACCTCGACCTCTTCGCCGACCTCCTTGAGCCAGCGGGTGACGGTTCCCTCGGTCACCGATTCGCCCAGGGCGGGCATCGTGACCTCGGTCCCCTCGCCGCCGGAGGTGCCGGAGCCGTCGTCCGACGAACCGCCGGATTCAGCGGGGGCCTGTTCCGGTTCGGACGGAGCCTCGGCGGGCTCCTCCTGTGCCGGAGCCTCGTCCTCGGCCGGCGCCTCGTCGGACCCGGACTCGTCCGAACCGGCGCCGCTGCCGTCACCGATGTACGCGAGATCGCCGCCGACTTCGACGACATCGTCCTCGTCGGCAAGGATCTTCTCCAGCACGCCCGCGTAGGGGCTGGGGATCTCGGTGTCGACCTTGTCGGTCGACACCTCGAGCAATGGCTCGTCGACCTCGACCTCGTCGCCGACCTCTTTGAGCCACCGGGTGACGGTGCCTTCGGTCACCGACTCACCGAGAGCCGGCATCTGCACGGAATTCGACATGTCTTTCGTCTCCTCGGATCTTATGAGTGGAAGTGCAGGGGTTTTCCGGCGAGGGCCAGGTGAGCCTCGCCGAGCGCTTCATTCTGCGTCGGATGCGCATGGATGAGCTGCGCGACTTCCTCTGGGAATGCCTCCCAGTTGACGATCAGTTGGGCTTCTCCGGCCTGCTCGCTCAGTCGAGCGCCGATGCCGTGGATGCCGACAACAGGTCCTTCCTTCTCGCGGATGACCTTGATCAGACCAGTGGTGCCCAGGATCACGGACTTGCCGTTGCCGCCCAGGTTGTATTCGATGGCTTCGACCTTGTCCGCCCCGTACTGCTCCTCGGCCTGCTTGGACGTGAGTCCGACAGAGAAGATCTCGGGCTCGCAGTAGGTCACGCGGGGGATGCCGGACTCGGCGACCGGGACCGGATCGAGGCCGGCGATCTCCTCGGCCACGAAGATGCCCTGGCCGAACGCCCGGTGGGCGAGCTGCAGTCCCGGGACGATGTCGCCGCACGCGTAGATGTTGCCGACCCCGGTGTGCAGGCGCTCGTTGGCGAGCACGAAACCGCGGTCCATCGGGATGCCCTGCTCCTCGAACCCGAAGCCTGCGGTGACGGGCCCGCGTCCGACGGCGACGAGGAGGTACTCGGCCTCGAGGACGGAGCCGTCGTCGAGGGTGACCTTGACACCGTCGGCGGTCTCCTCGACGCCCTTGAACATGACGCCGAGCTTGAAGTCGATCTTGCGCTTCTTGAAGGCGCGCTCGAGGTTCTTCGAGATCGTCTCGTCCTCATTGGCGACGAGGTGCTTGAGGCCCTCGACGATGGTCACCTTCGCTCCGAAGGAGTTCCACACGCTCGCGAACTCGACGCCGATGACGCCTCCGCCGAGGACGACGACGGAGTTCGGGACCGTCTGGAGCTGCAGCGCCTCGGTGCTCGTGATGACCCGCTCAGTGACCTCGAGACCGATGGTCTTCGAGGTGGATCCGGTCGACAGGAGGATGTTCTTGCCCTTGACGGTCTGCATTCCGTCCTCACCGCTGACCTCGACGGTGTCCTGCCCGACGAGCTTGCCGGTGCCGAAGTAGGTGTCGATGCCGCGCGCCTTGACCAGGCCCTGCAGGCCCTTGTAGTTGCGCGTGATGACGCTGTCCTTGTACTCGAGCACCTTGGCGATGTCGACGCCCTTGAACTCGGCCTCGATGCCGAACTTCGCGGACTCCTTGGCCGACTCGGCGACTTCCGCCGAGTGCAGCAGGGCCTTGGTGGGGATGCAGCCACGGTGAAGGCACGTGCCCCCAACCTTGTCGTTTTCGATCAAAGCAACCTTCATATCGAGCTCTGCAGCGCGCAGAGCCGCGGCATAGCCACCGGTTCCGCCGCCGAGGACGACAAGGTCGTAGGTCAATGAATCACTCACGGATTACTCCTCGTAGCTTTCGGATAAGACTGCCGCCGGCAGCTTTCCTCTTTATCTTTCCACTTTTCTCGCGGGTGGTGAAAGCACAGGCCGCCCGAATCGATCAAGGTGTGCATCATCACGTCGTTTTCGACGTCCGGTAGAAATTCCCTCTCAGTCGGATCGCTTCGCCAGCTCGACCAGGGTCCGCACCGCGGCGCCGGTTCCGGCCACCGGGGTGTAGCCGAACGCGGACCCGGTGTTGAAGCTCGGCCCGGCGATGTCGATGTGGGCCCAATCGCGGTCCTCGTCGACGAACTCGCGGAGGAACGCCGCCGCGGCGAGCATTCCGCCCTCCCTGGGCCCGGAGTTCTTGAGGTCGGCGGCATTCGAGTCGAAGCCCGCGAGCATCTCCTCGGGGATGGGCATCGCCCACATCTGCTCGCCCACAGCCTCAGCCGCCTCGGTGACCTGAGTCCGGGCGGACTCGGTGCCCATGACACCCGAGGTCCGCTTGCCGAGGGCGACGATCTGGGCCCCCGTGAGGGTGGCGACGTCGACGAGCAGATCGGGGTTCTCGGCCCCGGCGTCGGCAAGGGCGTCGGCGAGGACGAGTCGGCCCTCCGCATCGGTGTTCGTCACCTCGACGGTCTTGCCGCTGCGCATCCGGAGGACGTCGCTGGGGCGGATGGCCGAGGAGCCGGGCATGTTCTCCGCCAGCGGCAGCCATGCGGTCGCCCGCACGGGCAGCCGGAGGTCGGCGATCGCGAACACCGCCTGGACGACGGCAGCGGCCCCGGACATGTCGGACTTCATGTCCTCCATGCTCGCCGCCGGCTTGAGCGAGAGCCCGCCCGAGTCGAAGGTGATCCCCTTGCCGACGAACGACAGGTGGCGCTTGGCTCCCCGGGGGCTGTACTCGACCTTGACGAGCCGCGGCCCTCGCGTCGATCCCTGGCCGACGCCGAGGATGCCGCCGTAGCCGCCCGCCTCGAGCTCCTTCTCGCCGAGGACTGTGACCGTGACCTTCCGGCTGCCGCTCTGCTCCTCGACGATCCGCGCGAAGGAGGCGGGGTGGAGGTCGAGCGGGGGAGTGTTGACGAGGTCGCGCGCCCGGTTGGTCGCTGCGGCGACGATCGCACCGGATTCGTGTGCGGCGGTGAACGCCCTGCCCTTGGGTCCGAGCACCGTGATCGTCCCGGGCGCCTTGTCCTCGTCCTCGGTGACGTAGGCGAGGAACCGGTAGGCGCCGAGTTCGGCGCCGACCGTCACGGCCTCGACGGCGGCAGGGGTGCTCGCGGGAAGGGCCAGGGCGATGGCGTCCGCTCCGTCGAGCGCCCGCAGCGCGGTGCCGGCCGCCCGACGCAGAGCCTCGAGGCCGGCCGGTCCCGGGTCGGAGCCGGTGGATTCGGAACCGAGGCCCACGAGGAGGATGCTGTCCGCGGAGAAGCCCTTGGGGGCGGGGATGCGGGCGGTGGCCCCGGCCTTTCCGGTGAACCCGATGGCTCTCATGATGTCCTCGACGGCGGTGCGGGCCGATCTCACGGAGTCGAGGCCGAGGGCCGATCCGTCTGCGGCTGCCAGCACCAGAACCGATGCTCGGGTCTTCGTGGGCGCACTCGAGGCGAAGCTGCTCGAGGTGGTGGCACGAGGCATGTGCTCCCTTTCGTCGTCGATGGGCGTTGGGTTCGATCCTAATGCCAATTGCGAATCGAAGTTCAAACCGCACGTCATCTGACCAGGTCCGCCCCTTGTATTCTGGAATGCGTGTACTCACTGATTTTCAGACTTCTCTTCGTCCCGATGGATGCCGAACGTGCACATCACGTGTCGTTCTCCGCATTGCGATTCCTCGATTCCCTGCCCCTGCTCAATCGCCTCCTGCGACTCGTCCTCGCGCGGGGCACGAGGGACGAGGTCGAGGTCCTCGGCCTGCCGTTCCCCAATCGGGTCGGACTGGCCGCCGGTTTCGACAAGAACGGTGAGGGGGTGCGCGCGCTGTCCGCTCTGGGATTCGGCCACATCGAGGTCGGCACGATCACCGCCCACGCGCAGCCGGGCAATGACCGGCCCCGACTGTTCCGCCTGCGTGAGAACCTGGCCCTGCTCAATCGGATGGGGTTCAACAATCAGGGCGCCCGGCAGGCCTCGTTCAACATCGAGGCCCAGCGCAGGGCGCTGTCGGCCCTGCCCGGGCGCGCCCGTCCCATCGTCGGGATCAACATCGGCAAGACGAAGGTCGTCCCCGGCGCGGACGCCGTCGAGGACTACGCCGCCTCCGCCCGGGCACTCGCCCCGCTGGCGGACTATCTCGTCATCAATGTCAGTTCACCGAACACCCCGGGACTGCGGGATCTGCAGTCGGTGGCGAGCCTCGAACCCATCGTGTCCGCGGTCAAGGCGACCGCCGCCGAGGTGGTCGAGAACCCGCGCTCGACGCTCGGCCATGTGCCGCTGCTCGTCAAGATCGCCCCCGACCTCAACGACGAGGACGTCATCGAGATCTGCCGGCTCGCGGTGCGCCTCGGCGTCGACGGCCTCATCACCACGAACACGACGATCGACCGTGACGTCCTGAACGGTGAGGAGGCCGAGTTCGCCAGGTCGCAGTCCGGAGGGATCTCGGGCCGGCCGCTCGCCGCCCGCTCACTCGAGGTGCTGCGGCTGGTCAAGGCGACCGTCGGGAACGAGCTCACGGTCATCTCCGTCGGCGGGATCGCCGATGCCAGGGATGTCCGCGCCCGCCTCGCCGCCGGCGCCGACCTCGTTCAGGTCTACTCCGAGATGATCTACTCGGGCCCCTTCTGGCCCGGCCGGGTCATCCGCGGAACCAAGGCGCACGGGCTGCTCGCCGCACAGCGGTAGCGAGAGCAGTCGCGCATCGAGCAGCCGCGGCCCCGGTTCGCGCTGCCGGTCCGCGTCGGCGGCCCCGGTCCGCGGCGCCGGCCCCGGTCAGGGACGACGACTGCCCCGGTTCGTCACGTGGGGCCCTCTCACAGAGGGGTCCTGCGTGACGAACCGGGGCAGTGGTGATCGCCCTCGGGTCCATGGCCGTCGCGACGGTGCGTGCGTCACCGGACGCGATTGACCGTGCCCGCGTCAGCAGACGCGACTGACCGTGCCCGCGTCGGTGCGGGCACGGTCTGTGAATGCCTCAGCCCAGGTGCCGGCGGGTCACTGGGGGTACTGGCGGCGCTTGACCTGCGGCTTGGGCATGCGCAGCGGTCGCAGCTGGACGCTGCGCATCACCGCGTAGAACGTCAGTCCGCGCTCGACCTCGCCGAACTTCGCCCGCAGACGGCTCTTGAGGAGGTAGTTGAGGATGAAGCCGTCGAGGATGACGAGCGCCAGCAGTCCCCACACCGCATACGTGAAGTACTGCTGGACGGTCACCGGCTGAGTGAACGCGATGACGAGGATGAGGATCGCCGCCGGGATGAACAGCTCGCCGATGGAGAACCGCGCGTCGACGTAGTCGCGGACATAGCGACGCTGCGGGCCGCGGTCGCGCCGGGTCAGGTACTTCTCCTCGCCATTCATCATGCCGATCCTGGCGCGGTCGCGCTCCTTCCGGATCTGCTCCTTGGCCTTCTGATTCGCGACCTTGCGATCCTTCGACACCAGCGGCTGCCTGCGCACCGACTCCTGTTCGCGGCGCTTGGGGGTGGGCCGCCCCTTCTTCTGCTCCGCGGCACGGCGCGCCGCAGCGGCCTCGGCTGAGTGGTCGACGGGCTGGCTGGAGGATTCCGCATCCTCGGGGGTCTTTTTGCTTCCGAACACCCAATGAATACTACCGTTGGAGGATGAGCGAATCGACATCAGCACTCGGGAGTGCGCAGCTGGCCGCGGAACTGGATGAGATCTTCGACGAGGTGGTGGCACAGCTGAGCGAGCTCGTGTCCATCCCCTCCGTGGCCTGGGAGAGCTTCGATCCCGGTCAGGTCAGGGCCAGCGCCGAGGCGGTCGCCCGGCTCGCGGCCGACCTCGGCCTGGAGACGGAGATCCTCACCGCCCGGACCCCGGACGGGTCGGAGGGCTATCCGGCGGTCGTCGCGAGCCTTCCCGCTCCCGACGGCGCCCCGACCGTCCTCCTCTACGCCCATCATGACGTCCAGCCTCCCGGCAGGGCCGAGCTGTGGAACACCGAGCCGTTCACCGCGACGCAGGTCGGGGACCGGCTCTACGGTCGCGGAGCCGCCGACGACAAGGCGGGCATCATGGTCCACCTCACGGCGCTGCGGCTGCTGCGCGAGCGCCTCGGCGTGGGAGTCACCCTCTTCATCGAGGGGGAGGAGGAGGCGGGCAGCCCGAGCTTCCGCAGCTTCCTCGACACCTATGAGTCGAAGCTCGCCGCGGACGTCATCGTCGTCGCGGACTCCGGGAACTGGGCGGCGGGCGTCCCGGCGCTGACGACGAGCCTGCGCGGAATGTGCGCCCTCGAGTTCGAGATCGCCACCCTCGACCATGCGGTGCACTCGGGGATGTACGGAGGTGTCGTGCCCGATGCGATGCTCGCGATGACCCGCGTCCTCGCGAGCCTCCACGATGAGGACGGGTCGGTGGCCGTGCCCGGACTCGTCGCTGACACGGACTCCGCGATCGACTACGACGAGGAGACGATCCGCACCGACTCCGGCGTGCTCGACTCGACCTCCCTCATCGGCCGGGGCACCCTGGCCTCACGACTGTGGTCGCAGCCGTCGATCACCGTCATCGGACTCGACATCCCCGACGTCGCGATGTCCTCGAACACCCTGCAGTCGAGTCTGCGGGCGAAGCTCTCCATCCGCCTGGCGCCGGGGGACACCCCGGAGAACGCGGTCCGGGCCGTGTCGGACCACCTGCGCGCGCACCTGCCCTTCGGCGCCTCCCTGACGATCGGCGCCACCGAGGGCGGCAGCCCGTGGCAGGCGAACCTCGACGACCCCGTGGTGCGCACGGCGCGGGACGCGCTGACCGACGCCTGGGGAGTCGACTCGGTGACGATGGGCATCGGCGGATCGATCCCGTTCATCGCCGACCTCCTCGAGGTGTTCCCCGAGGCCTCGATCCTCGTCACCGGGGTCGAGGACCCGGACGCGCGGGCCCACAGCGCCAACGAATCGCTCTACCTGCCCGACTTCAGAGCCGCGATCGTCGCCGAGGCGCTCCTGCTCTCACGCCTGTCGACGGGGCACTCCCGGAACCCCTGACGGGAGGGGAATGCCTGACGGGAATGCCGACCGCTCGGGAATAGGGCGGGACCCTGTCGGCGTTGAGGGGCATGTAGGCTTGAGGTAGGAGCATAGAAGGAGAAACGATGACTGCGACCAACGAAGAGATCGCCACCCACGAGGTCGATCTGTCCCCTGCCGCGGCCGACAAGGTGCGCAGCCTTCTCCAGCAGGAGGGGCGCGACGATCTGCGGCTGCGAGTCGCCGTGCAGCCCGGCGGCTGCTCCGGCCTGATCTACCAGCTCTACTTCGACGAGCGCTACCTCGACGGTGATGCCGTGCGCGACTTCGGCGGCGTCGAGGTCATCGTCGACAGGATGAGCGTTCCGTACCTCAACGGTTCGACCATCGACTTCTCGGACACGATCGAGAAGCAGGGCTTCACGATCGACAACCCGAACGCGGGCGGCTCCTGCGCATGCGGCGACTCGTTCCACTGACCCGCCGCTCACGACAGACTCACCGCTGATGGACCTGGAGGATCTGCGTGCCGTGTCACCCACGGCCACGCAGCCCCAGGCCCTTTCCGCGTACCGGGCCGGTCTGTTCCCGATGGGGATCGGGGAGGGCGGCACCGGGCGCATCGGCTGGTGGGCGCCGCGTCGCCGAGGCGTGCTGCTGCCCGGCCGCCTCAGAGTGAGCAAGAGCCTGAGGAAGTCGGCGCGGCGGTTCGAGTTCAGCGTCGACCGGGCCTTCGAAGAGGTCATCCGTGCCTGTGCCGATCCCTCCCGACCGGGGCGTTGGATCACCGCCGACATCATCCGCCTCTACACGCAGCTCCATCGCGAGGGGTGGGCGCATTCGGTCGAGGTGTGGTCCTCGGGGCGGCTCGTCGGCGGTCTCTACGGGGTCGCGATCGGCTCGCTCTTCGCAGGCGAGTCGATGTTCCACACCGAGACGGACGCCTCGAAGGCCGCCCTCGCCCACCTCGTCGGAATCTTCGACGACGCACCCTCTCACAGCCCCTCCACCTCGGAGGATGCCGCCGATGGGGATGCGAGCTGGATCATCGACACCCAGTGGCAGACACCACATCTGGCCACCCTCGGCGTGTCGGAGATCAGCGGCCTCGAGTACGCCGCGCGGCTAGATTCCGCACTCCGAGGCAACCACTGTCAGGCTATTCTCAACAAATGATCATCTGCATGTGAATTTCTACCGCCTGTAGCGGTAGTCTGGTAGATGACAAAGTAAGGATTCGCCTGGCACCTCGTGCGAGGCGAAGAAGGTTGTGAAAGGCTGCACGTGGATTCTCCGAATCAGCCGGGACCGAAGAGGTCCTGGGCGAAGCGGCTCGGCATTCTGGGCGCCGTGACTGTACCGGCGCTGCTATCGGGTTGCACGAAAGAGCAGATTGCAACAGGATTCTTCCCCGTCGAATCGAAGGGTGCGACGAACCACACCGAGGCCTACACGGCGCTGTGGAACGGAGCCTGGATCGCCCTGCTGGTGCTGGGCGTCGTCGTCTGGGCCCTCATCCTGTGGGCGATGATCGCCTATCGACGGCGCAAGAACGATCGCGGACTGCCGGTCCAGCTGCGCTACAGCATGCCGATCGAGATCCTGTTCACGGTGACGCCGATCATCGTGATCCTCGGGTTCTTCTTCCAGTCCGTCCAGGTCATGGAGAAGACCACCGATGACCGGACTCCGGGTGAGCAGGTCATCGAGGTCGCCGGCAAGCAGTGGGCGTGGGACTTCAACTACGTCACCGAGAACGTCCACTACGCGGGCACCCAGGTTCCGCTCGACGGCACCGAGGCTCCGGGGGAGAACGCCCCGACGCTCTACCTTCCCGTTGACACCGACCTCGAGATCCGCCTGCGGTCCCGTGACGTCATCCACTCCTTCTGGATCCCGGCCTTCCTCGAGAAGCGCGACATGATCCCCGGGCACGACCAGAGTCTGCATGTGCGTGCCGAGAAGGAAGGCGAGTACGTCGGCAAGTGCGCCGAGCTCTGCGGTGAGTACCACTCCGAGATGCTCTTCAACGTGCGCGTCGTCTCCCAGGAGGAGTTCGCCGAATACACGCAGTCGTTGGCCGATCAGGGCAACACCGGCATCCTCGGACCGGAATACGACCGCAACTGGTACCCGAAAGAAGGTGCGCAGCCATGACGGCTACCATGAATCAGCCGGCTCTTGACGCTCCGCTGACTCCGCGGAGCAAGGGCAGGATCATCGTCGACTGGATCACGTCGACGGACCACAAGACGATCGGGTACATGTACCTGATCGGGTCGTTCTTCTTCTTCTGCGTCGGCGGTGTGATGGCGCTCATCATCCGCCTCGAGCTCTTCGAGCCCGGAATGCAGATCATCGAGACCAAGGAACAGTACAACCAGCTGTTCACGATGCACGGCACACTCATGCTGCTGATGTTCGCGACCCCTCTGTTCGCGGGCTTCGCCAATGTCATCATGCCTCTGCAGATCGGCGCTCCCGATGTGGCGTTCCCGCGCCTCAATGCGTTCGCCTTCTGGATGTACCTCTTCGGCAGCCTCATCGCGATCTCCGGCTTCCTCACCCCGCAGGGTGCGGCGGCCTTCGGATGGACCGCCTACGCGCCGCTGAGCAACACGACATTCACACCGGGGGCCGGCGGCAACCTGTGGGTGTTCGGGCTCGCTCTGCAGGGATTCGGCACCATCCTCGGTTCGGTCAACTTCATCACGACCGTCATCACGATGCGTGCCCCCGGCATGACCATGTTCCGCATGCCGATCTTCTCCTGGAACGTCCTCATCACCGGCATCCTCGTGCTCATGGCCTTCCAGCCCCTGGCGGCGGCTCTGCTGGTGCTCGGCACCGACCGCGTGCTCGGATCCCATGTGTTCAGTCCCGGGAACGGAGGTCCGGTGCTCTGGCAGCACCTGTTCTGGTTCTTCGGACACCCAGAGGTCTACGTCATCGCTCTGCCGTTCTTCGGCATCATCACCGAGATCATCCCCGTGTTCAGCCGCAAGCCGATCTTCGGCTACAAGAGCCTCGTCTTCGCGACGATCGCGATCGCCGCACTGTCCGTGACCGTGTGGGCTCACCACATGTACGTCACCGGCGTGGTCGCCCTGCCGTTCTTCGCCTTCATGACGATGCTCATCGCGGTGCCGACAGGGGTGAAGTTCCTCGCCTGGATCGGCACGATGTGGCGAGGGTCGATCACCTTCGAGACTCCGATGGTGTGGGCGATCGGCTTCCTCGTGACCTTCCTCTTCGGCGGACTCACCGGCATCATCCTGGCCAGCCCCGCGCTCGACCAGTCGGTCTCGGACTCGTACTTCGTCGTCGCCCACTTCCACTACGTGGTGTTCGGCACCGTCGTGTTCGCGATGTTCGCCGGATTCTACTTCTGGTGGCCGAAGTGGACGGGCAGGATGCTCAACGAGAAGCTCGGGCACATCCACTTCTGGATGCTGTTCCTCGGCTTCCACGGCACCTTCCTCGTCCAGCACTGGCTCGGCGTCGACGGCATGCCGCGTCGCTACGCAGACTACCTGCCGCAGGACGGGTTCACCTGGATGAACCAGGTCTCCACCGTCGGTGCGCTGCTCCTGGGTCTGTCGATGGTTCCGTTCTTCTGGAACGTGTGGGTCACCGCCCGCAATGCTCCGAAGGTCACGGTCGACGATCCGTGGGGCTACGGCGGTTCCCTGGAGTGGGCGACCTCGTGCCCGCCCCCGCGCCACAACTTCACCTCGCTGCCGCGCATCCGCTCGGAGCGCCCGGCATTCGATGTGAACCACCCGGAACTGCTCGAATACGCCCACGGCCAGTCCGAGCCCCAACTCGTCGGAGGTAGCTCCAAGTGAAGTCGTCGATCTATGTCTTCAACCTGTGCGGCGTGTTCTTCATCCTCGTCGGCATCTACTACGGCTGGCACACCGACTACTCGGAGCTCGTCGGCTTCCCGGCACTGCTGCTCGTCGGGGTGATGGCGATCATGATCGGTGTGTACCTGTGGCTGACCGACCGTCGTGTCGGCGTCCAGCCTCAGGACAACGACCACGCCGAGATCTCCGACGCCGACGCCGACTACGGGTTCTTCAGCCCGTGGAGCTGGTGGCCGATCGTGTGCGCCGCCGGCGCGGCGGTCGCCTTCTACGGCATCGCGATGGGCTGGTGGATCTTCCCCTTCGGCGTCGTCATCGGCCTCGTCGCCCTCGTCGGTCTGACCTACGAGCACGACCGCGGAGATCACGCGCACTGACCCGTCGGTTTTCCCCGCCAGGGATTGTCCTACGGCTGAAGCACTGACACCGGTGGCCCGGACTCACTCGAGTCCGGGCCGCCGGTGCATTCACCCGCAGACGTCCGATCGTCGGTCAAGCGCGCAGGGGCAAGGCCGTCTGGCTTGCTGCACGCCTTCGGTGCGCGACCGGACCGTCTGGGCGGGACCGGACCGTCTGGGCGGGACCGGACCGTCAGGAGGTGCGCGGAGGCTCAGGATCGGCGTCAACTGAGGGCCGGCGTAGGCCCGCGTCACCCGGACATGCGTTGGCGGCCATGGAAGCGCGCGGACCCACGGGAACCGGCACGTCCAACTGGGACGGCGAAGAAGGGCAGACCCAGCGCCTCCGGGACCACGTGGAAGCACCGGAGCGCGAACGGCACGTCCTCACTGCGGTGTCTCTGGGCAGGTGCCGCCACATTCGCAGAGAACTGGGCAGCGCCTCGGCAGAGAAGTGACATGGGTGTCGGGTGAGAAACCTCGGGGAATGCGGCATATCGCGACCACCGGGTGACAGCCGAAGAGCCTTGGGCGGCTGGAGGTCATTGAAACCATGCAATAGGCCAACTCCGGATCGAAATGCCGCCGTTGATCGAGCCGAAGTCAGTACAGTGCGCGGTTCCAACGACTTCCTCGGCGCCGGGCGAGGGCCACAGGCGCCCGTGAGTACTGCATCGCCTGGTGTCCTGTGACCGTTGATGGGCAATTCCTACTGGCCGTTGACAATCGCGTCGGACGACCGCTTGCCCGGGCTGCTGCGACCGTCCAGCTGGAGGTGCGACAGATTCATCGTCGACAGCGAGAGTCCAGCAGGTGCCGAGGGGGACTGAAGGACGATGTCACCGACGCCGTGGGAGGATCGCTTCCGGTTGCGTGCCACGGTCATCTCGCGGGGGAGCAGGCAAGGGCAGACTATGGCGAACAGGGCCGGGAGCGGGGCCGGTTCGCCACAGTCCGCCGTTGCAGCCTGCACCTCAGTCTGTGCGAGGGCGACCGGCCACATCACCGATCCGTGCGTCCGGGCACGACGAAAGAGGGGCCAGCACGATGCTGGCCCCTCTTCGCTGATCCGGTCTCAACCGGCGACGTTCATCGGTCAGTGACCGATCTGCGCCTTGTCGCCGGCTCCGACTTCATGGTGACCGTGATGGGACTCGTCGAGCTCCTGCTTGGTCACGGGTGCGACACGGTCCTCGAAGAAGAACTTCGACAGCGATCCGCGGATCTTCTCCCCACGGGTGATCTTGCCGTCGGCGTTCGGCTCCGCCGGCACGTACTCCGGCGACTCGAACGAGGTGAGCTTCCACAGCTTGTGCGGGGGAAGGGCCTCGTGACGCTCGAGGAACTCGCCGTGGGGGAGTCGGATGATGTTGGCCGTCTCCCGCCCGTGCAGGGCGATCTCGCGATCCTTGCGCTGCAGGCCGATGCACATCCGCTTCGTGATGATGTAGCCGATGATCGGTCCGAAGAAGAACAGGAACCGGAAGATGTAGATCATGTCGTTGAGCGACATGTGGAAGAACACGGCGATGAGGTCGCCCGAGGCCGCGGCCCACATGTTGCAGTAGAAGATGATCCCGGCCACGCCGATCGCGGTGCGCGTGGGGTTGTTGCGCGGACGATCGAGGATGTGATGCTCGCGCTTGTCCTTGAGCAGCCAGGCCTCGAAGAACGGGTAGACGAACATGACTCCGAAGACCCCGCCCATGACGATGACCGCGCTGTTGATGTTGAACGAGATCGGCCATCCGGCGATGTAGAACTCGAACCAGCCCGGAACGATGCGAAGGAAGCCGTCGGCCCATCCGATGTACCAGTCGGGCTGTGTGCCCGCCGACACTGGGGAGGGATCGTAGGGGCCGTAGTTCCAGATCGGGTTGATCGTGAACAGCGCCGAGATCGCCGAGAGCAGACCGAAGATGAGGAAGAAGAACCCTCCGCCCTTGGCCGCAAAGGTCGGCAGCACGGGTTCGCCGACGACGTTCTTCTCCGTGTGTCCGGCGCCGGGCCACTGAGTGTGCTTGTGGACGACGACGAACACGAGGTGGACGCCGATGAGCGCGATGATCAGAGCCGGCACGATCATGATGTGCAGGGTGTACAGGCGCGAGACGATGTCGATGCCGGGGAACTCCCCGCCGAAGAGGAAGAACGACACGTACGTCCCGACCAGCGGCAGTGACTTGATGATGCCGTCGATGATGCGCAGACCGTTGCCCGACAACAGGTCATCTGGCAGCGAGTAGCCGGTGAACCCGGCGGCCATGCCCATGATGAGGAGCAGGACGCCGACGATCCAGTTGAGCTCGCGCGGCCGACGGAAGGCACCCGTGAAGAACACGCGGAGCATGTGGATGCTCAGGGCCGCGACGAACAGCAGGGCACCCCAGTGGTGCATCTGACGGATGAAGAGTCCGCCCCTGATCTCGAACGAGATCGCCAGCGTCGAGTTGTACGCCTCCGAGATCTCGACACCGCGCAGCGGGACGAAGGGACCCTCGTAGTGGAGTTCGCCCATCGCAGGATGGAAGAAGAACGTGAGGAAGGTCCCCGAGAGGACGACGATGACGAAGCTGTAGAGAGCAACCTCACCGAGCATGAACGACCAGTGGGAAGGGAAGATCTTCCGACCGAACTCGCGAACCAGAACGGATGCCCCGACGCGGGTCTCGGTGAAGTTCGCGGCCTTCCCGATGGCGGTGGTGGGCTGTGTTGTACTCATGGGTGGTTGATCTCCCAGAACGTAGGTCCGACGGGCTCAGGGAAGTCCGACTGCGCCACGAGGTAGCCCTCGCTGTCCACGGTGATGGGCAGCTGGGGGAGCGGGCGCTTGGCCGGTCCGAAGATGACCTTGCAGTGCTCGGTGACGTCGAAGGTCGACTGATGGCACGGGCAGAGCAAGTGATGCGTCTGGTGCTCGTACAGGGCGACCGGACAGCCCACGTGGGTGCAGATCTTCGAGTACGCGACGATGCCGTCGTGCGACCAGTTCGCGCGGGCCGGATCCTCCTTGAGCTCCTTGGGATCGATGCGCATGAGCAGCACCGCGGCCTTGGCCTTCTCATTGATGGGGTGGTCGGTGTTGTCGTGGTCACCGATGCCCGAGGGAAGGACGTGGTAGGCCGACCCGATCGTCACCTCGTCGGCGCGGATGGGACGTTCGGACTCGGGGCTGGGGATGCCGCCCGGATCGCGGATGAGACGCACGCCCTTGTCCCACAGGGTGTGGAACAGGCTGTCGCCGGGCAGCGGTCCCAGGTCGCGGAAGACGAGGACCGCGGGCAGGGGAGCGAGGGCCAGAGCGGCGATGAGGGTGTTGCGGATCAGCGGACGGCGTCCGATGCCCGACTCCTCATTGGCCTGGTGGAGGATCTCCAGGGCGATCGCCTGATCCTCCTCGCTGCCGTTGATGTCGTGGCGCTCGTCGATTCCCTCGTGATCGCTCATGAGGTTCTTCGCCCACAGGACGGCACCGGCGCCGATGCCGAACATCGCGAGGGCCGCACCGAGTCCGACGAACGTCGTGTGCAGGCGGATGCTCTGCATCGACTCCTCGAGGGGGAACAGGAAGTACGCGACGATGAACCAGATGGTTCCGATCATCGACAGGAGGAACCACAGTGCCACCTGGCGCTCGGCGACCTTCTGAGCCTTGGGGTCGCTGTCGGTGAGCCTGGGCTTGTGTTCCGGCAGCCCCGGGTTGGTGAACCCGTTCAACTCCTCGAGCTGGCTGCCGCCGCCGGAGTGCTCTTTCGAGGTCATTGAATTCCCCGTCTTTTCTCGTGATGGTTGGGTAACGACAATTTCGGACTCACTTCGCCCTGGACGACAGCCACACGGTGAGCGCGATGACGGCGCCGAGTCCGAAGAACCAGATGAAGAGGCCCTCGGCCACAGGTCCCAGCGAGCCGAGCTTGAAGCCGCCCGGCGACGGGTTGTCCGTGACCTCGTTGACGTAGGCGATGACGTCGCGCTTGTCCTCCGGAGTCAGGTTCGCGTCGTTGAAGATGGGCATGTTCTGCGGGCCGGTCTGCATGGCCTCGTAGAGGTGCTTGTTGCTGACCTCGGAGAGGTTCGGCGCATACTTGCCGCGGGTCAGCGCTCCGCCGGCTCCGACGACGTTGTGGCACATGGCGCAGTTGGTGCGGAAGAGTCCTCCGCCGGCGGCCGGGTCTCCCTTCGAGGCATCGAGGTACTCGTCCTCGGGAATGGCGGGACCGGGGCCGAGAGACGCGACGTACGCGGCCAGTTGGGCGGTCTGCTCGTCATCGAACTGCGGCTCCTTGACCGGTGCCTGCGGTCCGTTGGCCTGCAGCGGCATGCGTCCCGTGCCCACCTGGAAGTCGACAGCGGCGGCGCCGACGCCGATGAGGCTCGGGCCGTTGCGGGTGCCCTCGGCGTTCATGCCGTGGCAGGTCGCACAGTTGGCGGCGAAGAGCTTCTGCCCCTCGTCGATGTCCGAGGCGCTGGCAGTCGTGGCCTTCGCGCTCGAGGTTTGGGTGAAGAGTGCGTATGCTCCACCTGTCAGCAGCAAGCCCACCAGCAGGAGCACAACCAGTGCCATGGGGTGTCTGCGGCGATCTGCTAGAAGCTTCACGTGATCGTCCTTTGCTTGTAAATGTCGTGGGTCCGTCAGCCGTTGATCGTCGGTGCTCTACTGGAGGAGATAGATGACGCCGAAGAGTCCGATCCAGACGACGTCGACGAAGTGCCAGTAGTAGGACACGCAGATGGCGAAGGTGGCTTCGTGGTGACCGAACTTCTTCGCTCCGTAGGCGCGTCCGATGACGAGCAGGAAGCAGATCAGACCGATCGTCACGTGAATGCCGTGGAAGCCCGTGGTCAGGTAGAAGACCGAGCCGTAGCCGTCGGAGTTGATGGCGATGCCCTCGTGGACCAGTTCTGCATACTCCATGACCTGTCCGGAGACGAAGATCGCACCGAGGAGGAACGTGAGGTAGAACCACTCGATCATTCCCCACTTGGAGATGTTGAGCAGCGAACCGGTGCGGCGCGGACGGAACCTCTCGGCTGCGAAGACGCCCATCTGGCAGGTGAAGGAGGACGACACCAGGACGATGGTGTTGCCGAGAGCGAACGGGACGTTCAGGATCTCGGTCTGCGTCTCCCACAGACCCGGCACGACGGATCGGATGGTGAAGTACATGGCGAAGAGCGCGGCAAAGAACATCAGGTCGCTCGCGAGGAACACGATGAAGCCCACCGTGGTCACATTCGGACGATTGACAACCGGATGTGCTGGCGCTGTCTGAGATGCAGTGGCAGTTGACACAGACCCATTATTACTCGTCTTGAGGTGAGTTTTCACCTTTTACCCAGGTTTCGGTCGATATTTTTCTACACGATGTAGCGAAAACCGCGCGCTGGTGCGTCAGGCGCCCTCCGACCTCGCGTTTCGCCCGCGTGTCGGACGCTCGCGGCGGGTGTGAGGCGGACAGGATAGGATGCCGCAGGAAGGTCCACCGAGGCGGTCGCCGCCGGTGGCAGAGCCCACAGGAAAGCACTCTTCGCCATGACGCACACCCCCAGCACGAATGGTCCGGCCGGGTCCGCGCCCGCAGCGCACGATGAGTCCCCCAACTGGCCGGACCTGCTCATGCGTCTCATGCACCAGCAGGACCTCGACGGCCGCACGGCCGCGTGGGCGATGGACCAGATCATGTCGGGGAAGACTCCCGATGTGACGATGGCCGCCTTCCTCGCCGCGCACCACACGAAGGGCGAGACGGTCGAGGAGATCACCGGACTCGTCTCGGCGATGATGGACCACGCCGTGCCCCTGCCCGGCCTCGAGGACTCCGTCGACATCGTCGGCACCGGTGGGGACCGTGCGAAGACCGCGAACATCTCCTCGACGGCCGCGATGATCGTCGCGGCGACCGGGCAGTGCGTCGTCAAGCACGGCAACCGCGCGACCTCCTCGGCGTCGGGCTCGGCCGACGTCCTCGAGGCCCTGGGCGTGCGCTTCGACATCACACCGGAGCAGACCGGTCACATCGCTCGGACGGTGGGGCTGGCGTTCTGCTTCGCCAACGTCTTCCATCCCTCGATGCAGTTCGTCGCCGCGGTGCGTCGGCAGATCGCCGTGCCCACCGCCTTCAACATCCTCGGTCCCCTGACCAATCCGGCTCACGCGAGGCACACCGCGATCGGCGTCGCCGACGCCCAGATGGCGCCCCTCGTCGTCGGCACTCTCGCCGCGCGCGGGCATCAGGCCGTCGTGTTCCGATCCCGGGACGGGCTCGACGAGCTGAGCAACACCGACATCAACGACGTCTGGGAGGTCCGGCACGGCGAGGTGGAGCACACGACGTTCGACGCGCTCGACCTCGGCTTCGAGCGCGTGACGAAGGCCGACCTGCGCGGGGGAGGCCCGGACGAGAACGCCGCGATCATGCGCTCCGTGCTCGGCGGTCAGCGGTCGGCGGTCCGGGACATCGTCCTCATCAACGCCGCCGCGGCGCTCGTGGCGGCCGACGAATCGGCGGCCGGCAGCTTCACCGAACGGATCGCCGCGAAGGTCTCCCTCGCCGCAGACACCATCGACACCGGTCTCGGGGCGCAGAAGCTCGATGAGCTCATCGCCGTCTCACGCTCCGTCGCCGAGGCGACCGCTCCCTGAGTCCGGTCCCCGGCTCGCGGCCCCGACCCGGGGCAGCGCCCAGCCGTCCGTCATGACCACGGGTGTGGCGGCCTCGAGCCACCGGGCCAGCAGCCGCGTCTCCTCCGGCAGAGTGTCGGTGGGTGCGGGGTACCGGCCGGGCCTGGGCACCCATTCGGCGGTCGCCCGCAGCGACCGGAGCGTGCTGTCGACGAGTCCGGGGGAGCCGACATGACCCGCCCCGGCGAGCCTGCCGTGCCGGATGACCGCGAGGTCGATGCCGCGCTCCTCGCCGGGAGCCCAGGCGAGGATCTCCTCGATCCCGCGCAGTGAGGAGCTCAGCTCGGCGCGGGCGGTCGTCACCTCGAGAGAGCGCATCGCATCGCGGACCTCGGCGGCGCTCTCGTACCGCGCCTCTCCCGAGAGCCTGGCCATGCGCTCGGCGCAGAGCGCTCGGAACCCGGTGAGGTCGCCGCCGAGTGCCGTGACGAGACCGGAGATCTGCTCGAGGTAGGCCTGTCGGTCCATGACCCCGGAGCAGGGTCCGCCGCACTGCCCGACCTGGGCGCTGACGCAGGGCCGGTGCGCCTCGAGCCGGGAGGCCCTGATCTTCGTCGTGCAGCGCCTCACCGGGTAGAGGGTGTCGAGGAGCTCCTTGACGGCCTGCGCGGACTTCCGGGACCGGAAGGGGCCGAGCGCCGGGGCGGGCGAGCGCTCGAGGGCCGCGGGCGACCGGACGACGGACAGGCGGGGGAAGTCCTCGCCGCTGAGCGCGATCCACGAGTTGCGCTCCGGGTTCTTCGAGCGCCGATTGTAGGGCGGGGCGAGCTCCCCGATCAGCCGCACCTCGCGGACCTCGGCCTCGAGCGAGTGCGCACAGGGCAGGCAGCTGACCTCCTGGGCCGCGGTGATCATCTCCGCCATCCGGCCCCTGTTCTCCGAGGCGTTGAAATAGCCGCGGACCCGGCGGGCCATGTTGCCGGACTTGCCGATGTAGAGGACCCGGCGGGTTCCGTCGAGGAACATGTAGACGCCGGGCTCGGCCGGAACACCGGCGGCGAGGTGGGACTTCGCCTGCCGTTTGGCCCATCCGGCCTGTCGCACCGTCGCGAGGTCCTCGAGCGTCGTCACCCCGAAGCCGCCGAACCGCTCGAGGAGCCGGTGGAGGACCTCGCTCGTGGCGCGGGCATCGGAGAGGGCGCGGTGATCGGGTTCGACGGCGGTGCCGAAGTGGGCGGCGAGGGTCGCGAGCTTGTGGTTGCGGACCTCATCGCGGCCGAGCACCCGGCGGGAGAGGGTGACGGTGTCGAGGACCGTGGGCCGGGGCCAGTGGTAGTCGAGCCTCTCGCAGGCGGCTCTGAGGAACCCGATGTCGAACGGGGCGTTGTGGGCCACGAGCACGGATCCGACCGCGAACTCGAGGAAGCTCGGCAGGACCGACCGGATCGACGGCGCATCGTCGACGAGGGCATGAGTGATCCCGGTGAGCCTGGCGACGAAGGGGCTGATGACCGATTCCTCGGGCTTGACGAGGGACTGGAACTCACCGATGACCTCGCCGCCGCGGGTCTTCACGGCTCCGATCTCGGTGATCTCCGAGCGTCCGGCCGTGGTCCCCGTCGTCTCGAGGTCGACGACGACGAACGTCACCTCGTGCAGGGGAGTGCCGAGGCTGTCGAACGACAGCTGGCCGCGGTCGACGGCCGACGGAGCGCGATCGAAGGGAGTATGACCTGACATGGATGTCAGTGTGCCATCCGGTCCTGACACGAGCGGATCCCGCCCTGGCGCGACCGGTCCCTCGGGCAGCGGCGCTCGGCCGGGACGATCGACCGGCTCACACCGCGGCTCCGTCGCCGTCGTCGAGCCCGCGCTGCGTGGGCAGGTGGAAGAACAGGCCGACCGCGCCGGCCAGGCCGAGGGCGATGACCACCGGCAGGTACCAGCCCGGAAGGGGGCGGAGGAAGAGGACCCCGACGAGGAGCCCGACGACGGCCGCCAGAGCCGCGACCGCGGACAGGACCAGGGTCGGCGAGGCCGTGCGCCAGCCGACGGGAGCGGCCGGTCCCGGCTCCCACCGCTCGGCCTCCTCGAGGCGTTCGCGCACCTCGTTCACGGGGAGGTCGGCCGCGGAGGTCTCCGCCTCGCCGAGGCGGTCGACGAGTTCGGTCCAGTCCCGGTCGCTGATCCGGTCCGAGTCGCCGATCCGCTCGACGTCGGGCACCTCATCGCGCCAGTGCTCGTCGTTCTCGTCTGTCATGTCCACCTCAGCAATCCCGACGCCCGACCTATTCCCGGTCCCCGGCCGTCCCGCCGCGCGCGGACTCGAGGATCGCCTCGGCGATGAGCGGTGCGTCGTGGTCGAGGGTCGCGACGTGCCGGCTGCGCCGCAGCGACACGATGCGGGGTGTCCGGGGCAGCCGGGACCGCAGGAGAGCCAGCGACCGGGGACCGACGACGTTGTCGCTGCCCGACACGAACACGGTGATCGGCGTGTCGATCGTCCACAGGGTCTCGCGCAGTCCCTTGAGCGCCGAGGAGAAGGAGGCGACGGCGCCGACGGGCGTGCGCTCGTAGGCGTGCTCGTCGCGGTCGGGGTGGGCGATGTCGTTGCCTATCGCCGGCACGGATCTGACGAGGTGCTTGAGCACCCCCAGTCCCGGAGCCAGCGGGGAGTCGACCCGCAGGGCGGGATTGACGACGAGGATCTCCGCGGGCGGGGTGTCGAGCGTGCCCAGGGACAGCGCGAGGGCCCCGCCCATCGACAGGCCCGCGACGACCACGCGCTCGTGAGCTGATCCCAGCGCACGGTACTCGGCGACGGCGGCCTCGTTCCATTCGCGCCACCCCGTGCGGTTGAGCTCCTGCCAGGTGCTTCCGTGGCCGGGCAGCAGCGGCACGCTCACGCTCAGGCCCTCCTCGCCGATGGCTCGGGCGATGGGCGTCCACGCCGCCGGTGAGCCGGTGATCCCGTGGAGGAAGAGGACTGCCGCCGAGGCGCCGGGACGCAGACGGCGGTACGCGGCGGTGGCCGGAGTCTGTGGCGTGAAGTCGATCTCCATGCCATTAGCATGGCATGGATGGACGCCGCCGGCGCCGCGATAGGATGACCGGTGACGACAAAGCGTCGTGACATGGAAGGGTGCTCGTGTTCTATTGGTTTCTCAAGCGAGTCGTGGCCGGACCCATCTTGCGGATTCTCTTCCGTCCCTGGGTTCGCGGTGTCGACAATCTGCCGACAGAAGGTCCCGCCATCATCGCCGGAAACCACATGCACTTCATGGATTCCATCTTCGTTCCGCTCCTCGCCCCCCGACCGGTCGTCTACCTCGCGAAGAAGGACTACTTCACGGGGCGCGGCATCAAGGGGACGGTCACCCGCTGGTTCTTCAAGCTCAACAACCAGCTGCCGATGGACCGCGCCGGCGGCAGCGGGTCCCAGGCCTCCCTCGAATCGGGGCTCAAGGTGCTGCGCGAGGGCAACTCGCTCGGCATCTACCCCGAGGGGACCCGCAGCCCCGACGGGAAGCTCTACCGCGGACGCACCGGGGTCGCCCGGCTCGTCCTCGAGTCCGGAGCTCCGGTCATCCCCGTGGCGATCATCGGCACCGACCGGATCTCCCCGGCCGGGCGGCTGCTGCCGAAGTTCGCCCGGGTCGGCGTCGTCTTCGGCACGCCGATGGACTTCTCCAAGTACGAGGGCCTGCCGACCGACCGGTTCCTCCTGCGGTCGATCACCGACGAGATCATGTACGAGATCATGCGGCTGTCCGGCCAGGAGTATGTCGACAAGTACGCCTCGACGGTGAAGACCAAGCTGCTCACCTCCGCGAAGCCGAAGAGGGCCGACGAGAAGTAGGCTGTTCGAATACTCCGGTAACGGCGACACGCGCAAATCGTTACCTCGAGGTGTTTGTCCCGGGCGGCGGGCCCGAATAGTTTGGAGTTGTTGAATCCCGCTGTAGGTTCGCCGAGCGAAGAGCGTTAGAATAGCACTGTTCTCTGCCCTTCCAAGCGACCTCGCTTCCCCCAGGGACTATAAGGAGGAGTCGGTGTGAACCGCTCAAGTCATGAAACCTATCAGTCGGCGCCGCTGCCGTCGGCTGCTCAAGGTCTCCTGTTCGATGACGATCTGCCCGTGCTCGACGAAGAGGCAGGCTACCGTGGTCCGACAGTGTGCAAGGTCGTCGGCATCAGCTACCGGCGACTCGACTACTGGGCACGCACCGATCTCGTCACGCCCTCGATCCGCAACGCGACCGGATCGGGCAGCCAGCGCCTCTACAGCTTCCGCGACATCCTCGTGCTCAAGATCGTCAAGCGCCTGCTCGACACCGGAGTCGGGCTGCAGTCGATCCGCACCGCCGTCGAGCACCTGCGCTCGCGCGGAGTCGAGGACCTCTCGCAGATCACCCTGATGTCCGATGGCGCGAGCGTCTTCGAGTGCACCTCGCCCGACGAGGTCGTCGACCTCCTCCAGGGCGGTCAGGGCGTCTTCGGCATCGCCGTCGGCCGGGTCTGGAACGAGGTCGAGGGCAGCCTGTCCGAGCTCCCGAGCGAGCGCCTGCCCGAGGACGACTCCACCGTCGTCGCGATGGACGAACTCGCCCAGCGCCGGGCGAAGAAGCTGGGCTGAGCACCGCGCGACGGCGGTGAGAGCCCGCCGAGCCCGACCGGGCAGCGAAACGGCAGAGACGACAGAGCTGGGGCCCGACCTTTCGGTCGGGCCCCAGCTCTGTCGTCTCCTGGATGCTGTGTCATCGACGCTCAGTCGGATCCGTGTCATCGACGCTCAGTCGGATCCGTGTCATGGACGCTCAGTCGGATCTGTGTCGTCGTCGGATCTGTGTCGTCGGAGCTGTCGGATGCGGGCGACTACCGCCCCCGACGGCTCCTCTCGGGCGTCTTCGCCTCTGCGCCGCCGGTCGAGCCGCCACCGGTCGACGGGGTGCGAGTCGATGCCCCGTCCCCGTCCTTGCGGCCGGTGCTCCGCCGGGACCTGATGCTCTCGGAGCGCAGTGCGCGCTCGAGGAGAGTGTCGAACGAGGCGGCGACCTCCTCGGCGGGCTTGCCCGGCCAGGAGTGGATCGGACGAGCCGAGCCCTGGGACTGCTGCATGACGGCGCGCTCGGCGAGCGGGGGATTGAGGACGAGGGGACCGAACATCTCCCGCATCTCCTGGATCCGGTAGTCGTGCTCGGTCGATCCGGCGCGGACCCGGTTGACGACGAGTCCCAGCGGCTGGAGATCGGAGGCGCCGCGCTGCCGCAGCTCGTCGGCGGCGCGCAGGGCGCGGTCGGCGGCGGCCACCGAGAACAGGCTCGGCTCGGTGACGACGGCGACCCGGGAGCTCGCCGACCAGGCGGTGCGGGTGAGCCCGTTGAGGCTCGGCGGGCAGTCGATGAGGACGAGACGGTAGCCCTTCGCGATCCGGACCAGGGCGTCATCGAGCCGGCGCAGGTACCTCTCGGAGAGGGAGGGACGGTCGAACTCGGCGGCGCGGGGAGACCCGGAGATCACGTCGAGGTGGCCCATCTTCTCGCCGACCCACCCGGATGGCAGGATCGCCTCGGAGAGGATCTTCTGCGACTTGGGGGCGGCGAGGACATCAGCGATGTCAACGCGCGTCGACGTCGGCACGTCGAGGCCGGTCGAGGAGTCCGCCTGCGGGTCCATGTCGACGACGAGCGTCGGTATTCCCCGGTTGTAGGCGGCCGAGGCCAGGCCGAGCGTCACGGACGTCTTACCGACTCCGCCTTTGAGGCTGCTGATACTTAGGACAAGCACTCTCCTACGGTAACGTATCGCCGCCTCAACTCCCGTCTCGACCACGCCCGAGTCGCGGTCCGCGACCCCCTCGTCGGGGTAACGAAGGTCACTGAGTAGAGTTGGTCACGCCAGACCGTCGACCAGTCGCCATGCGGCGATCGAATACGAAGAGAGAGACTATGACGTTCTCCAAAGTTCTTGTGGCAAACCGTGGGGAGATCGCCGTCCGCGCGTTCCGTGCGGCCTATGAGCTCGGTGCCTCCACGGTCGCCGTCTTCCCCTGGGAGGATCGCAATTCCGAGCATCGGATGAAGGCCGACGAGGCCTACCAGATCGGCGAGAAGGGCCATCCCGTCCGCGCCTACCTCAGCGTTGAGGAGATCCTGCGCGTGGCCAAGGAGTCCGGCGCCGACGCGATCTACCCCGGGTACGGTTTCCTCTCCGAGAACCCCGACCTGGCGCGGGCGTGCCAGGAGAACGGGATCACCTTCATCGGGCCTTCCGCCGATGTCCTCGAACTCGCCGGCAACAAGGTCCAGGCGCTGGCCGCGGCCCGCTCGGCCGGCATCCCGGTGCTCGACTCCACTCGGCCCTCGGCCGACATCGCACAGCTGCTCGCCGACGCCGAGTCCATGCACTTCCCGCTCTTCGTCAAGGCCGTCGCCGGCGGCGGCGGCCGCGGCATGCGCCGGGTGTCCGAACCCGCGCAGCTCGAGGAGGCGCTCAAGGCGGCGATGCGCGAGGCCGAAGGCGCCTTCGGCGATCCGACGGTCTTCATCGAGCAGGCGGTCCAGCGCCCGCGGCACATCGAGGTGCAGGTGCTCGCCGACAACGACTCGAATGCGATCCACCTCTTCGAGCGCGACTGCTCCGTGCAGCGCCGGCACCAGAAGGTCATCGAGATCGCTCCGGCGCCCAACCTCGACCCCGCCATCGCCGAGGCGCTCCACGCCGATGCGCTGAAGTTCGCCGAGGCGCTCGGCTACCAGAACGCGGGCACCGTCGAGTTCCTCCTCGAGACGGAGGGTCCGCGCGCCGGGCAGCACGTCTTCATCGAGATGAACCCGCGCATCCAGGTCGAGCACACCGTCACCGAGGAGATCACCGACGTCGACCTCGTCGCCTCCCAGATGCGCATCGCCGCGGGGGAGAGCCTCGTTGACCTCGGACTGCGCCAGGAGGACATGCGGATCAGGGGAGCCGCACTGCAGTGCCGCATCACCACCGAGGACCCGGCCAACTCCTTCCGCCCCGACACCGGCACCATCACCGCCTACCGGTCGGCGGGGGGGGCCGGAGTCCGCCTCGACGGCGGCACCGTCCACGCCGGCGCCTCGGTGAGCGCGCACTTCGACTCGATGCTCGTCAAGCTCTCCTGCCGCGGCCGCGACTTCCGTCAGGCGGTGTCCCGGGCCCGGCGCGCACTCGCCGAGTTCCGCATCCGCGGGGTGTCGTCGAACATCGGGTTCCTCCAGGCCGTGCTCGAGGACGAGTCCTTCGTCGCCGGCGACCTCGCGACCTCGTTCATCGAGGAGCGCCCGCACCTGCTCGACGCCCGCGTCAGCGCGGACCGGGGATCGAAGATCCTCGACTTCCTCGCCGATGTCACCGTCAACCGCCCCCACGGCGAGCCGAGCGTGCGCATCCGCCCCGCCGACAAGCTGCCCGAGATCGACCTCGGCACCCCGGGCGCCCCCGGCAGCCGCGATCGTCTCCTCGAGCTCGGCCCCGAGGGCTTCGCCCGGGCCCTGCGCGAGCAGACCGCACTGGCCGTCACCGACACGACGTTCCGCGACGCCCACCAGTCGCTGCTCGCGACCCGCGTGCGCACTCGCGACCTGCTCGCCGTCGCCGGGCACGTCTCGCGGATGACTCCGGAGCTGTTGAGCATCGAGGCCTGGGGCGGGGCGACCTACGACGTCGCGCTGCGCTTCCTCGGCGAGGATCCGTGGGAGCGGCTGGCCCAGCTGCGCGAGGCGGTGCCGAACATCGCCCTGCAGATGCTGCTGCGCGGGCGCAACACCGTCGGCTACACCCCGTACCCGACCGCGGTCACCGACGCCTTCGTCGACGAGGCGGCCCGCACCGGCATCGACGTCTTCCGCATCTTCGACGCCCTCAACGACGTCGCACAGATGCGACCGGCGATCGAGGCCGTGCGCGGGACGAACACCACCGTCGCCGAGGTGGCCCTGTGCTACACCTCGGACATCCTCGATCCGCGTGAGGAGCTCTACACCCTCGACTACTACCTCAGGCTCGCCGAGGAGATCGTCGAGGCCGGTGCACACGTGCTCGCGATCAAGGACATGGCCGGTCTGCTCCGCCCGGCCGCCGCCGCTCGGCTCGTCACCGCACTGCGCGAGAACTTCGACCTGCCGGTCCACGTGCACACGCACGACACCGCCGGCGGTCAGCTCGCGACCCTGTTCGCCGCCGCAGGGGCCGGCGCGGACGCCGTCGACGGCGCCTCGGCGGCGATGGCGGGGACCACCAGTCAGCCGAGTCTCTCCGCGCTTGTGGCCGCGTTCGAGAACACCCCGCGCGACACCGGGCTCAGCCTCTCCGCCGTCAGCGATCTCGAGCCGTACTGGGAGTCCGTGCGCAAGGTCTACGCACCGTTCGAATCGGGACTGCCCGGGCCGACCGGGCGCGTCTACCGCCACGAGATCCCGGGCGGACAGCTGTCGAACCTGCGCCAGCAGGCCGTGGCACTGGGCCTGGGGGAGAAGTTCGAGCAGATCGAGCGGATGTACGAGGCCGCCGACGACATCCTCGGCCACCTCGTCAAGGTCACGCCCTCCTCGAAGGTCGTCGGAGACCTCGCGCTCCACCTCGTCGGCGTCGGCGCCGATCCGGAGGTCTTCGCCTCCAGCCCGGAGAAGTTCGACATCCCCGACTCGGTGATCGGATTCCTCAACGGGGAGCTCGGCGATCCTCCCGGCGGCTGGCCCGAGCCGTTCCGGACCAAGGCGCTGGCCGGCCGGAACCACAGGCCCGTCGCCGAGCACCTCGACCCCGCGGACGAGGCGGCGCTGAAGGCTCCCGGTGCGACCCGGCAGGCGAAGCTCAACGAGCTCCTGTTCCCCGGGCCGACGAAGGAGTTCGAGCGGATGCGGGCCAACTACGGAGACCTCTCCGTCGTCGAGACCTCGGAGTACCTCTACGGCCTCAGCGCCGGCCAGGAGCATGTCGTGCAGCTGGCGAAGGGCAAGAACCTGCTCATCGGCGTCCAGGCGATCGGCGAGACCGACGAGCGCGGGATGCGCTCGGTGATGTTCACCCTCAACGGACAGCTCCGCCCCCTGCAGGTCCGCGACCGGTCCGTGGAGATCGACGTCAAGACCGCGGAGAAGGCCGACCCGACGAACCCGCAGCACGTCGCCAGCCCCTTCGCCGGAGTCGTCACCCTCCAGGTCGGCGTCGGCGATGAGGTCGAGGCCGGGGCGACCGTCGCGACGATCGAGGCGATGAAGATGGAGGCCGCCATCACCACCCAGGTGTCCGGAACGGTCTCCCGCGTGGCGATCGGCAACGTCCAGCAGCTCGAGGGCGGCGACCTCGTGGTGGTCATCGATGGCTGAACGGGAGATCCGGCTCTGGGGCGACCCGGTGCTGCGCAGCCCGTGCGCGCCGGTGACCACGTTCGACGCGAGCACCGCGGCTCTGGCCGAGGACCTCGCCGACACCGCGCGGCCTGCGGGCCGCGCGGCGGTCGCGGCCCCCCAGATCGGGGTCGGCCTCCGGGCCTTCGGCTACGACCTCGACGATCGCACCGGCGTGGTCTTCAACCCGGAGATCGTCGAGGTGGGTGGCCGGCTGCGCGACATCGACGAAGGGTGCCTGTCCGTGCCCGGCCTCTTCTTCCCGACACCGCGCTGGGAGTTCGCGCGGGTGCGCGGAGTCGATGCGACGGGTGCGGCGGTGGAGGTCTCGGGCACCGAGGTCTTCGCGCAGATGCTCCAGCACGAGGTCGCCCACCTCGACGGGCAGGTCTACATCCAGACCCTGCCCACCGAACGCCGCCGCGAGGCGATGAAGGCGATCCGCGCGGCGGCGTGGTTCGCAGGTCAGACAGCGACGAAGGGATGAGGAAGAGATGAGCATCGAGCGCAGTGCGGTCATCGGCGGAGGACTCATGGGGGCCGGCATCGCCGAGGTGCTGGCGAAGGCCGGCCAGGACGTCATCGTGTCCGAGGTCGGCGAGGAGGCGGTGGCGGCAGGCCGGGCCCGGATCGGGAAGTCACTCGACAAGGCCGTGGCCAAGGGCAAGCTGAGCGCCGAGGACAGGGACGCGGCGCTGGGGCGTCTGCGCTTCACCACCGACATCGGCGACCTGGCCGATCGGCAGCTCGTCATCGAGGCGGCGAGCGAGAACGAGGACGTCAAGAAGGCGATCTTCGCCGACCTCGACCGGGTCGTCACCGACGCGCACGCGATCCTCGCATCGAACACCTCGTCGATGCCGATCATCCGCTTCGCCCAGGCGACGTCGCGCCCGGAGCGCGTCCTCGGGGTGCACTTCTTCAACCCGGCGCCCGTGCAGCCGCTCGTCGAGATCGTGTCCTCGGTCCTCACCGACCCCGACGTGAGCCGGACGATGACCGGATTCGTCGCCGAGGTGCTCGGCAAGACGCCGATCCAGGCCGGTGATCGTCCCGGGTTCATCGTCAACGCCCTCCTCATCCCGTACCTGTGCTCGGCGATGAGGATGCTCGAATCCGGGTTCGCGACGAAGGAGGACATCGACGCGGGGATGGTCGGCGGCTGCGCCCACCCGATGGGCCCGATCGCACTCGCCGATCTCGTCGGACTCGACACGTGCCTGTTCGCGGCCGAGTCGATGTACGCCGAGACCGGCGACCCCGCCGTGAAGCCGCCGGTCCTGCTCTCCCGCATGGTCGACGCCGGACTGCTCGGCGTGAAGTCCGGCCGCGGGTTCTACGAGTACTGAACCGGGCGGCCCGGTCGCCGGCCTCGGGAGCCGTCGTCAGCCGGCGATGAGCTTCTCGAGGGCGGCGACCTTCACGCAGGCGACGAGTCCCGTCGACGCGAGCTCGACCTCCTCGAGGCTCGGCATCGTGGGGGCGATGCGGATGACGCTGTTGCTCGGATCGAGACCATAGGGGTGGGTGGCGCCGGCAGGAGTGAGCTTGACGCCCGCTTCGCCGGCGAGCTTGACGATGCGATCAGCAGTTCCCTCCGGCGTCGTCAGGGTGATGAAGTAGCCTCCGTCCGGCTCCGTCCACTGCGCGAGACCGGTGCCGCCCAGTCCGGACTCCAGGGTGGAGAGCACGGCGTCGAACTTCGGGGCGATGATCTCGGCATGGCGGCGCATGTGCGCCTCGACTCCCGCTGCGTCGCCGAAGAACCGCAGGTGGCGCAGCTGGTTGATCTTGTCGGGGCCGATCGCGACGGCGGACAGGTTCGCCCGGAACCAGGCGAAGGTCTCGGGTCCCGCCCCGAAGAACGACACACCGGCCCCGGCGTGGGTGATCTTCGACGTCGACGCGAAGATCCACGGACGCTCGGGGTGACCCTCCTCGGCGCAGATGCTGAGGATGTCGAGGTTCTCGGGGTGCTCCTCCCGCAGATGGTGGAGACCGTACGCGTTGTCCCACAGCAGGGTGAAGTCCGCGGCCGCCGCGGGCATGGCGGCGAGCTCGCGGGCCCTCGACTCGCTGATCGTGACCCCGGTCGGGTTCGAGTACATGGGGACCAGCCACATGGCCTTGACGGAGGGGTCCTCGGCCAATCGCGCCGCCTCGGCGACGACGGGGCCCTCCTCGTCCATCGGGATGCTCAGCAGTTCGAAGCCCAGGGACTCCGCGAGGGTGAAGTGCCGGTCGTACCCGGGCACCGGGCAGAGGATCTTGTGCGGGCCGGCGCCCCACGGGCGGGAGTCGAGCGGTGTGCCGTGCAGGAGCGCGAAGGTCAGTGACTGAGCCATCAGGGTCAGGGAGGCGTTGCCGCCCGCGAGCAGCTGCGCCGTCGGCACCTTGAGCAGGGGGGAGAAGAGAGCGCGGAGCTCGTCGATGCCCTCGAGACCGCCGTAGTTGCGGGTGTCGACGCCGCCGGGAGTGAAGACGTCCTCGCCGCTGACCGCGTCGAGGAGGCCCGCGGAGAGATCGAGCTGGTCGCTTCCCGGCTTGCCCCGCGTGATGTCGAGCGCGAGGCCTCTGGCCGCGAACTCCTCATACTCGCGCGCAGCGGTGTCGAGTTGCTCCTGCAGGTCGGACGTGGGGGTCATCGATGCTCCTAGACGCTCGGTTTCGGCCGGTGTCTCCATCCTAGTCACCGGCGCGGCGGACCGTGCGGGCGGCCGATAGAGTGGACGGGTACGGATCGACGGGAATGGGGTGGGTGTGAGACCTCGGGCGAATGCCGCGCACGGCACGCGCTTCGGCATGCTGAGCGAACTCTACGACGCGGTCAGGCCCGGCTATCCGGAGGCCGCGCTCGACCTCGTCGGCGACTGGTCGGGTCTGCGTGTCTGCGATCTGGGGGCCGGCACCGGGATCCTCAGCCGACTCCTGCTCGAGCGCGGAGCCGACGTCGTCGCGGTCGACCCCGACGCCGCGGCCCTCGAGCGCAATCCGGTGCCGGGCCGGGTGGGCACGGCGGAGTCGACGGGCCTGCCCGATGCCTGTGTCGACGTCGTCACGGTCGCTCAGGCATGGCATTGGTTCGACGAGGCCACCGCAGGGGAGGAGATCGCCCGCATCCTCGCCCCCGGCGGTAGGCTGCTCGTCCTCATCAATCAGCTCGACGTCCGCGTCGACTGGGTGCTGCGCCTGAGCCGGATCATGCATGCCGGCGACGTCTACCGCCCCGAGTTCCGACCCCGTCCGGGGTCGGGATTCGAACTCGTCACCCACTCGCTCGTCGAGTTCGCGACCTCCATCACCGTCGACGGGGTCGTCGATCTCGCCCGGACCCGCTCGTACTGGCTGCGGTCGAACGAGCGGACCCGGGAGCGTGTCGAGTCCAACCTGCGCGGGTACTTCGCCGGCGAGCACCCGATCGCCGAGGCGATGGAGCTGCCCTACATGTGCCTGGCCTACCTGCTCCGCGCGGGGGACTGAATGCGACGAGCGGGCCGCACCACCTCGGTGCGACCCGCTCGAGAGGCGATCGCCTCTGCGCTCAGGACTGTCCGGAGACCTGCTTCTGCTCCTCCGACGAGGACTCGACGACCTCGGGCGACGACGTCGGGCGACTCGAGCCGGCCGCGTGGGAGACCGAGATCTTGCGCGGACGGGCCTCCTCGGCGACCGGGATCGTCAGGGTCAGGACGCCGTCCTGGTAGTCGGCGCTGATCCGATCGAGGGCGACGCGGTTGCCCAGCGTCAGCTGGCGCGCGTACGTGCCCACCGTGCGCTCCCGGGTCAGCCATTTGACGTCCTTGTCCCCGACGGCCGGCTGGCGCTGGGCCCGGACCGTGAGAGTACGGTCCTCGACGTCGACATCGATGCTCGAGGGGTCGACGCCCGGCATGTCGATGTGGGCGACGAAGACCTCTCCGTCCCGATAGAGATCCATGGGAAGCGAGGTCGACGACGGAGTCCTCGTCACCTCCGAGAAGAAGCGGTCGAGGTCACGGATGGGATCGAAACGAGTTGCCATGGGCTTTCCTTTCTCACGCGAGGTCCTTACGTTGAGTCAAACACACTCAACTTTGAAATCATTCCCTTCTCAGGAAATTCTCATTCTCCTGGAGAGATCGCGGGGGACAGGGGAGTGGGCGTCGCCCACCCCGTGCTTGGCACACCTGGAGACGACTGCGGCCGGGCCCTCACGAGGAGGACCCGGCCGCGTGTGCGCTCCCGTGCGGAAGCCCGCACCCGTTCCCAGGATGCGGACTCAGACGGACCGTGCGCTCATTCGCTGTCGGCGCTGATGTCGGGCTGACGGGAGCCGAGCTCGGCATCGATGCGGAGCAGACCGGCTCCGGACTCGCCGACCATCTCGAGTCGTCCGATGATCTCGGAGATGCTCGACTCCTCTTCGACCTGCTCGTCGATGAACCAGTGGAGCAGCGGGAGCACGTCGAGGTCGGACTCGGCCTGGGCGGTGCGGTAGAGACCGCGGATCGACTCCGAGACCTTCTCCTCGTGGGCCAGGGCGGCCTTGAAGAAGTCGATCGGGCGCGAACCGGAGACCTTCGGCGCCGCGATGTCGCCGATCTGCGGGGCGAAGCCGCGATCGAGGCAGTGCTCGATGAACTTCGCCGCGTGCACCTGCTCCTCCTCCGACTGCGCGCGCATCCAGCGCGTCATGCCGGGGAGGTCGAGGTCGTCGAGCTGGATGGACAGCTGCAGGTAGACCATCGACGCCTCGAGTTCGAGGGTGACCTGCTCGCCGAGGACATTCTGCATTGCTGGGCTCAAGTGCATTTCATGCTCCTTCGAAGATCCGAGACGACCGATCGGCCGCCTTCCGTACCACAAGACTGACACCTTCTCCGGAATGATTCCAGAATGGTTAGGCTCCGCAAACAAAGCTCAGGCATAGCAAACCCGGGATCTCTGTGTCACGCTGGAGACATGACTGGCAGCGAAGAGATCACCCACTGGAATCAGACCGAGACCGCGCTGACGACCCGGTTCCTCACCGGATCCTTCGTCCGGGGAGTGGCATTCATCAATGCGATCACCGATGCCGCCGAGGCGGCCGGGCACCACCCCGACGTCGATCTGCGCTACGACCATGTCGACATCACCCTGACCACGCACGACGCGGGAGGTCTCACCGACAAGGACACGGCGATGGCCGAGGAGATCTCGCGGATCGCGACCGACCAGGACATCTCCGCGGACCCCTCTCAGATCTGAGGGTGCCGCAGGTGGTGACTGGTGACGGCCTCGAAGGCGTGGGCCATCCGCAGCAGTCCCACGTCGTTGCCCGGCTTGGCCACCAGCTGCACGCCGACCGGCAGGCCTGAGGCGGAGAACCCCGCAGGCACCGAGATCGCCGGGCACCCCGTCGCCGAGATCAGGCACAGCGCCCGCATCCAGTCGAGGTAGGTCTCGAGCGGTGTCCCGTTGATCTCGGTCGGGTACTCGATCGAGGCGTCGAAGGGAAGCACCTGGCAGGTCGAGAGCACGAGCACGTCGTGACCGGCGAAGAACCGCTCGACCTCGCCGAAGAGGCGGGCCCGGGCGCGGGCCGCCGACGCCACCTCGGCGCCGGTGAGCCCGAGACCCAGCTCGATGTTCCACACGACGGAGTCCTTGATCCGATCGCGGTGGGCGTCGTGGAGAGGGCCCCAGGCGGTGACGAAGTCGAGCGCCCGCTGCACCGCGAAGACCTCATCGGCGTCGGAGAGGTCGGGAATCGTGTCGGTGACCTCGGCGCCGAGGCCCGCGAGGACATCCGCGGTCCCCGCGACGACCTCCGCGACCTCCGTCTCGAGCGGCAGCAGCCCGGCCAGGTCGGGGCTGAACCCGACGCGGACCCCGTTGAGCTCGGGCTCGAAGTCGGCGCCGAGTGCGAACTCCGGCAGGTCGAAGACGCTGCCCGGTTCGTCGATCGAGCCCGGACCACCCGGTTCCGGGCCGCTCGCCACGCTCATGAGGAGAGCGACGTCGGAGACGGTCCGGGCCATGAATCCCGATTGGGCGAGCCACGCGAAGGGGTTGCCCGGCAGGGTGTGGGGGATCCGTCCGTTCGAAGGCCGGAATCCGACGACGTTGTTGAATGACCCGGGGGAGCGCAGCGATCCGCCCATGTCGGACCCGTCGCCCGAGGCCTGGATCCCCGCGGCCAGGGCGGCCCCCACCCCTCCGGACGACCCGGACGCCGACTTCGTCGTGTCGTAGGGATTGAGCGTGGTCCCGAACAGGTCGTTGAAGGTGTGCGACCCGGCGGCGAACTCCGGGACGTTCGTCTTCCCCGTCGTGTTCACCCCGGCGCTCCGAAGGCGGGAGATGATGAGGGAATCGGACTCGGGAACGCGGTCGGCCATCAGCGGCGAACCCCATGTCGTGCGCATGCCCGCCGTGTCGTGGGTGTCCTTGTGGGTCATCGGGACACCGTGGAGCGGCCC
Source organism: Brevibacterium sanguinis (assembly GCF_003315415.1). Taxonomy (GTDB): domain Bacteria; phylum Actinomycetota; class Actinomycetes; order Actinomycetales; family Brevibacteriaceae; genus Brevibacterium; species Brevibacterium celere_A. Next base: position 229,946 of record NZ_QNSB01000005.1, read on the forward strand.
GATCTCCGCCCCCGCGGCCAGCGCCTCGTCGGCAGCCGCGGCCCGGGACTGGGCGGCCTCGTCGTCGCGGGTGACGACGGCGTTGATCGCGGGGTTGATCCGGTCGATGCGCTCCAGATGGTCCTCGAGGGCCTCGCGGGCCGAGATCTCCTTCGCCGCGATCCTCGCCGCCAGCTCACGGGTCGACAGCCAGCGCAGTTCGTCGCTCATCGGTCCCCTCCGCGCCCGACCCGGCTGAGCACGGCGGTCAGGGCCGCCCTGATCCCGGTCTCCAGGGTCGTCTCGACGTCATCGGGGGCGAAGAACGGCGAATGGTTCCCCGGCGGGGTCTCCTCGGCGGCGAGCTTCTCGGGGGAGTACCCGCCGAAGAACCAGTAGACGTAGGGGACGTCGATGTCGTCGCCGAAGGCCCCGAAGTCCTCGCTGCCGGTGACCGCCTCGGAGAGGTGGACCTGGTCGGTGCCGAGCTCGGCGCCGAGGTCGGACAGCAGGGCCTCGGCGAGGTCGGGGTCGTTGTAGCAGCGGGGGAACCGGTACATCTCCTCGATCTCGGGCTCCGGCGCCCCGGAGGCCAGCGCCTCGGCGAGGATGATCCGCCGGATGCGGTCGAGGACGACCTCGCGGACCTCCTCGGAGAAGGTGCGGATGTTGAGCTTGAACTCGGCGGAGTCGGGGATGATGTTCTCCTTGAGCCCGCCGTGGAAGGTGCCGACGGTGACGACGGCCATGTCACGCCCGGAGATCTCCCGCGACACGACGCTCTGCAGCCGGGTGATCATGTAGGCGCCGAGCACGATCGGGTCGATCGCGTTCTCCGGCTGGGATCCGTGGGCCTGCTTGCCCTTGACGGTGACCCTGAGACAGTCGGACATCGCCATCGCGGTGCCCGAGGCGGCGTAGACGTGACCGGCCTGCCCGGGCCAGACGTGCTGGCCATAGACGACATCCGGCCTGACGACCCGGTCCCAGAGGCCGTCGTCGAGCATCGCGCGGGCGCCCTGACCGGTCTCCTCACCCGGCTGGAAGAGCATGACGACGGTTCCCGACCACTCCTCACAGTGCTCGACGAGGTGCTTGGCCAGGGCGAGGCCGACCGTGATGTGCGTGTCGTGGCCGCAGCCGTGCATGACCTTCGTCGTGGAGCCGTCGGGCAGGGTGCCCTCGACCGTCGAGGCGTAGTCGAGCCCGGTGTCCTCGGCGATCGGCAGCCCGTCGGTGTCGGCCCGGTAGGCGACGACGGGACCGTCCCCGTTCTCGATGACGCTGACGACGCCCGTGCCGCCGAAGGTCATCGTCGTCAGCCCGAGGGCGGTGAGCCGCTCGGCGATGGCCGCCGCCGTCCGGGTCTCCTGCATCGACAGTTCGGGGGAGCGGTGGAACTCCTTGTACGTCTCGACGGTCTGGGCGAGGTCGGCGGAGATCGCCTCCCTGAGGGCGGAGCGAAGTGGCATGGCGTCCTTTCGTTGATGTGTCCCGGGCCGGATCGGGCCCGAGTCCCTGAGTGTCCCTGTGGCCTGTCCGCGGACCTGGCCTCAGTTGATCCCGTGCGTCTCCTCGGCGCTCCGGTCGGTGACGGCCTTGTTCCGGGTGAACCAGGTGATGGCGATCGTGAGGATGACGACGATGGCCACATCTCCGGGTGCGAGCACAGGCACCAGGGGAATGAGCACGAGGATGACCAGGGCCGCGATGACGAGGGCGATGATCGTCGACTTCACCTGCTTGAGCGAGGCGATGAGCTGCACGGTGACACCGCCGAGGATAGCGGGCAGGATGTAGAGCTTGGCGACGAGGGTCGCCGGCTCCGGAATGAGAGTGACGAGCCACGTGCCGAGGATGCCGACGAAGAGGACCATCGAGGCGACATGGATGAGGGCGGCGCCGCAGATCGCCATCGTCGCGGCGTACTCGCCCTTCCGGGTGCCCGGCTTCACCCCGATGGTGGCCTGCGCGACGATCGCCGAGGGCAGCAGCTTGTTCGAGATGTTGCCGATGAGGAACGCCTGATACATTCCGGCTGGTCCGAGGATCGGGTAGTAGGTGAGCGGTTCGACGATGTAGAAGACGCCGTAGACGGCGAAGACGGCGAGGAACCCGGTGAAGATGTCGCCGAAGTCGATATCGGCGTCGGCGACGAAGAGCAGGTAGAAGGGCACCGAGGTGGCGATGAGGAAGCCGATGAACAGGGTGATCGAGCCCCAGCGGGTCGTCGTCCTCTCGAAGGCTTCGTGGGAGGGAACGGCGGTGATGTTCGACATGGTGTGCTCCTCAGGCTTCCGGCATGCCGAGGCCGGCATAGTGGGCGAAGTAGGACGCGACGAGTGCGACCAGCAGTGAGATGCCCAGGCCCCATTCCTTGAGCCACTGCTGATCGAACTTCTTGGCGATGAACAGGCAGATGCTCATGACGATGGCCGAGACGACGATGGCGATGATGTGGGTCGGGGACTTCGGCAGCTCGCGGAAGGTCAGGGCCGCGAAGGCCGCGAGCAGCGCCGCGCCGGGGATGATCGACATGAGAGCCGGATTGACCTTCTCGAGCTTGTGTGTGCTGCGCCGGAACACCGGGGTGAGCAGCAGGGTCGAGATCATCCAGCCGGCTCCGGAGAGGCTCATCGCCATCAGGGCGACGATGAACACGCCGCGGGTGAAGGTCTCGTCGCCGAGATTGGCTCCCATGGTGCCTGCGGCGATCGACGCCGAGGCGACCTCGGTGGCCGCCGAGCCGATGAGGCCGACGCGGACCACGACAGGAGGAGTGCCGAAGAGCGGGAGTAGGGCGATGGCGACGAGCACCACCGACAGAGAGGGACCGATCGCGGCGACTCCGCCGGCACGGAACGCCGTCCTCACCTCCCGCTGGCTCATCCCCGCTGACTCGGCGTTCTTCTTCACCGCGTTCATGTAGATGAGGGACTGGAGAGCGACGACACCCATGACCGTCATCGCGAGTATCCAGAGGACTGGGGCATTGGCCAGGCCGATGTAGTCGGCTTGGCCACCGGCTGAGATCACCATGTCTGACGCTCCTCACTTCGTTGTCGAGCAGATCGGGCGGCCGCCGGAACCGGGTGGGCTCCGGTCGGCCGCGAACGGGGGATCCGGTCACCGTCGACCGATGTGCCCCATGGAGTCAGGTATACCCGGCTACGGCACGGTAGCGGAGGCTTGACCACGAAGTTCCCGACTATCAGGACAGACGTTGAAGATGGTGAACATCGAGTGAATCGATGACGCGCGGGCTCGTCCGGACTCGGCGCCCAGGGTCATCCGGGTTAGCCTGAGGCTCGTGCGCGCTGTGTTCCTCATCTTCCTCAGGCTCGGCCTCACCTCGTTCGGCGGGCCGAGCGCCCACCTCGCGTACTTCCGCGAGGCCTTCGTCGTCCGCAGGCGGTGGCTCGGGGAGCGGGCCTATGCCGATCTCGTCGCGCTGTGCCAGTTCCTGCCGGGTCCCGCCTCGAGCCAGGTGGGCATGGCGCTCGGACTGTCCCGGGCCGGTCTGCCGGGACTGTTCGCCGCCTGGGCCGGCTTCACCCTGCCCTCGGCGCTCCTGCTCACCGCCGCCGCGCTCGGGCTCTCACGGCTCGAGGATCCGGGGGAGAGCGGGTGGCTGCGGGGACTCATGGCCGCGGCCGTCGCGGTCGTCGCCCACGCCGTCCTCGGCATGGCCCGCTCGCTGACCCCGGATGCCAGGCGCGCGGGCATCGCGGTCCTCGTCCTCGCGATCACGATCCTGGCCCCCGGTGTGTGGACGACGATCGCCGCGCTCGTCCTCGCCGGGCTCCTCGGGGCGCTGCTGCTCCGCAGCGAGGCCCGCGGCGTCGGCGACGACGAGGTCGAGGAGCTGCAGGTGCCGCTGTCGCGACGGGCCGGGGGAGTCAGCCTGCTCGTCTTCGGCCTCCTGCTCGTCGGCCTGCCCGTGCTCGCCGCGGTCACCGGCGATCCGGCGCTGCGCCTCACCGACATCTTCTATCGGGTCGGGTCTCTCGTCTTCGGCGGCGGCCACGTCGTCCTGCCGATGCTCGACGCCGAGGTGGTCGCCGGGGGACTCGTCGACGACTCGACGTTCCTCGCCGGATATGGACTGGCCCAGGCGGTCCCGGGCCCGCTGTTCACGTTCTCGGCCTTCCTCGGGGCCGCCGCGGGCTCGGATCCGAACGGTCTGCTCGGGGCGGTCATCGCCCTCCTCGCGATCTTCGCGCCCGCGGGCCTGCTTGTCTGCGGGACGCTGCCGTTCTGGGCGCGCCTGCGCCGGGCCGCCGGAGCGCGAGCGGTGCTTCTCGGCGTCAACGCCGGCGTCGTCGGGCTCCTCGCGGCGGCACTCTATGATCCCGTGTTCACCGAGGGAATCTCCTCGGGGCCGGCATTCGTCGTCGCGGTCGCCGGCTTCGCCGCACTGCAGACGACCCGGGTCCCGCCCTGGGCGCTGGTCGTCGGCTCCGCAGTCGTCGGTCTGCTCGTGCTCTGAGCTCGGCCTCCCGCGGGCGCTGCGGCCTCCGCGACGCGCGTCAGCTCGGCTCAGGCGTCGCGGGTGCCGCGAATCAGAGGGGAGGCGCCCCGATGAGTTTACTTGACATAATGTATATTATCGGCGTTCTGTTCAAGCCGGTTCCCGCGCCCCGACGTACTCGGCCAGATGCTGCGCCGTCAGCGTCTCGCCGCGGCTGACGAGGTCGCGCGGCGTGCCCTCGAAGACGATGCGTCCGCCGTCGTGTCCGGCGCCCGGCCCGAGGTCGATGATCCAGTCCGCGTGGGCCATGACCGCCTGATGGTGCTCGATGACGATGACCGAGCGTCCCGAGTCGACGAGCCCGTCGAGCAGTTCGAGCAGGTTCGCGACATCGGCCAGGTGCAGGCCCGTCGTCGGCTCGTCGAGGATGAACACCCCGGCCTGGTCGGCGCTCTTCGCCGAGAGATGAGTCGCCAACTTCAGGCGTTGTCTCTCGCCTCCGGACAGCGTCGTCAGGGGCTGGCCGAGACTGAGATAGCCCAGCCCCACCTCGGCGAGGTGGCCGGCGATCCTCCGGGCCGCGGGGATCCGCGACTCGCCCGCGGCGAAGTACTCGAGTGCCTCGCTGACCGGCATGTCGAGGACCTCGCGGATGTTCTTCCCGCCCAGGGTGTACTCGAGCACCTCGGCCTGGAACCCGCGGCCCTCGCAGACCTCGCACGGCGACGACATCCCGGCCATGACGCCGAGGTCGGCGGTGACGACGCCGGCGCCGCTGCAGTTGGGGCAGGCCCCTTCCGAGTTGGCGCTGAACAGCGCCGGCTTGACCCCGTTGGCCTTCGCGAACGCCTTCCGCACCGGTTCGAGCATCCCGGTGTAGGTGGCCGGATTGCTGCGCCGTGACCCCTTGATCGCCCCCTGGTCGATCGTGACCACGCGCTCGCGTGAGCTCAGCGAACCGTGGATGAGGGAGCTCTTGCCCGAACCCGCGACACCGGTGACGACGGTGAGGACGCCGAGGGGAACGTCGACGTTGACGCCCGTGAGGTTGTGGGTGTCCGCTCCCCTGATCTCGAGCGCGCCGGTGGGCGTGCGGGTCTCGGTCCGCAGCGCCGCCCTGTAGCCCAGATGCGCGCCCGTCAGCGTGTCGCTGTCCCGCAGTCCGTCGACGTCTCCGGCGTAGCAGATCTGACCGCCGAGGGCTCCGGCCCGCGGACCGAGGTCGACGACGTGATCGGCGATGAGGATGGTCTCCGGCTTGTGTTCGACGACGAGCACGGTGTTGCCCTTGTCGCGCAGCTCGAGCAGCAGGGAGTTCATCCGCGCGATGTCGTGCGGGTGGAGGCCGATCGTCGGCTCGTCGAAGACGTAGGTGACGTCCGTGAGCGAGGAGCCGAGGTGGCGGACGAGCTTGATCCGCTGTGCCTCTCCCCCGGACAGGGATCCCGAGGACCGGTCGAGGGACAGGTAGCCCAGACCGATGTCGATGAATGCCCGGACGGTCCCGGCGAGCGAGTCGACGAGGGGCTGGACCGTGGGATCGTCGATGCGGGCGAGCCAGGCGGGGATGTCGGAGACCTCCATCGCGCACACCTCGGCGATGGAGCGACCGGCGAGCCGGGAGCCGCGGGCGGCGGCCCCGAGCCTGGTGCCGCCGCAGTCGGGACACTCGGTGTAGACGACGGCGCGGTCGACGAAGGCGCGGATGTGCTTCTGCATCCCGTCGCGGTCCTTGGACAGGAAGGACCGGCGGATGCGCGGGAGCAGGCCGTCGAACGTGAGGTTCGTCCCGTTGATGACGATCTTCTCCCCCTCGGCGTTGAGCAGCCTGTCCCGCTCGTCCGGGGTGAACTCACCGACCGGCTTGTCGGGGTCGAAGAACCCCGATTCGGTGTAGAAGCGCACCGACCAGCCGCCGACCTTGAAGCCCGGGATGAGGATCGCCCCCTCGGCCAGCGACTTCGAGAAGTCGACGACCTCGGCGACGTCGATGTCGGTGGCGGTCCCCATGCCCTCGCAGCGGGGGCACATGCCGCCGCTCACGCTGAAGCTACGTTTCTCGACCTGAGAGCCCTCAGCCTTCTCGACGGTCATCGACCCGGTCCCGGAGACGGTGGGGACGTTGAAGGAGTAGGCGTTCGGGGAGCCGAGCGCCGGCTCGGCCAGACGGGAGAACAGGATCCGCAGCTTCGCGTTGATGTCGGTCACCGTGCCCACCGTCGAGCGGGGGTTGGCCCCGATCCTCTCCTGGTCGACGATGATCGCGGTGGTCAGACCCTCGAGGACGTCGACGTCGGGGCGGGCCATGGTCGGCATGAAGCCCTGGACGAATGCGGAGTAGGTCTCGTTGATCATCCGCTGGGACTCCGCGGCGATCGTCGAGAACACGAGGGAGCTCTTCCCCGACCCCGAGACCCCGGTGAAGACGGTCAGCCGGCGCTTGGGGATGTCGATGCTCACGTCCTTGAGGTTGTTCTCGCGGGCGCCGCGCACGCGGATGAGGTCATGGGTGTCTGCCGGATGGGTCATCGGGTCGGTCTCCGTGAGGTGGGTGGACGGGGTGCCGGTGGAGGGGATGCCGGTGTCAGTCGCGCTGCTGGATGCGGATCATGGTGCCGGCCGGGTCGCGCACGGCGCAGTCGCGCAGGCCGTAGGGCTGGTCCATGGGCTCCTGGACGATGTCCGCTCCCCTGGCCTCCACCTCGGCGAAGACCGCGTCGACGTCGTCGGTCGCGAGGATGATGGCGGCATAGCTGCCTTTGGCGATGAGGGATTCGATGACCTCGCGCTCGGTCTCACTGATCGTCGGGTCGGTGATCGCCGGGGTGAGCACGATGGAGGTGTCCTGCTGGTCGGCGGGCCCGACGGTGATCCACCGCATCTGCCCGGATCCGACGTCGAGGCGGACCTCGAATCCGAGCACGTCGCGATAGAAGGCCAAGGATTCCTCGGCATCGACATGGGGCAGGAAGCTGGCGCTGATCGAGAGGTCCATGGTCCCGATCCTAGCGAGTCCGGGACTCATCGGACTTCTCGATTCCTGATCGGTCTCAGGACGTTCTTGACGATGAAGGTCGGCAGTTCGTGCTCACCGTCGACCGCGGCGTCCCGATAGGCCCGCGGCGACATGCCGACGAGTTCGCTGAACCGGGTGCTGAAGGTCCCCAGGGAGGAGAAACCGACCTGGAAGCAGATGTCGGTGATGGTCTGGTCGCCACGGCGGATCAGCGCCATCGCCCGCTCGATCCGCCGCGACATCAGGTACGAGTAAGGCGACTCGCCGTAGGCGGCCCTGAACTGCCGGCTGAGATGCCCCGCCGACATGTGCTCCCCCGCGGCCAGGCCCGCGACGTCGAGCGGCCGGTCGAACTCGCGGTCGATGCGGTCGCGGACCCGGCGCAGCCGCCGCAGCTCATCGAGGCGAGGCGCACCCGCCTGCCGCCGGGGACCGGTGGAGCCCGGTGTGGCCACCGGCCTCACTCACCGTCGTGGACGCCCTGCTTGAGGGTCTGTCCACGGAAGAATGCCGGGTGCCGGATCGACTGGACGATCATGAGCACGACGCCGAGCAGGAGGACGCCGATGCCGAGGACGAAGACGAGGCCGATGCCGAACACCGACGATCCCGAGCCGTAGGCCGGGTCCATCGAGTCGATCGCGGTGGTGACGAAGATGACGAGCAGCGTCACTCCCCCGAGCAGCGGGAACAGGAACCGGAAGAACACGTTCTTCGCGCTGGCGAACAGCGAGGTGCGGAAGTACCAGATGCAGGCCAGACCGGTGATCCCGTAGTAGAAGCAGACCATGAGCCCGAGCGCCGTGATCGTGTCCCACAGCGCGTTCTCCGACAGCAGCCGCATGACGACGTAGAAGACGATCGCCGCTCCCGCCGAGGTGACGGTGGCGACCGACGGCGACTTGTACCGGGGTGAGACGCGCCCGTACTTCTCCGGCAGCGCCCGGTAGTGGCCCATCGCGAGGATCGTGCGCGACGGTGAGACCATCGTCGACTGCAGGGAGGCGATCGAGCTCGAGAGCACGGCGATCGAGACGAGGATGGCGAACGGTCCCATCACCGGTCCGGCGAGGGCGGCGAAGATCGACTCCTGGTTGTCGGGGTTGCCGGCGCCCAGTCCCTCGGTGCCGACGCCGGCGAAGGAGATCACGGCCAGCGTGCACGCGATGTAGATGACGACGATCGCGATGATCGTCAGCATCGCGGCCCGCCCGGGCGTCTTCTCCGGGTTCTTCGTCTCCTCGTTCATCGTGATCACGGTGTCCCAGCCCCAGAAGAGGAAGATCGACAGGGAGACCGCGGCGGCGATCGTCGAGAAGTCGCCCGCCTCGGCGGGGTTGAACCAGCCCAGCTCGACCGGGGTGGCGTCGAAGGCGGTGCCCTGGGACAGGTGGACGAACGCGGCGACGACGAACCAGACCAGGGCGATGACCTGGAACGCGACGAGCCACACCTGCACCTTCTTCGTGGCTTCCACGCCGCGGTAGGACACCCACGCCGCGGCCGCGGTGAGGAGCACCGTGACCGGGATGTTGATCCACAGCACGCGGGTGAGCTCGGCGATCGCCGGGTCGGAGAACACCTGCGAGAGGAGGAGGAACAGGAAGTCGACCGCGACAGCGGCGAGATTGGACAGCACGAGCACCGTCGCGGCGATGAGTCCCCATCCGCCCATCCACCCGATCCACGGACCGAACGCGCGGGTCGCCCATGTGAACGTCGTGCCGGAGTCGGGCATCGCGGTGTTGAGTTCGCGATAGCCGAAGACGACGAGGAGCATGGGCACGAAGCCGATGAGCAGGATGGCGGGAGTGTGCACTCCCGCCTCCGCGATCGTCGGGCCCAGCCCGGAGGTCAGCGTGTAGGCGGGAGCGATGCAGGAGATGCCGATGACGGCGCCGCCGATCGCGCCGATCTTGCCGGCGGAGAGTCCTTTGGCACTGAGACCGGAACGGGAGTCGGCGCCCGTCGGGAGGGGGGTTTGCGAGGTCATCGGATCATCATCTCAGTCTCGCCCGGATTCGCCGAGGATCTTCTCGGCTGTGTCTCGGCCGATCCTCACCGCGCCGTCGACGTGCTGGTAGCCCAGGCTCGCGATGTCGGAGCTCGCGAAGTGGATGGGCCCCACCGGGTCGTTCTGGAAGCGGCCCCAGCGGTGGAGTCCGCCGAGGTCGTAGCTCGTCGCGTAGGCGCCGCGGGTCCACTCCTCGGACCCGAAGTCGGAGAGGTAGAACACGATCGGGTCGAGGGCGCGAGGGCCGTGGAACTCCGCGATCGCCTCGAGGATGGTCCTCTTGCGCTCCTCCTCGTCGAGGGCCCACATCGCCTCGGCGTTGACGTCGGAGATGAATCCGACCAGGGTGCCCTGCTCCTCCCCGTGGTTGGTGTTGTCGTAGACCTCCTGCACGAGCCGGCCCGCGCCGAAGCCGGTGCCCGACAGCCCCTCCTCGCGCCAGAACGGCGTGGGGTAGGTCGCGTGGACCTTGATGACGAGTCCCATCGACTGGTGCTGGTGGAAGATCTGCTGGGTGCGCGGCAGCGGCGGGTCGTAGGTGATGCGCGAGTAGAGGTTCGGCGGGACGGCGACGATGGCGTGCCCGGCCTCGACGGTGGTCCCGTCGGCGGTGACGACGACGCCCTCGTCCGTCCAGCTGATCGACCGGACGGGGCTGTTCAGTTCGATGACGCCGTCGCCGAGGTCGGCGGCGAGCTGCTCGGACACCGACTGCATGCCGCCGACGACGCGCCGGTCGAGGATGAAATGGTCGTCGACGAGGTGGGAGAACGATCCCGCCGAGGCGGCCATGAGGACGGCCTGGAGAGCGGAGAACGCGGTGGCGGGCTTGGTGAGCATCCCCCCGGCGATGAACATGCCGATGTTCGCACACGCGAGCTCGTCGGAGCTCTGCTGCCGCAGCCAGTGGTGGAACGAGATCGAGTCGAGCTCCGCGGCGTCCTCGGCGTCCCATGGCGCCTCCGCTCCGATCCGGGCGGCCATCTCGTCGAGCATCCCGATGAGCCGCTCCATCTCGGCCTGGGTGTCCTCGCCGACGGGGAACATCTCGCCGCGGTAGACCGTGCGGGTGCCGTCGGGGGCGATGTAGACGCTGTCGCCGTCCCGGTATCTGGGGTAGGTCTCCTTGCCCAGCTCCGCGAGCAGGTCGAGCAGCGCGGTCTGGTCGGGAGAGACCCACTGACCGCCGATCTCGTACATCTGACCGTCGATGTGTCCGGTCCACGTGCGACCGCCCACCCGGTCCCGGGCCTCGAGGACCCTGACCGACCTCCCGGCGGCCCGCAGGGTGCGGGCGGCCATGAGCCCGGTCGGTCCGGCTCCGACGATGACGACGTCGCATGATGACATGGTGCTCTCCTTCGAACTGTCGCGGACCGATCCGCCGCGCATGCGCTACAGGATAGCCAGGGTCGGGTGCCGACACCAAAAGTCGTCGGAGGTCCCGACGGTCACCGGAACGCCTCCGGATCGGCTCTCCCGTGCTTCTCCTTCGCGGCGATGTAGCCCCAGCTGTCCGGTCGTGAGCCGTCGGTGTCGGAGAACCCGTAGTGGCGTGCCAGCGCGAAGGTGCTCACCGTCCGGGTGGTGAATCGGCCACGGTCGGGGTCGGCGGCGAGCGCCGTGACGGCGCGGCCGAGCAGGTGGGGGCTCTCGGAGATCGCGAAGTCCGCGGGAGGCAGGTCGCGGTCGGCGTCGAGGGAGTCGGCCCACCAGGTCTCCTCGGTGGTGGAGAAGGCCTCGAGCATGAGCTCCGACCGCAGCCAGCCGGGCGTGATCGCGACGGCGGTGGCCCCGGCCGCGCGCAGCTCGTGCCCGAGTCCGAATGCGAAGCGGCTCACCGCCGTCTTCGTCAGGTCGAGCCATACGCTGTCGCGGAAGTGGGTGCCGTTGTACTCCTCGGTCCCGTCGGTGATGTCGACGACGAGACCGCCCGGCCTGCGGGTGAGCAGCGGCAGCGCGGCGTGCGCGGTGATGACGTGGGTGATGAGGCCGGTGCGAAGCTGACGCATCCCGGCCTCGAGGTCGCGCTGCCAGAACGACTCGCCCCGGCTCATGTAGGCCTCTCCCCCGATGTCGTCGACGAGGATGTCGAGGCGGCCGTGGACGGCGTCGATCCGCTCGACGAGGGCGCGCACCTGGTCGGGGTCGAGATGATCGCAGACGTGCGCCTCGGCCCGCCCGCCGTGCTCGGCGATGAGGGCGAGGGTGCCGTCGAGGGTCTCGGGCCGCCCGTAGTCCGAGGGCCGCCCGGCGGTCGACCGTCCCGTGCACCAGACGTGGGCCCCGGCCCTCGCCAGCGACACGGCGATGGCTCGACCCGCTCCGCGAGTGGCGCCGGCGACGAGGGCGACCCGTCCGGCCAGGGCCCTCTGCTCGAAGGGAGGGAATGGATGCTCACTGATCGTGTTCGTCGTCATGGGGCCAGTCTGCGCGCCCATGACTGACAGCCTGTGTCAGCGGTGGTGGATATTCTCGGGAGGATGAAGGCAGCGCGGTTGGTGTCCGAGATCGTCATCCTCTCCGCCCGCTCGGCCCCGATCACCGCGGCGCAGCTGGCGCAGCGGCTCGAGGTCGACCGGCGCACGATCTACCGGGATCTCGTCGACCTCTCTCGCATGGGCGTCCCGATCATCGCCGAGTCGGGGCCCGGCGGCGGGATCTCGCTGCTCGGCACCTGGACCTCTCCCCTGTCCGGACTCACGAGGGACGAACTCGACTCGGTGCTCATCGGCTCCCTCGCGGCGACGGAGCTCGGGCTCTCCCGGGAGCTCGCGACGGCACGGTCGAAGATCCTCGCCGAGGCGGATGCCCGGCTCGCCGGACGCATCCTCGTCGACGGGCCGGATTGGTTCATGACGAGCGAGCGTCCGCGCGCGCTGTCGACGATCGTCACCGCGCTGCGCAGCGGTCGGGGGCTGCGCCTGCGCTACCACGGTTCACGCGGCCCGCGGGAGCGCTCGCTCATCCCCCTGGGGCTGGTCGTCAAGGCGGGGCGCTGGTATCTCGTCGGCCAGCCGCCGGGAGGGCGCCCGCGCACCTACCGGGTCTCGCGCATCGAGTCGGTGGTCGAACGGTTCGTCTCGGTGAGTCCGCCGCCGGGGCTGAGCCTCGACGAGGTGTGGCGGCGATCGCAGGTCGACTTCGAGCGCGCGATCCGCACTCGCACGGCACTCCTGCGGCTGCCGGTCACGAGCCTCGAGGACCTGCGCCGCGCGTTTCCCGGGCGGGTCACCGAGGAGGCGCTCGACGCGGCGAGGACGGGCCGGCAGACGGTCGACGTCGAGCTGCCGGTCGAGGCCGACGAGATCGCCGTCGCCGGCCTGCTCACGGTCGATGGGGTCGAAGTGCTCGCACCTCGCAGCCTCCGCGCGCTCCTGGCGCGCCGGGCCGGAGAGCTGGCGCGGCGCAATGCTCAGGTGCCGGCCGGGGAGCAGCAGGAACGGCTCAGAGGATCGTGTAGCTGCCGGTGATCTGTCCGGCGCCGACTCCGCCGACGGCCTCCATCGCGGCCTTCGAGAGATCGAAGCAGCGGTCCCCGTGGTAGGGGCCGCGGTCGTTGATGCGCACGGTGACGGACTTCCCATTGGCCTGGTTGGTGATCTTCACCTTCGTGCCGAAGGGCAGGGTCTTGTGGGCGGCCGTGAGCTTGTTCGTGTCGAACGTCTCGCCGTTCGCGGTCTTCCGACCGTCGAAGCCGTCTCCCCCGCCGTAGTAGGACATCGGGCACGAGCCGTCCTGCCCGGCCGCCTTGCCGGAACCGCCGGACCCGCCGGACTTCGCGTCGCCGCTCGCCTTGGCCGTCGAGGTGGTCCGCGGCTTCGGAGCCTCCGTCCGGACCTCGATCGACACCTCGGCGGGCTTCGCCTTCGCCTGCTCCTTCGCCTTCTCGAGCGTCTCGTCCGTGACCTCAGCGGCCTCGTTCTCGACGACGACGGGCGCCGCGGTCACCACCTGGGCTCCCCGGTCCGTCTGCTCGGGCATGATCGCGAGGCTCGAGGCGACCACGGCGGCGGTGGCGGCCGTCGGCACCACGAACGCGGAGAGGACGGGACGCGATCGGACGGAGGCGAGGACGCCGCTCGCGGAGCGCTGGTCGGCCGAATGGCGGCCGGACCTCGCCCGCGGTCGCAGTGCGGCGACCAGGGAGCGCAGCGTGTTCGGCGAGGATGCAGAGTGTTTGCCCACAGTCGAGACTCCAAGTTATCGGATCGTTACCTGGAGTCAGTGTAGTTAAGAAACTGTTACATTCACAACTCGACCCGCACCCTCGTGGGTGCGGGTCGGCGGGGTCCTCGGCCTCAGCGGCGCCGGAACAGCTTCCGGGCGCCCTGTGCGCCCGAGCTCACCGTGTGCTGCGCCTTCGCGAACACCCGGTCGACCTTGCCGGTGCGCACGGCGTCGTCGATCGCATGGGAGGCTCGCCCGAGCAGTTCGTTGACCTTCGTCTCGGTCGACTCGATGAGCCGCGAGCCGGAGGCGGCCCGGCGCACGCTCTGGGCGCTCGTGCTCGCCGCCGAGTAGGCGCGGTTCGCCGCGGAGCGGACTCGATCCTGCGGGGTGCGGGCGGTGGAATCGATGACGTAATCGGGCTCGATCGGCTCTTGTCGTGGGCTCATTCCTCTATCGTCATCGACCTCGCCGGGCTGGTCAACAGCATCCTAGGATTGGACCATGAATTCCCAGGCAGAGGTCATCGCCCACCGGGGCGGCCGGTGGCCGGGGATGAGCGAGAACACCGCCGAGGCGTTCGCCGCCGCGGCGTCCGCGGGCGTCGAGTGGATGGAGACCGACGTCCACGCCTCCGCCGACGGGGTGCTCTTCGCCGCCCACGACGAGGACCTCGCGCGGATCGCCGGACGACCGCAGCGCATCGGCGAACTCACCGCCGACGAGCTCGACACCATCGACCTCGTCGGCGGCGGACGCCTGCCGCGCATGGCCGAGCTCTTCTCCGCGCTGCCTGACGCGCGGTGGAACATCGACGTCAAGTCCGCCCGCAGCATCCCGGCGACCGTCCGCACGATCCGGAGAGCGGGCGCCGAGGAGCGGGTGCGCCTGGCCTCCTTCCACTCCTCGACGCTGCGCCGGCTGCGGGAGGCGCTGCCGGGCACCGCCACCTCGGCGGGGACCGGCGAGGCCGTGGCCTGCGTCGCGGCGCTCCTCTCCGGCCTCCCGGCGCACCCGCCCGCGGACCTCGACGCCCTCCAGCTGCCGCTGCGGGTGCGCGGAGTCCGGGTCATCACCCCCCGCCTCGTCGCCCGAGCCCACGCCCGAGGTCTGCTCGTCCACGTCTGGACGGTCAACGACCCCGCGGACATGCGCCGCCTCCTCGCCGTCGGGGTCGACGGGATCGTCACCGACGAGGTCGCGCTGGCGCTGTCGGTCCTGCGCGCGTCGGGGGAATAAGGGGAGGCGATAGACTGTTCCCTCGAAGCAGAGGTCGGCAGTCCAATCGGAAGGTGACGAAGAAGTATGAGTGAACGCAGTCTCCGCGGCACACAGTTGGGCTCACGCAGCCTCGAGTCGGAAGAGGGTGTCGAGCCCGCACCGCGGCAGATGGTCGAGTTCGAATGCGAGGACGGCACCCGATTCAAGGTTCCGTTCTCCATCGAGGCCGAGGTTCCCTCGACCTGGGATTCGGGCAAGCACGGCATCGGTGTCCGCGTCGGCGTCAACGAACCCGACGGCGAACCCGAGAAGCATGTGCGCTCGCACTGGGACATGCTGCTCGAACGTCGCTCCTTCGAGGAGCTCCAGGTCCTCCTCGACGAACGGCTGGCCATCCGCCGGGGAGAGGCGCCGGCGCAGAGCTGAGACCGCCTCCCACCGGGGAGTCAGGGCGGGCGGGGTGCGCAGCGCACCCCGCCCGCCCTCTCATTTCGCCTCGGCGCCGTGCTCCCGGGTCGTCTGGTGACCCGACCGGCGCGCGGCGACGACGCTCAGCGCCCTGCGCACCTGGCGACCGCGGCGGGACAGTCCCCACGCGGCGACCCTCGTGAAGGCCTCGGAGATGATCGAGGAGCTCATCTTCGACTCCCCGAGTTCCCGTTCGACGAAGACGATGGGCACCTCGGCGACCCGGAAGCCGGCCTCGACCGTGCGATACGTCATGTCGATCTGGAAGCAGTAGCCCTGGGACTCGACGCCGGAGAGGTCGAGGGATTCGAGGACCTCGCGGCGGTAGGCGCGGAAGCCGGCGGTCGCGTCCCTGACCCCCAGCCCCATGACGGTGTCGACGTAGATGTTGGCGCCGCGGGAGAGGAGGAAGCGGGAGCGCGGCCAGTTGACGATCGCGCCGCCGCGCGTCCAGCGCGAGCCGATGACGAGATCGGCGTCGTCGCCGCGGGCGACCTCGAGGAGCCGGCCGAGGTCGACGGGCCGGTGGGAGCCGTCGGCGTCGAACTCGCAGATGATGTCGTAGTCGCGCTCGAGCGCCCAGGCGAACCCGGCGATGTAGGCCATGCCCAGTCCGGCCTTCTCGCTGCGATGGAGGACGTGGATCCGGGGGTCGCGGGCCGCCTGCTCGTCGACCCAGTCCCCCGTGCCGTCCGGCGAGCCGTCGTCGACGACGAGGACCTCGACCTCGGGGCGATGCTCGAACAGCGCGGACAGGGTGACGGGAAGGGCGAGACGTTCGTTGTACGTCGGGATGACCACCAGAATCTTCGGAACCACGGCCCCCACCCTACGCCCGCGGCGCGGAGAACAGTGAGCCGACACCCCCGCCTTCGGGCCACGTTGTGCAACGAGTTGTCTAGTGACGGGGGTGCCGGCTCCACTCCGCGTCGAGCGGAATGTCAGACTCGAATCTACTGGCTGGTTCGATCTTTGCAAAATCTCTCTGACCAGGGAATTCGCTCGAATCCGCTGGTCAGACGCGCCAGGGGCCGCCACAGAGAATTCTCGGCCCTCGGCGTGTCGGCTTGAGTTTCGTCTCAGCCGAGTGCCACGCGCCGGGGCAGGGGCACGTCGGAGGCGAGCTCCGGCAGTCCCGGAGTGCCCGCACGGGGATCGGTGCTCCACGCCGCGACCCGCGGATCCGCGACCTGGACGACGAGGCGCTCGACCTGCCACCGGACGATGTCGGCACGGGCGCCCGGGGCGAGGACCCCTCCCTCGGGGTCGCCCGCCGCCCGGTGGGCGAAGCGGGTGGCGGCGTTGAACGCCGCTCGCGCCGAGATCCCGTTCTCACCGATGACCGCATCGCGCACCGCGGCCCAGGGGGACGGGTGGGAGTGCGCCCAGGACACCTGCGCGCCGGCGGCGAGCAGCTGCGCGAGCGGCTGGGGACGGGCGGGGTCGATCGTGATCGCCACGCCCGCGCGGCCGAGGTCTCCGGCGAGCTCCTCGGGGACGTCGAGGTCGAGGAGGAGGCGGTAGCCGTGGCGCTGGGCCACCACGGCGTCGGCCCGCAGGCGCTCGAGCACGGCGCGCAGCTCGGACTCGGACGACACTCCCAGGTAGACGCCGATGTCCGGGATCCGCTCGAGGCGGAGGAGCTCCTCGGCGGTCATCGACACTCCGGCCGCCGCCGCTCCCCCGAGATCCGGCGCCGCAGGCGGGGCTCCGCCGAGGTCGGCGGGCCGGGCACGGGGATACCCGACGACGGTGAGTCCCTCGGGCGCGCGAGCCGCGAACCGCGACACCGCCTCGGCGGCGCCGAGCGCGTGGACGTGCGTGAACCCCTGGGCGGCGAGCTCCTCCGGATCCGGTGCGCCGGCGGCGAGGACGAGCCCGGCATGGACGAATCCCGGGGTCAGGAGGTCGCCGTCGAGATCCTCGGCGTCCGGGTCGAGGGCCAGGGCTGCCTCGTCGGATCCGATGAACGTCACGCGCCCCGCGGTCGTGCCCAGCGCCGTCGCGAACGGATCGGCGCTGCTGTAAACATCTCCACCACAGTACATAGTCACAGCGGACACAGTACACGGACGCCTGCGGCGCTCCAGCAGTCGCGTCAGGTGCGTCCGGTATCGTCTCGGGTGTGAAGCCATTGGTTCTGATCGACACTCCGGCCCTGTACTACCGTGCGTTCTACTCGGTGCCCGACTCGATCGTCAACGACGACAAGATGCCGGTCAACGCCGTCCGCGGCGTCCTCGACGCGATCGCCGCGATGATCCGCCGCCTCGACTCCGACCGGGTCGTGGCGACGATGGACGCCGATTGGCGTCCGGAGTTCCGCACCGCGATCATGCCCGAGTACAAGGCGGCGCGGGTCCGCGACGAGGCGGCGGGGACGGAGATCCCCGAGCTGCTCGCCGCCCAGCTGCCGCTGCTGCGGCGCGTGCTCGCCGCGGCGGGCATCCCCATCGCCGAGGTGGCCGGGACGGAGGCCGACGACGTCATCGCGACGATGGCCGCCGAGTCCCGGACCCCGGTGGTCATCGTCTCTCCCGATCGCGATCTGCTCGCCCTCCTCGACGCCGAGCGCGACGTGCGCGTGCTGCGACCCCGCAAGGGCGGCGAATGGGAGGAGATCACCGCTGCGGATCTGCCCGCGCTGTACGGGGTGCCCGACGGCACCCGCTACCGGGAGCTCGCGGCGCTGCGCGGGGATCCCTCGGACGGACTGCCGGGCGCCCCGGGGATCGGGGAGAAGACCGCGGCGACCCTGCTGGAGAGCTTCGGCTCCCTCGACTCCGTGCTGCGCGCCGCGAAGGCCGGGGTGAAGACGGGCGGACTGAGCCCGAAGCGCGCGCAGACCCTCATCGAGCACGAGGACGCCCTCGTCAGCACCGTGCGCGTGATGACCTGCCTGACCGACGTCGACCACGGCATCGACCTCGGGACGGTCCCCTCCTCCCCCGACCGCCGGGCCGTCGAGGAGGCCGCCGTGGGCCAGAACATCGCCCGCTCCGTGCGATCCCTCCTCGACGCCCTCTCCGAGCAGCGTCCCGCGGCGCCCTCGGCCCTCGCCGCGCCCGCCGTGCCCTCGGTGTCGGCTCCCCTGCCCTGGTCGCAGTGCCGCCTCGTCGGCTTCGACCTGGAGACGACGGGAGTCGACCCCGCGACGGCGCGGATCGTCACCGCCGCGATCGTCGAATCCGCCGCCGAGGTCCGCACCTGGCTCGCCGACCCCGGCATCGAGATCCCCGAATCCGCGCGCGCCGTCCACGGCATCACCACCGAGTACGCGGCGGCCAACGGGCGCCCCGCGGCCGAGGTCGTCGCCGACCTGTGCTCCGTCCTCGCGGGGCTCCGCGCCGAGGGCGGGGTCCTCGTCGGGCACAACATCGTCTACGACCTCAGCGTGCTCGCCGCCGAGGTGCGCAGGCACCACCCGCACGTCGACCTCGCCGCGCTCCTGCCCGCCGTCGTCGACACCTACGTCCTCGACCGCCAGGTCGAACCCCGCCGGCGCGGCAAGCGCACGCTGACCCAGACGGCGCTGCGCTGGAACGTCGAGCTGCTCGACGCCCACGACGCCGCCGCCGATGCACTCGCCGCCCTGGAGATCGCCCGTGCCCTGGCCCTGAGCTCTCTCGACATCGCCGCGCTGACCTGCGCCGAGATCATGACCGCTCAGGGCGGTTGGAAGCGGGCGCAGGCGGAGGACCTGCAGTCCTGGCTGCGCCGCAATCGCGACCCGCTGGCGGTCGTCGACGCGTCCTGGCCGATGGCGACGGACGTTAGAATCGGTTCCGATCACGACAACCTCTAGAAGGACGACAATGGGATTCCTCGCTCGACTGCTCAACCGCCCCGGTGCCCAGGCCGAGAGGACGACCGGCTGGTTCGACCGCGCCGCGGACGAGATCGAGACGGCGGCGCGGGAGTTCGCGGACCTCGACGACGCGCGGCTGCGCGAGGAGGCCGGAGACGTCTTCGCCTCGGGGACGGCCAAGGAGAACCTCGTCCGGTTCTGCGCGCTGGCCCGGGAGGTCTCCGCCCGCGCTCTCGACGAGCGGGCCTACGACACCCAGCTCAAGGGCCTCGTCGGCCTCCTCACGGCCAATGTCGTCCAGATGGCCACCGGTGAGGGCAAGACCCTGGTCGGAGCGTTGGCCGCCGCCGGCTACGCCCTGCAGGGACGTCGGGTCCACGTCGTCAGCGTCAACGACTACCTCGCCGTGCGCGACCGCACGTGGATGAAGCCGGTCTTCGACCTCATGGGGGTGACATCGGCCGCGATCTCGGGTTCACTGAGCGAGGAGGACCGCCGTGAGGCCTACCGCGCCGAGGTCGTCTACGCCTCGGTCACCGAGGTCGGCTTCGACGTGCTGCGCGACCGCTTCGTCACCGACGACGCCGAGATCCGCGTGCCCGAACGCGACGTCGTCATCGTCGACGAGGCGGACTCGGTGCTCATCGACGAAGCGCGCGTGCCCCTCGTCCTCGCCGGTTCGGCGAGCATCGAGGACGCGGACGAGCGGATCGCGGCTCTCGTCGAGGCCCTCACACCGGGGGTCGACTACGAGATCAGCCCCGACCACCGGGCCGTGTCCCTCACCGACGCGGGCACTTCGGCGGTCGAGGCCGAACTCGGCGTCGACCTCTACGGCGAGGACTCGAGCACCCTGGCCGCGGTCAACCTCGCCCTCTACGCGAAGACGCTCGTGCACCGCGACGTCGACTACCTCGTCTCCGAAGGACGCATCAAGCTCATCTCCGCCTCCCGCGGGCGCGTCGCCGAGCTCCAGCGCTGGCCCGACGGCCTCCAGGCCGCCGTCGAGGCGAAGGAGAAGGTGACGACGACCGAGAGCGGGGAGATCCTCGATCAGATGACCGTCGAGGAGCTCGTCCACGGCTATGCCACGGTGTGCGGGATGACCGGAACGGCCCTGGCCGTCGGCGACGACCTGCGGGAGTTCTACGACCTCGAGATCGTGCCGGTCGACACCCATCTGCCGGTCGTGCGCATCGACGAGCCCGACCGCCTCTACACCTATCAGGAGTCGAAGGAGCGGGCGATCGTCGAGGAGACCGCCGACAACCATGCGAAGGGCCGCCCGGTGCTCATCGGCACCTCCTCGGTGGCCGAGAGCGAGTCCCTGGCCGCCCGCCTCGTCGACCGCGGCATCGACGTCAGCGTCCTCAACGCCAAGGACGACTCGGCCGAGGCCGAGATCATCGCCGCCGCCGGACGCCCCGGCGCCGTCACCGTCTCGACGCAGATGGCCGGGCGCGGCACCGACATCCGCCTCGCCGGCGACGAGGTCGCCGAGGCCGGCGGTCTGCTCGTCATCGGAGCCGGACGGTACCTGTCCTCCCGCCTCGACGACCAGCTGCGCGGTCGCGCGGGCCGCCAGGGGGACCCGGGCACCTCCGTGTTCTTCACCAGCCTCGAGGACGAGCTGGTCACCCGGGTGCCGGAGATCCAGCGGTTCGTCTCGGAGGGCGACGAGACGGGACGGATCGAGTCGAAGCGCGCCCTCCAGCTCGTCGAGCACGCGCAGCGGATCGCCGAGGGAGAGAACACGGCCCTGCACCGCGACACGTGGCGGTTCAACGAGCTCATGGCCAAGCAGCGCGAGCTCGTGCTCGAGCGGCGCCGGCGGCTGCGCACCGAGAACGACGGAGTCGACGAGCTGCGCGAGCGCCTCGGCGACACCGCCCGTGAGCTCGACGAGAAGCACTCGAGCGAACTCGTCGACAGGACGCTCGTCGAGGTCATGCTCTTCCACCTCGATGCCCGCTGGGTCGATCACCTCGCGTTCCTCAACGACCTGCGCGAAGGCATCCACCTGCGCACCTTCGCCCGCGAGAAGCCGCACGAGGCGTTCAACACCGAGTCGATCCGGGTGTTCTCCACCTTCTGGACCGACGTCCTCGACGATTCCCGGACGACCGTCGAGGAGGCGGAGTTCACCGCGTCCGGCATCGACCTCGCCTCCCATGGCCTCAAGCGCCCCTCCTCGACGTGGACCTACCTGACGACGGAGAGCGCGTTCGGCTCCGACATCGAGAACATCGTCAAGAAGATCCGACGCTGAGGCACCCCCCGACCGAGCACGGCGCGGCGGGTCTCAGTCGGCGACGACGCCGCGGCGGATCGCCTCGATGGTCCGCCGGATGCGCACCTCGACCTCGGGCTCGACGACCTCGGCGACCTGGCCGAGGAGATCGAGGCTCTGCTTCGCCCACCGGACGAAGTCGCCGGCGGCGATGTCGGTCCCGCGCAGGGTCTCCGCGAGGCTCTTGCCCTCGGTCCAGCGGTACATCGGCTTGAACAGGCCCCGATCCGGTTCGGGGGTCGTGCCCAGTGCGTGCTGCTCCTCGAGCAGGAAGAGGTTGCGCCAGATCGCCACCGCCTCGTCACCGGCCGCCTTGAGATCCCGGCTCGGCGCCCGCTCGGAGCGCAGCGGATCCCCGCCCCGGGACTGGTAGACGAAACAGGAGGAGAAAGCGGCGAGCTCGGGCTCGACGAGCGAGTCCCAGAGGCCGGCGCGCACCGTCAGGGCCACGAGGAGATCGCGTTCGCCGTAGATGCGCCGGAGCATCCCGGAGTCGTCGGGCAGGAAGCCGAGGATGCGCAGCACTTCCTGGACGCGTTCGAACACGAGCGCGATCGACGTCGTCCGGCCCTCGATGCGCGAGATCAGGGAGCTGTTCTCCTTGACCAGCTTCGCGGCGCGGTTGGCCCACCGGGCGTGGATCTCTCGGTCCGGGCAGTCGTGGCAGGGGTGGGTGCGCAGCCGACGATCGAGTTCGGCGACCTTCCGGCTGATCCCGGCCCTCTCCTCGGGACCCTCCCATTGCGCGTGCCAATCGACCTTGCCCTCGCTCTTGGCCTCGGCGAGGATCGCGAGCAGGGTGCGCCGGTCCCCGGCCTGCCGATGGTTGAACTTCTTCGGCACCCGGATCCGGCCCATCGAGGCCACCGGAGCGTCGACCTCGTGAGGTCGCAGGTGCCACACCTTCCCGGTCTCGGTGAGCACGGTGGGCAGTCGGGAGACGCCGTCGCGGCTGCTCATCGGCGCGATGATGACCGCGGTGCCCTCCACCCGACGGGCCGGAAGGGTGATGACGTCGCCGACGCGCAGGGCCGACAGCGATTCGATCGTCTCGCGCTGCCGGTTGCGCTTCCGGACCGTGGTCTCCTGCTTCTGGGTCTCGGAGATCTCCTGGCGCAGCCGGGCGTACTCGGCGAAGTCGCCGAGCTCGCACTGCATCGACTTCTCGTAGGCGGCGATCGTCGCCTCGTTCTTGCGGACCTTCCGGGCCAGGCCGACGACGGCCTTGTCGGCCTGGAACTGCGCGAACGACGTCTCGAGGACCTTCGCCGCCTCGTCCGAGCCCATCCGGGAGAGCAGGTTCGCGGTCATGTTGTACGTCGGTCCGAAGGCCGAGTTGAGGGCGTAGGAGCGGTTCGAGGCGAGGGCGGCGAGCTCGCTGACCTCGAAGCTCGGGTGCCAGACGACGACCGCGTGACCGATGCGGTCGATCCCGCGCCGACCGGCGCGGCCCGTCAGCTGGGTGTACTCCCCCGGGGTGATCGAGACGTGGGCCTCGCCGTTGAACTTGACGAGCTTCTCGAGCACCACGGTGCGCGCGGGCATGTTGATGCCCAGGGCCAGGGTCTCGGTGGCGAAGACGACCTTGATGATCCCCGCGGAGAACAGCTCCTCGACGAGTTCCTTGAACTGCGGGATCATGCCCGCGTGGTGGGCCGCGACGCCCAGCATCAGACCCTCGCTGAAGGAGTGGAAGCCGAGGATCCCGAGATCGTCGCCGGAGAGCTCGTCACGCAGCTCCTCCAGGCGGCGGGCGACGATGACCTTCTCGTCCTTCGAGGTGAGGTCGGCGCCGGTCGACAGGTACTGCTCGACCGCCTCGTCGCAGCCGTTGCGGGAGAAGATGAACATGATCGCCGGAAGCATCCCCGATTCGGCCAGGGACGCGACGACCTGGGTCCGGGCGGGCCGGCGGAAGCGCGCCCGCTGGCCGCGATCGCGCTTCGACCGCGGACCGCCGTAGGTGCGCGTCGCATGCCCGAGGGCGGGATCGATCCGGTCCGAGTCGTGCTGCGTGAACAGGTCGTACATCCGGTGCCCGACGAGCACGTGGTTGACCAGCGGCACCGGCCGGTGGTCGGTCGAGATCACGGTGGTCGGGCCGCGCACCTCGCGCAGCCAGGCGCCGAACTCCTCGACGTTCGACACCGTCGCGGACAGGGACACCACCTGCACCCGGTCGGGCAGGTGGATGATGACCTCCTCCCAGACGGGGCCGCGGAACCGGTCGGCGAGGTAGTGGACCTCGTCGAGGACGACGAATCCGAGGTCGTGCAGCCCGGACAGGTCGTTGTAGAGCATGTTGCGCAGGACCTCGGTCGTCATCACGATGATCGGGGCATCGCGCCGGATCGACGTGTCCCCGGTGAGCAGACCGACAGCGTCCTGCCCATGGACGGCCATGAGGTCGTTGAACTTCTGATTGCTCAGCGCCTTGATCGGGGTCGTGTAGAAGACCCGGCGTCCCTCGGCCATCGCGAGTTCGACGGCGAACTCCGCGATGAGGGTCTTCCCGGCCCCGGTCGGAGCGGTGACGAGGACGTCCTTGCCCTCCTGGAGCTCACGGCACGCCTCGAGCTGGAAGTCGTCGAGCTCGAAGCCCATCCGGGCCCGGAAGGCCCCCAACGGGGTCACCGCCTCCTCGGCGCGGGAGCGGTAGCGGGCATAGGCCGCGGAGGGGCTCAGGGGTTCAGTCATCGTCGTCCAGCTTCTCCAGTTCCTGCTCGTCGACCCAGAGTCCCTGGGCGATGAGCCTCTTCTTCCGTCTCCGGTCGGCCAGCACGCACACGCCCCAGGCCAGGGTGAACAGCGTGAGCATGGGGATGACGAGGAAGAACATCGACATCGCATCCGGGGTGGGGGTGGCGATGGCGGCGAACACGAAGACGATGAGCACGATGACGCGCCACGACCTGCGGATCGTCGCCGCCGACAGGATCCCCATGAGGTTGAGTCCGACCATGAGGACGGGGAGCACGAACGCCAGGCCGAAGACGACGATGATGATCATCACGAACGTCAGGTAGTCCTGGGCCGGGATGATGTTCGCCGCCCCCTCCGGGGTGAACGACGTCAGGGCCTTGACGGCGTTGGGCAGGGCGAAGAACGCCATCGTCGAGCCGGCGAGGAACAGCGGGATCGCGGCGGCGAGGAACCCGACCGAGTAGCGCTTCTCCTTCTTCGTCAGCCCCGGCATGACGAACGCCCACACCTCGTAGAGCCAGATCGGACACGAGATGAAGATGCCGATGAAGAACGAGAGCTTGATCTTCATGTCGAACGGCGAGGCGACGCCGGCGAAGTTGATCTGGGCGTTGCGCCCGGTGGTCGCGTTGATCGTCCTCACCGGGGCCTGGAGGATGTCGAGGACGGGATCGTAGAGGAACCAGCCCACGACGGCCCCGAGCACGATCGCGAGGACCGAGATGAGGACCCGGTTGCGCAGTTCGATGAGGTGCCCGAGGACGGGCATCTTCCTCTCGGGGTTCTTCTTCCTGCCTGCCGGCTTCCGGTCGCTGTGCTCCTTCACTTCCCGTGCGTCTGCGGGTCCTGCTTCTCATCGGCGCTGCGCGTGGCCCCGCCGGTGGTCGGGCGCGGCTCATCGCCGGTCCCGGAGTTGAGTTCGCCCGGTTCGGTGGACTTCGGCTCGTCGTCGCGCAGGTCCTTGACCTCCGATTTGAAGATCTTCAGGGACTGGCCGAGGCTGCGGGCGAGCATCGGCAGCTTCGGGGCTCCGAAGATGAGGACGATGACGGCGACGACGATGAGGATGTGGGGCAGGCTGACGTGACCCATGAGGGCGGCTCCTTCGGTAGAACGTGCATTGTCGATTCTACGCCGTGCGGCTGGGCCTTTCATCATCGAGGCGCTCGAGCGCGGCGGCGACGGCCTCGGAGTCGTCGATCTCGGCGACGACATCCGCATGGCAGAGGAGGAACCGGCTGAGCCAGTCGACCGAATGGACGAGCATCCTGATGCGCACGCTGCCGTCCCCGTTCGCCGCGTACTCGCGCTCGAGCACCTCGAGCTCATCGGCGAGCCATGCGCCCTCGGCCGTCAGCCGCATCGTCACCTCGCGGCTCGTCGACACCGCCGAGGCGGCCGAGAGCGGCGGATGGGCCGCGGGCCTGACGTCGCGGATCTTGCTCAGGGCGAACCGGCGCGGGGCCTGCACCTCGTAGCACCAGGCGTCGAGGTACCAGTCGGCCCCCGGGACGAGTCGGTGCGGGGCGATGACGCGCGACGTCAGCTCGTCGCGGGAGGCGACGTAGTAGTCGATCCCCACGGCCGCCTGAGCCGCGATCGCGGTGCGGAGGAACTCCATGAGCTCCTCGTCGGCCGGCAGCGGGGACACCTCGACGGGACGGCGGAGGTTCTCCCCGGCCGCCTGCCGCAGCTTGGTCGCCGCGGTGCGCACCGCCTCGGCGTCGAGGCCCTCGGTGAGGTCGATGAGGTCGAGGGCGAGGACGAGGACTCCGGCCTCCTCGGCGCTCAGGCGCACGGGCACCGAGACCTCCTCGGCGTTGGAGATGTGGATCTTCCCGCCCTCCCACGACGCGTCGATGAGATCGTCGGGCATGTGCCCGGGGCGGCCGGTGACGAAGAGGAGCTGGAGGTCGTCGATGAGGGTCTCGGCGTCGACGCCGAAGTACTCGGCGGTCTCCTCGAGGTCCGCCCCGGGGTGGGCGTCGAGGTAGGGCACGAGGCTGAGCAGGCGGGTCAGCCGCTCACGCGCTGAGGACATCGCGGCCTCCCAGCCGGTGGAGGGATTCGACGATGACGGACCGGCGCCGGTCGACGGCGGTGCGCAGCTCCTCGGGTCCGACGACCTCGACGGCGCTGCCGTAGCCGACGATCTCGGCGGCGAGCGCCTGGGCGTCGCTGTACTCGACGACGATCGTCTCCCCCTCCGCCCTGACCTGACGACGGCGCAGCGGATCGGCCCGGTGCGCGCGCAGCCGCAGTCGCGCCTCGGCGACGACGGCCATCTCCGAGCTCGACCCGAGCGTGAGGTGGGGGGCGAAGTCCGCCGGGATCTCGTAGTCGCCGGGCTCCCGCCCGCCGAGCTTGCCGAGCTTCCCCTCGATGCGGCTGAGCCGGAACGTCCGCTGCGCCTGCCGGTCGAGGTCGTGGCCGATGAGGTAGACGCGGTCGCCGCGGCTGAGCAGGGCGTAGGGTTCGAGCCTGACCTTGCGCGGCCGGCGGCCCGGTTTGTGGTACCGGAAGGTGATCGCCTCGCGGGCGTTGACGTGGCGCAGGGCGGTCGCGAAGTTCGCGCTCGAGAGCCTGCTCGATGCCAGGGCCCGGTCCCCGTCGACCGGGTTCGGGGCCGCCTCGACGAGGTCGATGCCGAGCCCCCGCAGCTTCGTCAGGGCCTGGCCCACGCTCTCCCCCAGCTCGGTGTTCGACCAGAACTGCGCGGCGACGGCGACGGCCGCGGCCTCGGCCGGGGTGAGGTCGACGTCGCCCATCGCGTAGTCGTCGGCGGAGATCCGGTAGCCCGTCTCCCCCTCGTCGCCGTAGGCGTCGTGCTCCGCGCGGGTCGCGATCGAGATGCCCATCTGGCGCAGGAGCTCCTTGTCACGGGAGAACTTCCGGTCGAACGCCGCCTCGTCGAGGCCCGCGTAGCCGTCGATGACCCGCATCAGGGTCCGTCTCGAGACCCACCCGCGCGCGGAGCGCAGGGCGATGAGCAGGTTCATCAGACGTTCCGTCTGCTGCCGCTGTCTGCTGGGGCGAGGAGTGTTCACGATTCCACCGTAGCGCAGACCGGCGTTAGTCTTGGGCACATGATCCATTGGCGCAAGGGAATCGTGACCGCGATCCGCTCGAGGCGGCCCGGCTGCACGGAGATCGAGGCGGAGCTCGACAAGGCGCTGCCCGGTTCGGACACCGTGGACATCAGGGCGATCGCCTACACGGAGGCGGTGGGAGACCCGCAGGTCGGCGACGTCGTCCTCCTCAACGTCTCCGCCCTGGCCAAGCGCCTGGGCACGGGCGGGTTCGGCCTCGTCGCGGCCCTGCCCGAGGCGCTGCCGGCCGACCCGCCTCCCGGTCCCGGACACCTCGTCAAGGACAGGTACTCGCCACTGCAGACGATGGTCCTCGGCGTCGACGACCAGGAGTCGGAGCACCATGCGACGCTGGCCGCGGCACAGTCGCTCGAGTCGATGCCGGTGCTCGTCGCCGATCTCCATTCCGCGGTGCCGGCGATCATCGCCGGGATCCGCGCGGAGGCGCCCGCGGCCCGCATCGTCTACGTGCTCAGCGACGGCGCGGCCCTGCCCGCCGCGTTCTCCCAGGCCCTGGCCGGGCTCAAGGAGGCCGGGTGGCTGGCCGGCAGCATCAGCACCGGCCAGTCGTGGGGCGGCGACCTCGAGGCGGTGACGATCCACACGGGCCTCCTCGCCGCCCGGCACGTCCTCGCCGCCGATGTCGCCATCGTCGCCCAGGGTCCCGGGAACCTCGGGACGGGCACGAAGTACGGCTTCTCGGGCCTCGTCGTCGGCGATCACCTCAACGCCGCCGCCCTCCTCGGCGGCCGTCCGGTGGGGGTCCTGCGGATGTCGAACGCCGACGCCCGCGGCCGGCACTTCGGCATCTCCCACCATTCCCTGACGACGCTGGCCGAGGTCGCCCGCCCGGGCGTCCGCGTGCCGGTGCCCGACTTCACCACCCTGAGCGCGACCGAGATCGCCGAGATGGACTCCGACCCGAACGAGCTCGCCGAGGTCACCGCCGGCCAGCTCGAGCGCCTGTCCATGCACGACCTCGTCGACGTCGATCTGCGCGGGCTGTGGCCGGCCCTGCGCGCATGCCCGGTGAGGCTGTCGACGATGGGACGCAGACTGCCCGCCGACGCGGCAGCCTTCCTGGCTGCCGCCGCGGCGGGCAGTTCGGCCCTGCGGCCGTGAGCGGACGGTCCCAGCGGACGGTCCGACGATCCTGACTGGCGGTCCTAGCGGACGTTCTCGAGGTCGCAGACGAAGATCAGGCTCTCGCCGGGCTTGATCACTCCGCCGGCGCCCTGGTCGCCGTAGGCGAGGTGCGGCGGGATCTGCAGGGTGCGGCGTCCCCCGACCCGCATGCCCTGGATGCCCTGGTCCCAGCCGGCGATGACCATGCCGGACCCGAGCCGGAACTCCAGCGGGGTGCCGCGGTTGTAGGAGGCGTCGAACTCCTCACCGGTCGAGTGCGCCACTCCCACGTAGTGGACGCTGACGGTGTCTCCGGGCCCGGCCTCGCGCCCGTCGCCGACGATCGTGTCCGTGACGACGAGTTCGGTCGGGGCCTCGCCCGGGAACTCGACCTCTGGCTTCTGCTTGCTCATGTTCTCTCCTGGTGGTTGCCGCTCAGCCCTGTGCCGAGAGGATGTCGACGACGAAGATCAGGGTCGCGTCGCCCGGGATGTTCGGGGGGCTTCCCTGCTCTCCGTAGCCCTTGTCCGGGGGGATGACGAGGACGACCTGGCTGCCGACCTTCTGGCCGATCAGCCCTTCGTTCCAGCCGTCGATGACCGGGGCCTGGCCGACCGGGTCGACGGCGAATGGCTCCCGCCCGTCCTGCCAGCTCGAGTCGAACTGCTTCGATGTGTCGTCCCACAGCCATCCCGAGTAGTGGACGGCCACGCTCTGGCCCTCCTTGACCTCGGGGCCCTCCCCCTCGATCGTCGTGTACGCCTCGAGCTCGGTCGGGGCCTCGCCCTGGGGCGCGGAGATCGCGGGCTCGCCGTTGTCCGCCCACGTGACCTCGACGGGGTTGCCCGACTGGTCGAGCTTCTCCCCCTCGGCCCGGGTCAGGGGCCGGGACGTGTCCTCGACGTCGATGACGTAGACGAGGGTCTGCTCGGGCTGCCCCTGCTGAGCACTGCCGTTGAGGGACATGACGACCCGCGATCCCACGGGCACGTCGATGAGTGCGTCGTAGAGATCCTGGGAGATCTGCGAGCTGTCCATCGGGAACCCGGCCGGGGCCTTCGAGTCGTAGCTCGATTCGATGACCTCACCGGTCGTGCCGGACACGAGGGTCATCTGCGCCGACACCTGCTCGCCCTCGGCGACCTTCGCGCCGTCGCCCTCGCTGACGACCTTGCTGGCGCTGCCCTCGACGACGAGCGGGGACTCGAACGTCACGGTCGGCTTCTCACCGAACGCGCCCTCGACGCTGACGTCGTCGAGGCTCGTCGACTTCGCGTCCTCGGCGGACACCGACGGCGGGGCGCTGGGGGTCGACTCGGCGGAGTCGTCCTGACCGCAGGCCGACAGCAGCAGCACGGCGGCGGCGATGGCACTGAGCACTTGAGTGCGCACGTGGTTCCTTTCGCAGGGGGTGGACCATTGCAGGATCTTACCGCCCGGGCCGCGGGCGGATTCCCAGAGTGGCTCTCAGAGTCCGGCGATGAGGGCCTGGGCCTGCTGATGCGAGGACTCGAACGGGTTCTTCAGCGCCACCGCCCGCCCGGATTCGTCGTTGAGGCGCAGGTGGACCCAGTCGACGGTGTAGTCGCGGCGAGCCGCGTGGGCGGCGCGGACGAACTCGCCGCGGATGGCCGCGCGCGTGGTCTGCGGGGGCCGGTCCTTGGCCCGGGCGACCGCCTCGGGGTCGACGAGGCACTCGGCCATGCCGGCGGCCTCCAGTTTGGGGAAGAGCCCGGTCGCGGGGGTGATGTCGTGGTAGGCGATGTCGAGCCGGTGGATGCGGGGATCGGCGATGTCATCGATGCCCCGGCCCAGGGCCCGGTCGATGAGCGCCTTCTTCATCACCCAGTCGATCTCGCGGTCGACGGCGCTGAAGTCCTGGGACTCCACGGCGGCGAGCATCCTCGTCCACAGATCGATGACGTAGCCGGCGAGCCCGTCGTCGCCGAGGCTGTGGTCGCCCTTCTCGACGATGACCTGGGCGCGGTCACGGTAGTCGGCGAGCAGACGCAGCGGGGTGATCGTCGAGGAGTCGGTGCGCTCGAGCGGCACCGTGCCGGTGAGATCCCGGGCGACGAGGCGGATGTCGCGCACGGGGTGGCGCAGCCCGTGCTCGGGGATGCGCGCCCCCTGTTCGATGAGGTCGAGGATGAGCACCGCCGAGCCGATCTTCAGCGCCGAGGTGGCCGTCGACATCGAGGAGTCGCCGACGATGACGTGGAGCCGGCGGTACTTCTCCGAGTCCGCATGGGGTTCGTCGCGGGCGTTGATGATCGGCCGCGACCGGGTCGTCGCCGATGACAGCCCCTCCCACATCACATCGGAGCGGGCGGAGAGGCCGAACATCCTCTCGTCGCCGGCGACCTCCTCGTCGGGGTGGAAGGACGACTTCGTCGGGATGACCGCCCCGGCGCCGACGAGCAGCTGCCGGGAGACGAGGAACGGCAGCAGGACGGAGGTCAGCCGGTTGAAGTCGAGGTTGCGCCGGATGAGGAAGTTCTCGTGCGAGCCGTAGGAGTTCCCGGCCGCGTCCGTGTTGTTCTTGACCATGTGGATGCGTCCGCCCACCCCCTCGGCCTCGATGCTCGACTGCGCTTGGGCGAGGAGGTCGACCATGAGCGCCTCCCCCGCCCGGTCCTGGGTGAGGAGGTCGATCAGCGTGTCGCATTCGGCGGTCGCGTACTCGGGGTGGGAGCCGACGTCGAGGTAGAGCCTGGACCCGTTGGGCAGGAACACGTTCGAGGACCGACCCCATTCGACGATCGGCCGGAACAGGTGGCGGGCGATCTCCTCCGGGCCGATCCTCCGCTGCTCGGGGCCCGGGGAGTGCGCGAGCCCGTACTCGGTCTCGAGCCCGTAGATGCGGGCCATCAGCTGCTGCGCATCTCGGTCAGGGCGGCTTCGCTCAGCCGCCGGAACTTCCGGTGCCCGGGCGCCGTGCGGTCGAGGACCGCCGCTTCGAGGTCGGAGGTGGGCAGCGGACCGCTCGTCGCCTCGGCGAGTGCCCCGACGCCGTGGACGAGGACCTCGCCCAGGGGCAGCGTCGAGGTGGTCAGGCCGTCGAGCTTCGCGGTGATCGCGTCGGCCTGGCCGCCGATGGCGACATGCTCGGTCTCGTCGATGACGGACCCGTCGTAGGACAGGCGGTAGAGCTGGTCGCCGGCGGCGCTCTCGCCGAGCTCCGCGACGACGAGCTCGACCTCGAAGGGCTTCGACTCGGTCGTGAACACCCCGGCCAGGGTCTGGGCGTAGGCGTTGGTCAGCCCACGGGCGGTGACGTCGGTGCGGTGGTAGGAGTAGCCGCGCAGATCCGCATACCGCACCCCGGCCTGACGCAGGGTCTCGAACTCGTTGTACTTCCCGACCGCGGCGAAGCCGATCCGGTCGTAGATCTCGGCGATCTTGTGCAGGGTCGGCGAGGGATTCTCGGCGAGGAACAGGATCCCCTCGGCGTACCGGAGCACGACGACGGAGCGGCCGCGGGCGATGCCCTTCCGGGCGAAGTCCGCCCGGTCCTTCATCAGCTGCTCGGGCGAGACGTAGAACGGTGCCTGGCTCATGAGCGCGCCCTCCCTCTGCGGCGGGCCACGACCTCGTCGGCGGTGGCGAGGATCGCCTCGGGGTCGACCTCCTGGGCACCGGCGACGGTGTCGACGGTGAAGACGGTCGGGGCGATCCCGCGGACGAAGTCGGGCCCGCCGGTGGCCGAGTCGTCGTCGGACGCGTCGAAGAGCGCCTCGACGGCGATGGTGATCGCGGATTCGACGTCGAGACCCGGCTCCCAGAGCTTCTTCAGCGCCCCGCGGGCCGGGCCCGAGCCGGAGCCGATCGAATGGAAGCGGTGCTCTTCGTACTTGCCGCCGGTGACGTCGAAGCTGAAGATCTGCCCCGCGGGGGTGGAGTCGTCGACCCCGGCGAAGAGCGGGACGACGGCCAGTCCCTGCATGGCCAGTCCGAGGTTGCCGCGGAGCATCGACGCGAGCCGGTTCGCCTTGCCCTCGAGGGAGAGCCGGGCGCCCTCGATCTTCTCGTAGTGCTCGAGTTCGAGCTGGAACAGCCGGATGAGCTCGAGGGCGACTCCGGCGGTGCCGGCGATGCCGATGACCGAGGAGTCGTCGGCGGGGTGCACCTTCTCCATCGCGTGGGAGGCGATGGCATGGCCGATCGTCGCCCGCCGGTCACCGGCCATGAGGATCCCGGTCGCGGTCTTCAGGCACACGATCGTCGTGCCCTCGGGCACCTGGTCGTGGACGTCCGACGCGCTCAGGGCGGGCAGGGTCTCGGGGGCGACGGCGCGCGCCAACTCGGCGAAGGAGTTGCTCGTCGACGTCAGGAAGGCAGGAGGGAACCCTGCCATGTCACTGTCCGCCCTTCTGCACGAAGTTGCGGACGAACTCCTCGGCGTTGGACTCGAGCACGCTGTCGATCTCGTCGAGGATCGAATCGACGTTGGAGGTGTTGATCTGCGCCGACACTGCCGTCGGCGGCTCGACCGGGGGCTCCGAGCCGCCGGTGGAACGGTCCTTGCTGATCTGTTCGTTGGAACTCATCTCATCCCTCGTCATCTCGGTTGGTCTCAAGTCTAGTCACACCCAGGGCACGGAGGAGCTCTTCCGAGGTGCGCACCTCGGCGAGGCGGTCGGCGAGCAGGGCGCGGTTGCCCTTGAGCGGTTCGGACATCGGCAGCCGCACGGTGCCGAAGGCCCCGGCGTCGAGCACGAGCGAATCCCAGCTCGCGGCCACGAGCGATTCGGAGAACCGGGTCACGGCCAGGGACCGCAGGTAGGCGCGGGTGCCGTCGGGCGGGGTGACGACGGCGCGCTCGACCTCGGCGCCGGTGGTCAGCCGGCGGATCCGGCCGGCCTGCTCGAGCCGGTGGAAGAGGCCCTTCTCGGGCCGGACGTCATGGTACTGGACGTCGATGAGCGCGAGCTTGGGGTGGTCCCAGTCGATGCCCTCACGCTGTCGGTAGCCGTCGAGGAGGACCCATTTGGCGACCCAGTCGATCGAGTCGGCGAGCGAGCGCGGGTCCTCGCGCAGACCGTCGAGGAACCGCCGCCACACCTGAAGCACCTGCCTGGTGTCCTCGTCGTCGGCGGCATGGGCGGCGCAGGCCGAGTAGTAGATCTCCTGGATCTCGAGCGCGGTGGCCTCGCCGCCGTCGCGCAGCGGCAGCCGCGTGCGCAGACCGAGGTCGTGGCTGACGTCCCACAGCGACTGGAGGGGATCGGCGAGCTCGACCGCGGGGGCGAGCCCGGACTCGATGAGCCCGAGGACGAGGGCGGTGGAGCCGAACCGGACGAGGGTGGCCTCCTCGGCCAGGGTCGCATCGCCGAGGATGACGTGGAGCCGGCGGTACTTCGCGGGGTCCGCGTGCGGTTCGTCGCGGGTGTTGACGATGGGCCGGCGCAGGGTCGTCTCGAGGCCGACCTCGGCCTCGAAGAAGTCGGCCCGGGAGGAGATCTGGAACCCTTTCGTCTCCCCCTCCCGGCCGATGCCCACCCGGCCGGCTCCGCAGAGGACCTGCCGGGTGACGAAGAACGGGGTCAGACCGGCGACGATCGCGTCGAACTCGACGGCCCGGTCGACGAGGTAGTTCTCGTGCGCCCCGTAGGACGAGCCCTTGGAGTCGGTGTTGTTCTTGTAGAGGTTGACGGGTTCGTCGCTCGCCGCCAGCGCCCGCACGGAGGCCAGCGCCACGAGGTCCCCGGCGCGGTCGTAGGTGACGAGGTCGCGGGGGGTGAGCACCTCGGGCGAGGAGTACTCGGGGTGGGCGTGGTCGACGTAGTAGCGGGCCCCGTTCTCCGTGACGACGTTCGCGAGGTACTGGGCCTCGACGGACTCCTGGGGCAGGTGGGTGAGCTGGGAGATGTCGGCGTCGGCGACGTTCATGAGGAAGCCGCGGGCGTCGGCGAGGGGGGACTCGGTCGCGAAGTCCCAGAAGCTCTGCGAGGACTTGAGTCCGCGCGGCCCGGCATAGGCGTCGACGACCCGCGCGGAGTCGCGCATCGGGTTGGCGTGGGGGTTGCCCGGCTGCGAGATCCCGAACTCGGTCTCCGAGCCCATCACGCGGTGCACACTGATCAACGTCGCCTCTCCCTTGCGTCTAGACTTCTCACGTGGCTGCGAAAAGATCTCATCTCCCCATCGCCCTGACCGTCGATCTCATCCTCGTGATCCTGTTCACGATCATCGGCCATTACACACATTCTCACACCTTCGACCCGACCGGGCTGTGGTCCACGGCCTGGCCCTTCCTCGCCGGGCTCGTCCTCGCGTGGCTGCTCGGCGCGGTCTGGGACCGGCCGGTCTCGCCGCTGCACACGGGCGGCGCGGTGTGGGCGATCACCGTGCTCACCGCCCTCGTCATCCGTGCCCTGACGGGTCAGGGCACGGCGGGGGCGTTCATCGTCGTCGCCGCCTCCCTCAACCTGCTCACCCTCGTCGGGTGGCGGGTCGTGGCGGCGGCGCTGACGAAGTCCGGTCGCTGACCGCCCGGCCCACCGGTCCGTGGGCCGTGACACCCGGCGCTCAGAGCAGGTCGGAGTTCGGGTACACCTCGGCGACGGGTTCGTCGGGCAGCGTCGACGCGCAGCGGTCGGCGCCGAGGTGCATCATCCGCAGGTGCGTCACCCGTTCGCCCTTGCGCCCGGAGATCCTCGCCCATTCGTCGGGGTTCGTCGTGTTGGGCAGATCCTCGTGCTCGCTGAACTCCTCGGCGATCGCGGCCGCGAAGTGCTCCCGGCTCAGGCCGCGCTCACCCGTGTCGAGCAGGGTCTTGATCGCCTCCTTCTTCGCCCGGTCGACGATGTTGTGGATCATCGCCCCCGAGGCGAAGTCGGAGAAGTGGAGGATCTCCTTCGAGCTGTCCGCGTAGGTGACCTCGACGAACTCGTTCTCCGGCGTCTGGGCGTACATCCTCTCGACGCAGTAGGAGATGAGGGCGGCGACCGCCTCGGTGCGACCCGGGTGACCGGCGAGCACGCTCTCGTGCAGGGGCAGGTCCGCGGTGATGTACTTCTCGAAGATGTCCCGTGCGGCGGCGGCGTCGGGCCTCTCGATGCGGATCTTCACGTCGAGGCGGCCCGGACGCAGGATCGCCGGGTCGATGAGGTCCTCCCGGTTCGAGGCGCCGATGACGATGACGTTGTCGAGCTTCTCGACGCCGTCGATCTCGGTGAGCAGCTGCGGGACGATCGTCGTCTCCACGTCCGAGGACTTCCCGGTCCCGCGGGTGCGGAAGAGGGACTCCATCTCGTCGAAGAACACGACGACGGGGAACCCGGCCGAGGCCTTCTCGCGGGCCCGGGCGAAGATGATCCGCAGCTGTCGCTCGGTCTCGCCCACGTACTTGTCGAGCAGCTCGGGGCCCTTGATGTTGAGGAAGTAGGTCCTCCGTCCGGCCCCGGCGCCGGACCGGTCCGCCAGCGAGTTCGCGACGGCCTTGGCGATGAGCGTCTTCCCGCACCCGGGAGGACCGTAGAGGAGGATGCCCTTGGGCGGTTTGAGCCCGTGCTCGGTGTAGAGCTGCGGATGCTCGAACGGCAGCTCGACGGCGTCCTTGATCTGATCGATCTGCTCCGAGAGCCCGCCGATGTCGGAGTACGTGATGTCGGGGACCTCCTCGAGCAGGAGCGAGGAGACCTCGGGCTTCTCGATGATCTCGAGGGCGAAGTGGGAGCGGGTGTCGACGAGGACGGCGTCGCCGACGCGCACGCCCGCCTCGCGCAGCCCCTCGCCGAGGGTGTAGACCTGCTCGTCGTCGCCCGGAGCGCCGACGAGGATGCGCCGCTCGTCGACGAACTCCCGGACCGTGACGACGCCGCCGACCGGAGGGAAGTCCCCGGTGCCGATGATGACGAGTCCCTCGGAGAGGAGCACGTCGGCGCCGGCGCGCAGCCGGGCCGGCTCGACCTCGGGCCCCACGGCCACGCGCATGCGCCGGCCGCCGACGATGACGTCAGCGGCGGTGCCGGTCTCGGTGAGCCCGATGAGCGTCCCCCAGGTGTTGGGGGGCTCGGTCAGCCGCCGGGCCTCCTCCTTGATCCGGTCGAGCTCGTCGCGGGCCGTGCGCAGGGTCTTCGACAGGGCCTCGTTCCGCTTGCCCGCGCTGTAGAGCTGCTGGCGGAGCGACGCGGTGTCCTCGCGCAGCTTCTTGACCTCGGTGGTCGTCTCGGTCACTGGTCCTCCTTCGAGGTCGGGAACTGTCGGTCCAATCGTCGGCCGGCCTCGCGCATCACGCGGCGCAGCTTCTTGCCCGTGGCCGTGCGGGTGCCGATCGCCTCCTCGGTGACCTCGGGGCCGGTCCAGGCCTCGACGTCGTCGGCGGAGGCGGGAGACCCCTGCGGCCGCCTCTTCTTCTCGAGCGGGGTCTCGCCCGGGGCCATCCGGCGGGCGGTGACGAGGAATCCGGTGTGGGCGATCATCCGGTGGTCGGGGCGCACGGCGAGGCCGTCGACGTGCCAGCCGCGGACCATCGCCTCCATCGACTGCGGTTCGCTGTAGCAGCCGCTCGCCCGCAGCGCCTCGACGAAGCGGGAGAGCTGGGGGACGGTGGCGACGTAGGCGATGACGACTCCTCCGGGGACGAGCGCCCGGCCGACCGCGTCGAGGGTGGTCCAGGGGGTGAGCATGTCGAGGACGACCCGGTCGACCGTGTGCTCGTCGAACGTGTCGCCCAGCGTCTCGGCGAGGTCGCCGACGGTGACGTCCCAGTTGTCGGGCCGACCATCGAAGAAGTCGGCGATGTTGCCGCCGGCGATGCGGGCGAACTCCTCGCGCAGCTCGAAGGAGTGGACGCGACCGTGCGGGCCGACGGCCCGCAGCAGGGCGATGGACAGGGCGCCGGAGCCGACTCCGGCCTCGACGACCGTCGCCCCGGGGAAGACGTCCCCGAGGGCGACGATGAGTCCCGCGTCCTTGGGGTAGACGACCGCCGCCCCGCGCGGCATGGAGAGGACGAAGTCCTCGTAGAGGGGGCGGAAGACCTGGAAGTCGACTCCCCCGGTGTTGGTCACCACGATGCCCTCGGGACGGCCGATGATGTCCTCGTGCGGGATCAGGCCCTTGTGGGTGTGGAACACCTCGCCGGGGGCGAGCACGATCGTGTGCATCCGCCCCTTGGGATCGGTGAGCTGGATCTTCTCCCCCGCGCTCAGCGCTCGGGACTCGGTCTGGGTTGGACGTGTCATGATGGCTCTACTCTACGCCGGGCAAGGCTGTCCTAAGAACACCGGTTCAGGCGGCGAGAAGCTCGTCGTAGAACTCCTGGAGGTCGATGACGCCGACGAGCGTGTTCTCGTCCATGACCAGACAGAACTGGGCCTTGGGCCGGTGGGTGAGCGACTCGAGGAGGTGGGGCGCGGTGATGTCCTTGGGCACCCCGATCCAGCCGCCCAGGGGGCGCACGACCTCACCGGCGGGCACCTGGTCGAGGGCGTCGCGCAGCCGCCGGGCGGCCGCGTGCCGGTCGACGAGCCCGAACGGCAGCCCCTTCTGGTCGAGGACGACGATGAGCGTCCGCTCCTTGGCATGACCCAGGGTGTTCGCGTAGTCGAGGGTGTCGGCGAGGTCCGCGTCCCAGGTGGCGGCGATCGCCGGCTGGACGACCTGGTCGAGGTCGTAGGTCTCCATCTTCCGGGCCCGCTTGGCATGGGTGGCGGCGTCGCCGGCGGAGAACCACAGCATGATCGCGATGAGCGACATCCAGGCCACGGTCAGCGGGTCGGGGCGGGCCCCGGCGAGCAGAGGGGTGATCACCGACCAGCCGATGAAGCCCACGGCGATGATCCTCCCCACCCAGCTCGCGACGATCGTCCCCAGGTACTGGGAGCCGGTGAGCCTCCACATCAGCGCCTGCAGCGCCCAGCCTCCGTCGAGCGGGATGCCCGGCAGCAGGTTGATCGCCCCGAGGGCGACGTTGGCGAAGGTCACCGCGATGAGGAGCAGCCAGGCGACCGAGGCCTGTTCGACCGCGCTCAGCGCCCACCACCCGATGAGGGCGAGGACGATGTTGACGATGGGGCCGACGATCGAGATGACGAAGCTCGTCAGCGCGGCCTTGTCCCGGGGGTTGTCGACCTGCGGCTCGAAGCGGGTGAATCCGCCCCAGATGTTGAGCTCGATCGCCGCGACCTTCTGCCCATAGAACTGACCGGCCACGCCGTGGGCGAGTTCGTGGAGGAACACCGAGGCGAAGAGGAGCACGGCGTACGCGAACGAGACCAGCCACGCCCACAGGCCCAGATCCGGGCGCACCGAGGCCAGCCAGGGTGCGAAGAGGAGCGTGATGACGATCGCGGCGAGGAACCAGGACCACGCCAGGATCACCGGAGCACCGAGAACCGTGCCCAGACGCAAGCCCGAGGAGGCGCCGGTCAGGTGGTTTTTCACGGCCATCGAAGGGAGTCCTCATGATTCGGGGTCGGGAAGTCTCAAGCGTAGCAGTGCGCCCACCGCCGATCGGCGCGCGATCGTCGTGTCAGTCCCCCTCGTTAGAGTGGGGGCATGGCCGAGCTCACGAGTCTCTCACCCTCCCGCGCGAACGACTTCCTCCAGTGTCCGCTGAAGTTCCGGTTCCGCAGCATCGACAGGCTGCCCGAACCGCCGTCGCTCGCGGCATTCAAGGGGACTGTCGTCCATTCGGTCCTCGAGCGGCTCTTCACCCTCCCGGCCGAGGAGAGGACGCAGGCGGCGGCCGAGGAGCTGCTCATGCCCGCGTGGTCCGAGCTCGTCGAGAAGGACCCCGAGGTGCTCGGGCTCTTCGCCGGCGAGGCGGAGAAGGTGACATTCTTCACAAGCGCGAGGGCGCTCCTGCGCTCCTACTTCACCCTCGAGTTCCCCGAGCACCTGGAGCCGGCGCAGACAGAGAAGTACGTGACGACGACCCTGGACAACGGGCTCGAGCTGCGCGGGTTCATCGACCGCGTCGACATCGCCCCGGGAGGAGAGAAGCGCCTCGTCGACTACAAGACCGGCCGCCAGCCGAAGCCGCAGTACGGGCGGGAGGCGAAGTTCCAGATGGGCTTCTACGCCCTCGTCGAGTACCGGCTCTCCGGCGACCTCGTCCACACGCTCCAGCTCATGTACCTCGGCTCCGGCACCGTGGTGAAGATGCACCCGACCCCGGCCGACCTCGAGCGCACCGAGTTCGAGATCGCCGCGATCTGGGCCGACATCGTCGCCGCCGCCGAGTCCGACCGGTGGCGGCCGCGGAAGTCCCCCCTGTGCGGCTGGTGCACATTCAAGCCGCTGTGCCCGGCATGGGGCGGCACGCCCCCGGCCACGCCGGAGATCACACGGATAGTCGGGGCCTGAGCGCCCGCAGGTCGGCCGGAGAGCGGCCCTCGAGCCCGGACCACAGGTGGCGCCCGGGCAGCGGATCGAGCTCGACGAGGTGCGGGATCCCCACGGCGATCGTCCCGGCCGCCTCGGCGCTGGCCAGTCCCGGCACGGAGTCCTCGAGAGCCGCGCAGTCGCGGGGGTCGAGCCCGAGCAGCGCCGCCGCCGTGAGATAGGGCTCGGGGTCCGGCTTCCCGGCGCTGACCTCGTCGCCGGCGACGATGCCGACGAAGCTGTCCGGCGGGCAGGCCGCCACGACCGCCTCGGCGAGGCTCCGGTAGGAGGCGGTGACGAGCATGCAGGGGATGCCCTCGGCCCTGGCCGCGCCGAGGAACTCGAGCGCCCCCGGCCGGAACGGCACCGCGACCTCGACACGGGAGATGACCGCGGTGAGCAGACGGTCGACGATGACGTCGGGGGCGAGGTCGAGACCCGCCGCGCGGAGGATCCCCGCGGAGGTGAGCAGGTCGTTGCCGACGAACTCGAGGCCCTGCTCGTGGCTCCAGTCGAGCCCGTGCGCGCGCATCAGCTCGGTTTCGGCCTCGATCCAGTACGGTTCGGTGTCGACAAGGGTTCCGTCCATATCCCAGAGGATCGCAGCAGGGGTGACCATGCATCCAGCGTAATCTGGGACCATGACTTTTCTCCCATCAGGGTCGCATTCGCTCGTCCTCGTCGCCTTCGAGGGGCAGGACGCCGATGCCTCCGAGGCCGCCAGCTCGCTGGTCAAGGACCTCATCGACGTGTGGCAGCTGAGTGAGAGCGAGATCCTCGACACCGACGGCTTCTACGAGTTCCGGTTCTCCGAACCGGAGATCGTCCGCGACGACACCGGGCGGGCGAAGATCGCCTGGCCCGGCGTCGAGGTCCACCGCGGCAGCCACGAGGGCATCCCGGTCACCGTCATCCACGGCCACGAGCCGGGACTGAAGTGGCGGGAGTTCCTCTCCCTCGTCATCAGCCGGATCGCCGTCGGGGACGCCGTCGTCCTCCTCGGCGGGCTCCACGCCGAGGTCCCGCACACGCGCCCCCTGCCGGTCGTCGCCAACACCGAGGACGCGGGACTCGCCGCCGACCTCCACATCGAGATCAACAGCTACACGGGCCCCATCGGCATCCTCGGGCTGCTCGGGGTCGAATGCGCGTGGCACGGGATCAGCGCCGTCAACCTCTGGGTCGGGGTGCCCGACTACCTCACCGACTCGCCGTCGCCGAAGGCGGAGCTCGCCCTGGCCCGGGCCCTCGAGGCGCACACGGGTCTCGAGATCGACATCCCGGTGCTCGAGGAGGAGAGCCAGGCGTGGGAGCTCGGCGCCGATGAGCTCGTCTCCCTCAACCCGCAGCTCGCCGAGCACGTCAGGGGCCTCGAGAAGCTCAACGACTCCACCGAGCTGCCCGAGGCCAGCGGCGATGCGATCGCCGCGGAGTTCGAACGCTACCTGCGCAGGCGCGGCCGCGAGAAGTAGCGGCGCGCACCCGCGCGCGGCGGTCATCGCTCAGTCGTGGAGGCGGATGCCGAGCAGCGCGTCGACGGCGTCGGCGACCCTGTCGCCGCTCACCGGTCCCCGGTCCCGCACCGGGGTGTCGGTGTAGTGCTCGGCCCACTCGTCGAGGACCCCCAGCGCCCGGGGGGCGTCGAGGTCATCGGCCAGCGCCTCGCGCAGCAGCCCGATGATGTGGACGCGCAGGGAGTCGCGGCACTCGGATTCGCACCGGGCGGCATGCCGCCACTTGCGCAGCCTCTGCTCGGCCGTGGCCAGCAGCTCCTCGGTGAAGCTCCAGTCGCTGCGGTAGTGGTTGCTCAGCAGCACCGTGCGGATGGCCATCGGGTCGACCCCGGATTCGCGCAGCTTCGAGACGAGGACGAGGTTGCCCTTCGACTTGCTCATCTTCTCGCCCTGGTAGCCGACCATGCCGGTGTGCATGTAGGTCCGGGCCAGGGGGGTCCGCTTCCACGCGGCGGTGTGGGCCGCTCCCATCTCGTGGTGGGGGAACACGAGATCGCTGCCCCCGCCCTGGACGTCGAGCGGCAGGCCGGCGTAGTCGGCGGCGATGACGGCGCACTCGATGTGCCACCCGGGTCGACCCGGGCCGAGGCTGGCTCCGCCCCAGGACGGCTCCCCGTCACGCGCGGCCCGCCACAGCAGGGCGTCGAGCGGGTTCTCCTTGCCCGGCGTCTCGGGGTCTCCCCCGCGCTCGGCGAAGAGCCTGGCCAT
The DNA here is from genome assembly GCF_003315415.1 of Brevibacterium sanguinis. Lineage (GTDB taxonomy): Bacteria > Actinomycetota > Actinomycetes > Actinomycetales > Brevibacteriaceae > Brevibacterium > Brevibacterium celere_A. Next base: position 271,856 of record NZ_QNSB01000005.1, read on the forward strand.
CGTCGCCCGGGCGTCGTGGCTGACGCTGCCGAAGGGCGGCTGCACCGGCGTCGAGACCCGGTAGTAGACGTCGCCGGACTCGAGCGTGTAGGCGGCACCGGAGGCGATGAGCTCCTCGACGGCGGCGACGACCTGCGGGATCGACTCGACCGCGCCGATGTAGTGGTCGGGCGGGAGCACCCGCAGCGCCTCCATGTCGGAGCGGAACAGCTCGATCTGGTCATCGGCGAGCTCACGCCAGTCGAGACCGCGCGCGGTGGCCCGTTCGAGCAGAGGATCGTCGACGTCCGTGGTGTTCTGCACGTAAACGACCTCGATCCCGGCATCCCGCCAGACCCGGTTGAGCAGGTCGAAGGCGACGTAGGTCGCGGCATGGCCGAGGTGGGTCGCGTCGTACGGGGTGATCCCGCAGACGTAGAGACCGGCTCGGCCGCCGTCGACCGTGAGGCGTCGGGGGCCGCGGCTGCCGGTGTCGAAGACCGTGGGCACGGTGCCGGGATGCGAGATTCGAGGGAGGTGGGGTTCGGGCCAAGATTTCACGGTGCCCAGCCTAACCGAGACCACCCTCCTTGGCATTTCGGTCCGATGGTCCTCGGATCGGGGGCCCGACGGCCTCAGATCGGGGGCCAGGGGATGATCATCCGGTCCCCCGCCGGCTCCGGCCAGACGCCGAGACCGGCCAGCGCCTCGGCGCGGGAGCGCAGGGAGGCGATCTCGGTCGCGGACAGGACCCCGACGAGGTCGTCGCGCAGCTCGTCGGGCATCGTCGCCACGGTGTCGAGGGCGCGCGCCTCGGCCGCGGTGAAGGAGGACCCGGAGAACCCCCAGAGGACCGTGCGCAGCTTGTCCTCGACGTGGAAGGTGAGCCCGTTGTCGATCCCGTAGGAGCGGACTGCCGACCCGCGGGTGCCGAGGCCCGGCAGCACGCTGCCGCGGATGATGTGCCCGGCCTTGCGGTCGGCGTTGTTGGCGAGGAGGTCGAAGAACGCGATCCTCCGCAGGGCCGCCGAGGTGTCGTGGGCGAGGACGAGATCGCGCTCGTCGGGGGTGCGCAGGGCGAACATCGGGGCGTGCCCGGCGGGGACCTCGTCGACCTCGGTCAGCGTGATCGAGGCGTCGTCCCCCGCGTCCTCGACGTACGCCTGCAGGGAGCCGGGACCCGCGGACAGGTCGCTGCGCGCGACGGTGGGCGGGACGACGTCGAGGCCGAGCCGGCTGCTCAGCCGGTAGGCCGCGACCTCGCGCCCGGCGAGGCTGCCGGCCGGGAAGTCGCGCAGGGGGCTCTCGCCCGCGCTGGGCTTGTAGACGGCGCGCAGGGTGCGTCCGGCGTGCTCGACGACGACGAGGCGGGTGTCGTTGCTCGCCCGCGGGATCGCCCCCATGACCGTGCACGTCCCCGCGCTCAGGGCGGCGGCGACCACGTCGTGCATCAGGCGCGGGCGATCCCGTTGGCGCGCGGGCACAGGTGGCCGTCGGGTTCGAGCGGCAGGGAACAGAACGGGCAGTCGCCGCGGCCGGCGGACACGACCTGCTCGGCGCGGCGCGCGAACTCACGGGCTCCGGCGGCGTCGAGCACGATCCGCAGGACGTCGCGCTCGACCTCGTCGTCGTCGGGGTCCGCCGAGGTGCCCGCCTGCGCATCCTCCTCGGTGAGCTCGAAGCATTCGACGACGAGCTCGTGGGCGACGGTGTCCCAGCCGAGGCTCATCGTCCCGACCCGGAACTCGGGGTCGATGGGCACGTTGAGGCCGGCGTTGTCGACGCGCTCGTCGAGGGCCGTCTGCGGGACCCGGGCGGCCGGGTCCTTGATCATCACCATGTCGAGGAGCTCGGTGATCCGATCGGCGAGGATCTCGACCTGTTCCTTCTCCACGACCACTGTGGTCAGCGACGATCCCGATTTCGCCTGGAGGAGGAAGGTTCTCTCGCCGGGCAGTCCGATCGTGCCGACGACGAATCGATCCGGGGTGGGGTGGTCGTAGAGAGCTGCCATGCTCACAGCCTAGTTCACGCCCTTACATGTCGAACCTGCCTGGGATACATTTGACCCATGAGCACTGATCCTCGTGAGGCCCTGGACGCATTCCTCGAAGCCGTGCGGGAGCACTACGCCGCATCCGCGCACCGCACCGGAGACCACGACACCCGGGTCGAAGCGGCCTACATGGCTCTGGCCGACGCGTTCGAGATCTACGAGGACGCGATCTACACGGCGTTCGACGAGGTCACCCCCTTCGAGCTCTTCGACGACGTCGAGGACGCCCGCGAGGACGACGAGGACTACGAGATCGTCGACGACGACTGAGCGCTCAGGAGATCTGCTCGAGCACCTCGGCGATCTCCGGGGCGAGGGCGACGTCGCTGCGCGCGAGCGCGGCCATCTGCTCCTCGGTCCGCGCGGAGACGAGCGACGAGGTGACCCCGCGGTGCCGGTTGAACGCCAGGGCGATGTCCGCGGAGCTCACCCCGAGGGCGGTCGCGGCCCTGCGCACTCCCGCCATCACCCGGGAGCAGCGGTCGTCGAGGTAGGCGCCGACGTACTCGGCGAGCTCGCCGGCGGCCCGGGAGTCGCCCGGGGTGGACCGGACGTACTTGTCGCTGAGCACGCCCCGGCCGAGCCCGGCACCGGCGATGAACCCGATGCCCGCGTAGTCGGCGGCCGGGATGAGGTCGTGCTCGGCCTCCCTGTTGAGCAGGGAGTACTCGGCGAGCACCGCGGCGACCGGCACCGACATGTGCCGCATCTCCGACAGCTGCCAACCGGTGTGGTGGGAGAGGCCGATGTAGCGGATCTTGCCGAGGGTGAGCAGGGTCGACAGCGCCGAGGCGGTCTCCTCCTTGTCGACGACCTCGTCGAAGACGTCGAGGACGAGGACGTCGATGTGCTCGCGACCCGTCGCGGAGAGCAGCCGGTCGACCTGGTCGAGGATGCGCGAGCGGCCGAGCCCGACCTCGATGTGGGATGTCTCACTCATGGACACGCCGACCCGTGCACAGAGCACGATCTCTGCGGGAACACTCAGCCGGGAGAGCACGGCGGCGGCCTGGACTCCCGAGCTCGGCAGCTCGACGAGGTTCCCACCAGCGTCGATGAAGACATCGAGGATCCGCTGCGCCGCGCCGACGTCGACCCTGTGCCCCCATTCGAAGGTCCCCAGACCCAGATCGCTGACGTCGAGGCCGGTGGTTCCGAGGCGCTGGTGCTTCATGTTTCTTGAGGTTACCCGATTCGCCGACTACCGTGGATCCGTCCCCGAGTCCGGATCGTCCGGGGGTCGGTCACGACCCCTCATCCGCACTTCGCCCCATCCCCCTACCCAAGGAGTCGCATGTACGACTGGCTGGTCGCCGCCGTGCTCGGAATCGTCCAGGCGCTGACGGAGTTCCTCCCGATCTCATCATCGGCGCATGTGCGCATCGTCGGCGAATGGATGCTCCCCGGTGAGGATCCCGGCGCGTTCTTCACCGCGATCATCCAGATCGGCACGGAGCTGGCCGTCGTCGTCTACTTCTGGCGCGACATCGTCACGATCGTCCGGAAGTGGTGCCTGGCCCTCGTCGGCCGCCACGATCGCAGCGATCCCGAGGTCCGCCTCGGCTGGCTGATCATCCTCGGCTCGATCCCGATCGTCGTCATCGGCCTCCTCTTCGAGGACGCGATCGAAGGGGCGCTGCGGAGCCTGTGGATCACCGCGACGATGCTCATCGTCTTCGGCCTGCTCATCGGACTCGCCGACTGGGTCGGGAAGCGCAAGCTCACCCTCGAGGACATGAGCTGGGGTCAGGGCATCCTCTTCGGACTCGCGCAGGCGCTCGCGGTGATCCCCGGCGTGTCGCGCTCGGGCGGCACGATCATGGCCGGCCGGTTCATGGGCTTCTCCCGCCCCGAGGCGGCCCGCTACTCGTTCCTGCTCGCGATCCCCGCCGTCCTCGGAGCCGGCTTCTACGGACTGCTCAAGAGCATCGGCGACCCCGACATGGTCATCGGCTGGGGGCCGACGATCATGGCCACGGTCATCGCCTTCGGCCTCGGCCTCGCCGTCATCCACTGGTTCCTCGGCTACGTCAAGACGCGGTCGTTCGCGATCTTCGTCTGGTACCGCGTGGCCCTGGGCATCCTCCTCTACATCCTCCTGGGCACCGGAGCCATCAGCGCCGTGTGACGGCCGACGCCGGGATCCGGCTCATCCCGGTGGGGTGTCGGCGCGCGTCCGCAGGCCCCCGCCGCCGGGCTCGGCCGCCTCGGCGATGCCCGCCGAGGTCACCGACAACGCGGTGAGCACGGGGTGGGCGGCGCCGAAGTCGATGACCGAGAACGATCCGGGGGCCACGCTCAGCCGCTGGAAGTCGTCGAGGGGCAGGCCGAGGGCATCGGCGACGACCGCCTTGATGATGTCCCCGTGGGTGACGAGCAGCGCCCACAGCGGGGCGCCCCGCTCCGCCTGGGGACTTCGGGGCCGCTCCCGTTCCGCGGCGCGCAGCCCCTCGACGACCGAGCGGACGCGGCGCACGGACCGGTCCGCCGCCTCGGCGATCGACTCTCCGCCGGGGAACCGGAACCGGGAGGCCTGCTCGAGGACGAGGCGCCAGTCGTCCTCGCGGCGCAACTCCTCGAGGCTGCGCCCCGACCATTCGCCGTAGTCGAGTTCGAGGAGGTCGGGGCTCGCTTCGATCGTCTCCGCCTCGACCACCCCGGCCGCGATCCGCGCCGTCTGCTCGCAGCGCAGCAGCGGGGAGTGGATCAGGCGGGTGAAGGAGCGTTGCGGGAGCATCCGCAGGGTGTTCTCGAGAGCGCTCACCCCCTGCTCGGTCAGCGACACGCCGGGAGTGCGTCCGGCGAGGATCCCTGCCGTGTTGGCGGTGGAGATCCCGTGTCGCAGAAGGACGATGACGGGCATGTGCCCAAGACTAGCCCACATCGTCTATCGTGGGCCTATGAAGCGTCAGCGGCCGGCATTGACCTATGAGTTCCGCAAGGTCTCGTTCTCCAAGGACGTCCCCCGCTCCGTGAGCCTGCAGGAGCTCACCGACCACGCGGAGTACGGGAAGTGGGAGCTCGCCCGCACCCGGATCTCCGCCGGCGGCACCCGCACCGTGTGGCTGCGCCGCAAGATCATGCCCCTGGCCCCGCAGCGCTCGTGAGCCGCCGCCGGTGACGGCCCGCCGCTCCCCCGCGCTGCCGCTGCTGTGGGCCGGGCTCGCGACCATCGTCGCCGGTGCCGCGATGTCCCTGCAGGGTCGGGCCAACGGCATCCTCGGCCCCGTCCTCGGGCATGCCGTCTTCGCCGCCCTGCTCTCGTTCGCCACCGGACTGCTCCTCGTCGGCGGCGCACTTCTCCTCTCCGCGCGTTCCCGCGCGGCCGCGGTGCGCCTCTTCTCGCTGGTCCGCACCGGTGCCCTCCCCCGGTGGATGCTGCTCGGCGGCTGCAGCGGGGCGCTCGTCGTCATCGCCCAGGCCACGACCGTGCCGGTCATGGGCATCGCGATGTTCACGATGGCCTTCGTGTCCGGTCAGGTCACCGGCGGATTGTGCGTCGATGCGACGCATCTGCCGCCGGGCGGGAGGCAGCGGCTGACCTTCTTCCGCATCCTCGGCGTCCTCGTCGTCCTCGCGGCCCTCACCCTCGGAGCCTGGGAGAGGCTCGTCCTCGGGGTGCCGCTGTGGGCGCCGCTGCTGCCCTTCGCCTCGGGAGCCCTGACGGCCCTCCAGCAGGCGTGCAACGGGCGAATCCGCGCGGCCACCGGCTCGGCGGTCGTGGCGACCGCGGTCAACTTCGCCGTCGGGTTCCTCCTCCTGCTCGCGCTCACCGGCGTCCTCCTCGCCTCGGGTGTGCGGTGGACCGGCTTCCCGGGCCCCGGTCAGTGGTGGATCCTCCTCGGCGGGGTCCTCGGGGTCGTGTTCATCGCGTTCACGTCGCTGACGGTGCGGCGCCTGGGAGTGCTGCTGCTCACCCTGTTCTCGCTGTTCGGCAACCTCGCCGGCGCCCTCCTCCTCGACCTCGCCGTCCCCCTGCCCGGATCCCTCGTGAGCACGACGACGGTGCTCAGCGCCGCCCTCGTGCTCGCCGGGATCGCGGTCACGCTCATGCCCGCAGCAGGAAGTCTCCGAGGACGCGGGTCCCGAACTCGAGGGCCGCGACGGGGACCCTCTCGTCGACGCCGTGGAACATCGCGGGGAAGTCGAGGTCGCCGGTCAGCCGCAGGGGCGCGAACCCGTAGCCGGTGATCCCGAGCTCGGCGAGCGACTTGTTGTCCGTGCCTCCCGAGAGCGTGTACGGCAGCACCCGGGCGCCGGGATCCTCGGCGAGCAGGCTCGCCTTCATCTGCGCCACGAGCGGGGTGTCGAAGGGGGCTTCGAGCGCGATGCCCTCGGTGGAGACCTCGATGTCGATCCCGGGTCCGGCGAGCTCCTTGATCCGGAGCATGACGTCCTCGTGCCGGCCGGGCAGGGTGCGGCAGTCGACGTACGCCGAGGCGGTGCCCGGGATGACGTTGTGCTTGTAGCCGGCCTCGAGGAACGTCGGGTTCGAGGTGTTCTGCAGGGTGGGGGCGACGAACTTCTCGACCGAGCCGAGCTCGGCGAGCAGCTCGGAGACCGTCTCGGCGCGGAACTCGATGCCGGTGATCTCCGAGACGCCCTCGAGCAGCTGCCGGGTCGCGAGCGGGATCTCCTGCGGCCACGGGTGCGCGCCGATCCGGGCGATCGCGGCGGCGAGCAGGGTGACGGGGTTGTCGTCGTTGCGCTGCGAACCGTGGCCGGCCGTGCCGTGGGCGAGCAGGTTGAGCCAGGCGAGCCCCTTCTCCGCGGTCTGGATGAGGTAGACGCGCTGGCCGCGGATGTCGACGGAGTATCCCCCGACCTCGGAGATCGCCTCGGTGGCGCCGGCGAAGAGCTCGGGGTGGTGCTTGACCATGTAGCCGGCGCCGTAGTCGCCTCCGGCCTCCTCGTCGGCGAAGAACGCGATGATGAGGTCGCGGCGGGGCCGTCGTCCGGTGCGGAGCATGTCGCGGACCGCGGCGATGATCATCGCGTCCATGTCCTTCATGTCCACGGCTCCCCGGCCCCACAGGAGCCCGTCCCTGATCTCTCCGGCGAAGGGGTCGACGCTCCAGTCCTCGGCCGCTGCGGGCACGACGTCGGTGTGCCCGTGGACGACGAGGGCCGCGGCCTCGGGGTCGGTGCCCTCGATGCGGGCGACGAGGGAGGCCCGGCCGGGAGCGGATTCGACGATCGTCGACGTCAGGCCCACCTCGTCGAACCAGGAGGCGATGAGGTCGGCGGCGGGCCGCTCCGGGTTGGCGCGGTTCCCGCCCCAGTTCTGGGTGTCGATCCGGATGAGCTGCTGGCACAGGGACGTGACCTCGGCCTCGGCGGCGCTGAAATCGTTCACGGGGGTCTCCGATCGGTGGGGCGACGGTGCTGATGCTCCCAGCCTAGCGCGAGGACGAACTGCGATCGTGAATGCATCAAGGCCCCCGGATCGAAATCCGGAGGCCTTGACCGATGTGCGCAGAGGGGGACTTGAACCCCCACGCCCGATAAGTTGGGCACTAGCACCTCAAGCTAGCGCGTCTACCAATTCCGCCACCCGCGCTGGCAACAGGAATTACTCTACACGGCTTCGACGGCAGTGCCAAACCGAAACAGGCGATTGTGACGCACTCCACTTCCGGCCCGCCTCAGTCGAGCCGGGACACCTCGGAGAGCACGTGCGGGCGGCCCCTGCGCGGGTCGAAGACGGCGGATGCCGACTCCTCGTGGCGCCTGCCCGCGGTGATCGCGAAGCCCACCGTCGAGGGCAGGAGCACCGGTTTGGCGAATGCGACGTCCCACCGGTAGCGCTCGAGCCGGACGTCGACGGCGGCCAGCGCCCGGGACGCGCTGTACATCCCGTGGGCGATGACCCGCGGGAACCCGAATCCCCGGGCGGCGAGGCTGCTCAGGTGGATGGGGTTGTAGTCGCCCGACGCCCGCGCGTACCGGGTGCCGACGATCGGGTCGAGGCGCCACAGGGCCGTGGGCTGCGGGGCCGTGAACTCCTGCCGGTCGATCACGGGCCCCGGTTTCGCTCCGGACAGAGTCCGGCCCTTCGCGAGATAGGTCGTCGTCTCGAGCATCCGGGGCTCTCCGTCGACCCTCGCCTCGACGAGGACGTCGATCGTCGTGCCCTTGTCGTGCTCGAACGGTCCGTCGAGGCGCACGTGGAGGTCGACGACGTCCCCGACGCGCACCGGTGCCAGGGAGTCGACCCGGTTGCGGATGTGGACCATGCCCATCATCGGCAGCGGCACCCCGGGATCGCTGAGCAGCTGCATGCTCAGCGGGAACGCGAGGACATGGAGGTAGCCCGGGTGGACGATGTCGCCCAGGCCCGCCTCGACGACGGTCGTGAACCCGGCATAGGCGTCCGCGTCGATGGGCACGCTGCGCACGATCGTGCGCTCGGGCATCCTCGCGCGGCTCGCGCCGGGCAGCGGCAGCGCCTTGAGCACGGCCTTCGCATAGAGCGGGAGCATGGAGTCGGCCATCACGCACCCACCATGTTCTGGCCGCAGACCCGCAGGGTCGACCCGTTGATCCCACGGGCGGGCGCCGAGGCGAGGAAGGCGACGGCCTCGGCCACGTCGATCGGCTGCCCTCCCTGCTGGAGACTCGAGAGCCGGCGCGCGACCTGGCGGGTCAGCGCCGGCATCTTCGCGGTCATGTCGGTCTCGATGAATCCCGGGGCCACGGCGTTGATGCTGCCGGCGCGACGGGCGAACTCCTGCGCCGAGGCGGCCGTGAGTCCGATCACCCCGGCCTTCGAGGCCGCGTAGTTCGTCTGCCCGCGGTTGCCGGCGATGCCCGAGGTCGAGGCGAGCGACACGACCTGCGCCCCGGTGACGAAGAGACCGCGCTCGGACAGTTCGGCGTTGATCCTCGCCTGGGACTCGAGGTTGACCGCGAGGACGGAGTCCCAGCGAGCCGGATCCATGTTGGCGAGCAGCTTGTCCCGGGTGATGCCGGCGTTGTGGACGAGGATGTCGACGCGCCCGTCGAGGCTCTCGGCGATCCGATCGGCCGCCGTGTCCGCGGTGATGTCGAGCTGGAGGGTGCGTCCTCCCACCTCGTTCATCACCTCGGCCAGCGCCTGACCTGCCTGCGGCATGTCGACGCCGACGATGCTCGCCCCGTCACGGGCCAGCGTGCGGGCGATGGCCGCGCCGATCCCCCGTGCGGCTCCGGTGACGACGGCGGTGCGCCCGGCCAGGGGTCCCCGCTCACCGGTGGATTCGAAGTCGGCGGCGCTGATCGCCTCGCCCGCGCCCGTGACCGGGATGAACTGACCGGAGACGTAGGCGGACTTCGCCGAGAGGAGGAACCACAGCGCCGCGGTCACCGAGGCGGCCTCGACGTCGACGCCGTCGAGGAGGATGCCGTTGGCCGTCGATCCGGCTCGCATCTCGTGCGCGAGCGACCGGGTCAGGCCGGTCACGGCCTGTGCGGTGGCGACCGCCTCGGCGGCTCCGGTCCCGGGACGGGGCGCCCGGGAGACGGTGATGACCCGCGCGCACGGGAGCAGGGAGCGCAGGGAGGCGCCGATCTCGAGCGCGGTCGCGGAGAGGTCGGCCGGCTCCTTCGCCTCGTCGAACACGGCGATGACCGCCCGCAGCCTCTCGGCAGAGCCAGCGTGGCGGCGGACCTCGAAGCCCTCGGAGAGCAGCCTGTCGGCGATGCTCTGGGCGCCGGGGCTGCCGCCGAGGACGAGGACCGGGGCGGTGAGATGGTGCTCGGGCACCTGGCCGAAGCGGTGGAGCCTCACCGGCTGCGGGAGCCCGAGCCGCTTGGCGATCTGCCCCAGCGGTCCGTTGACGAGGTCGAGGTATGTGTCCTTCATGCTGCCTCCACTATCGCGGTCAGTCCCTGGCCTCCGGCGGCGCAGATCGAGACGAGGGAACGCTTCTTTCCGGTGGTGCTCAGGTGCTTGGCGGTGCTCGCGATGATCCGTCCGCCTGTGGCCGCGAACGGGTGTCCGGCGGCCAGGCTCGATCCGAGCGGATTGAGCTTCGCGCGGTCGATCGCCCCGAGCGGCGCGTCGAGTCCGAGCTTCTCGCGGCAGAACTCCTCGGACTCCCATGCCGCGAGGTGGCACAGGACGGTCGAGGCGAAGGCCTCGTGGATCTCGAACACGTCGAAGTCCGCGAATGTCAGTCCGTTGCGGGCGAGCAGGCGGGGCACCGCGTAGGCCGGGGCCATGAGGAGGCCCTCGGCACCGTCGACGAAATCGACCGCGGCGGCCTCGGCGTCGACGAGCCGCGCCAGCGGGGTGAAGCCGTGCTCGGCGGCCCAGTCCTCGCTGCCGAGCAGCACCGTCGAGGCCCCGTCGGTCAGCGGGGTCGAGTTGCCCGCGGTCATCGTCGCCGGGGCGTCGAGCCGCCTGCCGAAGACGGGGTCGAGCTTGGCCAGCGACTCGAGCGTCGAGTCCGGGCGCAGATTGGTGTCACGGGTGACGCCGAGGTACGGGGTGGACAGGTCGTCGAAGAAGCCCTCGTCCCAGGCCTGGGCGAGGTTGCGGTGGGAGGCCAGCGCGAGCTCGTCCTGCGCCTGCCGGCTGATCCCCCAGGCCGCCGTCGTCAGCGCCTGGTGCTCACCCATGCTCAGCCCCGTCCGCGGCTCCCCTGTCGACGGGGCCTGGGGGGTGAGGTACGAGGGGCGGATCTGGGAGGCGATCCTCGCCCGCTGCGGCAGGGTCTTGGCACGGCTGAGCTCGAGGAGGATCTCGCGCATCGAGTCGCCGACGACGATGGGGGCGTCGGAGGCCGAATCGACGCCGGCCGCGATGCCCGACTCCATCTGCCCGGCGTTGATCTTGTGCGTGATGCTCACGACGGTCTCGAGCCCGGTCGCGCAGGCCTGACCGACGTCGAAGGCGGGGGTCGTCGGCGCGAGCGCCGAGCCGAGGACCGCCTCCCGGGTGAGGTTGAAGTCCTTCGAGTGCTTGAGCACCGCACCTCCGGCCACCTCGCCGAGGCGGGCGCCGGCGAGTCCGAAGCGCGCGACGAGCCCGTCGAGGGCGCTCGTGAGCATGTCGAGGTTGCTCGCCTTCGCGTACTGCTTGTTGGAGCGGGCGAACGGTATGCGGTTGCCGCCGAGGATGACGGCACGTGGGCGGGGAGTGGACATCGGCACCTCCGAGTGAGTGGATTTAGCTGTTACAGACAGTACCTGTTACCGTCTGTAACATGAAATCGCTCACAGACGGCCGGTCGACGAGATGGCAGGAGCATCGCGACCTGCGCCGCCGGGAACTGCTGCGGGCCGTGCGGCACGTGGTCGACGAGCACGGCGACGACCTGTCGATGGGACAGATCTCCGAGTACTCCGGAACGACGAAGGCCGCCCTCTACCGCTACTTCACGGACCGGGCGGGGCTCCAGGCGGCGATGGGCGAATGGGCGATGGAGGTCATCGCCAAGTCGCTCGACGACGCGGGAGCCGCGCGCACCGCATCCTCCTCCGCGCCGACCGCACCGCCGGCGCAGGAGTCGCTGACGCCGCAGGAGGCGCTGACGGCGATGATCGGCGCGTTCGTCACGCTCGCGGCCGGCTCGCCCAGTGTCTACCGCTTCTGCGACACCGCGGTCAACCGCTTCGCCCCGACCGAGACCGGCGGGTTCTTCAACTCCATCGCCCGGCTGCTCGCCGAACGGGTGGGGCTCGAGGGGCCCGAGGGCACGCTGTGGGCGTCGGGCGCGATCGGATTCGTCCGCGCCGCCACCGAGAACTGGCTGGCCGATCCGGGCCCTCCGGAGGAGTTCGCCGCCACGATCAGCCGCTGGCTGTGGGCATCACTGCAGCAGAGCACCGTCACCGAGCACACACAGGAGCGCAACACATGACACTCTCCCTCGATCCGCGCCGCATCGGCGCCGTCCTCGACGGACGCTGGGCCGAGTCCCGGCAGCTGGGCCGGTCGCTGGCCCTCGACGACGCCACCCACCTCGACCCCGCCGACGATCTCGAGACCACTCGCGCGAGGACGCTCGAGGCCGTGGGACTCATGGCGCGGACCGGCCTGCCCCTCATGGCCCTGCCCGAGGCGCTCGGCGGGGCCAATGCGCACGCGGCCAACGTCGCGGGCTTCGAGGAGACGGTCACCGCCTCCCCCAGCCTGCAGATCAAGGCGGGCGTCCAGTTCGGCCTCTTCGGTGGGGCGATCCTCCATCTGGGCAACGGCGACCAGCACGAGCGGTGGCTGCGCCCGGCGATGACCGGCGAGCTGCTCGGCTCGTTCGCGATGACCGAGATCGGCCACGGCTCGGACGTCGCGGCGATCGGGACCACCGCGACGTACGCGCCCGAGACCGATGAGTTCGTCATCGACACCCCGTTCGCCGCCGCGACGAAGGAGTACATCGGCAACGCCGCCCGCGACGCCCGCGCCGCGGTCGTCTTCGCCCAGCTCATCACCGCGGGAGTCAACCACGGGGTGCACGCCTTCCTCGTCCGGGTGCGCACCGACGAGGGAGCTCCCGTCGCGGGGGTCACCTTCGCCGACGACGGGTACAAGGGCGGGCTGCCGGGAGTCGACAACGGCCGCGTCGCCTTCGACTCCGTCCGCATCCCCCGGACCCACCTGCTCGACCGCTACGGGGCGGTCGCCGCCGACGGGACCTACTCCTCCCCCATCGCCTCCCCCGGACGACGCTTCTTCACGATGCTCGGCACCCTCGTCCAGGGCAGGGTGTCCCTCGACGGAGCCGCCGTCGTCGCCTCGAAGCTCGCCCTCGACATCGCCGTCCGCTACGGACACGAGCGCCGGCAGTTCACGACCGCCGACGAGATCACCGAGACGACGCTCATGGACTACCAGCAGCATCAGCGGCGCCTCATGCCCGCCCTGGCGGCCGTGTACGCCTCGGCGCTCGCCCATGAGAAGCTGCTCGCCTCCTTCGACGAGGTGTTCTCCGGCGCCGACGACAGCGAGGAGAACCGCGCCCTGCTCGAGACCCGGGCCGCGGCCTTCAAGGCCGACTCGACGTGGCTCGCCCTCGACGTCATCCAGGAGTGCCGGGAGGCCTGCGGGGGTGCCGGCTTCATGGCGGAGAACCGGCTCGTCGGACTGCGCGCCGACCTCGACGTCTACGTCACCTTCGAAGGCGACAACACGGTGCTCCTCCAGCTCGCGGCGAAGCGGATCCTCGGCGACTACGCCAAGGAGTTCGCGCAGATCGACGTCGGCGGAGTGGCCCGGTTCATCGGCACCCAGGCCGCGGAGCACTCGCTCTACCGCACGGGACTCGCCAACGCCGGGCTGGCCATCTCCGACGCCTTCACCCGCGGTCTGTCCGACCGCCGCATCCGCTCGGGCCGGCTCCAGCGCTCCCTGCTCGAGACCCGCCTCGAGGTCATGGTCTCCGAGCTCGCCGGCGACCTGCGCCCGGCCACGCGGATGAACCAGGCCGATGCCGCCGCGCTCTTCAACTCGCGCCAGCACGAGCTCATCGAGATGGGCCGGGCCTATGTCGAGCTGGAGAAGTGGAAGGCCCTCGACGAGGCGATGCGGGACCAGACCGACCCCGACCAGGCCAAGGTGTTCCGGCGCCTGCGCGACACCTACGGGCTGAGCCTCATCGAGAAGCACATGAGCTGGCACCTCATGTACGGTCGGCTGCCGATGTCTCGGGCGCGGCAGCTGCCCGACACCCTCAACCGGCTGTGCGCCAAGCTCGCCGCCGACTCGCTCGACCTCGTCGAGGCCTTCGGGTACACCGACGAGCATCGGCGGGCGACGATCGCGACCGGCATCGAGGCCCGGCGGCAGCGGGAGGCCGCCGAGCACTACCGGCACGCGCGGGCCCGCCGTGACTTCCCCGTCGCGGAGAAGCATCTGCGCCGGGCCGACACCGCCTGAGCGCCTCGATACCTTGAGCGCCGCCGCGATACCTTGAGCGCCGCTCAGGTGTCGAGGAACTCGCCGACCGCTGCGGAGACCGCGGCGGCCTCGGTGAGGAACCCGTCGTGGCCGACCGGGGAGTCGATGACCCGGTAGTCGACCCTGCCGGGGAGGTTCCGGGCCAGCATCTCGACCTGGTCGGGCGGGAACAGCCGGTCGGAGGACACGGAGAGCACGAGGTTGTCCCGGCACCCGGCCGACAGGGCGGTGCGCAGGTCCGGGGAGCGCCCGGGGCGCACGTCGTGGTCGCGCAGGGCCCGGGACAGGATGACGTAGCTCTGCGGGTCGAAGCGGGCCGTGAGCTTCTTCGCCTGATGGTCGAGGTAGGACGTCACCTCGTAGTAGTCCTCGGCGCGCCTCCGGCGGGAGAAGCGCTGGTTGAGCTCGACGTCGTTGCGGTACGTCAGGTGCGCGATCTGCCGGGCCAGGCCCAGCCCCTGCGCGGGGAACCGGCCCACGGCCGAGTAGTCGCCGGCGAAGTAGTCGGGGTCGAGCTGGATCGCCCGCTCCTGCATCATCGCCCACGCGATCTGATCGGCCTCGACGAACGCGGGGGCGGCGAGGACGGCGCACTTGGCGACCTTGCCGCCGGCGAGCAGGGCGAACTCGAGCGCCCGGGCGCCGCCCATCGACCCGCCGATCACCGCGTGCCAGGTCTCGATGCCGAGGATCTGGGAGAGGTTGAGCTCGAGCCTGGCCATGTCCCGGATCGACACGGCGGGAAACCGCGACCCGTAGGGCAGCCCGTCGTCGCACAGCGACTGCGGTCCGGTGGTCCCCGAGCACCCGCCCAGCGCATTGGCGCAGACGACGAAGTACCGGTCCGTGTCGATCGCGGCACCCGGACCGACGACACCGGACCACCATTCGGCGGCGGCGGTGTCGCCGGTCAGGGCGTGCTCGACGAGCACGGCGTTGCTGCGCTCGGCGTTGAGCTCGCCATAGGTCTCATAGGCGACCTCCACGGTGCCGAACGTGAATCCGGAATCCGTGACGAAGCCGAGGATCCTCTCGACGGAGGTGCTCTGGGCGGTCATGTCAGCTGCTTCGCCGCAGTCGGCTCACGCGGCCCGGGCGGTGACGGCCGCGGCCGCGGCGAAGCCCTTGTCGAGGTCGGCGAGGATGTCGTCGATCCCCTCGAGACCCACGGACAGGCGCACCAGGGCGGGGTTGACCCCGGCCGCGGCCTGCGCCGCCTCGTCGAGCTGCGAATGGGTCGTCGACGCGGGGTGGATGACGAGCGACCGGACATCGCCGATGTTGGCGACGTGCGAGTGGAGCTCGAGGGCGTCGACGAAGGCGACGGCCGCATCGTAGCCGCCGGCGATGTCGAAGGCGAGGACGGAGCCGACGCCGTTCGGCAGGTACTTCTTCGCCCGCTCGTGCCACGGGCTCGACTCGAGTCCCGCGTAGGCGACCCGGGTCACCTGGTCATGGCCCTCGAGGTGGGCCGCGACCTTCTGCGCGTTGGCGACGTGGCGCTCGACGCGCAGGCTCAGGGTCTCGATGCCCTGGGCGATGAGGAAGGCGTTGAACGGGCTGGCGGCGGGACCGATGTCTCGCAGCAGCTGGACCCTGATCTTCAGCCCGTAGGAGACGTTGGCGCCGAACGGGGAGTCGGCCCCGAGGTCGCGGGCGTAGACGAGGCCGTTGTAGGACTCGTCGGGGGTGTTGAACCCGGGGAACCGCTCCGGCTCGGCCCCGTAGTCGAAGGTGCCTCCGTCGACGACGACGCCGGCGATCGAGGTGCCGTGGCCGCCGAGGTATTTCGTCGCCGAGTGGACGACGACGTCGGCGCCGTGCTCGATCGGACGCACGAGGTAGGGGGTGGCGAGCGTGTTGTCGACGATGAGCGGCACGCCGGCCCGGTGGGCGATGTCGGCGACGGCTGCGATGTCGAGGACGTCGGAGCGGGGGTTGGAGACCACCTCGGCGAAGAACAGCTTCGTGTTGTCCTGGACGGCGGCCTTCCAGGCGTCGAGGTCGTCGACGTCGACGAAGGTCGTCTCGATGCCGAGCTTGCGCAGGGTCACGTGCAGGAGATTGTAGGTGCCGCCGTAGAGGCTGGAGCTGGCGACGACGTGGTCGCCGGCGCCGGCGATGTTCGTGATCGCGAGGAACTCCGCGGACTGGCCGGAGGCGGTGAGGACGGCGTGGACTCCGCCCTCGAGGTCGGCGATCCGGTTCTCGACCACCTCGGTGGTGGGGTTGGTGATGCGGGTGTAGATGGGTCCGAGCTCGGACAGGGCGAAGCGGTTGGCCGCGGTCTCGTTGCTGTCGAAGACGAACGAGGTCGTCTGGTGGATGGGCAGGGCCCGGGATCCCGTCGTCGGGTCGGGGCTCTGGCCCGCATGGATCTGCCGGGTTTCGAAGGACTGGCTCATGTCTGCTCCTGTGCTTTGGCGCGCTGCGCGGCGGTGGGACGAGCGGTGCTGCGTCGGTGCGACGAGCGGTGCTGTGTCTACTGTCGGCGAGGACCCGGCTGCGCGTGCGCGGACCTGTCATCTTCGTGTCACGCTCCGTCATGTTTCGTCACAGGGACCCTCCGTCCCCGGCGAATGGCTCTGCGAGGGCCATGGTTCGTCACGGAGCCGCGGTCCGCCGTCGGGCCGGCCGCGGTCCGTCACCGGGGCCTGGTGCGCCCGGCGGCCCCGGCCGCAGGTGTCAGCGGAAGTTGCGAGCGTGCGTCGGGAACTGGACGTCGAGTGGGAGCAGCTTGTGCGCGTAGAGGCTGACGACGTCTCCCCCGCGCTGGATCAGTCCGCTGACGACGAGGACGTTCTTCGTCGTCGCCACCTTCCGGAACCGCTTCATCAGCCCTGCCGTGGCGACGACGTTGAGCATCCCGAACTCGTCCTCGAGGTTGATGAAGGTGATCCCCGAGGCGGTGGCCGGCCGCTGCCGGTGGGTGACGATGCCGGCCACCGTCATCCGCTGGCCGTCCGCAGCCTTCCAGGCGTCGTCGATGGAGGCGTAACCGCGCGCGGTCAGGCTCTCCCGCAGGATCTCGGTCGGATAGCCGTCGACGGTGATCCCCGTGGAGAAGAGCTCGGCCAGGGTCATGTCGAGGGAGTCCATGAGCGGCAGGGCCGGCGCCGAGGTGACCGAGGTGGTCCCCGGCAGCACCGTGGGTCCGGCTCCCGCGACCCCTCCGGCCAGCCACAGCGCCTGCCTGCGGTCGAGGCCGAAGCAGTCGAAGGCTCCCGCCGTGGCGAGGCTCTCGAGCGCGCTCTTCCCGATGCCCGTGCGCTCGGCCAGATCCATCACCGAGGTGAAGGGGCCGTTCTTCTCGCGCTCGGTCACGATCGTCTCAGCAGCGGCGGACACGCCGGTGACCTGCTCGAATCCGAGCCGGATCCCGAAGACGGCGGGCGCGCCGCCCTCCTCTCCCGGCTCGCCCCGTGCGGGTTCGACGAGCTCGAGATCGCTCGTGGTCCCCGAGGACCGGATGTCGACCGGGAGGATCGGCACCCCGTGGCGGCGGGCATCGGCGATGAGCGACTGCGGGGAGTAGAAGCCCATGGGCTGGCAGCGCAGCAGACCCACCGTGAAGGCCGCGTGGTGGTAGAGCTTGAACCAGGCGGACTGGTAGACGAGGCTGGCGAAGCTGATCGCATGCGACTCGGGGAAGCCGTAGTTGGCGAAGGCGGCGATGGTCGCGAAGATCGACTCCGCGGTCTCCTCGTCGACATTCCTCTCCGCGGCTCCGCGCATGAACCTCCCCTTGAGCTCGGCCATCCGCTTCTGCGACCGGTTCGAGGCCATCGCCTGCCGCAGCTGATCGGCATCGGCACCGGTGAACCCGCCGACGTCGATCGACATCTGCATGAGCTGCTCCTGGAACAGCGGTACGCCGAGGGTCTTCGCCAGCGACTTCTCGAGCAGCGGATGGAGGAAGGTGACGGGATCCTTCTTCTGCTTCCGGCGGATATAGGGATGGACGGCGCCGCCCTGGATGGGACCGGGACGGATGAGGGCCACCTCGACGGCGAGGTCGTAGAACGTCTCGGGTCGCAGCCGGGGCAGGGTCGCGAGCTGAGCCCGGGACTCGACCTGGAACACCCCGACGGCATCGGCCCGGCTGAGCATCTCGTAGACGGCAGGGTCGTCCGTGCCCAGGGCGGCGCGGTCGATCTGCTTTCCCTCGTGCTCGGCGACGAGGTCGACCATCTCGTGCAGGGCATTGAGCATGCCGAGGCCGAGCAGGTCGAACTTGACGAGGTCCATCTCCGCGCAGTCGTCCTTGTCCCACTGCACGACGGTGCGGTTCTCCATCGTCGCGTGCTCGATCGGCACCACCTCGCCGATGGGCCGGTCCGTGAGGATCATGCCCCCGGAGTGGATGCCGAGATGCCGGGGCGAGCCGAGCAGCCAGCCGGCGACGTCGAGCACCTGCTCCGGGACATCGGACTCCTCCGGCTTCGGCAGGGTCGACCATCCGTGGCACGTCTTGGAGAAGGCGTCCTGCTGCCCGGGTTCGTATCCGAGGGCATGAGCGGCGTCCCGGACCGAGGATTTCGCCCGGTAGGTGATGACGTTCGCGACCTGCGCCGCCCGGTCCCGGCCGAAATGCTCGTAGACGTGCTGGATGACGGCCTCGCGCCGGTCCCCGGACTCGATGTCGATGTCGATGTCCGGATAGCCCTTGCGCTCCGGGGACAGGAAGCGGTCGAAGAGCATCTCCTCCTTGACCGCATCGACGGTGGTGATGCCGAGGACGTAGCAGACGGCGGAGTTCGCCGCCGATCCCCGACCCTGGCAGAAGATGTCGTTCTCGGCGCAGAAGTCGGTGATGGAGCAGACGATGAGGAAGTAGCCGCAGAAGCCCATGCGCACGATCAGCTCCATCTCCCGATCGATCTGGGCCCAGGCCCGGGGGTTGTCGTCCCTGGTCCCGTAGCGCTTCTCGCCTCTCTCCGCGACGAGGCGGCGCAGGGCGTCCTCCTCCCTCTCCCCGCTGCGGGCGGAAATCGGATCGCGCGGAAGGTCGGGGCGCGCCGTCTCGAGTCCGAAGGCGCAGTCGGTGCCGATCCTCACCGCCGTCTCGAGCGCCTCACGCGGGAACATGGCCGCCATCTCCTCCCCCGTGTGGATGCGGGAGACCGCGCTCGCCGGCAGCCATCCGGTCAGCTCCGGCAGCGGCCTGCGCGAGCGGATCGAGGCTCGCACCTGCGCCGCCCGCCACTGCGCTCGAGTGGCGTAGTGGACGTTGCTGCTCGCCACCACGGGCAGGCCGGTCCGGGCCGCCAGCTCGCGGAGGTGACGCAGCCGCTCATCGTCGGCCGGAGTCCCGTCCCGGCTGAGCTCGACCGCGATCCTCTCCCGTCCGAACAGGGCGATGAGCCGACGCAGGGCGCCGAGCCCCCCATCGGCATCGTCCAGGGCCCGACGCAGAGGTCCCTTCCTGCAGCCCGTGAGGATCATCCAGTCGGCATCCATGGCGGCAAGCTCCTCGAGGTCGAAGACGGGGCGGTTCTTCTCCCCGCGCAGGTTCGCCTGCGTGATGGCGGCCGAGAGCCGGTGATAGCCGGAGACCCCGCGGGCGAGGACGAGCAGGTGAGTCGCCTCGGGATCGACCTGTCCGGGGATCTTCTCCTCCAGCCCCAGGGACAGCTCCGAGCCGAACACGGTGGGCAGACCCACCTCGGCGGCGGCATGGGCGAAGCGGACCGCGCCGTAGAGGCCGTTGTGGTCCGTCAACGCCAGGGACGACAGCTCCGCGGCCGCGCCTGCGGCGACGAGCTCCTCGGGGTCGGAGGCGCCGTCGAGGAAGCTGAAGTGGGAGTGCACGTGCAGCTCCGCCCAGGGCTGGGTCCCGGTGCGCACGAGTGGTCCCGCTGTCGGACCCTGACCGGCGCGGCGGCGCTCGGGCTGCGGCTCGGGTTCGGGTCCCGAGTACCGGTCGGCTCCGTCGGAGCCGCCGGGGCCGACGGAGACCCGGTAGCGGTCGGGGCGGGAGAAGGCGGGGGCGTCGGAGCCGTCGGCGTGCTCGTCGACGGCTCCCGCACGGGTCTCGGGGACGCGGGGCGCGTGCTTGCCCTCGAGCCGCTCGGCCAGCTGCGACCAGGGGGTGCGCGGGTTCGAGAAGCCCATCTCAGCAGTACCGTCCCGTGAGGTACCATTGGCCGTTCTCCTTGCTCAGCAGCAGGGCGCGACCGGACTCGGTGACGACCTGCAGGCGGGTTCGGTAGGTCGAGTGCTCGGGGTCCCACCATCCGGATTCGAGGGGCCAGGAGCCGGAGTAGTCGACGATCGCCTCGGTGTCCCCGGCCGGGAACCGGATCGCCCGGGGTTCGGCCTCGAGGCCTGCCGGGCGGGCTCCCACCTGGCGTCCGTCGGGGGCGAGGACGTCGACGGGCAGGTGCTCGACCGTGGTGGGCCGGGGTGCGCCCAGGGCGCCGGGCCAGGGGGCACGGGGGTTGCGCTCGGGCGTCGCGGTCTGCTGCCACGGCGTCCACAGGTTCGTCTCGGCCGGGTCCCACCCGCCCTGGAGGGCGGGGACGAGCACCGCGTCCGGGCCGAACAGGCCCTGCAGCCTCTCGAGGGTGTGGGTGACCTGCCCGGTGTTCTCGTCGAAGAGGCTCTTCGTGGCCCCGATGGCCGTCGTCAGCTCCGCGGCGGCCAGGCTCAGGGCGATGATGCCCTCTTCGCTGAAGTCCTCGGGGTCCGGACCGGCATCGGGCAGGTCGTAATCGGCTTCGGTGCTCGCGGGCCGCGTTCCCCCGGTGCTCGTGGACCCCTTTCCTCCGGGACGGGGTCCTCCGGGGCCGGCGGCCAGCCAGCCCTCGGCCTGCCAGCGGAGGCGGTCGGCGATGGTGTTCTCGTTCATGTCGTCGATCCGCCAGGTCCGCACCGAGGACTGCCCGCCGACGGCTCTGAGCTCGATCGTGATCTGCGTGCACACGAGGCCGTGACGGCGGACCGTGGCGAGCAGTTCGGCGGCGAGCTGCCGAGTGAGGAATCCCAGGGTGTCGCTGCGCGTGGTCGGGGCGTCGAGGCCGCGTGCGACCGCGAACTGCTCGGACCGGACATGGTCGCTCAGGGGTGTGCGGCCGCGTCCGGCCGCCAGTCCGTGGGCGCGTCTGCCCAGTTCCCCGAAGCGCGAGGTGACGTCCTGCGCGTCGAGAGCGGCCAGATCGCCGAGCGTCCGCAGCCCCAGGTGGTCGAAGACGTCGATGAGCTCGGAGTACTCCGCTCCGGCGTATTCGAGGGTGTCGATCGGCTGGGCGGCGAGGAACCGCCGCGTCGCCCCCGGCTCGACCCGCCGCGCCTGCCGAGCGGCGAGCACTGCCGCGAAGACCGTGTCGGCGATGCCGGGGAAGAACTCCCAGCCGGTCGCGGACACGAGGGCGGAGACCAGCGCCTCCACAGCGCTCGGCTCATCGGGGTAGCCGTGGCGGAGCGAGCTCAGGGGAATCGTGAGGGTGCCGGGGCTGAGCAGGGTGAACCGGGCGACGAGTCCCTCCAGCGCACCGACGCCCGCTGAGAAGTGACGATTGTCCGCCTCTTCGTCCCAGGCCACCACGCGAGCCTCGGGGCAGCGCAGCTGAGCCGCTCGCTTGCCGATGCCGAGGATGACTCCCGCGGCCCGGGCGAAGGCGTCGGCGGCGATCACCCGGCCCCGGTGGAGGACCACCACCGGGGTGCGAGGATCCAGATCGAGGTCGGCGGCGGCCGCCACCGCCGACCAGTCGGGAACGGTGAGGACCAGGGTCCGCTCGGAGTCAGCCGACACTGCGGATCACCGATCTCATCCGGGCGACGGAGGTGCGCACCTCGGCGGGAGCGGGCACCTCGGCGAGAGCGGGCATCGTGACGGGGGCGGGCACCTCGGCGGGGGTGCCGTCGGGACCGGGCAGCAGGAACCGGTGGACCCCGGTTTGGGAGCGGGCCGTGACCCGGCAGGAGCGCAGCCGACCGCGACCGTGCTCGGTGCCCGACCAGCGAGCCTCGGTGATCTCGATGTGCTCCGTGCTCCCCTTCGCCGGCGCCAGACTGATGAAGCTGATCCTGCGTTCGCGCACCTTCGCCAGCAGGCGGGCCTGCTCACCCGCACTGGGCAGGTAGCCGGGATCGACGACGAGGATGTCGAAGGATTCGATGAGGATCGAGGCGACCCGCAGCCAGTCCTGGGCGGGGGTGGCGACGTTGACGAAGTGGTCGAGATCGACGCCGAGGTCCGCGATGGAGGACACGGCGGGCTCACCCAGTCCGATCCCCGCGCACCATCTCTGCTCCGTGGTCGCCTCGGCGATGGCGGCGAGTGCGCAGCTCAGCGACTGTGCCCCCGTCATGGTGACGATCTCGCCCCGGGGAAGGCCGCCGCGGCGGAAGAGCGGCGCCAGCACCGGGTGCACCGGCCTGGGTGCGTGCCCATGGAACAGAGCCGTGGCCGTGGAGATCCCCATCTCCCGGCTGAGCTGTTCGACGAGTGGCACTGCAGACATGTCTCCATTATCGAACTAGTGTTCGAAATAGGCAAGATTTAGGCGGCGATTTCGGATTCTCGGGCGTGTCGCCACTCCGCTTCGAACATCCATGCGAGACAATTCGCCAGCCTGAAGCCCCAGCCTCCTCCGCGAATGCTCGGATCCGCCTCGAGCGTCGCCGCCTCGGCGCGTTCGACCACCCGCGCGGTGTCGAACACCTGCCGTGCCCGCCAGTCGTCTCCGAGTGGGAGCAGCTCGGCGCCGGCGGGAGTGAAGAAGGCGAAGGCCGGGGCACCGCGCAGCCGCCCGGCGAACGGTGCCGGGGTCCGCCGGATCGTCAGGCCGTGCTCATGGACCGCGGTGTGGTGGGTGCGGCAGAGCAGGATGAGGTTGTCGAGATCGGTCGTCCCGCCCTGGGACCAGGGACGGATGTGGTGGGCGTCGCAGCGCCTGCGCGTGCGGCAGCCGGGGAACTGGCAGCCGATGTCCCGCGCGCTCAGGGCCCGGCGCTGCCGTCCGCTCACCAGGCGCTTCGAGCGGCCGAGCGCGAGGACGTCGCCGGCCCCGCCCTTGACCACCCCGGCGATGAGGGCTTCGCAGAGCAGTCGCTGGGCGGTGGCCGCGCCGATGCCGCCGAACCCGTCGATCCGGCAGGTGGTGTCCGTCTCGTCGGGCCGCGATCCTGTCGGGCCGGCGGGGTGTTCCCGCTCGATTGGCTCCGGCGTCCCCGCGGGGACGTCCTGGACCTCAGCCGCCGCCTCGGGGACGTCCTGGACCTCGGCTGCCTCGGGGACGTCCTTGACCTCGACGGACGCTTCGGTCCTCGCCGCGCCCGTCGTCTGGGCGGACGCCACGACCGTCGTCACGCCGGGCGCTTCGGTCGTGGGGCGCGCAGATGACCCGACGGCGGACGGGCTGGACGCCGTCGGTCCGACGAGCGTCTCGGCGGAGACGTGGATGAGCATGCGCGCCCGATCGGCCTTCATGCTGCCGGCAGGAACCGCTCGGGGGAAGGCCCGGACGATCTCCATGAGGCACTGGACCTGGGAGATCTGCTCCCGCGGCTCCTCGGCGTCCTCATCCGAGTGCTGCTCGAGGGTATGGCGTGCGGCCTCGAGCATCGTGACGAGCTCTGCGGCCTCATCCTCCGCCAAGTCGACCGTCACCCGCGCCCGCCCCGGTTCCGTTCCGCGGACGGTCACGGAGTCCCTCGGCAGCAGTCTCGGGAGCTCACCGCTGTCATCGGCGGCGCTGAGCTGGCGGTAGTTGCGCACGACCACCCCGATCTGGCTGCCGGTGGCGTGCTCGGCCAGCCGCAGCGCGTCCTCATCGGGGATCCGACCGACCAATCGGGTGACCTCGCGCACCTTCGAATAGCTGACGTTGCCCTCGACGAGGCTCTCCTTCACCTGCGGCATCTCGCGCAGCGCCGTCATCACCCGGACGTACTCCCTGGCCGTGTGGGGACTCACCGCCGCGACGTGCATGACCCAGTTGGCCAGGGACGTCACTCCCACCCACTGCGCCCACAGGTCCCGGCGATCGACCTCGTCGATGAGGGCGATGACCCGGGCATGGCAGTGGGCGATACATCCGATGGTGCGACGGATGTCCTCGACCAGCTCGTCGGGGCTGAGATCGGCGGGGCTCCGCTCCCGGAATTCGCCGCGATCGGCGTCGCCGCTGCAGTCCCCGCCGTCCGGCGTCCCGGCATCCGACGGGCCCGAGCGCACCGCCTCGGCGATCTCCCCGGCGAACATCGCCCCACCGAACGTCTCATCGGCTGGCACATCCGCGCTGATGACATCGGCATCCATGACTCGCACCGTCCTCCCACTCCCTCACGCCTCCGGCCGCGAATGCCGGTCGCGACCGACGCCGCGGGCGCTTCCTCCGACCTTGCCCTCACTTTAGGATTCGGCACTGACATGAAACGTCGGGAGACAGAAGGGATGATCGATGACGTTCGAATCGCTGCGGTTCCCGGGCCCGGACACCCATTCACGTCCCCGCAGGGAGGTCAATGTTTGTCCCCGCGGGGACGCCGGTGACATGCCGTCCCCCTCCCCACGTCCCCGCGGGGACGACGTCAGAGGTGACGCCTCGGCGGCACGAGGATGCCGATCTCCTCGCGGACCCACCACTGCCCCGTCTCGCGCTTCTCCTCCTTCGTGGAGAAGCGGTAGTCGAAGACGCGCACGCGGATCATCGTCGGCGCCCGGCCGTCGAAGGGATCGATGCGCAGCAGTCGGCGCACCGCCGGGTCGCCGGAGAGGAGCTTCCGGAGCAGGCGGACGAACCACTCCTCTCCCCAGTCGCCGAGGGCGAGGAACCACATCATCCAGTCGAGCCGGAGATGATAGGGGGCGAACTGCCGGGGCATCCGCGAGACGTCGCCCGGCTTGCCCTTGAACTCGAACGCGTGCCAGTCCTCCTCCTGGGGTCGTTCGCTCAGGGTGCCTTCGATGATCACCTCGCGCCGCTGCTCGCTCATCGACCCGAACGCCCCGTAGGCGTTGACGAGGTGCCACCGGTTGAAGCTCGCGTTCATCAGCTGGTGCGAGGAGAAGAGGTTGAGCAGCGGGCGTCTGCTGAGGGAGACGAGGACGAGGAACACCCCCGTCGTGAGGATCAGCCACCACAGAGGAGAGGGTCCGGAGGGTGCACCGGTCGCGGTCCCATCGCCGAGCAGTCCCTCCCACCCCCACCCGGGGAACGGCCCGCCGCCGAGCCAGCGGAGGAACGAGTCGCTGATCCCGCAGAACGCGAGGATGATCGTCAGCCAGTTGAGCCACGCGTAGTTGCCCGTGATGACGAGCGCCAGCTGGCTGACGATGATCAGTCCCGCGGCGAAGGAGGCGATCGGCTGCGGGAGGAACAGCAGCCAGGGCATGCCGAGCTGGATGATGTGGCTGCCCAGCGTCTCGGCCTTGTGCCACCACTGCGGCTTGAGGTGGGCCCAGCGGCTGATCGGATTGGGCATCGGCTGGGTCTGATGGTGGTGGTTCATCGCCGTGAGGTCGCGCCAGGAGGAGTCGCCGCGCATCTTGATCATCCCCGCCCCGAACTCGAGGCGGAACATCAGCCAGCGGAGGAAGAGGAGGATGAGCAGCGGCGGGGCGACCTCGTGCGAACCGAGGAAGCCGACGACGAAACCGGCTTCGAGGAGCATCGACTCCCAGCCGAAACCGTAGAACCGCTGCCCGATGCTCACGATCGACAGATAGAGCCCCCACATCGCGAGGAACACCGGGATCGGAGCCCAGGCCGGCCCCGCCTGCGGCAGGCCCACGACCACCGAGGCGGCCAGGGCCATCCCGAGTCCGCACACGATGCGCAGCAGTCGGTCGCTGTAGGGGGTGCGCCGCCAGCGGAAGAGGCTCGGCGACCAGCGGGCGCTCGTGCGGCCGATGAACACCCGCGCCGGCAGGAGCCCGCGATCGCCGAGGAGGGCCGGGAACTGGCAGAACGTCGACAGGAAGGCCAGGAGGAACACGGCGGCGACCCCGCGGAGGATCACCTCCCGGGCGATCGTGTAGTCGTGCGCGTCGAGCAGCACCAGCCAGTCCCAGTCCAATGTCACCGCCTCGCATCACGTCGATGAATCGTGCACAGTGCAGGTTCTGCCAGTTGAGCACAGTCGGTGGACTGCGGCAAGGTCCGCTCGCGCGGGCCGGGTCGGAGCTCGGCGGCCGTCGTACGCTGGTGACATGACCGATGACACGGCTCCCGCGCACCGGAGCGCCACCCGCGCCTCCTACGATGCGATCGCCGCCGAGTACACGGCGTGGATCGCGAACGAACTCGCCGCCAAGCCCTACGACCGGGCGCTCCTCGGGGCGTTCTCCGAGCTCGTCCTCGCCGCCGGCGGCGGGCCGACCCTCGAGATCGGCTGCGGCCCGGGACGGGTCACGGCGTTCCTCGCAGCCCTCGGGCTCGACGCCGGGGGCCTCGACCTCTCCCCCTCCATGATCGAGCTCGCCCGGCGGCACCACCCCGGCATCGACTTCACCGTCGGGTCGATGACCTCCCTGCGCTGCGCCGATTCCAGCCTCGCCGGCGTCGTCTCCTGGTATTCGATCATCCACGTCCCGGATGAGGAGCTCGACGAGGTCTTCTCCGAGGTCGCGCGCGTGCTCAGGCCCGGAGGCTGGTTCCAGCTCGCCTTCCAGCTCCCGTCGATCCCGGCCGCCGCATCCGAGCTCGAAGGCCCCGGCAGCCTCGCCGCCGGCCGGCAGGTCGAGCATTTCAGCGAACTCGCCGGCATTCCCGTCGACCTCGACTTCCACCGCCGATCGCTCGACGAGGTGGCCTCCCGCCTGGCCGCCCACGGGTTCACCGCCTCGGCGCGCGTCGAGAGGGAGCCCGACGGGCACGGTCAGTACCCCGAGAGCACACGGCAGGGCTACCTGCTCGTGCGCGGGCCCCGCCTCGGCGAGGAGGAACGGCCATGAGCGCGCACGTCATCGATCGCCCCTCCGGTCGCAGCGACGGCGAGGAGTGGGCGGAGAACTACACCGAGCTCCCGGGCGGACCGGGGATCTCCCTGATCATGGAGTCGACGAGGGAAGGCGGCCGGGGCCCGCGCCTCCACCTCCACCCGTATGCGGAGACCTTCGTCATCCGCCGAGGCGGGGCGACCTTCACCGTGGGAGCCGCTCCCCTGAAGCG
Organism: Brevibacterium sanguinis; assembly: GCF_003315415.1. Taxonomy (GTDB): domain Bacteria; phylum Actinomycetota; class Actinomycetes; order Actinomycetales; family Brevibacteriaceae; genus Brevibacterium; species Brevibacterium celere_A. Next base: position 298,893 of record NZ_QNSB01000005.1, read on the forward strand.
TCCCTCCGATCGCGTCGGCGAACTGCGTGAGATCCATGCCCACGCCGGGCAGATCCTCGTCGTCGAGGCCTGGACTCCGCACAGGTTCGTCACCGACGAGGGCGGGTACGAGGCCGTGCACATCCACTCGGCCACGACGTTCGAGCAGATCATGCTGGAGTGAGACAATGGCACCCATATGAACATCGACATCGTCTTCCACACCCCTGAGATCCCGGGCAACACCGGCAACGCGATCCGTCTGGCCGCTGTCACCGGGGCTCACCTCCACCTCGTCGAGCCCCTCGGTTTCGACCTCTCGGATGCGAAGCTGCGGCGGGCGGGCCTCGACTACCACGACCTCGCCGACGTCACCGTCCACGCACGCCTGACCGACCTCTGGGAGAGCCTCGGCGAGCGGAGGGTCATCGCGTTCACGACGCACACCGAGGACTCCTTCGCCGAGGTGGAGTACCGGGACGGCGATGTCCTCCTCTTCGGCCGGGAATCGACGGGTCTGCCCGAGGAGGTCATCGCCGATGGGCATGTCGACCTCAGGGTGCGGATCCCGATGCTGCCGTCGAGGCGCTCGCTCAACCTCGCGAACTCCGCGTCGATCGCCGTCTACGAGGCGTGGCGCCAGCACGGCTATGCGGGCGCGGCGATGCCGGCCTCGCCCGGTGCTGATCCGACGTAGACTCGTCGTCGTCACACAATCTCGAAAGGACCCCCATGACCGCCAAAGTGCTCACCATCGCCGGATCCGACGTCTCCGGCGGAGCCGGGCTCGAAGCCGACCTGAAGATGTTCGAGGAGTACGGGGCGTTCGGCACCGCCGTCGTCACCTGCATCGTCACCTTCGATCCGAATGAGAGCTACAGCCATGTGCTCGAGTTCATCGCCCCCGAGGTCGTCACCCGGCAGCTCGAGTCGACGCTGTCCGTCCACGAGTTCGACGCCATCAAGTCGGGAATGCTCGGGTCCGTCGACTCCGCCCTCGTCCTGGCCGAGAAGCTGCGGAGCAACGAGCTGCCCTACGTCTTCGATCCCGTGCTCGTGTGCAAGGGCGCGGGAACGATGGTCGACCTCAAGGACCTGTTCGTCGAGAACCTCGTCCCCCTGGCCACGGTCATCACCCCGAACCTCGAGGAGGCCGCGACCCTGGCCGGACTCGACCCGATCGACTCCGTGGAGGGCATGATCGAGGCCGCGAGGATCATCCACGCTCAGGGCGCCCAGAACGTCGTCGTCAAGGGCGGAGCACGCCTGGCCGGCGACGACGCGATCGACATCCTCTTCGACGGCGAGACCGTGACGACCCTGCACTCGCCCAAGGTCCACGAGAAGCTCGTCAACGGCGCCGGCTGCTCCTTCGCCTCGTCGATCGCCGCCGGCATCGCGACGGGGATGAGCATCAGGGAGGCCGTCGTCGCCGCCAAGGAGCAGGTCGCCCACGGCATCGCCGCCTGCCTCGACAACGCCACCGGCGTCGCGTCCCTCTTCCACCCCGCCGCACGGACCGCGCCCTCGTCCGAGGTGGTCGTCACCGTCGACGAACCCCTGAGAATCGCGAGGTGACCCACCGGGCCGTGGCCCGGTGCGCACACCGGTGAATGACGAACTGCCCCGGACTCGAGGAGTGCGGGGCAGTTCGCGTGGAACGGATGTGCGGTCGGGGACCGCGGGGGCTCAGCGCTTGCCGAAGCCCTTGTAGCGGTCCTTGAACTTCTCGACGCGACCGGCCGAGTCGAGGATGCGCTGCTTTCCGGTGTAGAACGGGTGCGAGGCGCTCGAGATCTCGACGTCGATCACGGGGTAGGTGTTGCCGTCTTCCCATTCGATCGTCTTGTCGCTCTTCGCGGTCGAGCGCGTGAGGAACTTGGTTCCGGAGGCCAGGTCGTTGAACACGATCGGCCCGTATTCCGGGTGGATGTCCTTCTTCATATGCTTACCTTTGCTGAATCCGCTCAGGCGCCTGGTATGGGTCGACCCATCCGCCAGTGCCCGAATTCGTCTGCTGGACACGTTTCGCGCCGTAGGAACCGGACGCGAACCGACAGTCCAGTCTATCCGATGGACGCGCGGGAAGCGATTCGGCGCCACGCTCCTAGACTGTGGCCATGGACACAACGCACATGAGAACGAAGGACCGGCTCTCGACCCACTTCACGCTGCGTCCCGCAGCCGATGCCCCGGAGCTCATGGCTCCGGCCACCGCCCAGGCCCTGCCCGCGCTCGACGGGGAGGTGGAGGTGTTCGCGATCGATCCCGTCATCGCCGACACCGCCGCCCTGCTCGACGCCACCGGGCTGGGACCGGAGACCTCGGCCAACTGCGTGCTCGTCGCGGGCAGCCGTGGCGGTGAGGAGAGAGTCGCGGCGTGCCTCGTCCTCGCCCACACCCGTGCCGATGTCAACAAGCGGGTGAAGAAGCTCCTCGACGTCCGCAAGGCGTCGTTCCTGCCCATGGACCGGGCGGTCGGGGACTCCGGAATGGAGTACGGAGGGATCGGACCGATCGGCCTGCCCGCCGACTACCGGGTCCTCATCGACTCCCGGGTCGCCTCGGCGAGCGAGGTCATCATCGGCTCCGGCATCCGCGGCTCGAAGCTCCTCCTCTCGGGAGCGGCCCTCTCCTCCCTTCCCGGCGCCGAGGTGGTCGAGGGACTCGCGACCGAGATCAGCTGAGTGCGGCGCTCGGTTCCGACCGGCTGAAGCCGGCCCGGTCGAGGAGGAAGGCGATCATCGGCTCGTAGAGGTAGGGGGCGACGTCGTCGTCGAGGGGGATCGTCGCCTCGAGCTGCCCCTGCGCCTCGGCGACGAAGAGGGCAGGGTCGTTGCAGTCGGCGTAGCCGAAGGCGCGCAGTCCCCTGCTCGACGCCGCTCCGGCCCAGCCGTGATCGGCGACGACGAGGTCGGGGACGGCGCGGTCCCGGGCCTCGAGGTCGTCGAGGAGGGCATGCATGGGTTCGCCGAGGTGGGTGTGCGGCGTGCCGCCGTGCAGATGCCAGATCCACACGCGGTTGATCTCACGGCAGTCCCCGCCGATGTCGGGGACCGGGATCACCGAGTCCTGTCGCACGATGTTCGCCCCCTGGTCCTCGGCGGCCGCGGCAAGCGCCATGTGGACGGGGAGCAGACCCGCCGGATGGCCCGTGGCGAAGAGGATCCGGCCTCCGGCCCGCGCGGTCTCGCCGACGGCAGCGGCGAGCAGCTCGAGGGCGTCGAGGCAGCGATCAGTGGAGATGGTGTCGACGCCGTCGGAGTAGTCGGCCTCCGGGCGCAGACCCGCACGGTCGACCATGAGGGCGAAGACGGACTCGTAGTCCCATTCACGGGTGAGCTCGACGCCGAAGTCGAACTGTCGCTCGCCGGCCAGGAATCGGTGGATGTGCGCGAGGTTGTTCTCCCGCGGTGTCGCCACCTCCCCCGTGATGCGCGCGCGTTCCAGGTGGTGGGCAAGCCGGCTGCGGTCCAATGGTCTCCTCGGTCAGGGGTGAAGTCTCAGCGCACTCATCTTCCCATAACCGCATCCGGCCGACGGCCGGTCCTACTCGATCGGGCGCGACCCAGTCGGAGTCGCTGCTGCTTTTTGCCGGACCTCCCGTAACCGGGTAGGTCGGCGCATACCACCGTGAATCCCTGCTCGACGAGCCGCGGAGCGACAAGATGCCAGGTGGCCGAGGTGCGAGGGTGTCCGTGCAGCAGCAGGACGGCCGGTCCCTCGCCACAGTGACGGACGAAGAACCTCAGTCTGCCGGCATCAACCGTTTCAGCGCTGAAGTCGTCGAACATGCCCTCACTCTGCCAGGCACCTGGCCGGCTCACAACCAGGCGGCGACGAATGAGGTCGGCCCATCGTGTCAGCCCGTCGCCGTGATCATCCGGACGATGAGGGCGATCATGAGATCCTTCTCCTGCGGGTCGCTCATGGCGACCATGAGAGTGATCGCCGCGAGAGCGTTGTTGGCGACCCTGGGGTTTCCCCGGGAATTATCGAGCACCCCGTTCCGGGGTGCTCGCAGGCGTCACTTCGATGTGTCCTTCGTCGAAATCTCGAAGCATCGTCAACCCGGGCAGATACCCGGACAGCACATCGGCGACACCTGCGACCAATTCGTCGTTCGAACGACCAAGCACCCGGACGATCTTGCCGATCTCGGCCAGACGCCGTTCATTGAGTGCCGCACCGTCGATGAGGTAACGGCGCAGAACTGTTGTCGCCCACTTTCGGAAGCGAACGCCCTCCGGGGATTTCACTCGATATCCGACAGAGATGATCAGGTCGAGGTTGTAGTGCTCGACCTGCCGAGTGACGGTACGCTCCCCCTCACGTTGAACTGTCGCAAAATTTGCGACAGTTGCCTCTCCTTCGAGTTCTTCTCGCAAGGCGTTGGAGATGTGCTTGCCGATCGTCTTCACATCGCGCCCGAAAAGGGTGGCCAGTTGATGTCTGGTCAACCAGACTGTTTCGGCATCGGTGCGAACCCGAAGCGAAGTTTCACCGTCCTGAGTCGTGTACAGCTCCACTGAGTCGTCCATGATCCCACGGTAGCCTCCGCCACTGACGCAGAGGCCTCAGCCCCCGGCCGGCTGCAGGGCGAAGCAGGTGACCGCCGAGGCGGCGGCGACGTTGAGCGAGTCCACTCCCCCGCTCATCGGGATCATCACCGTCGAATCGCACGCGGCGATCGTCGAGCGCCTCAGCCCGTCGCCCTCGGTGCCGAGGACGATCGCGCACCGCTCGGGAGCCGCGACCGCGAACTCCTGGATCGACACGGAGTCCTCGTCGAGGGCCAGCGCCGCGACATGGAACCCGAGGTCCCGCAGGAGCGAGACGTCCCCCGGCCAGTCCGCGATCCGGGTCCACGGCACCTGGAACACGGTGCCCATCGACACCCGCACGGAGCGACGGTAGAGAGGGTCGGCGCACCTCGGCGTCACGAGCACCGCGTCGACGCCGAAGGCGGCGGCCGAGCGGAAGATCGCGCCGACGTTCGTGTGGTCGACGACGTCCTCGATGACGACGATCCGCCGGGCGTCGGCGACGAGGTCGGCGACGGGAGGGAGGACCGGCCGGTGCATCGCCGCCAGCGCCCCGCGGTGGAGGTGGAACCCGGTCAGCGCCTCGACGGCGGCGTCGGTGCCGATGTGGATCGGCGCCTCGTCCAGGGCGATGAGGTCGGCGAGGTCGAAGAGCCATTTGGGGCTCGTCAGATAGGAGCGCACCCTCAGTCCTGCCGCGTGGGCGCGGCGGATGATCTTCGAGGACTCGGCGATGAACAGTCCCTCGGCGGGTTCCCTGACGCTGCGCAGGGCGACGTCGGTGAGCTGCGTGTAGTCGCGCAGACCCGGCGCGGCGGCCGGACCGGACGTCCCGGACCCGGCGGCCGGACCGGATGTCCCGGACCCGGCGGACGAGCCGGACGCCTCCACCGCCTCGGCGTCGAAGAAGTGGAGCCGCTCGGCCCCGATGCCGCGGGCGACGGCGCGCTCGATGACCTCGGCGCGGGTCAGGGGTGCCTTGGCCGGGGTGTTCATCGCGTCCTCCTGCTCGACCCGGTCGACCAGCGGAGCCTGGGACGGCGGGACCTCATAGGGTGAGGATCCTCCAGATCGCCACGAGGCCGAGGAGGACGATGATCGTGCGCAGGAGGACCGGTGAGAACTTCCGCCCGATCCGCGCCCCGAAGTACCCGCCGATGAGGGATCCCACGGCCACGCACACGACGGCGATCCAGTTGATCCGGTCATGGCCGACGATGATGTACGTCGACGCCGAGACCGTGTTGACGACGAGGACGAGGACGTTCTTGAGCCCGTTGAGGCGCTGGAGGTCGTCGGGCAGGAGGAGTCCGAGCAGGGCGATGAGGATGATGCCCTGGGCGGCGGCGAAGTAGCCGCCGTAGATCGCGGTGAGGAACACGACGACGAGCGTGAGGGTGTAGCGTCCGGCCCCGAGGGGATCGCCCACCTCGGCGACCTTGGCCTCGGTTCCGCTCGCCTGCGCCCGCCGCAGCGACCTCTCCTTGAGGTGGCGCGAGAGCGCCGGCTGTCCGACGACCATGATGAGCGCGACGACGAGGAGCACCGGCACGATCGTCTCGAATGCGTCCTCGGGCAGGTGGAGGAGCAGATACGCCCCGGTCAGGGAGCCGAGGATGGAGGCGGGGACGAACCCGAGGATCCGCCGCCACTGTCCGCGCAGCTCCTCGCGGTAGCCGAAGGAGGAGGCGATGTTGCCGGGGATGAGCCCGACCGCGTTGCTCATCGTCGCGACGACGGGCGGGACCCCGAAGGCGACGAGCGCGGGGAAGGTGATGAGGGTTCCGGAGCCGACGACGGCGTTGATCCCACCGGCGCCGACGCCCGCGAGGACGATGAGCGCGATCTGCCACCATTCCATCACTGCAGCTGCGATCGGGCGTGGAAGCGCGCGCCGTCGCGGCTGAGCTTGACGTCGATGTCGAAGGTCGCCGACAGGTTCTCCGCGGTCAGGGTCTCGTCGAGGGGCCCGGCGGCGACGGCCGCGCCCTCCCTGAGCAGCAGGGCATGGGTGATGCCGACGGGGATCTCCTCGACGTGGTGGGTGACCATGATCGTCGCCGGGGCCCATTTCGAGCCGAGGATCTCGGTCAGCGCCGTGAGCAGCTCCTCCCGCCCGCCGAGGTCGAGGCCGGAGGCCGGTTCGTCGAGGAGCAGCAGCTCCGGGTCGGTCATCAACGCACGGGCGATCTGGACGCGCTTGCGCTCGCCCTCGGACAGGGTGCCGAAGGTGCGGTCGGCGAGGTGGGTGATGGCGAACGCGGCGAGGAGATCCCTGGCGCGCTCGATGTCGGTGTCGTCGTAGCGCTCGGCCCAGCGCCCGGTGACTCCGTAGGCGGCGGTGAGCACGGTGTCGAGGACGGCCTCGGAGGTGGGGATCCGGTTGGCCAGCGCCGTCGAGGCGTAGCCGATGCGCGGGCGCAGCTCGAACACGTCGACGCGGCCCAGCCGCTCCTCGAGGATGCCGACCGTCCCCGACGTCGGGTGCATCCGACCGGCGGCGAGCTCGAGCAGAGTCGTCTTGCCGGCGCCGTTGGGTCCGAGGACGACCCAGTGCTGGCCCTCGGAGACGGTGAGGGAGAAGTCCCTCAGGAGGTGGTTGGCCCCTCGGCGCACGGTCACGGATTCCACAGTCAGGACATCGCTCATGGCTCCACACTCTAGCGCAGGCGCGCACGGCTATCCTGGTTCGACATGGACTTCACACTCGACGCCTTCCTGCTCACCCTCGCGCTCAATCACCGGCTGCGCGCGACGATGGCCCCCGACGAGGTCTCGTCGGCCTTCCTCGACGACGGACGTGATGTTCCCCTCATCGTCGCCGACGACGTCTTCTCCTCCGCCCCGCCCACGGGCCTGCTCCTCTTCGCCGCGGAGATCGCCCGGCACGGCGTCACGCACGCCCGTCTCGCGCTGCACCACCCCTCGCTGCCGCACACGACTCCTCCCGTGGCCAAGGAGCACCGGCTCCGGGTGGGCCGGCACTCCGCTCCCGTCATCCTCCACCGAGGTGAGCGGCAGATCGCGGTCGTCCTCCTCGGCGCCGAGGAGAACGTCGAGGTCATCGGGTGCGCGGACGCCGTGTACCGCCCGGTCACGGTGGGCACTCCCGCCGAGGCCCTGCGCCGCCTGCGTCTGCTCGTCATGGAGGGTCTGGGCATCGTCGAGACCGTCGAGGTGCCCGAGGCGTGGCGCTCGGGCCCGTGGCGGGACTGGCAGGAGGAGCTGAGCACGAGCCACCCTCTCTCGAAGCTCATCCCCCGCAGCGCCGACGGCCGGGCGATCCATGCGGCCCTCGACATCCACGACCGGATGCGCACGGTGCTCGCCCCCGCCACGGTCGCGCCGCCGGAGTTCGGCGCCCTCCTGTCCCGACTCCACCCGGCCGCCGCCGACTACATCACGGCTGTGGCTACGATGAGGGAGTGAACGAGATGAGAACACAGCTGCTGGTCATGGACGTCGACTCGACCTTCATCAACGAGGAGGTCATCGACCTCATCGCCGATCACGCCGGGGTCGGCGACGAGGTCGCCGCGATCACGGAGCGGGCGATGGCCGGTGAGCTGGACTTCGCGGCCTCCCTGGCCGAGCGCGTCGGCCTGCTGGCGGGGCTGCCGGTGAGCGTGCTCGACGAGGTGCGCGAGGAGATCACCCTGACGACCGGGGCCCGGGAGCTCGTCGCGGCGGTGAGCGCCGGAGGCGGGCGCGTCGCCCTGGTCTCGGGAGGGTTCACCGAGGTCATCGCCCCGCTGGCCACCGAGGTCGGGATCACCGACGTCTTCGCCAACAGCTTCGAGATCGATCGCGGACGGCTCACCGGCCGCACCCGCGGCCGGGTCATCGACCCCGGTGCGAAGGCGGCGATCTTCGCGGAGCTCGTGTCCGCCTACGAGTGCGACCCCGCCGCGACCGTGGCGGTCGGCGACGGGGCCAATGACATCGGCATGATCCGCGCGGCGGGCCTCGGCGTCGCGTTCTGCGCGAAGCCCGCGCTCGCCGAGGCGGCCGACGCGGTCGTCGTCGACCGTGACCTGCGTGAGGTCCTCAGCCTGCTCTGAGCCGGTGGTCCGGGCAGGCGGTCCGCGCGCGGTTCAGACGCCGTGGAAGTACCGCAGCTGCGGCTGCGGGTACGCTCCGGGCTCGACGTCCCAGTCGGGGAGGTCGAACACGGCGATCGACGAGGGCCGGAACGACTCCGGGACGCCGAAGCCGGGGCACAGGCGGCCGATCACCTCGGCGACGGCGGGCTGGTGACCGACGATGTAGGCGCAGCGGGACCCGGTCGGGATCGAGCGGATCGCGTCGAGCCAGTCCTCGACCCCGCCCTGGTAGAGGGACTCGTCGAGCCGCAGGCGCAGACCCGTCTCGGCCGAGTCCCCGTGGTGGGCGTTGACGGCCTCGACGACGGCCTGACCCGTCTGCACGGTGCGCCGGGCCGCCGAGGCGATGGCCACGTCGGGTGACCAGCGCTCGGCGATCTCGGCTCCGGCCTCGACGGCCTGCGCCAGGCCCTTCGCATCGAGCGTGCGTTCGGCGTCGGTCGGACCGTCGTCCTCCGCCTTCGCGTGGCGGGCCAGGATGAGCACAGGCATCACGTACTCCTTCGGTGGCAGGAGATCAGGCGCCGGTGGAGTGGAAGCCGCCGTCGACGTGGACCATCTCACCCGTGGTCGCCGGGAACCAGTCGGAGAGGAGCGCGACGATCGCCTTGCCGGCGGGAGTCGTGTCCTTCTGGTCCCAGCCGAGAGGAGCGCGTTCGCCCCACATGTCCTCGAGCGTGCCGAAGCCGGGGATCGAGGTCGCCGCGGTCGTCTTCAGCGGGCCCGCGGAGACGAGGTTGACGCGCACGCCGTCCTCGCCGACGTACTTCGCCAGGTACCGGGCGGTCGACTCGAAGGCGGCCTTGGCCACGCCCATCCAGTCGTAGACGGGCCAGGAGATCGTCGCGTCGAAGGTCAGTCCCACGACGCCGGCGCCCGGGTTGAGGACGGGCTTGGCGGCGACGGTGATCGCCTTGAGGGAGTAGGCCGAGACGTGGATCGCGGCGGAGACCGACTCCCACGGGGTGTCGAGGAACACGCCGCCCAGGGCGTCCTTCGGGGCGAAGGCGATCGCGTGGACGATGCCGTCGATGTTGCCCTCGAGGCGTTCGGGCAGGGCGGCGAGGTCGTCCTCGTTGGTCGCGTCGAGCTCGATCACCCGCGGGGTGGTCGGGAGGCGCTCGGCGATGACCTGTGTGATCTTCATCTGCCGGCCGAAGCTCGAGAGGATGACCTCGGCTCCCTGCTCCTGGGCGATGCGGGCGGCTGCGAAGGCGATCGAGGCCTCGGTCAGCACACCGGTGACGAGGATGCGCTTTCCCTCAAGAATTCCCATTGTGGTCCTTTCTTCGAAGATGCTCGCGACGAGCGGTGGTGGGTGGTGCTCGTGAAGGTGTCCGTGCTCAGTGTCCCATGCCGAGTCCGCCGTCGACGGGGATGACGGCTCCGGAGATGTAGGCGGCGTCGTCGGAGGCGACCCAGCGCACGACCTTCGCGACCTCCTCGGCCTCGGCGAAGCGCTTGGCCGGGATCGTGGCCAGGTACTCGCTGCGCTGCTTGTCGCTGAGCTCGTCGGTCATGTCAGTGCGGATGAAGCCGGGGGCGACGACGTTGGCGGTGATCCCCCGTGAGCCGAGCTCACGCGTGACCGAGCGGGCCAGGCCGACGAGACCCGCCTTCGAGGACGAGTAGTTGGCCTGCCCGGGGACCCCGTAGAGGCCCGAGACCGAGGAGATGAGCACGATCCGTCCCCGTTTGGCGCGGATCATGCCGGTGATGGCGCGCTTGACGGTGCGGAATGCACCGGTGAGGTTGGTGTCGACGACGGCTTCGAACTCGTCGTCGCTCATGCGCATGAGCAGGTTGTCCCGGGTGATGCCCGCGTTGGCGACGACCACCTCGACGGGGCCGAGCTCCTCCTCGACCCGGCTGAATGCCCGGTCGAGTGATGCGGTGTCGGTGACATCGGCGGCGACGGCCAGTGCGCCCTCGGGGGCGTCTCCGTTGCGCGAGGTGACGGCCACCTTGTCGCCGGAAGCGAGGAACTCCTCGGCGATGGTGCGGCCGATCCCGCGGTTGCCCCCGGTGACGAGGACTACGCGTGGTTCAGACACGGATCTCTCCTGTTGGTCGACGAATACAGACCAAACCTACCGTGTTTGGCACCGGCGTCGATACGACTCCCACAATGCAGGAGTATGATTTTGTCGACCAACCGATCGAAGAAGGACATGTCCAAGCACCCGCAGCAGATCACGACGGCCGACACCGCCCTCGACGACGACATGCGATCGCGGATCATCAAGTACTCGATCACGATGGGCATCCGGACCGTCTGCTTCGTGGCCGCCTACTTCGCGTTCGACGCCTCGGCCCCGGTCCTCATGTGGATCTTCGTCGCCGGAGCCGTCGTCCTCCCCTATCCCGCGGTGATCTTCGCCAACGCCGGGCGCGAGCGGACGCGCGACGACCGCTCGGCCCTCATCGACGCCGCCCCGCGCCCCGAACTGCCGCCGGCGCGCGGTGAGACGCTGACCGGCGATGTCGTCGCAGATCCTGGTGAGGGTAGCGTTGTCGCCGGGGACGTCGTCGAGGAACCGACGGAGGCCCCCGAGTCGAAGCCGAATGGGGAGTGAGAGTTGAACCGTGAGCTCCAGTGCTCGGCCAAGGGCTGCCGAGCCGATGCCACCCGCGCGATCCTGTGGAACAACCCGCGACTGCACACCCCGGTGCGGCGCAAGGTGTGGCTGGCCTGTGACGAACATCTCGACCACCTGCGCGAGTTCCACCGTCTGCGCGGCTTCTACGTCGCCGATGTCGGACTCGACGAGATCCCGGAGGACGCCGGCTGATGGCGCGCTACTCGTTCCTGCTCAGCGCCCGCTGGCTCAAGTACATGGCGATGACCGTCATCGTCGTCATCGCGTGCGTGGTCCTGGCCCTGTGGCAGAAGGACCGCCAGGAGCAGCGGAGTGCGGAGATCGCCACGATCGAGGCGAACTACTCCGCCGAGCCCGTCGACGTCGAGGAGCTCCTCGACTCCACCTCGGCGACCCTGGATCCGGGAGACGAATGGCGCCCGGTCGCCCTCACCGGTGAGTACCGGGCGGAGGACACCGTGCTCGCCCGCAACCGCACCGTCAACGATCGGACCGGCTTCTACGTCGTCGTCCCGTTCCGGCTCGAGACCGGAGAGACGATCGCGCTCGTGCGCGGGTGGATCCCCGACGCCGAGGCGGTGCCCGCGGCCCCGAGCGGCGTGCAGACCGTCACCGCCCGCCTCCGCCCGGCGCAGGACGGATCGGACGACAGGAATCCCGAGGGCATGATCAGGGCGATCGATCCCGAGCGGATCCCCGGGATGGACGAGGGCTATGCGCAGGTCTACGGCGAGGTCGCCCTCGACGACGTCCGCCCCGACGGGACCGACGGGCAGGGTCTGACGGCGCTGCCCGAACCCGATCGCAACCCCGGCAACCACCTGTCCTACATGCTCCAGTGGTTCACCTTCGGGGTGATGATCATCATCGCCGTGGCGATCTCGGCGCGTCGGGAGCGCGCGGCGGCCGCCGAGGCGAGCCAGGGGCCGGCGGGAGAGGTCGAGTACGTCGTCGTCGACAAGGCCGCCCTCGCCGCCGGGGCGAAGATCCGGCCGGGCAGCCGCTACGGCCGCCACCGGCTCGGTGCTCCGGTCGTGCACGGCAGGGACGAGGCCGACGAGGACGCCCTGCTCGACGACCGCTTCCGGTAGGCGGCCGGACGCCACCGGGGCCGCACCGCGTGCCTCAGTCCAGGGCGACGCCCGTGCCTCAGGTCAGGGTGACGAGGTCGAGGTAGGACTCGTTCCACAGGTCCTCGTCTCCGTCAGGCAGCAGGAGCACCCGATCGGGGTCGAGGGCGGCAACGGCCCCCTCGTCGTGGGTGACGAGGATGATCGCGCCCTCGTAGCGGCGGATCGCGGCGAGGATCTCCTCACGCGAAGCCGGATCGAGGTTGTTCGTCGGCTCGTCGAGGAGGAGGACGTTCGCGCTCGAGACGACGAGCGTCGCCAGCGCCAGCCGGGTCTTCTCACCGCCGGAGAGCACGCGGGCGGGCTTGTGGACGTCGTCGCCGGAGAACAGGAACGAGCCGAGCACGGTCCGCACCGCGGTGTCGTCGAGGTGCGGTGAGGAGCTGCGCATGTTCTCGAGCACGCTGCGATCGAGGTCGAGGGTCTCGTGCTCCTGCGCGTAGTAGCCGAGCTTGAGTCCGTGACCGGGGATGACGGTCCCCGAGTCCGGTTCGTCGAGGCCGGCGAGGAGGCGCAGGAGCGTCGTCTTGCCCGCGCCGTTGAATCCGAGGATGACGACACGGGAGCCCTTGTCGATCGCGAGGTCGACGCCGGTGAAGACCTCGGTCGAGCCGTAGCTGCGCGAGAGCCCCTCGGCCGTCAGCGGCACTCGGCCGCAGTCGGCGGGCGCCGGGAACCGGAGGTTCGCGACCTTGTCCGTGCTGCGTTCGTCCTCGAGGCCGGCCATCATCCGCTCGGCCCGCTTGACCATCTGCTGGGCGGCGACGGTCTTCGTCGCCTTGGCCATCATCTTGTTCGCCTGCGCGGTCAGCGCCGCTGCCTTCTTCTCCGCGTTCGCGCGTTCGCGGCGGCGGCGCCGCTCGTCGTCCTCCCGCTGCTTGAGGTAGAGCCGGTAGCCCATCGAGTAGATGTCGATGGTCTGCCGGGTGGCGTCGAGGAAGAACACCTTGTTGACGACTTCGTCGATGAGATCGAGGTCGTGGCTGATGACGATGAGCCCGCCGGAGTAGGCCTTGAGGTAGTCACGCAGCCAGAGCACGGATTCGGCGTCGAGGTGGTTGGTCGGCTCGTCGAGGATCATCGTGTCCGGGGCGGAGAAGAGGATCCGGGCGAGCTCGACGCGGCGGCGCTGACCGCCCGAGAGGGTGCCGATCTCCTGATTGATCAGCTCCTCGTCGAGACCGAGGTTCGCCGCGATCGCATACGCCTCGGACTCGGCCGAATAGCCTCCGGCCGCCATGAACTCCGCCTCGATGCGCGGGTAGCGATCGATGGCCTTGGCCGCGATCTTCTCGTCGGGCGACGCCATCTGCCTCTCGGCCTTGCGCAGTCGGCGCACGAGCACGTCGAGTTCGCGGGCGCCGAGGATGCGCTCCTTGCCGGTCGCCTGCAGGTCGCCGCTGCGCGGGTCCTGCGGCAGGTAGCCGACTGATCCGGACACGGACACGGTTCCCGCGGCCGCGGGGTGCCCGCCCATGATCACCTTCGTCAGGGTCGTCTTCCCGGCTCCGTTGCGGCCGACGAGGCCGACCCGGTCACCCTTGTCGACGCGGAAGGACACGTCGGACATCAGCGTGCGGGCGCCGACGACGACTTCGAGCCCTGAGGCCTGGATCATTCGTTCTCCAAACTGCGGCCGATGAGGTCGGCCAGATATGACTGCGGATGGACGCCCGCGGCGTGGGCCCGGGCGACGAGCTCGTCGGCGACCGCAGTGGGCACGCGGCAGGACACGACGGTGGTCTCGGGCCCGGCTGGACGGGGCTGACCTGTGGACGGAGTCGGGACTGGTTCCGACTGTTCGAAGGGCACGGATTCGGGGACCTCGGCCGTGACGAAACCCGGGCCCTCGGGGACCGTGGTCCCGTCCTGGAAGGCGGTGGCGGCGGCCCGGGCGCGCCGATCCGCGGCTTCGTTCATCGTGTGGTCGCTGTGTCCCCTGACCCATTCGAACTCGACGCTGCGCCCGGTCAGCGCCTCGTCGAGCTCGGCGAGCAGGTCCCGGTTGAGGACCTCCTTGCCGTCGGCCTTCTTCCAGCCGCGGCGCTTCCAGCCGGGCATCCACTTGGTCAGGGCATTGATGACGTACTGGGAGTCGCAGTAGACCAAGAGGTCGTCGTCGACCTCGGCGGTGGAGCGGAGGAGGTCGAGGACGGCCATGAGCTCACCGCGGTTGTTCGTCGATTCCGGCCATCCCCCGGCGTGCCAGCAGCCGTCGTCGATGTACCAGGCCCAGCCGGCGGGTCCGGGGTTGCCGAGGGCCGAGCCGTCTGCGGCGGCGATGATGGTCAATGATTCTCCTTGCGGGTCGGAGTCCCATTCTTCCACGTCGGGCCGCGACGAGACCGAGGTGGGGGCGACGGTTCCGTCACACCCACCTCGGCCGGCGACGTCCCCGCGGGGACGCGCTGTCTCACTTCGTGCGGAGCGGCTTCTCAGATGTTGAAGCCGAGCGCACGCATCTGCTCGCGGCCGTCCTCGGTGATCTTCTCGGGACCCCATGGCGGCATCCACACCCAGTTGACGCGGTAGGCCGGGACGATGCCGTCGAGGCACTGGGCCGTCTGGTCCTCGATGACGTCGGTGAGCGGGCAGGCCGCCGAGGTCAGTGTCATCTCGATGACCGCCGTGCCGTCGTCCTCGACGCTGACGCCGTAGACGAGGCCGAGGTCGACGATGTTGACTCCGAGCTCGGGGTCGACGACGTCCATGAGAGCCTCTCTCACCTCGTCGACGCTCGCATTGCTGGGTGAGTCGATGACTTCGGGCATTACTTCTCCTCAAGGGACGATTGCGCTTGGCTCAGGGCGTCCTTGAACGCCATCCACGCCAGCAGCGCGCATTTGATCCTGGCCGGGAACTTCGACACTCCCGTGAACGCCGCGGCGTCGCCGAGTATTTCCTCGTCCGGCTCCATCGTGCCGCGGGAGTGCATGAGCTCATGGAAGCTCGCCTCGATCTCGAGCATCCGCTCGGGGGTCGAGTCGGCAGCGAGCTCGCTGAGCACGGAGGCCGAGGCCATCGAGATCGAGCAGCCGTCGCCCGTCCAGCGCACGATGAGCGCGCCGTCGGCGCCGAGCTCGGTCTCGAGTTCGATCTCGTCGCCGCAGGTCGGGTTGATCTGGTGGGAGTAACCGCAGGGGCCGGTCGCGGAGTCGCGCAGCAGCGCGGCGCTGCCGATCCGCGACCGCGAGTGGTCGAGGATCACCTGCTGGTAGAGCTGCTGCATCTGCGTGCTCACGAGGCCGCCCCCTCGCCCGCGCTGTCGCCGAGTCCGAAGAACGGCCGGACCTCGGACAGCGCCGCCAGGAACCGGCGGCAGTCCTCGACGTCGTTGTACAGGTACGTGCTCGCCCGGGTCGAGGCGGTGACCCCGAACCGTCGGTGCAGGGGCTGGGCGCAGTGGTGGCCCACGCGCACGGCCACGCCCTGCGAGTCGAGGTACTGCCCGACGTCGTGGGCGTGGACGCCGTCGACGTCGAAGGCCACGGCCCCGATCCGGTTCTCGGCGGCGCCGAGGACCCGGATCCCGGGGATCTCGGCGATGCCGTCGAGGAGGATGCGCACGAGCTCCTGCTCGTGGGCGAGGACGTTCTCGAGTCCCACCTCGGCGAGGTAGCCGAGCGCGGTCGCGAACGCCGCCACCTCGGCCACCGGCTGGGTGCCCGCCTCGAAGCGCTGCGGGGCGGGCATGAACGCCGCGCCCTCCATGGTCACGGTGGTGATCATCGATCCGCCGGTGAGCACGGGCGGCAGGGCGTCGAGCAGCTCCGTCCTCCCCCACAGCACGCCGAGGCCCGTGGGCCCGAGCGCCTTGTGCGCGGAGAACGCGGCGAAGTCGACGCCGAGGCCCGGCAGGTCGACGGGCATGTGCGGCACCGACTGGCACGCGTCGAGGACGACGAGCGCGCCGACGGCGTGCGCCCGGGCGACGAGGGTCTCGACCGGGTTGATCGTGCCGAGCACGTTGGACACGTGGGTGAACGCGAGCACCTTCGTCGACTCGTCGACGATCGACTCGAGGTCGGTGAGGTCGAGTTCGCCGCTCTCGGTCACGGACAGCCACCGCAGGGTCGCCCCCGTCGCCTCGGCGAGCTGCTGCCAGGGCACGAGGTTCGCGTGATGCTCCATCTCGGTGACGACGATCGAGTCCCCGGGCGAGACCGCGAACCGGCTCGCCTCAGAGCCGCCGAGTCCACGGCTGGCCCGGTCCATGCCGAGCGCGACGATGTTGAGCGCCTCGGTCGCGTTCTTCGTCCAGCACACCTGTTCAGGGGCACCGCCGACGAGATCGGCGACGGCTCGCCGCCCCGCCTCGAAGGCGTCGGTGGCCATGACGGCCAGGGAGTGCGCGCCGCGGTGGACGGCCGCGTTCCGCTGGGAGTAGTACTCCGTGAATGTGTCGATGACGCACTGCGGCTTCTGCGACGTCGCGCCGGAGTCGAGGTAGCTCAGGGGCGACTCCCCGATCCTCGTGTCGAGGATCGGGAAGTCGTTGCGAAGCCTGGCGAACATCAGACCGCGGCTTGCAGGAACCGGTCGTAGCCTTCGGCCTCGAGACGGTCGGCGAGCTCCGGTCCGCCCTCCTCGACGACCTTGCCCTTGACGATGACGTGCACGTGGTCGGGCTTGATGTACCGCAGGATCCGCGTGTAGTGGGTGATGAGGAGGATGCCGACGTCTGTCGCGTCCTTCGCCCGGTTGACGCCTTCGGACACGATGCGCAGGGCATCGACGTCGAGTCCGGAGTCGGTCTCGTCGAGGACGGCGAACTTCGGCTTGAGCATCTCCATCTGGAGGATCTCGTGGCGCTTCTTCTCACCGCCGGAGAAGCCCTCGTTGACGTTGCGCGAGGCGAACTCGGGGTCGACGCGGAGGTTCTCCATCGCCGACTTGAGGTCCTTGGTCCAGTTGCGCAGCTTGGGAGCCTCGCCGTCGATCGCGGTCTTCGCCGAGCGGAGGAAGTTCGTCACGGTCACGCCGGGAACCTCGACGGGGTACTGCATGGCGAGGAACAGGCCCGCCTTGGCGCGCTCGTCGACGCTCATCTCGAGGACGTCCTCACCGTCGAGGGTGACGGAACCGGAGGTGACCTCGTACTTGGGGTGGCCGGCCAGGGCGTAGGCGAGAGTGGACTTGCCGGAGCCGTTGGGGCCCATGATCGCGTGGGTCTCGGTGGAGTTGATCTCCAGGTTGATCCCGTTGAGGATCGGCTTCGCGCCGGCGTCGGTGGTGACGCTGACGTGGAGGTCGGTGATGGTCAGAGTGGACATGATGATCCTTCGCTGTTGATTGGGCATCGCGCCTCGGCGCGGTGCGCGGGTCGATTCAGTTGAGCACGGTGCCGGGGTCGAGGAGGATGCGCCCGGCGATCTCCTTGCACGCGTACACGGACACCGGCTCGAAGGCCGGCGGGCTCAGCGGGCGGCCGGTCGTGAGGTCGAACTGGGAGCCGTGCAGCCAGCATTCGATGGCGCAGCCCTCGACATCGCCCTCGGCCAGGGACACCTCGCCGTGCGTGCACAGATCGTCGATGGCATGGATGGTGCCGTCGGAGTCGCGGGCGATGCAGATCTCGTGGCTGTCCACTTCGACCCGCAGGGTGCCCCCGGCCGCGACGTCGGCACTGGCCGCCACGTCGATCATCGTCACAGAACGCTCCGAGCGAGCTCGTCCTCGATCCGGTCGTTGAGGGTCGTCTCGATCTCCGGGACCTGGATCTTCTGGATGACCTCGTTGAAGAACCCGCGGACCACGAGCTGCCGGGCGACGTCCTCGGGGATGCCGCGGCTCATCAGGTAGAACAGGTGCTCCTCGTCGAAGCGTCCCGTCGAGGAGGCGTGGCCGGCCCCGGCGATGTCGCCGGTCTCGATCTCGAGGTTCGGCACCGAGTCCGCCCGCGCGCCATCGGTGAGGATGAGGTTGCGGTTGAGCTCGTAGGTGTCGATGCCCAGGGCCTCGGGCCGGATGAGCACATCGCCGATCCACACGCTGCGCGCGTCCTTGCCCTGCAGAGCGCCCTTGTACATGACGTTCGAGGTGGCCTTCGCGGTGTTGTGGTCGATGTAGGTCCGGTGCTCGAGGTGCTGACCGGCGTCGGCGAAGTAGAGCCCGAGGAGCTCGGCCTCTCCCCCGTTCGCCGAGTAGCGGACGTTCGAGTTCAGGCGCACGACGTCGCCGCCGAGGGTGACGACGATGTGCTTGAACCTCGCGTCCTTGCCGACGATCGCATCGTGTTGGCCGAGGTGCTGGGACCCGTCGTCCCACAGCTGCAGCGAGACGAAGGTGACGTCCGCGCCGTCGCCGACGACGAGGGAGACGAGCTCGGAGTACCGGGCCAGGCCCTCGTGCTCGACGACGATCGTCGCCTTGGCGTTGGCTCCCACGGAGATCACGGTGTGGCCGTGGACGAGGTCCTCACCGGTGCCGTCGGCGTGGATGATGACGGCGCCGTCGACCTCGGTCTCGGCGGGCACCGAGTAGTGGGTGACGGTCTCGGCCCGGTTGGCGGCGACGACTGCGGCACGGTCCTCGGGTTCGAGGATGCCGAGCTCCTGGGCGGCGGCCAGGCTGATCTGCTCGACGGAGAGGCCCGCGGGCAGGTCGCTCGTCATCGTCAGCCGTCCCGCCGAGGCGGTGTCGGAGAAGAAGTCGGTCAGCCGGCGGACCGGGGTGAAGCGCCATTCCTCCTCGCGTCCGGTGGGGACGGGGAAGTCGGCGACGTCGAAGCTGCGGGTGCGCGCATCGCGCTTGGAATCGGGTACCTGGACCCCTGCGCCATGGGAGTGCGCGTCGAGGCCCAGCGGGTTGGTGGTGTCAGTCAAGTGAATCTCCTTGGTCTCCCGCGGGCACGATCAGCCCACGGCCCCTTCCATCTGAAGTTCGATGAGGCGGTTGAGTTCGAGGGCGTACTCCATCGGGAGCTCGCGGGCGATCGGCTCGACGAATCCGCGCACGATCATCGCCATCGCCTCGGTCTCCTCGAGTCCGCGGCTCATCAGGTAGAAGAGCTGGTCCTCGCTCACCTTCGACACGGTGGCCTCGTGGCCCAGCGTCACATCGTCCTCGCGGATGTCGATGTAGGGGTAGGTGTCCGAGCGCGAGATGTTGTCGACGAGCAGGGCGTCGCAGAGCACGTTGTTCGACGATCCCTCGGCGCCCGGGTGGACGTGGACGAGTCCGCGGTAGCCGGCGCGGCCGCCGCCGCGGGCGACGGACTTCGACACGATCGAGGACTGCGTGTGCGGTGCGGCGTGGACCATCTTGGCACCGGTGTCCTGGTGCTGGCCCTCACCGGCGAACGCGACCGACAGCGTCTCGCCCTTGGCGTGCTCACCGGTCAGCCAGATCGCCGGGTACTTCATCGTCACCTTGGAGCCGATGTTGCCGTCGACCCATTCCATGGTCGCGCCCTCCTCGGCGATGGCGCGCTTGGTGACGAGGTTGTACACGTTGTTCGACCAGTTCTGGATCGTCGTGTAGCGGACGCGGGCGTCCTTCTTCGCGATGATCTCGACGACGGCCGAGTGCAGGGAGTCCGTCTTGTAGATCGGGGCGGTGCAGCCCTCGACGTAGTGGACGTAGGAGCCCTCGTCGGCGATGATCAGGGTCCGCTCGAACTGGCCCATGTTCTCGGTGTTGATCCGGAAGTAGGCCTGCAGCGGGATCTCCACATGGACGCCCTTGGGGACGTAGATGAACGAGCCGCCCGACCACACGGCGGTGTTGAGCGCCGAGAACTTGTTGTCGCCGGCGGGGATGACGGAGCCGAAGTACTCCTCGAAGATCTCCGGGTGCTCCTTGAGGCCGGTGTCGGTGTCGAGGAAGATGACACCCTGCTTCTCCAGCTCCTCGTTGATCTTGTGGTAGACGACCTCGGACTCGTACTGCGCGGCCACGCCGGCGACGAGGCGCTGCTTCTCGGCCTCGGGGATGCCGAGGCGGTCATAGGTGTTCTTGATGTCCTCGGGCAGGTCCTCCCACGAGGTGGCCTGGCCCTCGGTCGAGCGCACGAAGTACTTGATGTCGTCGAAGTTGATGCCGGTCAGGTCCGCGCCCCAACCCGGCATCGGCTTCTTGCCGAACAGCTTGAGCGCCTTGAGCCGGCGCTGCAGCATCCATTCCGGCTCGTCCTTGAGGGCCGAGATGTTGCGCACGACGTCCTCGGACAGACCACGGGCGGCCAGCGCCCCCGCGTCGTTCTTGTCGTGCCAACCGTAAGCGTACTGTCCGAGGTCTTTGAGCTCGGGGTTCGCCTCGATGATCGGATTGCTGGTGTCAGTCATCGTGAACCTCCTTGAGGTCGATCGTTGCTGTGGATGAGGGGGCGGGTGAGTTCCGAGGTCGGAATGTGGGTCGTGCAGACGTGGTCGCCGTGCGCCAGGGACGACAGGCGGCGCACGTCGACGCCCAGGTACTCCGAGAACATCGCGAGCTCTGCTTCGCAGATCTCGGGGAACTCGGCGGCGACCGCTTGGATCGGGCAGTGCCCTTGGCACAGCTGCATCGCCTCGAGCGGGGTCCCGGCGGCCACCGGTGTCGCCGAGGCGGCGTACCCCTCCCGTGTCAGCGCCGCGGCCAGGGCCCGGGACCGGGAGGCCACGGTGGCGCCTCCCCGTCGGTCGAGCTCCGGCCCCAGCCGGTCGCGGAGCTTCGCGACCAGGTCTGCGCTGAAGTCGTCGATCGCGTCCGCCCCGACCTTCCTCTGCATGTAGCGGAGGATGTCGAGGGCCAGACGATCGTAGGAATGGCTGAGCTCGCCGTGCCCGCGCGACGTCACCACGTAGTGCCGCGCCGGTCGGCCGCGGCCCGCCTGCTTGCCGGCGAGCTCGCGGACCTCGATGAGGCCCTCGCTCTCCAGCGCGTCCAGGTGGCGACGGATCGCCGCCGGGGTCAGGTCGAGGCCCTTCGCCAGAGCCGATGCGGTGATGGGTCCGTCGTCGAGCACGGAGCGGAAGACCTTCTGCCGTGTCCGGCTCTCTTCCGTGTCATGCGCTGCCATTTCCCACCTCCTTGACTAACACAACAATATTGTTGCGTAAATTGTTTCGTAAAACGAGGTAAGCCTAACTCCGCGCCCGTTTCGACGGCGCGTAGAATGGTGGGGTGTCAGAACCCGCCCTCTCCATCCGCGGACTCCGCTACTCGTACGGAGCGCATGAGGTCGTCGACGGAATCGATCTGCAGGCCCGTGCCGGTTCCCTCCTCGCCGTCCTCGGCCCCAACGGCGCCGGGAAGTCGACGACGATCTCCCTGGCGGTGGGCACCCGCGCCCCCGATGCGGGCGAGGTGCGCATCTTCGGCCTCGATCCGTGGCGCGACCATGAGCGGACCTCGCTCCTGACCGGGGTCATGCTCCAGGAGGGCGGGCTGCCGATGAGCGCGAAGCCGCGCTCCGTCCTCACCCACCTCGCCTCTCTCTACCCGGACCCCGTGCCGGTGTCCGAGCTCGCCGGGCCCCTGGGCATCGACGAGTTCGCCGACCGCTCGATCCGCCGCCTCTCGGGCGGCCAGCGGCAGCGGGTGGCGCTCGCGGCCGCGCTCATCGGTCGGCCCCGCCTCGTCTTCCTCGACGAGCCCTGCGCCGGCCTCGACCCGCAGTCTCGCGCCGTCGTCCACTCCTTCATCCGGGAGCTGCGCGAGAAGGGCGTGGCCCTCGTGCTCACGACCCATGACCTCGCCGAGGCGGAGGAGCTCGCCGACGAGGTCGTCGTCATCGACCGCGGCCGGGTCATCGCCCACGGCGCCCCCGAGCAGCTGCGCGGGACGAACCCGGAGAGCAGGCGGCTCGTCATCGGGCTCGCCCCCCTCGGGCCGCCCCCCGAGCTGCTCGCGGCGCTCGACGCCATCGCGCCCACGGCGGCCGGCGATGCGCGCGTCGTCGTCTCCGGTCCGCTGACGAGCGGGCAGATCGCGGCCCTGTGCACGCGGATCGCCGAGGCGGGCCTCGAGATCACCGACATCGAGCTGCAGGCGCAGTCGCTGTCGGACGTGTTCTTCGACCTCACCGGGAGGCCGCTGCGATGACCGTCCTCGACCTGACGACAGCCGTCGCCGGCACGGGAGCCCGGATGCGCCTGCGGCGCGTGCTCGCCCAGACGCGCTTCGAGACGCTCGCGGTGCTCCGCAACGGGGAGCAGCTGCTGCTCTCCCTCGTCCTGCCGCTGGGGATGCTCGTCGTCCTCGCCCGCACTCCCCTGCTCGAGGCCCTCGGGATGATCGCACCGGGAACCGATCCGCTCACCTTCGCCCTGCCCGCGGCCCTGAGCCTGTGCCTGGCGTCGACGGCGTTCACCGGGCAGGCGATCGCCACGGCCTTCGACCGCCGCTACGGGGTGCTCCGGCAGCTCGCGACGACACCGCTGGGCACGAGCGGGCTCATCCTCGGCAAGCTCGGCGCCGTCGTGGTCGTCGTGCTCATCCAGTTCGCCCTGGCGTTCGCCATCGCCGTCGTCCTCGGCCTCTCCGCCGCCGTCGACGTGCCCGCGCTCGTCCTCGCGACCGTGCTCGGCACCGCCGCCTTCCTCTCCCTCGGACTGCTGCTGGCGGGCACCGTGCGCGCCGAGGCGACCCTGGCCGGGGCCAACCTCCTGTGGGTGCTCATGGCCGGGGCCGGCGGTCTCGTCCTCGCCCATCCGGGCGAATGGGGCACCGTCGTGTCCTACCTGCCGTCGGGAGCCCTCGGCGACGCGATGCGCGCCGCCGTGGGATCCGGCACCATCGACATCACCGCACTGATCGTGCTCCTCGTGTGGGGGCTCGCCGGAACCGCCGCCGCGCGCAGATGGTTCCGATTCGAATGAGGAGAGAAGTGGTCACCACCAAGATCCGCATCGCCGCCTGGGCCATGCTCATCGCCCAGGCCGGAATCATCTTCACCGGCGGAATCGTCCGGCTCACCGGCTCGGGGCTCGGCTGCTCCGACTGGCCGAAGTGCACTCCCGACTCCCTCGTCGCGACCGAGGAGATGGGCATCCACGGGGCCATCGAGTTCGGCAACCGGCTGCTCGCCGTGGGCCTGGCCCTCCTCGGCGTGGTCATCATGATCATGCTGTGGAAGGGCCGGAAGGCGCGCCCGGACCTGTTCTGGCTCAACGTCGGCCTCGTCGCCATCGTCCCCGTCCAGGCCGTCGTCGGCGGCATCACGGTGTGGACCAAGCTCAACCCCTGGGTCGTCGCCGGGCACTTCGTGCCCTCGGCGATCGCCGTCGGGGTCGCCGCCTACTTCGTCCGCCGCACCTACGACACGGGGGTGCGCACCGGCCGGAGGGCGCCGCAACCGCTGCCGGCGCTCGGCTGGATCATCCTCGGCCTCACCGCGATCATCGTCGTCTTCGGGGTGCTCACCACCGGCGCGGGCCCGCACTCGGGGTCGACGATGTCGACGCGCAACGGGCTCGACAACGTCCTCATCACCCGCGCCCACGCGGTGCCGGTCTGGCTGCTCGTGGCGACGACCATCGGCGCCCTCGTCGTCGCGGCCCGTCGGCGGTGGCAGCCGATGATGCGGCCGCTGCAGGTCCTCCTCGTCATCGAGATCCTCCAGGGGCTCATCGGCTACGTCCAGTACTTCCTCGGCGTCCCGATCGTCCTCGTGGCCTTCCACATGATCGGTCTCTCGGCTACCATCGCGGCAAGCGTCGCGGTCTGCGACAGCGCATACCCGAGGAGCACCCATGCCGACACCGATCGTCGGGTGCCTGTGGTTCGCTGACAGCGCCGAGGAGGCCA
Source organism: Brevibacterium sanguinis (assembly GCF_003315415.1). Lineage (GTDB taxonomy): Bacteria > Actinomycetota > Actinomycetes > Actinomycetales > Brevibacteriaceae > Brevibacterium > Brevibacterium celere_A. Next base: position 322,979 of record NZ_QNSB01000005.1, read on the forward strand.
TGGAGTTCTACTGCTCCGTGTTCCCGAACTCGCGCATCGTCTCCATCGAGAGATATCCCGATGCCTCCCTCGACGAGCACTTCGAGGGGATGGAGGGCAGGGTCCTCTCCGGCGTCTTCGAGCTCGACGGCAGCCGCTTCGTCTGCCTCGACGGCGGTCCCGCCTTCACCTTCAACGAGGCGATCTCCCTGACCGTCGAATGCGCGGATCAGGCCGAGATCGATCATTACTGGTCGGCGCTGTCGGCCTCACCCGAGCACGAGCAGTGCGGCTGGCTCAAGGATCGCTTCGGGGTCAGCTGGCAGATCGTGCCGGAGAACCTCGGCGAGCTGATGACCGGGGACGCTCAGATCAGGGCGCTGATGGGAATGAAGAAGATCGTCATCGCCGACCTCGTGGGCGCCGGCTGAGCGCGGTCGGGCGCACACGATCATGACGGCCCGCCGACGACCGCGACCCGGAAGTGCAGATGCGCGGCATTCGTGCCGCGCGTACGCACTTCCGGGTCGCGGTATCCGTTCAGAGGCCGCGTGCCGTCAGCGCACGCGGCGGGCGGTCACCAGACGCCGGGGATGAGCTGGTCGACGAACGGGTCGATCGCGACGGCGAGGAACAGCACGGACAGGTACGTGATCGAGCCGTGGAAGACGCGCATCGCCCGCAGCGAGGTCCCGTCGAGGCCCTTCTTCGCGCGGGACACCAGGGCGTAGCACGAGAGCAGGAACCAGGCGCCGGCGACGACGGCGGTGATCGTGTACACCGGGCCCATCGGGGCGACCGGGATGAGCGCGAGCGAGCAGAGGATCATCGCCCACGTGTAGAGGATCATCTGCCGGCCCACCGAGGTCGGCGGGACCTTCGAGGGCAACATCGGGACGTCGGCGGCGTCGTAGTCGGCCTTGTACTTGATCGCCAGCGGCCAGTAGTGCGGCGGCGTCCAGAAGAAGATGACGAGGAAGAGCAGGAGAGCCTCCCACGACAGGGATCCGGTCACCGCCGACCATCCGATGAGCACCGGCATGCAGCCCGCGGCCCCGCCCCAGACGATGTTCTGGGTGGTCCGGCGCTTGAGCACGAGTGTGTAGAAGACGGCGTAGAGCAGGATCGCGCACGCGGTCAGGCCCGCGGCGACCCAGTTGGTGAAGCCGCCGAGCCAGAAGATCGAGCCGATCCCGAGGCTGAAGGCGAAGATCAGGGCCGCGCGCGGGCTGATCTCGCCGGTGACGAGGGGTCGGTGCTTGGTCCGCTCCATCTTCGCGTCGATGTCGCGGTCGACGTAGCAGTTGAACACCGACGCCGAGGCGGCCGCCGCGGCTCCGCCGATGAGCGTGGCGATGACGAGCCAGATGCTCGGCAGGCCGTCCGCGGCGAGGAACATCACGGGGGCGGTGGTGACGAGCAGGAGCTCGATGACCCGGGGCTTCGTCAGTGCGATGTAGGCCCCGATGATCGACCGGGGCCGTCTGGAGTGCCTCTCCTCATCGATCGTCCTCTGCAGAGGTCGTTCGCTCTGCGCGGCGGGGGTCTGACGAAGTTCACTCACGCCCCCGATTCTACCCTCTGTCGAAGTTTTCGCCAGTCGGTGCCCGGCCGTGTCCGGCACCCGGCACGGTAGAGTTTGAGTGCAAGCTTCACAGTGCAGAAGACCCGAACGAAGGATCGCCACGCCTCATGACAACCCTGTCCTGGACCGAACTCGACGACCGCGCTGTCGACACCGCCCGCCTCCTCGCCGCTGATGCCGTCCAGAAGGCCGGTCACGGGCATCCGGGAACGGCGATGAGCCTGGCTCCCGTCGCGTACTACCTCTACCAGCACGGCCTCCACCACGATCCCTCCGATCCGACCTGGATCGGCCGCGACCGCTTCGTCCTCTCCTGCGGGCACAGCTCGCTCACCCAGTACGTCCAGCTCTACCTCGCCGGCTTCGGCCTCGAGCTCGACGACCTCAAGGCGCTGCGGACCTGGGGCTCCCTGACCCCCGGCCACCCCGAGGTCGGGCACACCGCCGGCGTCGAGATCACGACGGGCCCGCTGGGCTCCGGCCTCGCCTCGGCGGTGGGCATGGCGATGGCCGCCCGCCGCGAACGCGGGCTCTTCGACCCCGATGCCGCGCCCGGCACCTCCCCCTTCGACCATCAGATCGTCGTCCTCGCCTCCGACGGCGACCTCGAGGAGGGAGTCTCGGGCGAGGCCTCGTCCCTGGCCGGTACCCAGGAGCTCGGCAACCTCACGGTGATCTGGGACGACAACCGGATCTCGATCGAGGACGACACCTCGATCGCCTTCGCCGAGGATGTCGCCGCCCGCTACGCCGCCTACGGCTGGCACGTCCAGCACGTCGACTTCACCGCCGGTGACGAGTACACCGAGGACATCGAGGCCCTCCACGCCGCCCTCGAGGCCTCCCGCGAGGATCCGCGCCCCTCGTTCATCCGCCTGTCGACGATCATCGCGTGGCCCGCCCCCAACGCCCGCAACACCGGTGCCGCCCATGGGGCGGCCCTCGGCGAGGACGAGGTCCGGGCGACGAAGGAGCTGCTCGGCTTCGACCCCGAGGCGACCTTCGCCGTAGAGCCCGAGGTCCTCGAGCACACCCGCGCCGTCCGCGACCGCGGAGCGGCGGCCCATGCCGAGTGGAACGAGTCCTACCGGGCGTGGCGCGAGGCGAATCCGGAGGCCGTCGAGCTGTTCGACCGTCTCGCCGAGCGCCGGCTGCCCGACGGCCTCGACGAGCTGCTGCCGGTGTTCGAGCCCAGTGAGAAGGGCATCGCGACGCGCGCGGCCTCGGGTCAGGTGCTCAACGCGATCGCCGGCGCCATGCCGGAGCTGTGGGGCGGGTCCGCCGACCTCGCGGGATCGAACAACACGCTGATCAAGGGCGAGCCGAGCTTCCTGCCCGCCCACCGCTCCTCGTCGACCTTCGCCGGTCACGAGTACGGTCGCAACATCCACTTCGGCGTCCGCGAGTTCTCCGCGGGCCTCATCTGCAACGGCATCGCCCTGCACGGGAACACCCGCCCCTACAACGGCACGTTCCTCGTCTTCAGCGACTACCAGCGCCCGGCCGTGCGGCTGGCCGCCCTCCAGCAGCTGCCGACCCTGTTCGTGTGGACCCACGACTCGATCGGCCTCGGCGAGGACGGTCCGACCCACCAGCCGATCGAGCACCTCTCCGCCCTCCGGGCCATCCCCGGCCTCGACGTGGTCCGCCCCGCGGATGCGAATGAGACCGCGATCGTGTGGCGGAAGGTCCTCGACCGCGCCGACGGCCCCAGCGGCCTCGTCCTCACCCGGCAGGCCGTGCCGGTCCTCGACCGGGAGCGGTTCGCGCCGGCCGCCGAGGCGGCCCGCGGCGGCTACGTCCTCTGGGACACGTCCGCGGACCCCGAGGTCGCACTCATCGCCAGCGGATCCGAGGTCGCGATCGCGGTCGCCGCGGCCGAGCAGCTCCAGGCGGCGGGCACCGCGGCGCGCGTCGTGTCGATGCCGTGCCAGGAGTGGTTCGACGCCCAGCCGGCCGAGTACCGGGAATCCGTGCTCCCGCGGGACCTGCGGGCGCGGGTGAGCGTCGAGGCCGCCTCGGCGATGAGCTGGCACAAGTACCTCGGGGACGCGGGCCGGGCGGTGTCGATCGAGCACTTCGGCGCCTCGGCGGACTACGCGACCCTCTACGAGAAGTTCGGGATCACCCCCGCCGCGGTCGTCTCCGCGGCGCAGGAGTCCCTGTCGACGGCAGAGGTGGGAGCATGAGCAGCGGACTGCAGCAGCTGAAGGACCACGGAGTCTCGATCTGGCTCGACGACCTCTCGCGGCCGCGCCTCGAATCCGGCGGGCTCGCGGCGATGATCGAGACGTCCCACGTCACCGGGGTGACGACGAACCCGACGATCTTCGCCACCGCGATCGCCGGCGACGGCTACACCGACACCCTCCACGACCTCAAGGTCCGGGGAGTCGGCGTCGACGAGGCCATCGAGGAGCTGACGACCGCCGACGTCGCCGAGGCGGCCCGGCTGTTCCGCGGCGTCCACGAGGCCACGGACGGGGTCGACGGCCGGGTCTCGATCGAGGTCGCTCCCCCGCTGGCCCACGACGCGGCCGCGACGACGGCCAGCGCGAGGGCGCTGTGGGAGAAGGTCGGGGAGCCCAACGCGCTCATCAAGATCCCGGCCACCGAGGCGGGTCTGACCGCGATCGCCGAGACGATCGGCGCGGGCATCAGCGTCAACGTCACCCTCATCTTCTCCCTCACCCGCTACCGGCACGTCGTCGAGGCGTACCTGCAGGGGCTGGAGAAGGCCCGGGCCGCGGGACACGACCTCAGCCGCATCCAGTCGGTGGCCTCCGTGTTCGTCTCCCGCGTCGACTCGGAGATCGATCAGCGCCTCGACGCGATCGACGATCCGGCCGCGGCGAAGCTCAAGGGCAGGGCGGGGGTCGCCAACTGCGTCCTCGCCCACGAGATCCACTCCCAGCTGTTCACCTCGGAGCGGTTCCGGGTCCTCGAACTCGCCGGAGCCGCCCCGCAGCGCCTCCTGTGGGCCTCGACGGGGGTGAAGAACCCCGACTACCCGGACACGCACTACGTGTCCTCGCTCGTGGCCCCGAACACCGTGAACACGATGCCCGAGGCGACGCTCACCGCCTTCGCCGACCACGGTGAGGTGACGCGGGAGATCTCCCCCGACGACTACCGCGCCGCCGACGAGGTCTTCGACGCCCTCGCCCGGCTCGGCATCGACTACGCCGAGGTCATGGACCTGCTCGAGGTCCAGGGGCTCGAGAAGTTCGACGCGAGCTGGACAGAGCTCCAGGCGACCGTCGCGACGGCACTGGAGGAATCATGAGAGTCCGGCTGAGCGTCCCCGTCCAGGAGGAGTTCGACGCCGAGCTCGCGCGGCTCCTCGACGCCCATGTGCCCGCGAGGCTCGCGGCCGCCGATCCCTCCCTGTGGCCGGCCGGCTCCGAGGCCGCCCAGCGCCTCGGCTGGGTCGACCTCCCCCACCGCGCGGAGGAGCTGCTCACCCGCATCGAGTCGCTGCGGGCCACGCTCGAGGAGCAGGGCCTGCGGTCGATCACCCTGACCGGGATGGGCGGGTCCTCGCTCGCCCCCGAGGTGATGGCCGAGGCCGCCGGAGTGCGTCTGGAGATCGTCGACTCGACCGATCCCAACCAGGTCATCGAGGCGATCGGCACCGACCTCGCCCACACCGTCCTCGTCGTCGCCTCCAAGTCCGGGACGACGATCGAGACCGATGCGATCCGCCGCGCGTTCGCCCACGCCTTCGCGGCCGCGGGGATCGACCCGGCGACGCGGATGATCGCGATCACCGACCCCGGGACCGAGCTCGACCGGCTCGCCGCCGAGGAGGGGTTCCTGGCGACCTTCCACGCCGATGCGACCGTCGGCGGCCGGTTCAGCGCCCTCTCCGCGTTCGGACTCGTGCCGGCCGGTCTCGCCGGGGTCGACGTCCGGGCGATCGTCGCCGAGGCGGCGGCCGCGAGCCCGACGCTCGAATCCGACGACGCGGACAATCCCGCGCTGCGCTTCGGCACGTGGCTCTCCGTCGCCCATGCGCGGGCCACGGAGAAGCTCGTCCTCGCCGAGACCTCTCCGGCCCTGACGGGGCTGCGGAGGTGGATCGAGCAGCTCATCGCCGAGTCCCTGGGCAAGGACGGGCAGGGAATCCTCCCCGTCGTCGTCGACGGCACCGACGACGTCGGATTCGCCGACGCCCGGGCCGACGCCCTCCTCTGCGCCCTCGGCCCGGCGGCCGAGTTCACCGCACCCTCGGGCTTCCACGCCGTCATCGACGGCAGCCTCGGCGAGCTCTTCCTGTTCTGGGAGCACGCGACGGCCATCGCCGGCTACGGCATCGGCGTCGACCCCTTCGACCAGCCCGACGTCGAGGCCGCGAAGTCCCATGCGCGGACCGTGCTCTCCGCCGGCGGCGGGACCGAGGACGAGGAGCCGGCGTTCCGCGAGGGCCACGTCGAGGTCTTCGGGGACGTCGGTGAGGCCCGCGACCTCGTCTCCGCGCTCGACGGTCTCTTCTCCGAGGTCGACGAGTACGGCTACGTCGGGGTCCAGGCGTTCCTCGACCGGATCGCCGAGGCGCATGCCGAGTCGCTGCGGCCCCTCGTCTCCCTCCACGCCGGGGTGCAGGCGACGTTCGGCTTCGGCCCCCGGTACCTCCACTCGACCGGCCAGTACCACAAGGGAGGCCATGCCAATGGTGTGTTCCTCCAGATCACGGCCGCCGCCCGCACCGAGCTGCTCGTGCCCGGACGGCCGTACGGGTTCAGCGTCCTGCAGAGGGCGCAGGCGCTCGGCGACGCCGCGGCGCTGACCGAGAAGGGCAGGAGGGTGCTGCGCGTCCATCTGCTCGACCGGTCGCAGGGCCTCGAGCAGCTGAGGGCCGCGATCGAGGCGGTCGAGCCCCGCCACCACTACGGCGTCGACTGAGCCCGTCCGCGGACGGCCGCGCGGTCGTCCGCGGACGTGGATGTCACAGGGCCCCTGCCGTACGGCAGGGGCCCTGTGAGTGTCTCGGTGCCCGGGTGGGGCGGTGCTCAGCCTCTCATCGGCCGATGCCCGGCCGCGCCGGTGCTCAGGCGCTGAAGCGGGTGAGCAGGCCGAGGAGGACGATGCTCGCTCCCCAGATGACGGCCATCAGGGTCGTGAACCTGTTGAGGTTGCGCTCGGCGACTCCCGACGAGCCCAGCGAGGAGGACATCCCGCCGCCGAACATGTCCGACATGCCTCCGCCCTTGCCCTTGTGCATGAGGATGAGGAGGGTCAGGAAGATGCTCGTGATGACGAGCACCACGATGAGAATGATGTTGAGGATTTCCACGTCGAGATCAACCTATGTTTCGTCAGGGGGTTTACTGGCAGTCTACTTGCCGACGGCGGCCTTGCACAAAGCGGCGAAGTCGGGGCCGCTGAGGCTGGCCCCGCCGACCAGCGCCCCGTCGACGTCGGCGGCGGCGACGATCTCGGCGACGTTGTCGGTCTTGACCGACCCGCCGTAGAGGATCCGGGTTCCCGCCGCCACCGCGTCTCCGTACCGCTCGGCCAGGCGGCCGCGGATCGCCGCGGCCATCTCGGCGGCGTCGGCGGCCGTCGCCGTCTCCCCGGTGCCGATCGCCCAGACGGGTTCGTAGGCGATGACGAGGCCGGTGAGGTCGGTGGCCTCGATCCCGGCCAGCGACTCCTCGAGCTGCCCCAGGGTGAAGTCGACGTGCCGACCCTCCCGGCGCTCGGCCAGGGATTCGCCCACGCAGAGGATCGGGGTGAGGTCATGGCCGAGCGCGGCCCTGAGCTTGGCCGCGACGACCTCGTTCGTCTCGTGGTTGTCGGCCCGCCTCTCACTGTGCCCGACGACGACGTAGGCGCAGCCGAGCCGCGCGAGGAAGCTCGCGGCGATCTCACCCGTGTGCGCGCCGGGCTCGTGGCGGGAGACGTCCTGGGCGCCGTACCGCAGCCACAGCTTGTCGCCCTGGACGAGCGTCTGCACGGACCGCAGGTCGGTGAAGGGCGGGATGACGACGACCTCGCACGAGCTGTCGTCGAGTTTCGCGTCCTCGAGCGCCCACGCGAGCTTCTGCACGGTGGCGATCGCCTCGAGATGGTCGTGGTTCATCTTCCAGTTGCCCGCGAGCAGCAGGGTCCGGTCGCTCATCGTCGTCCTCGTCCTCATCCCAGTGCCACCAGTCCGGGCAGCGTCTTGCCCTCGAGGTACTCGAGGCTCGCGCCGCCCCCCGTGGAGATGTGCCCGAAGTCGTCGTCGGAGAAGCCCAGCGCCCGCACGGCGGCCGCGGAGTCCCCTCCCCCGACGACGGTGAGCCGATCGTCGGCGGCGGTGAGGGCAGAGGCGACGGTCTTCGTTCCCTCCGCGAAGGCGGGGAACTCGAACACGCCCATGGGGCCGTTCCAGAACACGGTCGCGGAGTCCTCGATCACCTGGGCATAGGAGGCGGCGGTGACGGGACCGATGTCGAGGCCGAGTGCCGCGGTTCCCGCGGGCGTCGTCTCGAGGGCGTCGACCGGGCACACCCAGTGCTCGGCGTCGGCGGAGAAGGAGGCGGCCATGACGATGTCGCTGGGCAGGTGGATCGTCGCACCCCCGTCCTCCGCGCGCCGCAGGTAGTCCCTGACGTCGTCGATCCGGTCGGACTCGACGAGGCTCGAGCCGATGTCGTGGCCGAGGGCCGCGAGGAAGGTGAAGACCATCCCGCCGCCGATGAGCAGGTGGTCGGCGCGGTCGATGAGGTTGTCGATGACCCCGAGCTTGTCGGAGACCTTCGACCCACCGAGGACGACGCTGAAGGGGCGGCGGGGCGAGTTGAGGAGACGGTCGCTGACCTCGACCTCGGCCCTGACGAGGGAGCCGGCGTAGTGCGGCAGCAGGGCGGCGATGTCGAACACGGAGGCCTGCTTGCGGTGGACGACCCCGAACCCGTCGGAGACGAAGACCTCGGCCAGCGCGGCGAGCTCGGCGGCGAAGGACTGGCGCTCGGCATCGTCCTTGGACGTCTCCCCCGGGTTGAACCTGAGGTTCTCCAGCAGGAGGACCTCCCCGTCGGTGAGTGCCCGGGCCTTCGCCTGCGCGTCCTCGCCGACGGTGTCGGAGGCGAAGGCCACCTCGCGCCCGATCGCGGCGGCGAGTTCGCCGGCGACGGGAGCAAGCGAGTACCGCGGGTCGGGCTCGCCCTTGGGCCGGCCGAGGTGGGACATGACGATGACCCGGGCGCCCGCCTCGGCGAGTTCCCTGATCGTGCCCGCGGAGGCCAGGATCCGGCCCTTGTCGGTGATCGTCGTCCCGTCCATCGGGACGTTGAGGTCGCTGCGGACCAGGACGGTGCGGTCCGCGAATTCCTGCGGGTCGGAGTATGTCCTCATGAGGGCCTTTCGACTGTGGGTGGAGTGAGGCGGGCTCTGGCGTCGATCTTAGCGATCTTCGAGCATCTCCGGGGTCAGACTGGCTTCGGTTCCCGGGATTCCCAGTTCCTCGGCGCGCTTGTCGGCCGTCGACAGGAGCCGGCGGATCCGCCCGGCGACGGCGTCCTTCGTCATCGGCGGGTCGGCGAGCTGGCCGAGCTCCTCGAGGGAGGCCTGCTTGTGGGTCACCCGCAGCTGGCCGGCGTAGCGCAGATGCTCGGGGACGTCGGGGCCGAGGATCTCCAGCGCCCGCTCGACCCGGGCCCCGGCGGCGACCGCGGCGCGGGCCGAGCGGCGCAGGTTCGCGTCGTCGAAGTTCGCCAGCCGGTTCGCCGTCGCCCTGACCTCCCGGCGCATCCGCCGCTCCTCCCACACGAGGACGGCGCTGTGCGAGCCCATCCGGGTGAGCAGGGCGGCGATGTCGTCTCCGTCGCGGATGACGACCCGGTCGACCCCGCGGACCTCACGGGCCTTGGCGCTGAGTCCCAGACGGCGGGCGGCGCCGACGAGGGCCAGCGCGGCCTCGGGCCCGGGGCAGGTGACCTCGAGGGCGGCGGAGCGTCCGGGCTCGGTGAGCGATCCGTGGGCGAGGAAGGCCCCGCGCCAGGCCGCCTCGGCGTCGGCGACGGAGCCGTTGACGATCGCCGAGGGCAGTCCGCGCACGGGCCGTCCCCGGTTGTCGACGAGGCCGGTCTGCCGGGCCAGGGCCGCCCCGTCGCGGGTGACGCGCAGCAGGTAGCGGTTGGACCGCCGGATCCCGGCGGCGTTGATGACGACGATGTCGGCGAACTGCCCGTAGAGCTCCTTGATCTCGCTGCGCAGCCGCTTGGCGGCCTGCGCGGTGTCGAGCTCGGCCTCGAGCACGATGGACCCGTTGACGAGGTGGAGCGCGGAGGAGAAGCGGAAGATCGCGGAGACCTCGGCCTTCCGGGCGGAGGTGCGGGTGATCGTCACCCGCGCCAACTCATCCTTGACCTGAGCGGTCAATGCCATTGTTCGTCCTCCTGACACTCTTCCTACCACTGCTCATCGACGTCGATCCCGGCGTCGATCAACATGTCACGGTAGCACGCCGCGAGTTTGAGGCTGTCGTGCTGACCCGCCCGCCTCGAGCTCAGCGGCCGGACCCACAGCTTGGCGCTGAACATGTCCTCCGCGCGGGCGGCGAGGTCCGGTTCCGCGCGGACGGCCGCCTCATCGACGAGGACGTAGTCGAGGACGAGGCGGGGGGCGTGCCGGTGGAGGGAGACGAGGTGCTCGCCGAGGCTGAGGTCGCGGGTCTCTCCGTCGCTCGAGCCGAGGTTGAGGGTGAGGGATTTCACCGCCGCGGACCGTTCGATCGCCTGCGCCAGGGAGGGGACGAGGAGGTGCGGCATGACCGAGGTGTACCACGAGCCGGGACCGAGGTTGAGGACGTCGGACTCGGCGACGGCCTCGACGGTCTCATAGCGGGCCGGCGGGGCGGCGGGGTCGAGACGGACGGATTCGACGTGCCCGCGGGTCGAGGCGAGCACCGACTGTCCGCGCACCACCTGGAAGGAGTCGGCGAAGCGGACGTCGGCCTCGATCGTCAGCGGCACCGAGGACATCGGCAGCACCCGCCCGTGGGCGCGCAGGAGCTTCGCCATCCAGTCGAGTCCGGCGACGTGGTCGCCGTGGATCTGCCACAGCGCGGCGATGAGCAGGTTGCCCACCGAGTGCCCGTTGAGGTCGCCGGTGGACGCGAAGCGGTGCTGGATGACGTCGCGCCAGGTCCGGCCCCAGTTCCCGTCGTCGCACAGCGCGGCCAGCGCCATCCGCAGGTCCCCGGGCGGCAGTCCGCCGAGTTCGTCGCGCAGTCGGCCCGAGGAGCCCCCGTCGTCGGCGACGGTGACCACCGCGGTGAGCGACTCGGTGAGCAGCCGGAAGGCGCGCAGCGCCGCGTAGAGCCCGTGGCCGCCGCCGAAGGACACGATCTTGGGTCCCTTGTCCTTGACGGCCGGGGAGATCTGCGGGAGATCCTCGGTCTTCATCTCATTCCCTTCCCAGGTCGCGGTGGCGCACCGAGACCGGGATCCCGGTCTTCGCGGCGAGGGCCTTGGCGATTCGCTCGCTGATCGCCACCGAGCGGTGCTTGCCGCCTGTGCAGCCGATCCCGATGAGAGCGTAGCCGCGGCCCTCGCGGAGGTAGCCCTGGGCGACGACGTCGAGGGTCTCGGTGTAGCGCTCGATGAACTCCTCGGCGCCGTTCTGGCCGAGCACGAAGTCGGACACCGCGGAGTCGAGGCCGTTGTGCCCACGCAGGTGGGAGATCCAGTACGGGTTGGGGAGGAATCGGACGTCGGCGACGTGGTCGGCGTCCTTCGGCAGCCCGTACTTGAAGCCGAAGCTCATCACGGTCAGGCGCAGCAGGGGGACGTCCTCGGTCGCGAAGCGACGCCGCACCTCGGTGGTCAGCTGGTGGACGTTGAGGTCGGAGGTGTCGATGATGATGTCGGCGCGCCGCTTGAGCGACTGCATCGAGTTCCGCTCCGCCTCGATCCCCTCGAGCAGGGTGCCGTCGCCCTGCAGGGGGTGGGGCCGGCGGACCGATTCGAAGCGCCGGACGAGCACCTCGTCGGAGGCGTCGAGGAAGAGCACGCGCAGGGACAGGCCCTGGTCGAGGAAGTCGGTGATCGTCGTCTCGAGCTCACCGTACTTCGCCCGCCCCTTCGAGTCGGTGACGATCGCGATCTTCGGCAGCGCACCCTCCGCACGGGCGACGAGCTCGACGAGCGGGCGCATCATCTGGGGAGGCAGGTTGTCGACGACGTACCAGTCCATGTCCTCGAGGACGTTCGCCACCGAGGTGCGTCCGGCTCCCGACATCCCGGTGACGAGCACGACCTCGACCGAATGCTCGGATCCGTTCGCCTCTGCCTGTGCGTTCACACGTCCTCCTCGGCCCTGCTGCGGGTCATCGTTGTGCTCCCTACTCTATTGCAGTCCGACCCGTGCCCTGCAGTCGGGCAGGGTGCCTCACTCCAGGGCGGCGGCGATCTTCTCGGCCAGCGCCGGTCCGATCCCCCGGACCTCGCACAGCTCCTCGACGCTCGCCTCCCGCACCTTCCGCACGGAGCCGAAGTGCCGCAGCAGAGCGCTGCGCTTGGACTCGCCGAGGCCGGGGATGTCGTCGAGGACCGACGAGGTCATCGCCTTCGCCCGCTTCGACCGGTGGTAGGTGATCGCGAAGCGGTGGGCCTCGTCGCGCAGCCGCTGCATGAGGAAGAGCCCCTCCGAGTTGCGCGGAAGGATGACGGGGAACGGGTCGTCGGGGATCCACACCTCCTCGAGCCGCTTGGCGAGCCCGACAACCGAGATGTCGACGATCCCGAGGTCGGACAGGGCCCGGGTGGCGGCAGCGACCTGCGGGGCCGCGCCGTCGACGACGAGGAGACTCGGCCGGTACCCGAAGCGCTCGTCGGGCTCTGCGTCCCCGAGCGTCTCGAGGTAGCGGGAGAACCGGCGGGACACGACGTCGTACATCGAGGCGGTGTCGTCGGCGGCCGCCTCCCCGTGGATCGCGAAGTGCCGGTAGTCGCGCTTCTTCGCCAGTCCGTCCTCGAAGACGACGAGGCTGGCGACGACGTTCGACCCCTGGGTGTGCGAGATGTCGATGCACTCGATGCGCAGCGGCGCCTCGGGCAGGCCGAGGTGCTCCTGGATCTCCCTGAGCGCGGTGCTGCGCGTGGTGAGGTCGGAGGATCGCTTGAGCTTGTGCTGGAGCAGCGCCTCCTTGGCGTTCTTCGCGACGGTCTCGAGCACCGCCTTCTTCTCCCCTCGCTCGGGCACACGGACGGTGACCTTGGCCCCGCGCTGCCCGCTCAGCCATCCCTCGAGCGACTCGAGGTCGGCGGGGACGGTGTCGACGAGGATCTCGCGCGGAATCGCCTCGGCGTCGAGTCCCGTGTATGCCTGTCTCAGGTAGTCGGTGGTGAGCTGGGCCGGGGTGTGGTCGTCGGAGCGTTCGATGATCCATCCCCGCTGGCCCCTGATCCGTCCCTGGCGGACGTGGAAGACCTGGACGGAGGCCTCGAGCTCCTCGGTGACGAGGGCGAAGACGTCGCAGTCGGCGCTGACGGAGAGGACCACCGCGGACTTGTCGAGGACTTTCTGCAGGGCCGTGATCTCGTCGCGCAGCCTCGCCGCACGCTCGTAGTCGAGTTCGGCGGCAGCCGCCGCCATCTCCTTCTGACGGTGGCTGATGAACCGCCCGGTGCTGCCGGACATGAAGTCGGCGACGTTGCGGGCGAGCTGCCGATGCTCCTCGACGCCGATCTGGCCGACGCAGGGCGCGGCGCACTTGTCGATGTAGCCGAGCAGGCAGGGTCTGCCGCTGCGCTCGGCGCGACGGTACACGCCGGGGGTGCAGGTGCGCATGGGGAACGCCTTGAGGAGCAGGTCGAGGGTGTCCCGGATCGCCCACACCTGGGCGAAGGGGCCGAAGTACTTGACGCCCTTGCGCCTCTTCCCGCGGGTGATGAAGGCGCGCGGGACCTCGTCGTTCATCGTGATCGCGAGGTAGGGGTAGGACTTGTCGTCGCGGAACATGACGTTGAACCGCGGGTTGAACTCGTTGATCCACGTCCACTCGAGCTGCAGCGCCTCGACCTCGGTGTCGACGACGGTCCATTCCACCGAGGCCGCGGTGTGGACCATCGTCGAGGTCCGCGGGTGCAGCAGGGCCGGGTTCGCGAAGTACGAGTTGAGCCGGTTGCGGAGGTTCTTCGCCTTGCCGACGTAGATGACCCGGCGGTCGGGGTCGCGGAACCGGTAGACCCCGGCCGAGGTCGGGATCGTCCCCGTCGCGGGCCGATAGCTCGCCGGATCAGCCATGGACGCTCTCCCGTTCGAGCATCTCGGCCAGGAACCGTCCGGTGTGGCTCCTCGGGTTGTCGGCTACCTCCTCCGGGGTCCCCTGGGCGACGATCTGCCCGCCCCCGCGCCCGCCTTCGGGGCCGAGGTCGATGACGTGGTCGGCATTGGCGATGACGTCGAGGTTGTGCTCGATGACGATGACGGTGTTGCCCTTGTCGACGAGTCCCTGGAGGACGTGGAGGAGCTTCGAGATGTCCTCGAAGTGCAGACCCGTCGTCGGTTCGTCGAGCACGTAGACGGTGCGACCGCGGGAGCGCTTCTGCAGCTCCGCGGCGAGCTTCACCCGCTGCGCCTCACCGCCGGACAGGGTCGTCGCCGGCTGGCCCAGGCGCACGTAGCCGAGCCCGACGTCGACGAGCGTCCTCAGGTGCCGGGAAATGGCGGGGATGGCGGCGAAGAAGTCCGCGGCCTCCTCGATCGGCATCTCGAGCACCTCGGCGATGGTCCTGCCCTTGAACGTCACTTCGAGGGTCTCCCGGTTGTACCGGGCCCCGCCGCACACCTCGCAGGGGACGTAGACGTCGGGGAGGAAGTTCATCTCGATCTTGATCGTGCCGTCGCCCGAGCAGTTCTCGCAGCGCCCGCCCTTGACGTTGAAGGAGAACCGGCCGGGCTGGTAGCCGCGGACCTTCGCCGATTCCGTCTCCGCGAACAGGCGGCGGACATGGTCGAACACGCCGGTGTACGTGGCCGGGTTCGACCGGGGGGTGCGACCGATCGGCGACTGGTCGACGTGGACGACCTTGTCGAGGTTGTCGAGCCCGGTCACCCGCTTGTGTCGCCCCGGCACCCGGGAGGCGCCGTTGAGGACGTTGGCCATCTGCGTGTAGAGGATCTCGTTGACCAAGGTCGACTTGCCGGAGCCGGACACCCCGGTGACCGCGGTGAGGACGCCGAGCGGGAACGACACGGTGACGTCGCGCAGGTTGTTCTCGCTCGCCTTCTCCACCGTGACGAGCCGGTCCCGGTCGACGGGGCGCCTCGTCGAGGGGATCCGGATCGCGCGGCGTCCCGCGAGGTAGGCTCCGGTGATCGAGCGGTCGGCCTCGCGCAGCCCGGGCACGGGTCCGGAGTAGATGACCTCTCCCCCGTGCTCGCCGGCCCCGGGTCCGATGTCGACGATCCAGTCCGCCGAGGCGATCGTGTCCTCGTCGTGCTCGACGACGATGAGCGTGTTGCCGAGGTCGCGGAGCTTGATGAGCGTGTCGATGAGGCGCCGGTTGTCGCGCTGGTGGAGGCCGATCGAGGGCTCGTCGAGGACGTAGAGGACGCCGACGAGCCCGGAGCCGATCTGGGTGGCGAGGCGGATCCGCTGGGCCTCACCGCCGGAGAGGGTGCCGGCGGCCCGGTTGAGGCTGAGGTACTCGAGACCGACGTCGAGGAGGAACCCGAGGCGGGCGTTGATCTCCTTCATCACCTGCGCGGCCACGGCGGCGTCCCGTCCGGTCAGCTCCATCGACCCGAGGAACTCGGCGGCCTCGTCGAGGGCGAGCTCGGCCACCTCGGCGATGGACCGGCCCCCGACCTTGACGGCCAGGGCCTCCGGCTTGAGGCGCGTGCCCTGGCAGCTCGCACACGGGATCTCGCGCATGTAGGACTCGTAGCGCTCCCGGGACCAGTCGGACTCGGTCTCCTCGTGCTTGCGCTGGATGTACTGGTAGACGCCCTCGAAGCCCGTCGAGTAGGTGCGCTCGCGCCCGAACCGGTTCTTGTACTTGACGTGGACCTCGTAGTCCTTGCCGGTGAGGATCGCGGTGCGCTGGGCGGCCGTGAGGTCCTTCCAGGAGGTCTTCAGGTCGAAGCCGAGCTCGTTGCCGAGGCCGGTGAGCAGGCGGTTGAAGTACTTCGAGACCTGCTTGCCCCCGGACCACGGGGCGATCGCGCCCTCGCCGAGGCTGAGGTCCTCGTCGGGGACGACGAGGCTCTCGTCGACCTGGAGCCGGGTGCCGATGCCGTCGCAGGTCGGGCAGGCGCCGAACGGGGAGTTGAAGGAGAAGGTGCGGGGTTCGATCTCGTCGACGGTGAGCGGGTGCTCGTTGGGGCACGACATGTGCTCGGAGAACGTGCGGACCAGGCCGTGATCGACGAGGTCGACGTCGATCCGGCCGTCGGAGAGCCCGAGCGCGGTCTCCACGGAGTCCGTCAGCCGCGGCCGCATCCCCGGCTTCGCGACGAGGCGATCGACGACGACGGAGATCGTGTGCTTGTACTTCTTGTCGAGCTGCGGGGGTTCGCTGAGGCTGATCTGCTCGCCGTCGACGATCGCGCGGGAGAAGCCCTTCGACTGGAGGTCGGTGAAGAGGTCGACGAACTCGCCCTTGCGGGCGCGCACGACGGGGGCGAGGACGAGGAACTTCGTCCGCTCCTCGAGTTCGAGCAGCTGGTCGACGATCTGCTGGGGCGTCTGCTTCGTGATGACCTCGCCGCAGATCGGGCAGTGCGGGACCCCGATGCGGGCCCAGAGCAGGCGGAGGAAGTCGTAGACCTCGGTGATCGTGCCGACGGTCGAGCGCGGGTTGCGCGAGGTCGACTTCTGGTCGATCGACACCGCCGGGGACAGCCCTTCGATGAAGTCGACGTCGGGCTTGTCCATCTGCCCGAGGAACATCCGCGCGTACGAGGACAGCGATTCGACGTAGCGCCGCTGCCCCTCGGCGAAGATCGTGTCGAAGGCCAGCGAGGACTTCCCGGAGCCCGACAGTCCCGTGAAGACGACCATGGAGTCGCGGGGCAGGGCGATCTCCACGTTCTTGAGATTGTGGGCGCGTGCACCCTTGACCCACAGGGTGTCGAGATGGGACACGCCTGCCGATCGCTGATCACTGTTGGTTTTCATCACCCGTCCACTGTATTACGCGGGTCTGACACGAGCGGTCCTCGCCCGACCCGACTGCCACGTGCGGGGACCGGTTCAGCCGATCTCCCCGACTCTCAGGATCCGCAGCACGATCTCCCCGGCCTCGTCGCTCGCCGGGACGTCCACCTCGGCGTCGATCGCCCAGTCGCGGTTGTCCTCGGGATCGGCCAGGGTCTGTCGCACGGCCCAGATCTGTGAACCCGCCTCGATCGCGATGTATTCCCGCCCGCGGGCGCGGGCGTCGACGCGCAGGTCGCCGTACTCGTCGTAGAAGTCCTCGATCGCGTCCTCCCAGGCCTTCGCGTCGAACCCGGACTCGGCGTCGAGCCGGCCGAGCTCGTCGTAGTCGCCGCGTTCGGCGAGCAGCACCCGGTGGAACAGGGCGTTGCGGACTTCGGCGGTGAAGACCTTCGTGTTCTCGGAGAACCTGCGGTCGAGGTCCGGCAGCTCCTCGTCGGCGAAGTCGGTGGGGCTCAGCCCCTGCAGGGTGCGCCATTCGTCGAGGAGGCTCGAGTCGGTGCGGGCGATCGTCTCCCCGAGCCATTCGATGATCGTGTCGAGCTCGTCGGTCCTCCGGTCGGCCGGCACATTGTGCGTGAGCGCGCGGAACACGTCGGTGAGGTAGCGCAGCAGGCTGCCCTCGGCCCGGGCCAGGGAGTAGTAGGCGACGAACTGGCTGAAGCCCATCGCCTGCTCGAGCATGTCGCGGACGACCGACTTCGGTTCGAGGAGCCCTCCCCGCAGCCATGGGTGGGTCTCGACGAAGTGGTCGAAGGACGGTTCGAGGATGTCGGCGAGCGGTCTGGGGACCTCGACCTCGTCGAGGATCGCCATCCGGTCCTGGTAGTCGACCCCCTCGGCCTTGAGCTCGGCGAGGGTGTCGCGCCTGATCCGGTCGAGCTGGCCCTTGAGGATCGCGAACGGCACCGGGGTGGCCGCCTCGACGATCGAGACGACGTCGCGGGCGTACGTCTCGTCCTCGGGGTCGAGGAGGTCGAGGGCGGCGAGGACGAACGGGGCCAGCGGCTGGTTGAGGGCGAACTGGGGACCGAGGTCCGTGGTGGGCACGAGCTGTCCCCGCCGTTCGACGATGAGCCCGGCGTCGATGAGGGTGCGGCCGATCTTCAGGGCGGTGAGCTTGAGGTCGAGGCGCCGCTCCCGGCTCTCGTGCGTCTTGTCGATGAAGTCGCGGATCGTCGCCACATCGGAGCCGGGGCGGGCGACGAGGTTGAGGATCGTCGAGTGGTCGATGCGCATCCGCGACCGCAGGGATTCCGCCTCGGACTCGATGAGCCGGGTGAACGTCTCCTCCGACCAGCCGACGAACCCGGCCGGTGCCGCCTTCTTCTTCACCTTCTTCCGCTTCTTGCCGTCGGTCTCGGCCTTCGCCTCGGCGCGGAGGTTCTCGATGACGTGCTCGGGAGCCTGGGCGATGACGTAGCCGCGGGTGTCGAATCCCGCGCGTCCCGCGCGCCCGGCGAGCTGCTGGAACTCGCGGACGCTGAGGCGGCGCATCCTCCGCCCGTCGAACTTCGCCAGCCCCGTGAGCAGCACGGATCGGATCGGGACGTTGATGCCGACGCCGAGCGTGTCGGTGCCGGAGATGACGAGGAGGAGGCCCTTGAGCGCGAGCTGCTCGACGAGCCGGCGGTACTTCGGGAGCATTCCCGCGTGGTGGACGCCGACCCCGTGGAGGAGGAGCCTGCGCAGGGTCTGGCCGAATCCCTTGGCGAAGCGGAAGCCCTTGATCGCCTCGGCGATCGCGGCCTTCTGCTCCTTCCCGGCGAGGTCGACGGAGAGCAGTCCGGTCGCCAGGTCGACGGCGGCGGACTGCGCGAAGGACACGACGTAGACGGGGGCCCGGCCGCCGCGCACGAGAGCGCGCAGGGTGTCCGAGAGCGTCTCGGTCGAGTACTCGTACTCGAGCGGCACGGGACGCTGCGCCGAGGTGACGACCGAGCTGTCGCGGCCGGTGGTCTCCTCCATCGTCCGGCGGATCTCGGTCGTGTCCCCGAGGGTCGCGGACATGAGGACGAACTGCGACTGCGGCAGCTCGAGCAGCGGCACCTGCCAGGCCCATCCCCGGGTGGGATCGGCGAAGTAGTGGAACTCGTCCATGACGACGAGGCCGACGTCGAGGAGCGCGCCCTCCCGCAGCGCCTGGTTCGCGAGGATCTCCGCGGTGGCGCAGATGATGGGGGCGTCCCCGTTGACGGTCGAGTCGCCGGTGATCATCCCGACGTTCTCGGCCCCGAACGCATCGATGAGCCCGAAGAACTTCTCGCTGACGAGCGCCTTGAGCGGGGCGGTGTAGTAGGCCCGGATGCCGCGGGTGAAGGACTGGTAGAGCGCGAACAGCGCGACCAGCGACTTCCCCGATCCGGTGGGGGTGGCGACGATCGTGTTGTCACCGGCGAGGATCGAGAGGATGGCCTCGTCCTGGGCGGGGTAGGGTTCGATCCCCAGTTCCTCGCAGTACTGCCCGAAGGCCTCGTAGACCGCGTCCTCGTCGGCGAACTCCGCCGGGATCTCCTGCAAGCGCACCACTGAAGACACAACTGCCTTTCCGTTTAGACTGATTCCATCCTATTGTCGCAAGCCCGGAGGGGATCGATGCCAGTCTTTGCCGTCAACTACGTCTATGGGTCAGATACGGAGACGAGGATGGCCCACCGTCCCGCCCATCGGTCCTGGCAGTCCGAGCTCCATGAGTCCGGTGTCGTCCTCGCCTCCGGCCCGGTGGAGGGACCCGAGGGTCCCGGGGGCCTCCTCGTGTTCCGGGCGGCCGACCGCGCCGAGGTCGAATCCCTCCTCGGCGAGGACCCCTATGCGTCGATCGACGTCATCGACTCCGTGACGATCCGGGAGTGGACTCCGGTCTTCGGACCGTTCTCCGAGTCCTGAGGTCTCTGGGGCCCAGCGTTCGGACTGCGGCCCCGGGCGCCCGGCCCTGGTGTCCCGATCCGGCCGGAACCGAGTGCACGTGCGCGCCGCTCCCCTCGCGTGGGGAGCGGCGCGCGTCCGTGAGCCGGGATCAGTCGTGCGAGGTCTCGGATTCCTGCGGACCGACGTCGCGGAACGAGACTCCGTCCTTCTTCATCTTCATCAGCGAGGCGATCGTCGCGACCGCCATGGCGACGACGATGAAGCTCAGCGACAGCCAGGTCGGCACCTCCGGGATCGAGTGGCCCCAGGCGAGGAACTCCCAATCGGTCTCGTGGAGGGCGTGGATGACGAGCTTGACGCCGATGAAGGCGAGGATCGCCGCGATTCCGTAGTGGAGGTAGACGAGCTTGTCGACGAGGCCGCCGAGGAGGAAGTAGAGCTGGCGCAGCCCCATGAGGGCGAAGACGTTCGCGGTGAAGACGAGGAACGCGTTCTGCGTGACGCCGAAGATCGCGGGGATCGAGTCGAGCGCGAACATGACGTCGGTCGAGCCGATCGCGATGAACACGATGAACATCGGGGTCCAGTACTTCGTGCCCTCGATCTCCACCCGCAGCTTGTTGCCGTGGAACTCGTCGACGACGTTGATCTTCTTCCTCAGGAGGCGGATGAGCCCGTTCTCCGCGTTCTCGTCGTCCTCGCCGCTGAAGGCCTGACGGTAGGCGACGATGAGGAGGAAGATGCCGAAGAGGAAGAAGACCTCGACGAAGGCGCTGATGATCGCCGCACCGGCGACGATGAAGATGCCGCGGAAGACGATCGCGATGATGATGCCCACCATGAGGACTTCCTGCTGGTACTTCCTCGGCACCCCGAAGCTCGTCATGATGATGATGAAGACGAACAGGTTGTCGATGCTCAGCGAGTACTCGAGCAGCCAGCCGGTGAGGAACTCGCTGCCGTGCTGGGCGTCGCCGATGGCGAAGAGCGCTCCGGCGAAGACGAGGGCGAGGAAGACGTAGAAGCCGACCCAGATGCCCGCTTCCCTCATCGTCGGGACGTGGGGGCGCTTGACGACGAGCAGGAGGTCGAAGATGAGGATCGCGACGACCGCGATGCCCGAGCCGATCATGAACCACATGGGGATGACCGACCCGCTCGCGGCGGCGGTCTCGCCTGCCGCGAGTGTCGAGGACAGAGTATCCATGGATGCCTTTCGTGAGGACGGTGGTGAATCCGTGCCGAAAGTCTCTCCCACGCTGTGACCGCTTCTCAGCGGCGGCGTGCGCTCCGCGCCCGGACCCGCGGAGGGGTCGTGGTGACGAGCACGGATGGACGGGATACTCCCTTTCGCCAGGCTCCAGTATAGTCGTGCCGGCGCTCAACCGCCGCATGGGCGTCCGCGCTCAGGCGTGCCCCGCCTCCTTCATCTGCCGCAGCTCCTGCTTGAGCTCGGACAGCTCGTCCCGGAGCCGGGCGGCGAGCTCGAACTGGAGCTCCGCGGCGGCGGCGTGCATCTGCGAGGTCAGCGACTCGATGAGCTCGGTGAGGTCGGCGGCCGGCGGGCGCAGGGAGCCGGTCTTCCCCGTGGCCTGGCGCTGCTCCTCGGTGAGGGTCGAGTTGTAGCCGCGCTTGCCCTTGCCGTAGTCGAACTCCGTGAGGAGCTCGCGGGTGTCGGCGTCCTCCCGCTGCAGCCTCTCGGTGATGTCGGCGATCTTCTTGACCAGCGGGGTCGGGTCGATGCCGTGCTCCTCGTTGTGGCGCCGCTGCTTCTCGCGCCGTCGGTTGGTCTCGTCGATCGCCTCCCGCATCGACCGGGTGATCGTGTCGGCGTACATGTGGACCTCGCCGTTGATGTTGCGGGCCGCACGGCCGATCGTCTGGATCAGCGAGGTCGACGAGCGGAGGAAGCCCTCCTTGTCCGCGTCGAGGATCGCCACGAGCGACACCTCGGGCAGGTCGAGTCCCTCGCGGAGGAGGTTGATGCCGACGAGGACGTCGAACTCCCCGGCCCGCAGCTCGGTGAGCAGCTCGACGCGGCGCAGGGTGTCGACGTCCGAATGGAGGTACTGGACGCGCACGTCGTGATCGAGGAGGTAGTCGGTGAGGTCCTCGGCCATCTTCTTCGTCAGCGTCGTCACCAGCACGCGTTCGCGCCGCTCGACCCGGGTCCTGATCTCGCCGAGGAGGTCGTCGATCTGACCCTTCGTCGGCTTGACGACGACCTCGGGGTCGATGAGGCCGGTGGGGCGGATGATCTGCTCGACGTACCCGTTGCTGCGCTCGAGCTCGAAGTCGCCGGGGGTCGCGGAGAGATAGACGGTCTGGCCCACCCGCTCCCTGAACTCGTCGAACTTCAGCGGCCGGTTGTCCATCGCGCTCGGCAGCCGGAAGCCGTGCTCGACGAGAGTGCGCTTCCGGGACATGTCGCCCTCGTACATGCCGCCGATCTGCGGAACGGTGACATGGGACTCGTCGATGACGAGGAGGAAGTCCTCGGGGAAGTAGTCGAGGAGGCAGTTCGGGGCGGAGCCGGCCGGCCGGCCGTCGATGTGGCGGGAGTAGTTCTCGATCCCCGAGGTGAAGCCCATCGACTCCATCATCTCGAGGTCGTAGCTCGTGCGCATCTTCAGGCGCTGCGCCTCGAGGAGCTTGTTCTGGGCCTCGAACTCGCTCAGCCGCGCCTGGAGCTCCTCCTCGATCTCGCTGATCGCCCGCGCCATCCGGTCCTCGCCGGCCACGTAGTGGGTGGCGGGGAAGACGTGGATGGTCTCCTCGTCGCGGATGATCTCACCCGTCAGGGGGTGGAGGGTCTGCAGGGACTCGATCTCGTCGCCGAAGAACTCGATGCGCAGGGCGAGCTCCTCGTACTGCGGGATGATCTCGACCGTGTCGCCGCGGACCCGGAAGGTGCCGCGGGTGAAGGCCATGTCGTTGCGCGCGTACTGCATCGAGACGAACCGCTTGAGCAGCTCGTCTCGATCGCACTCCTGTCCCCGCTGGAGCGTGACCATCCTGTCGACGTACTCCTCGGGGGTGCCGAGGCCGTAGATGCAGGAGACGGTGGAGACGACGACGACGTCGCGGCGGGTGAGCAGGGAGTTCGTCGCCGAATGGCGGAGGCGCTCGACCTCGTCGTTGATCGAGGAGTCCTTCTCGATGAACGTGTCCGTCTGCGGGACGTAGGCCTCCGGCTGGTAGTAGTCGTAGTAGGAGACGAAGTACTCGACCGCGTTGTGCGGCAGCAGCTGGCGGAACTCGTTCGCCAGCTGCGCCGCCAGCGTCTTGTTCGGCGCCATGATCAGGGTCGGGCGCTGCACCTGCTCGATGAGCCACGCGGTCGTCGCGGACTTGCCGGTGCCGGTCGCGCCGAGGAGGACGATGTCCTTCTCTCCGTCGTCGAGCCGGCGCGCGATCTCCGCGATCGCCGCCGGCTGATCACCCGACGGGGAGTACTCGGAGACGACTTCGAACGGGGCGACGGTGCGCGACACCTCGGGGCGGTGGCCGATGGCCGGCAGGGGACGTGCTGAGTTCATGGTCCAACCCTAGCGCCCGCCCCTGACGCGGCACAGGCCCCTCACACCGTCGCGATCTCAGCCGCCCCCGAGGTAGACGTCGCGGATCGAGCTGTCGGCGAGCAGCTCCTTGCCCGTGCCGGTCTTCGTCAGTCGTCCCGCTTCGAGCACGCACGCGCGGTCGGCCACGGCCAGAGCCTGGTTCGCGTTCTGCTCGACGAGGAGGATCGTCGTCCCCTGCGAGTTGATCTCCCGGATGATCGAGAAGATCTGCCGGATGAACTGCGGGGCCAGCCCCATCGACGGTTCGTCGAGGAGGAGGACCTCGGGCTTGGCCATGAGGGCGCGTCCGATCGCGAGCATCTGCTGCTCTCCGCCGGACATCGTCCCCCCGAGCTGGGTGATGCGCTCCTTGAGCCGGGGGAACAGCTCGAACACCCGGTCGTACTCCGCCTCGGAGCTCTTCGCCTTGACGGCGTAGGTCCCCATGTCGAGGTTCTCCCGCACCGTCATCCCGGGGAAGATCCCGCGCCCCTCGGGGACGAGCGAGATGCCCTTGGCGACCCGCGTGTGCCCCTTGAGCCTGGTGATGTCCTCGCCCTTGAAGGTGATGGAGCCGTGGCGGGCGGCGAGCAGCCCCGAGGCCGCGCGCATCGTCGTCGTCTTCCCCGCGCCGTTGGCGCCGATGAGGACGACGATCTCCCCTTCGTCGACCTCGACGTCGAAGTGCTCGATGGCCTTGATGCGGCCGTAGCGGACCTCGAGGTCCTTGATCTCAAGCAGAGCCATCGGGCTCCTCCTGTCCCAGGTAGGCGGCGATGACAGCGGGGTCCTCGCGGATCGCGGACGGCACGTCGTCGGCGATCTTCTTTCCGAACTCGAGGACCACGATGCGATCCGTGACGCCCATGACGAGCTTCATGTCGTGTTCGATGAGGAGCACGGTGTAGCCCTCGTCGCGCACGGCGCGGATGAGACCCATCAGTTCCTCCTTCTCCGCGGGGTTGAAGCCGGCCGCCGGTTCGTCGAGGCACAGCAGCTTCGGGTCCGTGGCCAGCGCGCGGGCGATCTCGAGCCGGCGCTGGTAGCCGTACGGCAGGTCCTTCGACTTGTCGAAGGCGCGGTCGGCGATCCCCACGAACTCGAGGAGCTCCATGCCGCGGGTGATGATCTGCTTCTCCTCCCGGTAGTGGCGAGGGGTGCGCAGCATCGCGCTGATCATCCCCGACTTGTGTCGGGCGTCGAGTCCCACGGCGACGTTCTCCAGTGCCGACATCTCGCCGAAGAGGCGGATGTTCTGGAAGGTCCGGGCGAGCCCCAGGCGGGTGATCCGGTGCTTCTTCAGCCCGAGCAGCGAGTTCCCCTCGAGGGTCACGCTGCCCTGCGAGGCCTTGTACACCCCCGTCATCGCGTTGAAGCACGTCGTCTTCCCCGCACCGTTGGGTCCGATGAGGCCGAGGATCTCCCCGCGGCGGATGTCGAACGTCACGGAGTCGAGCGCGGTCAGCCCGCCGAAGACGACGCTGAGATCCTTCACCCTGACGAGGGTGTCCCCTTCGGCGACGGCGATCTCCCGCTCGGCGGCGACCTCGGTGAGGTTGTCCGGGTCGGGCAGTCTCAGCTCAGCGTTCATCGTCGTCCTTCCTTCCCGCGGGCTCCTCGCCCGCGCGTGGGGTCGCAGCCGTCGCCTGGTCGTCGGACCCGCCTGCGCTCTCGCCGGGGCCCTCACGGTGGAAGACCCGACGGATCCGCGCCGAATAGGTGAGCAGCTTCGGCATCTTCCCGAACAGTCCCTGGGCGCGGAAGATCATGAGCAGGACGAGCACGACCCCGAAGATCTCGTACTTCCATCCGCCCAGTGCGGTGAAACGCAGCGGGATGTACGCGACGATGGCCCCGCCGATGATGACGCCGACCTTGTTGCCCTGCCCGCCGAGGATGACCGCGGCGAGGAACAGGATCGACGTCGCGACGTCGAACTTCTGGTTGTTGACGAAGCCGACCTGCCCGGCGAGCAGCGCCCCGGACAGGCCGCCCAGGGCGGCTCCGGTGCCGAACGCGGCGAGCTTGAAGCGGAACGTCGGCACTCCCATGATCTCGGCGGCGTCCTCGTCCTCCCGGATCGCGAACCAGGCGCGTCCGACCCGCGAGCGTTCGAGGTTCCCGAGCAGGAGCATGACGAGGATGATGATCGTCACGGTCAGCCAGTACCACGGCAGGCCGTTCGAGGCGGTGAAGATCGGGGTGCCGTCGACCTCGCCGGGCGGGCGCCCGACGTTCTGGAAGCCGACATTGCCTTTGAGGGCGGGGACGATCGTGGCGAGCAGGCGGATGATCTCCCCGAAGCCGAGGGTGACGATCGCGAGGTAGTCGCCGCGCAGCCGCAGGGTCGGGATCCCGAGCGCGATGCCGAAGACGACGGTGACGATCATCGCCAGCGGCAGCGTCCACAGGTACGGGATGTGGACGAGCGCGGAGTCCGGCGACGTCCACAGCGAGGCGGTGTAGGCGCCGACGGCGAAGAACCCGATGTAGCCGAGGTCGAGCAGGCCCGCCTGACCGACGACGACGTTGAGGCCGAGGGCCACGAGGGCGTAGAGGGCCATGTTGAAGCAGGAGATCGCGAAGTCGTTCGCGGGCTCCGTCGTGATCAGGGGCGGATTGATGACGGGCAGGAGGTAGGCGAGGACGACGACGACGAGGAGGATCAGCCACTGCTGCCAGCGGGACCGATCGTTCCACCACATCTTCGTCCGCATCCACCAGCCCGGTCGCTTGTGCCCGAGCTTCTTGTCGGCGGCCGCCTGCTTCGCGGCGACGGACTTCAGGGGACTGTGTGCTGACATCAGACTCTCGCTTCTCCCAGGTTGGAGCCCAGGATTCCGTTGGGCCGGATCATGAGCACGAGGATGAGGACGACGAAGATGACGACGTCGGTCCATTGCGAGTCACCGAGGATGGTGGCTCCGTAGTTGCCGATGAGGCCGACGAGCAGGCCCCCGAGCAGTGCGCCGCGGACGTTGCCGATCCCGCCGAGCACCGCGGCGGTGAAGGCCTTGATGCCGAGGATGAATCCGCCCATGTAGAACACCCCGGAGGGCACGCGCATGACGTAGAAGAGCGCGGCGGCTCCCGCGAGCAGACCCCCGATCGCGAACGTCGCGATGATGATGCGCTCCCGGTTGACGCCCATGAGCGTCGCGGTGTCGGGGTCCTGGGCGACGGCGCGGATGCCGCGGCCGAGCTTGGTCCGGCGCACGAGCTGGTCGACGCACACCATCATGATCACGGCGGCGATGACGATGGTCAGCTGCTGCGAGTCGATGATCGCGCCGAACACCTCGAAGATCGGTTCGGGGCGGAACATCGTCACGCTCGGCTCGGCGTTCGCACCGCGCCAGCCGAAGAACAGGTACTGGAGCACGAAGGAGATGCCGATCGCGGAGATGAGGAACGCGAGCCGGGAGGCGCCGCGGTCGCGCAGCGGTTTGTAGGCGACGCGCTCGACGAGGATCGCCGTGCCTCCCGAGACGACCATCGCGATGATGCCCGCGAGGACGAGGTCGAGGATGAGCATCCCGAGCGGCAGCGTCGGTGCCGAGGGGCCGAACCCCAATGCGCTGAGGAAGAAGACCACGGCGAAGGCTCCGGCGATGAAGACCTCGGAGTGGGCGAAGTTGATGAGGTTGAGCACACCGTAGACGAGGGTGTACCCGAGGGCGACGAGAGCGTAGATCGCTCCCAGGGTGAGTCCGTCGAAGGTCGTGGCCCAGAAGCTGTCGATGAGGGCGCTGAAATCGACCGATATCCATGCATCGGACATGAGTTCTCGATTCTCGAGTGAGCATCCTGAAGCCCTCCGGTCTCCCCGGAGGGCTTCAGTGTGCGCAGGTGACTGGTGACGGTTATTCGATGAGGCCCACGGAGACGATTCCGTCGCCCTCGGTCTTGTAGCCGTACACGGCCTTGTCCTCGAGCTCGCCCTTCTCGTCCCACTTGTACGTCTTGCCGTAGCCGACCCCGTCGTAGTTCCGCACGTAGTCGACCATGCCCTTGCGGTCCTTGACTCCGCTGTCGATGCCCGAGAGCATGACGGTCATCGTGTCGTAGCCCTCGACCGAGTAGGTGCCGGGGGCGGCGCCGTCCGAGACCTTCTCATAGGCTTCGGCGAACTCCGGGATGAGGTCGCCGGGCACGCAGGTGCACGTGTAGTAGGCGTTGTTCGCGGCGTCTCCGGCCTGTTCGACGAAGGCCACGTCCTTGACGCCGTCGGGTCCGATGAAGTACCCCTCGTAGCCCTTGTTGACGAGCTGGTTGTCGAGCGGCGCGCCCTCGGCGAAGTAGCCGGCGTAGATGACGGAGTCGGCCTCCGCGTCCATGATCTTCTGGATCGTCGGCGCGAAGTCCTTCTGCCCGGTGGTCACCGAGTCCTCGCAGGCCAGGGAGTCACCCATCTCCTCACGGACGACCTTCGCCAGCCCGATGCCGTAGTCGGAGTCGTCCTCGATGAGGCACGTCTTCGTCGACTGCAGCTTCTCGACGAGCTTGACCAGGGAGGGGCCCTGGACGGTGTCGTTGCCGAGTCCGCGGAAGAAGGTCGTCCAGCCGTTCTCGCTCAGCCCCGGGTTCGTCGCCGAGGGGGTGATGTGGGCGAGGCCGGCATCCTCGAAGATGCCGCCGGTCGCCTTCGACTCGCCGGAGAACGGGGTGCCGATGACGCCGATGATGTTCTCCTCCTTCGTCGCCTGGGCCACCGGGCCCGTCGCCTTAGCCGGATCGCCCTCGGTGTCGAACTTCTTGAACGCCACCTGGCAGTCGGGGTTCGCGGCATTGTGCTCGTCGATGGCGGTCTGCGCGCCGTTGTAGATGTTGATGCCCAGCTGCGCATTCGGCCCGGTCATCGCGCCCACGTAAGCGATCGTCAGCTTCGAGTCGCATTTCGCGTTCCCGTCGCCAGCGGCCTTGACGACATCGGGCGAGACCTCGAGGGTCTCCTGCTTGGGGAGTTCGACCCGATCGGAGGTGGCCTCTTCGCCGCCGCCGCCGGATCCCTGGTTGGCGCAGCCGCTCATCGCCAGGACCGCGGCGACGGACAGGGCTGCAATGGAGAAACCAGTCTTTCGTTTCATGTGTTCACGTGTGCTTTCTTCTTCGAGGCCTCAGGAGTGAGTTCGCCTCTCCACACATGAAATATAGACCGCGCCTGTGCCGTGGATCACATCCTCACGGTTACAACTTGGTAACGGCTCTCAGCTGTCGAAACTCTCGGGAACGAGCCGTCGGCGCAGCTGCGCGAAGTACGGCTCCTTCGCCTCGGCGCAGGCCGTCGGATCCCCCGCGTGCCGGTCGACGAGCCGGCGTTTGAGAGCGCCGTAGCGACGGCGCTCCTCGGCGTCGTCGCGCAGGAGGTCGCGGAACCGCAGCGCGAACCGCGCCCCCGTCGAGGACTCCGTCCTCACGTGGAGGTTGACGGCGCGGCCGGGGTCGGCGTTGGCGTGGAAGCGCTTGGGCTCGCGACCGTCCTCGCCGAGGTGGTCGAAGCCCTCGCCGCCCGGGAACCCGAGGTCGGCGAGCCGGGGGGCGAGGTCGTCCGCGGCGGCGAGGTCGGGGACGAGCAGCTGGAGGTCGATGACGTCCTTCGCGGGCAGATCCTCGACGGCGGTCGAGCCGATGTGCTCGATGGGATGCCGCTCACCGGTCCCGCGGCGGAGCCTGGCGATGATGCGGCGGGCCTCCCCGGTCCAGTCCGCCGTTCCCGGCTCCGTCAGGGCGACCGCCGGTCGCTCGGCGCGCCGGCGGGCCCGGAGGTTCCGGGCGAACGGGAGCAGTCGCTCGTCGACGAGGGCGCCGGCGGCCCGCCGGGTGTCCTCGAGGGACCCGCTGTTGTCGATGACGACGTCGCAGGCATCGCGGCGGGCCGCGTCCGTGGCCTGGCGGGCGATGCGCGCCTCGGCGTCGGCCCGGTCCATTCCCCGGGTGCGCACGAGCCGGTCGAGCCGCACGGCTGCGGGCACGTCGACGAGGAGGCTGAGGTGGTAGTCGGGGGCCATGTCGTTCTCGACGAGCAGCGCGACGTCGTGGACGATGAGGTCCGCCTCGGCGGCGCGGGCGAACTGCTCGAGCGTGCGGGTGCGGATCGCCGGGTGCATGAGGGCGTTGAGCACGGCCGTCGACTCCTCGTCGGCGAAGGCCGCGGCGGCCAGCGCCGCCCGGTCGAGCTCCCCGGCGGGTGTGAGGACCTCGGGGCCGAAGGTGCCGGCGAGCTCGGCCAGCAGCGGCTGCCCGGGCGCGACGACCTCGCGGGCGATGACGTCGGCGTCGACGATGACGGCTCCACGCTCGGCGAGGATCGTCGACACCGTCGATTTGCCCGCTCCGATTCCCCCGGTCAGTCCGATCTTCAGCATGAGCCCAGACTATCGGGACAGCGGGTAGACGAGCACCCCCTGCCCGTCGACGCTCGGCGGACCGAGGCACGCGGTGAGGAACTCCTCGAGCACGCGGGAGTCGGCGAGCAGCGGGGAGTCGGGGGCGAGGACGACGTGGTCGACCCCGGCCGCGCGCAGCTGATCGACCGCGTCGGCGACGGGCGCGGAGGCGGGGTCGGGCAGGTCCGCCTCGGCGCTGATCGGGGCATCGCCGAGGACCCGGTCGAGGGCGTCCTCGGGGGCGGAGTAGACGAGCGGGGAGTCGCGGCTCGACCCGATGAAGTAGCCTCCCGTCTCCCGGTAGCGGAATCCGCTGACGGCCTGCCACACCATCGCCTCGTCGGCGTGCGGCGTGGCCCAGGCCAGGGGGCGCGGGAGCGTCTTGACGACGGATCCCTCGGGGATCGCCTCGGCACCGTTCCGGTGGAATTCGGGGACGTGGACCGCGCGGGCCGTCTGCGCGCCCGGCATCGCGACGACGGCGGCGACCGCGAGCAGGGCCAGCAGCGCCTGTCCGCGCCTCGAGCGCCGATGGTCGAGCGCCCACTGCAGTCCGACTCCGAGGATCGCGCAGAGCGCGATCACGGAGTGTACGACGAGGCGCATGGGCAGGAGGTTGTTGAGGACGGGCACGGCCTCGACGAGGGCGAAGGGGCCGTGGGCGGACAGCACCCGGCCGCCGAGGAGGACGGGCGAGCCCAGCGAGAGGGAGAAGACGAGGATCCCGGTCGCCGCGGTGACGAGGAGGAGGCGGGAGAACCGGGTCCGGCGCAGGCCGATGACGATGACGGCCGCGGCGATGAGCGCGGGGATCCCCATGTACCCGCCGATCTCGGCGCCGTCGAGGGGCAGGACGCGAGGGATCGGCGAGGATCCGGCGCCGATGAGGGGCGGACCGGCGGGGATGATCGGGTCGAGGAGGTCCGTGTTCCACACCCCGTGCGGACGGATCGCGCCGGAGGGGGCGTTGGGCCCGAGCATCGTCAGCAGCAGCGGCAGGGCGATGAGCAGCGCCAGCGCCGAGGCGAGCACTCCCCCGCGCAGCAGCGTCAGCCAGGCTCGAGGCGGGTGGGCGCGGGAGGCCGCGAGGCACGCGAGGAGGCAGAGGGCGGCGAGGAAGGTGCCCGCGAGCACCTCGGTGGAGACGTAGAACTGGAAGCCGAGCAGCATGCCGAGTCCCGCCGTCAGGAGTCGGAAGCGCCCGTGACGCCGGAGCGGGCTCTCCGGAGCCATGGGCAGGGCGAGGAGCCCGAGGATCGCCGCCGCGACGAGCGGCGGGGTGAACGCGAGGGCGAGGTTGGGGTGGCCGGCCATCTGCGCGACGGTGTAGCTGGAGAAGCCGACGCCGGCGGCCGCGGTGAATGCGGGGACCGGGCGCAGGAACCGGCGGAAGAGGACCGCGGTGGCCACGGAGTTGACGACGGGGATCGCGAGGATGAGCAAGTTGTAGCTGATGATCGGTCCGGCGATCCACGTGACCGGGGCGAGCAGGAGGGCCGGGCCGAGGAGGGAGGTGTTCCACGCGCCGTTGACTCCCCCGGCCAGCGCGTTCATCTCATGAGTGTAGAGGAAGCCGTCGGCGGAGCCTGACAAGCCGAGCCGGGAGGCGAGCACCTCGGCGGCGTGAGCGAGCCACCAGATGAAGAGGGAGGAGTCGTCGTTGCCCGCGTACACGCTCCCGGCGGGGTCGGCGGCGACGTCGGGCAGGACGCAGACCGAGGCGAGGACGAGCAGGAGGACGTAGAGGAGCCATCCGCGGATGGCCTGTCTGTTCTCGCGCACATAGACGAAGGGCCCCCGGTCGGAGAACCGGGAGCCCTTGTCAGTGCTGGTCTCAGCTGCCTGCAAGCTTCTCACGCAGAGCGGCAAGAGCCTCGTCGCTGGCCAGGGTGCCTTCGTCCGCGGCCTCGTCCGAGGAGAACGAGCCGGTGGCCGGAGCCGCATCGGCGCCGGAGTCCGCGGCGCCTGCCTCGGCGTCCGCAGCGGCGGCCTTGGCGACCTGCTTCTTGTGCTCCTCCCAGCGGGCCTGGGCGGCGGCGTACTGCTGCTCCCAGATCTCGCGCTGGGCCTCGAAGCCCTCCATCCACTCGTTGGTCTCGGGATCGAAGCCTTCGGGGTACTTGTAGTTGCCCTCTTCGTCGTACTCCTGCGGCATGCCGTAGAGCGCGGGGTCGAGGAACTCCTCGGCCTCGGGGTCGACGCCCTCGTTCGCCTGCTTGAGCGACAGCGAGATCCGGCGACGCTCGAGGTCGATGTCGATGACCTTGACGTAGATGGTCTCGTCGACCGAGACGACCTGCTCGGGCAGGTCCACGTGGCGAACCGCGAGCTCGGAGATGTGGACGAGTCCCTCGATGCCGTCCTCGACGCGCACGAACGCACCGAACGGAACGAGCTTGGTCACCTTGCCGGGCACGATCTGTCCGATGACGTGCGTGCGGGCGAAGTGCTGCCACGGGTCTTCCTGGGTCGCCTTGAGCGACAGGGAGACACGCTCGCGGTCCATGTCGACGTCGAGGACCTCGACGGTGACCTCGTCACCGACGGTGACGACCTCACCGGGGTGATCGATGTGCTTCCAGGAGAGCTCGGAGACGTGGACGAGTCCGTCGACACCACCGAGGTCGACGAACGCACCGAAGTTGACGATCGAGGAGACGACGCCGGGGCGCACCTGGCCCTTCTGCAGGGTCTGCAGGAAGGTGTGGCGGACCTCGGACTGGGTCTGCTCGAGCCATGCGCGACGGGACAGGACGACGTTGTTGCGGTTCTTGTCCAGTTCGATGATCTTGGCCTCGACCTGCTGGCCGATGTAGGGGGCCAGATCGCGGACCCGGCGCATCTCGACGAGGGAGGCCGGCAGGAAGCCGCGCAGTCCGATGTCGACGATGAGGCCGCCCTTGACGACCTCGATGACGGTGCCGGTGACGACGCCGTCCTCTTCCTTGATCTTCTCGATGTCGCCCCAGGCGCGCTCGTACTGCGCGCGCTTCTTGGACAGCATGAGGCGGCCCTCTTTGTCCTCCTTCTGAAGGACGAGGGCTTCGATCTCATCCCCGACCTCGACGACTTCGCCGGGGTCGACATCGTGCTTGATCGAGAGCTCACGCGAAAGGACGACGCCTTCCGTCTTGTATCCGATGTCGACGAGCACTTCGTCGCGATCGACCTTGACGACGGTGCCCTCGACGATGTCGCCATCGTTGAAGTACTTGATCGTCTCGTCGACGGCGGCGAGGAAGTCCTCAGCGGTTCCGATGTCGTTGACAGCGACCTGCTTCGGCTGCACCGATTCCGGCGTGGTGGTGGTCATATAGGTAGGGACTCCGATGGAATTGTGGTCCAGATCCGATACCCTTGGAGCTTGTCATGAGATCGTCATGAGCACGGCCCGAGAGTTCGTCTCCGGTCTCGATTGCGATTTTGGACTCGCATGCATAAGCGCATACGGTTGTCAATACTAGCATCATCCCAGGCGTGAATGCACGCCGATGCTGAAAAATCATCCGCCACGGAGGAACGATGAGCGACGGAAGTTATCGGACGGAGGTCATCAGCGGCGGGTACCTGCCGATCGATGAGGAAGCGTCGGTGCGGGCCAACAGGAGCTACTGGGACAATTCGGCCGAGGACTACCTCGCCGAGCACGGCAGCTTCCTCGGCGCCTCGGAGTTCATGTGGGGCCCCGAGGGCATCCACGAATCCGATCTCGGCCTCCTCGGCGAGGTGCGGCGCCGGCAGATCCTCGAGGTCGGCTGCGGGGCCGGCCAGTGCTCGCGCTGGCTCGCCGAGCAGGGGGCGATCGCCACCGGCGTCGACGTCTCCGCCGGAATGCTCGAGCAGGCCTCCCTCCTCCAGCGGGAGCATCCGCTCAGCGCCGAGGCGACTCCCCCGACGTTCCTCCACGCCGACGCCCGGCGGCTGCCGTTCGCCTCGAACAGCTTCGACATCGCGTTCTCCTCCTACGGCGCCCTGCCGTTCGTCAAGGACGCCGAGGTGGTGCTCTCCGAGGTCGCCCGCGTCGTCCGCCCCGGCGGCCGCTGGGTGTTCTCGACCACGCACCCGATCCGGTGGATGTTCCCCGACGTCCCCGGCGAGGCGGGGCTGACGGTCGAGTACTCGTACTTCGACCGTACCCCCTACGTCGAGATCTCCTCCGAGGGACAGCCGGTCTACGCCGAGCACCACCGGACGATCGGCGACTGGGTCGGCCTGCTCGTCACGGCAGGCTTCACGATCGACTCCGTCACCGAGCCCGAATGGCCCGAGTCGAACCAGACCGCCTGGGGCGGCTGGTCCCCGCTGCGCGGCGCCCTGATGCCGGGCACCGTGATCTTCTCGACGACCCTGAAGAAGGACTGACGCCGGCCGATCGCCTCAGTGCGCGGCGGCGTGCCAGGAGACGCCGGTGCCGAGGTTGACGTCGAGGGGGACGTCGAGCTCGAAGGCCGAGCCCATCTCCTCGGTGACGATCGCCTTGACCTCGTCGGCCTCCTCCGGGATGAGGTCGACGATGATCTCGTCGTGGACCTGGAGGAGCATGCGCGAACGGTGGCCCTCGAGCCGTTCGGCGACCCGGAGCATCGCGATCTTCATGATGTCGGCCGCCGAGCCCTGGATGGGGGCGTTGAGCGCGGCCCGCTCGGCCATGTCGCGCAGCTGCCTGCGGTCGCTGTGGAGGGCGGGCAGGTAGCGCCGGCGACCCATGATCGTCTCGGTGAACCCCTTCACCCGCGCCTGTTCGACGATCTCGTCGAGGTACTCCTTGACCGCGCCGAACCTCTCGAAGTACTGGCTCATCAGGCCCTTGGCCTCGTCGACGCCGATCGCCAGCTGCCTCGAGAGCCCGTAGGCGGAGAGCCCGTAGACGAGCCCGTAGGACATCGCCTTGACCTTCGAGCGCATCGCGGAGTCGACGTCGTCGATGCCGACGCCGAAGACCTTCGAGCCGACGTAGGAGTGGAGGTCCTCCCCCGCCCGGAAGGCCTCGATGAGCGCGGCGTCCCCGGACAGGTGCGCCATGATCCGCATCTCGATCTGCGAGTAGTCCGCGGTGAGCAGCAGGGCGCCGGGGACGTGCGGGTCGGCGACGAAGATGTCGCGGATCCGCCTGCCCGACTCGGTGCGCACGGGGATGTTCTGGAGGTTGGGGTCGAGCGAGGACAGCCGCCCGGTCGCCGCCACCGTCTGCTGATAGGTGGTGTGGATCCGGCCGTCGTCGGCCACGGTCTTCTGCAGGCCCACGACCGTCTGCTTGAGCTTCGTCGCGTCGCGGTTGGCGAGCAGATGGGCGAGGAACGGGTGCTCGGTCTTGGCGAAGAGCTCGGCCAGCGCCTCGGCGTCGGTCGTGTACCCCGTCTTCGTCCGCTTCGTCTTCGGCATGTCGAGCTCCTCGAACAGCACCGCCTGGAGTTGCTTGGGCGAGCCGAGGTTGACCTCGTGGCCGATCGCCTCGTACGCGAGCTCCGCGCTCGCGATGGCCTGTCGGGTGAAGTCGTCGATGAGGTCGCGCAGCCCCTGCTCGTCGACCGCGATCCCGGTCATCTCCATGGCGGCGAGCACGGGGACGAGGGGCAGCTCGATGTCGCGGTAGACCCGGTCCATGTTCGCCTCCTCGATCGCCGAGGCGAGCACCGCGTGGACCTCGAGGAGGGCCGCGGCGCGCCGGCCGAGCGCCAGCGCCGACTCATCGGTCTCGAGGTCGAGGGCGAGCTGCGGGGCTCCCGTGGTCGCCTCGGTGAGGTCGATGCCGGCCCGGTCGGCCGCGATCTGGGACAGCTCGTAGCTGCGCTGATCGGGCACGAGGAGGTAGGCGGCCAGAGCGGTGTCCCCGGCGATCGCGTCGACGTGGATGCCCAGCGATCTCCAGGCCTTGATCTGGGTCTTCGCACTGTGGAGGATGAGCGTCTTCGACCGCAGGGCCGCCGTGAGCTCGGAGACCTCGAATTCGCTCGCCTCGGCGATGTCGGCGACGACCGCCGCGCCCGGGGTGTGGGAGACGGCGAGGATGCGGACGTCGCCGTGACCGAGCACGTAGCGGGCGTCGGAGTCGACGGCGAGGACGTCCGCCTCGGCGATCGCCTCGAGGAGCTGCGCCACGGACACCGTCTCGATGGACTCCTCCCGCGCGGGGCCGGCGGACGCGGTGGGGACGGAGTCGCCGAGGATCGCGCTCAGCCGCTTGCCCAGAGCCTGGAACTCGAGCTGGTCGAAGAGGCTCGAGAGCTCGGCGGGATCGCCCTCGCCCCATCTGAGGTCGGCGTAGCCGAGACCGAGGTCGAGGTCGTCGAGGAGGCGGTTGAGCCGGTAGTTGCGCTCGACCGCGTCGAGGTTCTCCCGCAGCTTCTCCCCGACCTTGCCGCCGATGGAGCCGGCGTTGGCGAGGACTCCGGGCAGGTCGCCGTGGGTGCGCAGCCACTTCGCCGCGGTCTTGTCCCCGACGCCGGGCACGCCGGGCAGGTTGTCGGCCTTCTCCCCGACGAGCGCCGCGAGCCCGCGGTAGTTCTCGGGCGTCACTCCGTACTTCTCCTCGATCGCCGCAGGCGTCATCCGCACGAGGTCGCTGACTCCGCGCTTGGGGTAGAGCACCGTCACCGACGGGCCGGCCAGCTGGAAGGAGTCCTTGTCGCCGGTCATCACCTGCACGAAGGCTCCGGCCTCGGTGCCCAGGCGCGCCATCGTCGCCAGGGCGTCGTCGGCCTCGTACCCCTCCTTCGTCACGACCCGGATGCCCATCGCCTCGACGATGTCCTTGATGAGGTCGATCTGCGGATGGAACTCCGGCGCGGTCTTCGCCCGACCGGCCTTGTACTCGGGGTACTCCTCGAGGCGGAACGTCTGCCGGCCGAGGTCGAAGGCCACCGCCACATGGCTGGGCGCCTCGTCGCGGAGGACGTTGATGAGCATCGAGATGAAGCCGTAGATCGCGTTCGTGGGCTGTCCGGTGCTCGTCGCGAAGTTCTCCACCGGCAGGGCGTGGAAGGCACGGTAGGCCAGGGAGTGTCCGTCGATGAGCAGGAGGGATTCATTAGCGTGACTCACATGGCATAGCCTAGCGGTCAGAACCGACACGAAGGAGAACCATGTTGAGACCGACCCGCGCCCTGACCGCCGAGACCTCGCCCGCCGAGTGCCGGGAGCTCCTCGAGCAGCTGCGCGAGCACGAGGCGAGCACGGGACTGGTCGCGCGGATGGGCATCGAGTTCACGGGCCTGGCGCATGACTCCATGACCGCGACGGCCCCGGTCGAGGGCAACACCCAGCCGATGGGACTGTTCCACGGAGGCGCCCATGTCGTCCTCGCGGAGTCGCTCGCCTCGATGCACGCGTTCCTCCTCTCCGGCGGGAGGAACGTCGTCGGGGTCGATCTCAACGCCACCCACCTGCGCGCGGTGCGTGAGGGCGCCGTCACCGGCACCGCCTCGGTGCTCCATCGGGGACGGACGATCATGTCCCACGAGGTGCGGATGACCGACGAGGCGGGGCGGCTGCTCTCGATCGTGCGGATCACGAACATGGTGCTGAGGTCGGAGCCGAAATGAGTCGCGCGCCGAGGTGACTCCCCCGGGCCGCGGGAACCCCCGCCGAGGTGACTCCCGGGTTCGCACGAGCCCGCGCCGAGGTGACTCCCGGAGTCCGATGGACGCGGAGACGGATGACGCCTGCGACTCGTCGCAGGCGTCATCCTCTGTCGGTCCGGCAGGCTACTTCTTCGAGCCGATCTGCTTGAGCACGGTCTCGGCGACCTCGCGCATCGTCAGCCGACGGTCCATCGAGGTCTTCTGGATCCACCGGAACGCCTCGGGCTCGCTCAGGCCCATCGAGGTCTGGAGGAGGCTCTTCGCGCGCTCGACGAGCTTGCGGGTCTCGAACCGCTCCGTGAGGTCGGAGATCTCGGATTCGAGGGAGCTGATCTCGGCATGCCGCGACAGCGCGATCTCGAGCGCCGGCAGCAGGTCGTTGGCCGTGAACGGCTTGACGACGTAGGCCATGGCGCCGGCGTCGCGGGCGCGCTCGACGAGTTCCTTCTGCGAGAAGGCGGTGAGGAGGACGACGGGGGCGATGCGGGCCCGGGCGATGCGCTCGGCCGCCGAGATCCCGTCGAGGATGGGCATCTTGATGTCCATCACGACGAGATCGGGGCGCAGCTCCTCGGCGAGGCGGATCGCCGATTCGCCGTCCGCGGCCTCACCGACGACGTCGTAGCCGACCTCGCGGAGCATCTCGACGATGTCGAGGCGGATGACCGCCTCATCCTCGGCGACGACGACACGCCGAACCGGCACGGACTCATCTGAAGTTGGTTGTTCGCTGTTTGAAAGCACGCCACCAGTCTAGACCAGGCCCACTCGTGCACCGGAACGTCGATCCCGGAATCTTCTGTGATGGTAGCCACGAGCACCTGCGACTCAGACCCGCGGCCAGGCGCCTGCGCCGGCCTCTGCCGGCGATTGTGCATCGTGGTCGGCCTGCCGTATCCTTGACTACGCGCTGGCCGGATTGGCGGAATCGGTAGACGCGGTGCACTCAAAATGCATTGTCGAAAGACGTGTGGGTTCGAGTCCCACATCCGGTACTTGTGTCCTGAGTCGCGACATCGTTGACAGACGATGTCGCGACTTGGGACTTTTTTGTGGGTTCACTCCTGGAATCAGATACCGTCCTGGTTGTCGTG
>NZ_QNSB01000006.1 GCF_003315415.1 Brevibacterium sanguinis
ATCGGGAAGTTCTCGTTCGCCCGGGCGGTGTGAACGCCCCAGTAGGCGGACGCCGGGATCTCCAGGCTTCCGATCGAATCGGTCTCGGTGCGCGTGAGTGTCGTCTGTTCCCCCGGCGGCGCCGAGGAGGCCGGAATCGCGATGGGGTCAGGTGCGGGCCGCTTCTGTTCAGTCATGGTGTCTTCAGCCTCTCACGTTCTCCCGCCCCATGGGGCCGACGGTCAAGAGACCGCTGCTCCGAGAAGATCGGCCTGTTCCGGCGCGTAGTCGCGGTACATCCGCTGGATCTCGATCTGGTCGGCCAGGTACTTGGCGTCGTGCCAGACTCCCCAGATGAAGCTGGAGCCGCGGCGGGACAGCCAGGGCAGGCCGAGGAAGTACATGCCCGGAACCGGGGTCACGCCACGCTGCTGGATCGGGTAGCCGCGTCCGTCGAGGACGCCGTCGACCTCCAACCAGGAGTAGTCGACACCGAAGCCGGTCGCCCAGATCACGGTGGTGATGCCCGCCTCGGCGAGATCGAGTTCGAGGATCGGATTGCTCACGCACTCGGGATCGGGTCCGAGTCGATGGGCTTCAGGCTCCGGCGGCAGGTCGAGGCCGTTGCGCTCGATGTATTCGTCTGCCGAGCGCAGTAGGGACAGATAGTTCTCGTCACCACGGGCGATATTGTCCCTGAGGTCCGATCCGAGGAGCAGCTTCCCCTCGGAGTAGGCGTTGGCGCGGCCGAGCAAGGTGATTCCCGATGCAGCGAGGTCGCGGAAGTCCACGGTGTGCCCACCGTCGGCACCGCTGACGGCAATCGTGACGTGTTCGGCTCCAGCCGGTGGGGTGGCGAGGTCCCAGAGTCCGAGGACGCCGAGCCACCAGCAGAAGTCCCGGTTGCGATACGCCCGCGGAGGCCGATCGTGCGGTCCGACGGCAAGGTGAACCGGTCGCCCGGACTTCTGGATCTCGGCGGCGATCTGCACTCCCGAGGATCCTGCTCCGACGACGAGGACTCCACCGTCGTCGAGCTGCTCAGGATTCCTGTAGGAGCTCGAGTGGATCTGCGTCAGTCCCGCCTCGGCGGGGATGATATTGGGAACCTTCGGTGTCTGGAATGGACCGGTCGCGGAGACGACGTAGTCGGCATCGATGATGCCGGCGTCGGTAGTGACGCGGAACCCGCAGGCACCGCTCCGCGCCGCCACCGAGGTGACGGTGACCCCGGTGCGCACGGGCAGGCCCTTGCGCTCGACCAGGGTCTGGAAGTACTCGGCGACCTCGTCCTTCGTCGCAAAGGCATCGGGATGCGTGTGCTCGAAGTCCTGAGTGGGGAACTTGTCGTGCCAGGCGGGGCCGTTCGCGACGAGGGAGTCCCAGCGTTTCGTCCGCCACGCCTCGGCGACGCGGTCCTTCTCGAGGACGACGTGCGGAACTCCGCGGTCCTCGAGGTGCTCGCTCATGGCGATTCCGGCCTGGCCACCACCGATGATGACGACTTCTGCATCCTTCTGCGACATGGGCACCCTTCCTCTGTCCGCGAGCGCGGCACTTGCTTCTTTGCCTGTGCAGCGGGTCGGTTCCCGCTCTCTTCAAGCAAACCGCAGCGAGGAGCGGCCTGGCCAATAGTTGTTGACGGTCAAGTACATCACCTGAGTAGATGAACAGGACGCAGTTCGATCGCTTGGGGGCATCTAGCGTCCGGCGAAGCAGAAGCGAACCGAACGACGACTCCGACTCACGCCTCTACCGCGCGGCCGCCTCGGCGAGGACCTCCCGCACCACCTCCGTCACCGCCCGCGCCTTCCCGGTCTGCGAGCTGCGACTGAGCGCGGACACGGCGACGTGGAGGCTCGGGGCGGGATCGGAGATCTCAAGGATCGCGGTCCGCGCCCCCGTGTAGGTCTGGCTGATCCGGGGACGCTGGTTGAGGATCGAGAACCCGAGCCCGGTCGCGACCATCGACCGCACGGTCTCGTAGCTGGCGCTGCGGTATTTGACCCGCGGCGTGATCCCGGCCTGCCGGAGGATGGTGAGGAAGTACTCGCGACTGTCGGGCAGGTCGAGCAGGACGAAGGGATCCTCGGCGAGCTCGGACAGCGCCACCTTCTTCCGCCTGGCCAGCCTGTGGTCGGTGTCGACGATGATGTGGGGCCGGACCTCGCCGACGACCTCGCTGTCGATGCCCTCGGCGTCCGTGAGGTCGTAGTTGAGCGCGATCTCCGCCCGGCCGCTGCGCAGAGCGCCCATCGCCTCCTCGTGATCGCCCTCGAACACGTCGACCGTGAGTTCCGGGTACCTCTCCTGCAGGCGCCCGAGCAGCTGCGGCAGGAGGAACGGGGCGAGGGTCTTGAAGCAGGCGAGGACGATCGTCCCCCGGACCTCCTTCTGCCCGGCCTGGATCGATTCGACCGCGTCGGTGATGAGGCCGAAGATCTGGCGGGTCTCCTGGAGCAGCTCCTCCCCGGCCGGGGTGAGAACGAGCCCCTTCGAGTGCTGACGGATGAACAGCGGCGCCCCCAGTGACTTCTCCAGCTGGTTGATCGCCGTCGACACCGCCGACTGCGCGATATGGAGCTCCTGGCTCGCGGCCGTCATGTTGAGCGTCTTCGCGCACTCGACGAAGTACGACAGCTGGGTGAGCGTGATCGGGAATCGGTGCACCATGACGGCTCCTTCGCCTCGAGAATCGACCCCTGGAATCTGATTCTTAGATGATCTGCCTAACTTATAACTATTTCCCAGATGAACCAAAGGTTCCCAGAATGGAAGCGAGGGACGGACTGAGTCCCAGATCACTTGACGAGGAGACGCACATGGCTGAGCCGACGCACACACGACTGAGGATGTTCAACACCAAGGAGACCTACCCCGAGCAGAACCTCGACAACGACCTGTGCCAGGCAGTCGTCGCGAACGGGGTCGTCTACCTGCGCGGACAGATCGGCCAGGACCTCGACACCCGCGAATCGGTGGGCATCGGCGACGTCACAGCCCAGACCGAGAAGGCCATGGCCAACATCAAGATGCTCCTCGAGGAGGCCGGCAGCAGCCTCGCCGACATCGTCAAGGTCACCGTCTACATCATCGACCCCCGCTACCGCGAGGACGTCTACCGGACGATGGGCAAGTGGCTCAAGGGCGTCTACCCCGTATCCACCGGCATCGTCGTCCAGGCGCTGGCGCGCCCCGAATGGCTGGTCGAGATCGACGCCACCGCCGTCATCAGCGACCGCTCCGCCGCGGCGACCGGCACCGACGCCGAGGTGACCCGATGACCTTCTCCCTCCTCCTCCACGACCCCGACACCGGCGAGTTCGGCGCGGCGATCTCCTCCTCCTCGCCCGCCGTCGCCGCCCGCTGCCTCAACCTCGCCGACGGCGTCGGAGGGGCGAACTCGCAGAACGTCACCGACCCCCGCCTCGGCGCGGCGATCGTCGCCGAGATGACGGCCGGGAAGTCCGCCCAGGACGCCCTCGACTCCGTCGTCGCCCAGGCCGATCCCACGGCGATCGACTACCGTCAGCTCCTCGTCATCGACGCCCACGGCGACACGGCCGTGCATTCGGGGGCGCAGGCGCTCGGGATCTTCGGCGCCCGGAGTGAGAAGAACGCCGTGGCCGGGGGCAACATGCTCGCCAACCTCGAGGTCCTCGACGCCTTCGTCGAATCGGCGCTCAGCGCCACCGGCCGGATCGAGGAGCGCCTCTTCGCCGGCTTCACCGCCGCGATGGCCGCCGGCGGCGAGGCCGGACCCGTGCACTCCGCCGGACTCGCCGTCGTCGGCGACGCCGGCTGGCGCGTCACCGACCTCCGCGTCGACTGGGCCGATGAGGACCCCATCGGCGAGCTCGGCCGCCTCCTCGACATCTGGCTGCCGCAGCGCGACGACTACATCACCCGCGGCCTCGATCCGGCCGCCTCACCGTCCTACGGAGTCCCCGGGGACGACCGATGACCGACCCCGTCAAGGACCGCATCTCCGCCAGGATCGCCGAGGCGGGTCCCGCTCTCGTGCAGCTGTCGAATGCGCTTCACGACTATCCGGAGCTCGGGTGGCAGGAGCATCGGTCCTCCGCGGCCGTGGCCGCCGTCCTGGCCGAGGCCGGATTCGCGGTCGAGCAGCCCTACCTGGATCTGCCGACCGCCTTCCGGGCCACCTTCGGCAGCGGCGACTTCACCATCGGGTTCCTTGCCGAATACGACGCCCTGCCCGGGCTCGGCCACGCCTGCGGGCACAACCTCATCTCCGCGATGAGCGCCGGCGGTGCCATCGGCCTGGCCACCGTCGCCGAAGAGCTCGGCCTCACGGTCGAGGTCATCGGCACCCCCGCCGAGGAGGGCGGCGGCGGGAAGATCGAGCTCCTCGAGCGCGGCGCGTTCACAGAGCTCGACTTTGCACTCATGGCCCACCCCGCGCCTGTCGACGTCGCCGAGGCCGAGCCCTTCGCCGTCACCCACTGGCACGTCGAGTACACCGGCCGGGCAGCCCACGCCGCCGCCTATCCGGAGCGGGGAGTCAACGCCAACGACGCGTTCCTCATCGCCCAGGTCGCCCTCGGCCTCCTCCGCCAGCAGCTGCCGAAGACCGTCCGCGTCCACGGTGTGATGACCAATGGCGGAGAGGCTCCCAACGCGATCCCGGAGAAGACCGAGGGACGCTGGTACGTGCGGGCCGAGACCACCGAGGAGCTCATCGAGCTCGAGCAGCGCGTCAT
Organism: Brevibacterium sanguinis; assembly: GCF_003315415.1. Classification (GTDB taxonomy): domain Bacteria; phylum Actinomycetota; class Actinomycetes; order Actinomycetales; family Brevibacteriaceae; genus Brevibacterium; species Brevibacterium celere_A. Next base: position 4,704 of record NZ_QNSB01000006.1, read on the forward strand.
CAACTGCTTCGAGGCCGGGGCCCTCGCCACGGGCGCGAGCCTGTCGATCACGCCGGAGAGCAAGAGGTACGCGGAGATGCGCACCGATGACGAGGCCCTCGACCTCTACCGCGCCAACGCCCTGGCTCTGGGGCGGAGCTTCGACGTCGACCCGGCGGCCGCGACGATGAACCGCGCCTCGACGGACATGGGCAACGTGTCCCAGATCGTCGACGCCATCCACCCCTACATCGGCGTCGGCGGAGAGGCGAGCAACCACCAGGCCGCCTTCGCCGAATCCTGCGTCGGCCCCCGGGCCGAGCAGACCCTGCTCGACGGCGCCACCGCACTGGCCTGGACCGCCGCGGACGTCAGCTGCCGACGACACCGCGCCACCGCGGACTGAGCCGACCCGCGGCCACCACCTCGGCGCACAGAGCCGACGTTCCGGCCGACCCGCACCACGATTCCAAAGGAGGAATTCGCGACATGACCGGTGAACACCCCGACATGAATGACCGGACCTACAAGAAGGGCCTGCAGAAGAGCGTGGTCGCCGGATCCATCGGCGTTCTCGTCCACTGGTTCGACTGGGCCGTCTACGCGTACATGGCGACGACGATCGCCGCGGTGTTCTTCCCCGAGTCCGACGCCACCGCCGGGCTGCTCGCGACCTTCGCCGTGTTCGCGGTGTCCTTCCTCGTCCGCCCTGTGGGCGCGATCATCTTCGGCCGCCTCGGCGATCGGATCGGCCGCAAGCACACCCTGTCCCTCGTCATCCTCGCGATGGCCGTCGCGACCCTGGTGCTCGGCATCCTGCCGACCTACAGCACCATCGGCGTCCTCGCGCCCATCCTCCTCATCGTCACCCGCATCGTCCAGGGACTGGCGGCCGGCGGCGAGTTCGGCAGCGCGGCGGCCTTCCTCGGCGAGTTCTCCCCGCCGAAGCGGCGCGGGTTCGGCTGCAGCTGGCTCGAGTTCGGGTCCCTGCTCGGGTTCCTCCTCGCTTCCTTCGCCGTCTACCTCCTCAATCAGGCGATGACCCCGGAGCAGGTCCTCGCCGGAGGGTGGAGGATCCCGTTCCTCATCACCGTGCCGCTGGGACTCATCGGACTCTACATCCGCCGCAGGATCGAGGACACTCCCGAGTTCGAGGCGCTGCAGGAGATGGACACGGTCTCCCCGTCACCGGTGCGCGAGGTCTTCCGCCGCAACCCCAAGGAATTCATCCAGACCTGCGGCATGGAGATCTTCATGAACGTCACGTTCTACGTGGTGCTCGTCTACCTCCTCACCTATCAGGAGACGAACCTCGGCATCGATCCCGGTCGGGCCGCGCTGCTGTCGACGCTCGCCTCGGCGCTGGGACTCATCATCGTCCCCCTCGCCGGGATCCTCTCGGACAGGGTCGGGCGCAAACCCGTCCTCATGACGGCGGCGATCGCCCTGACCGTGCTCTCCGTCCCGCTGTTCATGCTCATGAAGGTCGACACCGAGTGGGCTTCGTTCGTCTCGACCTTCGGCCTGGCGTTCATCCTCGCGATCATCCTCGGCACCCATGCCGTGACCGTCGTCGAGCTGTTCCCGACGAGGACCCGCCAGACCGGGCTGTCGATCGCCTACGCGGTGACCGCTGCGCTCTTCGCCGGCACCGCTCCCTACGCCCTGACCTGGCTCATCGACACGACCGGGAACATCCTCAGCCCCGGGTTCTTCCTCGCCGTCGTCGGTGTCGTCGGCATCGCCACAGTGGCCTCGATCCCCGAGACCCGCGGCATCGACCTGCTCAAGGACGAGGACCGCGAGGCCGCCCGGGGAACCGGAGCTCCGAACGATGGAGCACCGAACAGCCCGGCCGGAGCCTGAGCGGCCCGCCGACACGCCACAGCCGGCCACCCCCAACCGCCCGACTTCCCCGTTTCCAAGGAGAACCACCGATGACCGAGACACGACCCACCACTCTTGAGGACTGGCGCGCGAAGGCCGCCGCACTGACCATCGACGGGCGTCCCGTCATCGACGGCCGACGCGTCGACGCGCTCTCGGGCGCGACCCACCCGAAGACGAACCCGGCCACCGGCGAGACCATCTCCCAGCTCCACCTCGGCGAGGATGCCGACATCGATGCCGCGGTCGCGAGCGCGCGCCGGGCGTACGAGTCCGGTGCGTGGTCGCGGATCTCCCCGGCCGACCGACGGGTGGCGCTGCTGCGGCTCGCCGATCTCATCGAGGCTCGCTCGGACGAGTTCGCGCTCCTCGACACCCTCGACATGGGCAAGCCGATCGGCGAGTCCTCGACCATCGACGCTCCCGGCTCCGCCGCGCTCTACCGCTTCTACGGCGAGGCGATCGAGAAGCTCAGCGATGAGATCCCGGTGACCCCGGCCGGGTCGACGGCGCTCGTCACGCGCGAGCCTCTCGGGGTCATCGGCGTCATCGTCGCGTGGAACTACCCGCTGGAGATCGCGACGTGGAAGATCGCCCCGGCCCTGGCCGCCGGCAATGCGGTCGTCGTCAAGCCTCCTGTCGAGGCCTCGCATTCGGCGCTGCTGCTCGCCGAGCTCGCCGTCGAGGCCGGCATCCCCGCCGGCATCCTCAACGTCGTCCCCGGGCGCGGGTCCGTGGCCGGCAAGGCCCTGGCCCTGCACATGGACGTCGACATGCTCGCCTTCACCGGCTCCACCGAGGTGGCCAAGCAGCTCCAGCAGTACGCGGGCCGGTCGAACATGAAGCGACTCGCCCTCGAGGCGGGCGGCAAGAGTTCGAACCTCGTCTTCGCCGACTGCGACGACCTGGCCGCCGCCGCGAGCAAAGCGGCCTTCGGCGCGTTCTACAACCAGGGCGAGGTGTGCTCGGCGAACTCACGGATCTTCGTCGAGCGCTCCGTCTACGAGGAGTTCCTCGGACTGCTCCAGCAGGCGGCGGACGGCTTCCAGCCCGGCGACCCGCTCGATCCAATGAGCGCGATCGGCTCCCTCGTGTCGGAGAAGCACGCCGACCAGGTGTGGGAGTGCGTCGAGGAGGCCCGCGCCGACGGCACGATCGTCAAGGGCGGCAACCGTCCCGACATCAACGGCTCGCGGGCGTTCATCGAACCGACGATCGTCACCGGGCTGCCCGCCGACCACCGGCTCCACGAGCACGAGATCTTCGGGCCCGTCGCCCTCGTCACCCCCTTCGACACCGAGGAGGAGGCGATCGCCCGGGCGAACGAGACCCCCTACGGTCTGGCCGCGTCCCTGTGGACCGGCAGCCTTGCCCGCGCCCACCGGGTCTCCTCCCGCCTCGTCGCCGGGACCGTGTCCGTCAACACCGTCGACGCCCTCGGCTTCACCACCCCCTTCGGTGGGTTCAAGCAGTCGGGCTTCGGCCGCGACCTGTCGGTGCACGCGCTCGAGAACTACACCGATCTCAAGACCACCTGGATGCAGTGGGGCTGAGGCTCCTCCCCTCGAAAGGACAGATGATGACAATCGACAACACCGCCGCTGCCGCGGAGACGAGCGCGAGCTCGCAGGAGAACCTCTCCGAGATCGCCAAGCGCCACCTCGTCATGAACTTCACCCCGGCCGCGAAGTACCGCGACGCCGAGCTTCCCATCTTCGTCCGCGGCGAGCACTGCTCGGTCTACGACGAGAACGGCACCCGGTTCTTCGACGGGCTGGCCGGACTCTTCTGCGTCCAGCTCGGGTACACCCATGGCGCCGAGGTGGGCGACGCGGTTCGCGAGCAGATGGCGGCCCTGCCCTACCAGACGACGTGGTCGGTCGCCCATCCCCCGGCGGCGAAGCTCGCGCAGAAGATCGCCGAGCTCGCCCCCGGTGACCTCAACCGGGTGTTCTTCGCCTCCGGTGGCGGCGAGTCGAACGAGGCGGCGATCAAGCTCGCCCGCCAGTATCACATCACCCGCGGGGAGAGCTCGCGCTACAAGTTCCTCGCCCGTCGCGTCGCCTATCATGGCACGAGCTTCGGGGCGATGTCGCTCAACGGGATGACCGATGTGCGCAAGATGTTCGAGCCGCTGATGAACGGCGTGCGCCACACCCACAACACGAAGCGTTACCGCCGTCCCGAGGCCGAGACGGAGATGGAGTTCACCCAGTTCCTCCTCGGCGAGCTCGAGTCCCTCATCGTCCAGGAGGGCTCGGACACGATCGCGGCGATCATCATGGAGCCGCTGCAGAATGCCGGCGGCAGCCTGACCCCGCCGGCGGGCTACTTCCAGGGCGTGCGGGAGCTGTGCGACAAGTACGGGATCCTCATGATCGCCGACGAGGTCATCACCGGCTACGGGCGCCTGGGCTCGTGGTTCGGCTCCGACCACTACGGCTTCCAGCCGGACATGATCACCTTCGCCAAGGGCATCGCCTCGGCGTACATGCCGCTCGGCGGAGTCATCGCCAGCGACCGGATCATCGAGACCGTCCTCGACGGGCCGGTCGGGATGTTCAACCACGCCCTGACCTACGGCGGCCACCCCGTCGCGTGTGCCGCGGCGGTGAAGAACCTCGAGATCATGGAGCGAGAGGGCGTGGTCGAGAACGTCGCCGAGCTCAGCCCCTACCTCGGCGAGAAGCTTGCCGGCCTGGCCGAGAAGCACACGAGCATCGTCGGTGACCTGCGCGGGGACGGCTTCCACCGCACCTTCGAGCTCGTCACCGACAAGGAGGCGAAGTCGTGGACGCATGAGACGGTCGGTGCCGCCGAGTTCGTCGGCTCCTACCTCAACCCGGCCCTCGCCGAGGTGGGTCTCATCTGCCGTGTCGCCATCGACGCGGAGGGCAATCCCCTCGTCCAGGTCTCGCCGCCGCTGGTGATGACGGCTGCCGACATCGACGAGCTCACCGAGCTTCTCGACCGGGCGTTCACCCTCGCCATCGAGCGCGCCGGGATCTGATCGCGACACCACCCGGGGCGCCACCGCGGCGCCCCGGGACGAGAGCAGCTCAAAGGAGAGAACTCATGTCCGACATCACCGACACCAATTCGAAGACATTCGTGCGCTTCGAACAGCAGCACGTGCTGCCGATCCCGGACAACGAGCGCACCGGGACCAACTGGTCGCTCTTCGCCATCTGGGTCAGCCTCAACATGATGCCGCTGACCGTCATCACGGGGGCCGTCGCCAGCGGGGCCTACGGGCTGCCGATCCTCTGGAGCATCGTCGCGATCCTCGCCGGAAACGTCATCGGGGCCTTCGGCTCGGCTCTGCACGCCTCCCAAGGTCCTCACCTCGGCGTGCCTCAGATGCTCCAGGCCAGGGCCCAGTTCGGGTACCTCGGCGCCAGTCTGTTCGCGATCATCGCCTTCATCATGTTCATGGGGTTCTTCTCGAGCATCCTCATCGTCGCCAAGGACTCACTGCTCGTGGTCTTCCCCGACTTCGACGGCACCATGGCGATCGTGCTGTTCGCGGTGATCGGAATCGGGCTCTGCGTCTTCGGCTATGACCTGCTGCAGAAGACGATGACGTGGCTCTCGATCTTCATCGGCCTGGCCGTGACCGTGTCGATGGTCCTGTTCGCCCTCGAGCCGGAGGTGACCAGCCAGCGCTCCGAGGCCGCCTTCACGTTCGAGGGATTCTTCGCGATGCTGGCGATCGGCATCGTGTGGCAGCTCGCCTACGCTCCGTACGTCTCCGACTACTCGCGCTACCTGCCGAAGTCGACGGGCCCGAAGACGGCGTTCTGGAGCACCTACCTCGGCCTCGTCCTCAGCTCCGTGTTCGTCATGTCCCTGGGCGTGCTGCTGGGCGCGGCGAACCCCGACAATCCGCTGGCCGCCCTTGGAGAGTACCTGGGACCGATCGGCATGATCGTGCTCATCGTCTTCGCCGTCAGTTCGGCCCTCATCAACGGCGTCGAGCTCTACTCGGCGGTGATGAATGCACTGACGGTGATGCAGTCGAACTTCAGGTCGACGATCACCCCGGCCAAGCGGGTGTGGACGACCATCATCAGTGGCGGCGTCGCCACACTGATCGCGGTGCTCGGCCAGGGCGACTTCATGACGATGTTCGAAAGCTTCCTCACCCTGCTGCTCTACGTCCTCATCCCGTGGTCGGCCATCAACCTGGCGGACTACTTCATCGTCCAGAAGGGCCACTACGACCTCGATGACCTCTTCGCTCCCGATGGCGGTCGGTATGGGAAGTGGAATGTCGTCGGCCTGTCCAGCTATGGAATCGGTCTGCTCGCTCAGGTGCCGTTCATGATCACCCCGCTCTTCACGGGGCCCCTGGCCAAGCCGCTGCAGTTCATCGACATCGCATGGCTCGTCGGGTTCGTCGTCACGGCGGTCGTGTATCTGGTGCTCGTACGGGCTCGGAGGAAGGCACCGGAGCGGGTGGTCGAGTTGGGCGGGGTCTGAGCTGACCGAAACGCACCGACGCGAACGGTCCCATCAACTACTGGTAGGGCCGTTTGTCGTGGGTTGACGTGTAGCGGGGGTCCGTTTCGGACGTCCCAGTCGGCGGGTCCGTGTGGGCTGTTTACTCCCCCAGGGAGTCTCCAACGCGATCGAAAGCCTCAAGCACGGAAAGTGGCTGCCAACCTTGGGAGCGATCCTCAAGGTCCCGTTCCTCACCTTCTTCCTCATCGCCACTGGCATGTACGGTGTCCAGAACGGGTTCCAGGGACTTAATGCCAGCTACTTCGCCCCGAAGGCCACCGGCTTCCTCGAGCTGACCCCGCTGCTGCTACTCTCGCTCCTAGGCTTCGAATCCGGCAAAAGCGCCGCCGGGGAGATGAAGAATCCGGCCGTGATGTCCTGATCTCCATCGCCCGGTCCGCGTGCATCGCTGCAGCCGCCTACCTCCTGCCGGTCCTCGCGATCCTCCTCGTAGTCCCTGTCGATCAGATCCAGGGGATCAGCGGACTGTTCGAGGCGATCGCCGAGGTGTACACCGTCTTCGGTGCCGGCGCCGAGGTGATGCTGCAGATCTCAGCCGTCGCGTTCGTCTTCATCCTCATGCCCTAGGGCGGGGCATGGATGATCATTAGCGACCGGATGCAGTACATGGCCGCCGCCGGCGCCTACTTCGGAGGGTTCTTCGGTCGGATCCACCCGGGACTCGGCACCCCTGTGCGGGTGAACCTGATGTCCAGAGTCGTGTCCACCCTGTTCATGCTCGCGGCCATGATGTTCGTCGGTGGGGAGAACGAGGGCATCTTCCAGGTAGTGCCCACCATTTGCATCTCGACGTTCCTCATGAGCTACCTCTTCGCGATCCCCGCCGCCGTCCGTCTACGTTCGAAGTACCCGAACGTCCACCGTCCCTTCCGGGTGCCTGTAAACAATACCGTTGGGAAGCCGATGGGCACGGTTTGCTTCCTCTGGATCGCCTTGGGCACGTTCGTCGCGGTCTTCCCCGGCACGCTCGAGGCCGTCTTCGGCACGGAGTACCCGTTCGTCGACATCTGGGGCGTCAGCCAGCTGACCTTCTCAGTCTTCACCCTGATAACCCTCGCGGTGATCGTCGCGATCGGGGTACTGGGCTATGTGTTCGGGCGGAAGCTGCGGACCCCTACCTCGGCGGATGGTGCGGCATCCGCGGAGGTGGGTGTGGGGTGAATCAGGCTGACAGCGGGGCATCGTTGAAAATTGCGAACTTCCCGATGCCCCTCGTCTGCCGAAACGAGCTAGGAAGTGCGAACCGCCGATCAACAATTGGATAAGCTCACCTACTGGAAAGCTCGGTCACAATTAGTGGCCGATTCAAAATATGCGGGGTGCAATCGTGGCTTAATCTGTAGTCATGAGTCGAACACTCCAGGTTGTCGGTGCAGTCTTTCATCGCGATGGTCAGATCCTCGCCTGTCGACGACGCCCCGACAAGGCCGAAGGCGGCAAATGGGAGTTCCCCGGAGGCAAGATCGAACTTGGCGAGACTCCGGAATCTGCGTTGCGCCGTGAACTTGCGGAGGAACTCGGCCTCGGCCGAGTTTCGGTCGGCAATCTCCTAACCCGTGAGGTGTCGAAATCACATGGACGAACGATTGACCTGGCTTGCTATTGGGTAGAGACCAGCGAATCGCCTACGGTCAGCTCTGATCACGACAAGTTGCGCTGGTGCTCGATCGACGAGCTATCCGCTCTCGACTGGGCCGCAGCCGACCTTCCTACCGTGTCGGCTCTACAAGATGCTCAGACAATCAGCGCACCGAATCGGAGGGAGCACAAGTGATCTACGGTGAGCCCCAGGGTTTACGAGAAGCCGCCATCGGCTGGTTGAAGATGAGAACTGACGACGGAAGAGAACCTCTCACTCGAGAAGACATCAAGGACTTCAGATTTAACGGCGAGCAGTTCAAGTTGCAGTCGACGCAGCAGGGGATCCGCAAACCCAGCGGCTTCGAAGCTGCGCTCTCCATTCAGACTGTATTTCGCAGCCCCGGTCAGGAACGCCCTTATGAAGATGAGATCGGTGAGGACGGACTTTTCCGGTACAAGTGGAGGGGCTCCGACCCGAACTTTCCCGAGAACCGAGGCCTGCGTGAGGCTATGCGCCGTCGCCTACCGCTCATCTGGTTCTGGGGCGTCGCCATGGCTCCTGCACGCTTTCAGGTCATTGCACCTGTTTACATAGTTGGGGAAGAATCCGAACGGCAACAATTCGTGCTAGCCACTGTGGACGAAGAAGACCTGCCGGACCTGAGCGAATACTCGGCTCTAGAAGTTGCAGCTCGCAAATATATTCACCGACTCGCTAAGACACGAGTACATCAACCAGTGTTTCGATCGACCGTACTGATGGCTTATAAAAACCGGTGCGCAGTCTGCAACCTCGCCCATCCACAACTACTCGATGCAGCTCATATCGTCGATGACAGAGAAACTAACGGGATAGCCTCGGTTGTGAACGGCCTAGCAATGTGCAAAATACACCATGCGGCATTCGACCGCTACTTTCTCGGAATTCGACCGGATTGCGTCATAGAGATCAGGCACGACCTACTCGAAGAGATCGATGGCCCGATGTTACGGCATGGGCTCCAAGAACTTCACGGCAGTAGCTTGATGACTATTCCCAGGAACAAACGGGAGCGACCTCGAAAAGACCTCCTCGAGGAGAAGTACGAACACTTTCAATCGATCTCAGTTGACGAGGCCTCGAACCGCGGCGTACGGAATTGACTGGAACGGAATGACCTTTGACTGGGACGACTTCGAGCACTCTTCGACAGGGAGGATGAGTTGGGTTACAGAGTTTACACGAAATCAGAGTTCGCGGATCTGCGCCAGCAACACAACATCATGGCGCTCGTCGGCAACGGATTCGATATACAAGTAATGCGGGAGTATAAGCAACCATGGGACACTAGGTACGAGACTTTCTACCACTATTTGAAATTCCGGCAGTTCGACGTCGGAAATCACCTCCTAGCAGAAATGGAGGACCTTCGGCGCCAGGGTAAAGATGACTGGAGCGATCTAGAGGCCGCGATAGAAAAGTTGCTCGGGAGAGGCTCCCTTCACCCTGATGATGTGTATTCGTCACTGAGAGACGTTCAGCGCGAGTTCTCAAGCTTCCTCAATCAGGTTGCTTCTAGCAATTTGCTCGACCAACTCGGCAATGACGCCATGGAGTTCAGCTGGAGCGTCAACGCGCTTTCTAGATTTGTAGAAGATGTCGACAGGAACTCTACGCACTCATCCTTCAAGTTCCCATCGAGAACTGGTCACTATGATCTCTACAACTTTCTATTTATAAACTTCAATTACACCCCTCTACTAGACGGATACGTCTACTTGGACCAGGAACAATTCGACCCGCATCCCTTCAAGTATGCTGACAGGAACTTTCAGTTCTATCCCAATCCTGCAAACAAGCTATCGGGCTGGGGCAACGCCGAGACCAAATGGTCCAGTTATGTGCTGACAGATATTGTCCATCCACACGGCTATCAAGGCATACCAAGGTCGCTCCTCTTCGGAATCGACGCGGAAGGTAGGAGCAATGGAGCTAACCCTAAGAAGAAGCTCCAAAAACCATTCTGGGCACAAAGTGACACTCGTTACGCGCACCTTATTCATGATACTGATCTTTTCATACTGTTTGGATGTTCCCTAGGCGAAACGGACGGCTGGTGGTGGCGCAATATATTCACAGCTATGTCCAACAATAACAACAGTGAGATGATAATCTACTGGTGGAGCAGAGCAAACGGGGTACAGCCCTCAGAAGACGAGATTCGAGAGAAGTTTTTGAAGGTCGCCAAGACAAATACTCACTCCACATCTCACGGCCTTATGAACAGAATTCACGTCGTGATATACGATGACAGCGTAGAGCGCATCTGGCTTAATACATCCAGGTCTCGAACTTAGAACCTGTGTGCGGATGCTCGAGTCAAGAACCTCACTCCTGTCTAGGACCGCTTCTCCACCGCCTCCAGATCCGCGCCCGTAGCGTTCCGGAACTTGCCGCCCTCGGCCACGTAGTCGTCGCCGTGCTCCTGCACCCACTTGCTGAACAGCGGACACACGGGCACGACCGTGTACCCGCGCTCTCGCGAATCGGCCATCGCTTCGGCGACGAGGATCTTCGACAGGCCACGGCCGCCGTACTGCTTGTCGACGACCGTGTGATAGAAGATCCGCTCGGTCTCGGGATCGGGTCCGGGGACGAAGTGGGCGCGGCCGGCGACCTCGCCCGAACCGAGCTTGATCGCGTAGGACGAGTTCGCCTCGTCGAGTTCCACGGTCACTTCGGCACCGGTGGAGTCGGTGAGTGCGTCGGTCATCGGTCGTTCTCCTTGGTTGTGGGTGTGGTGTTCTGGGCATGGGGTGGTGGATTCCTCCGCGCGCGGATGCGGACCTCGGGCAGCTCGGGGGCCGGCAAGCGGCTCAGCCCGGAGGCGTTCCTGCCAGGCCCTCCCGTGCCGACGTACCCGATGACCTCGCCGAATCGGTCGCTCTCGTCCTGCCATTCCTGGCGGTACCGACTGATCTCCTCATGGTTGCGGCCGACGAAGTTCCACCACATGACGATCTCCTCGTCGAAGGGAAATCCTCCGAGGACGATCACCCTGGCGTCCGCCTCCGCGCGGTTGCTGATCCGGAGCTCGCTGAGACCGACCCCGGTGTAGCCGAGGGCGTTGACGGGCAGATCCACGTCCTCGACGGCGACGTCGCCGGCGTCGACGAGGACGCCGTGCTCGAACCGCTCGTCGACGGGCAGGTCGACGCTCGCTCCGGGTCTGAGCCGGATCTCGGCACCGACGAGCGGCGAATACGTGCTCACGGGTGACCGGGTTCCCCAGAGCTCACCGAGGAAGACGATGAGCTCTCCGCCGTCGAATCCGACAGGTTCGGGGGCGTGGTGCTCGAACTTCCGTCCCTCCTCGTGGCGGACGGCATCGGGCAGTGCCAGCCACAGCTGCACTCCATGCAGGACCTTCGTGTCCGCCGTGGAGACCTCGGAGTGGCAGATTCCCCGGCCTGCCGTCATCAGGTTGACCTCGGTCGGGAGGACGAGCCCGGCATTTCCGCCAGAGTCGATGTGCTGGATAGCTCCGTCGAAGAGCCAGCTGACGGTCTGCAGACCGGTATGCGGGTGCGGGGCGACGTCCATTCCGCCCGACCGGGACACGTCGTCGGGACCGTAGTGGTCGACGAAGCACCACGGTCCGATGAGGGAGCGCTGCCTCTGCGGCAGGGTGCGGCGCACGTTCATCGCCCGCGGGCCGCCCAGGGGCACGCTCCTCGCCGTGAGGATCTCCACCGGTGCCCGGTCGCTGCGGCGGGACAGCCCTTCATGCTGATCCTCGGCGCGGCAGAGCACCTGGTCCGGATCGGTTTCGACATTGCTCATGAGACCATCATGCCTTCCCTGCGGTGGGGCGGATCTGCTCGATGAGAGCGGACAGTGCGGTGAGGTCGTTCGCGGACAGACCCTCGAACGCGGTGCGCACCACCTCGGCGTTGGTGCGGGCGGATTCGCGCCGCAGCCGCCGGCCGGCGTCCGTGAGCGAGACGCGCACCCCGCGCTGATCCTCGGAATCCGCGGTCTGGACGACCAGGCCGCGGTCCTCCAATCGGCGCAGCAGGCGGCTGAGCGCACTGCGGCTGAGCACGATGCACCGCAGGAGATCCCGCTGCCGGATGGGCGAATCCTGCGGGATGTTGATGAGCACATCGAACTCGGTGGCGGTCAGGCCGTGCTCCGCCTTGAATCGGCTTTCGAGACTGTCGACGAGGTCGGCGTGCGTCTCGAGCATCTGGCGCCAGACCGCCACCGGTCCGCACGAGGATGAGGGCATCGACTACTTGCCGGCCTTGTCGAGTTCCGCTTTGGCGGGGAAGTACCACTTCATGATCTCGCGCACCTTGTCGGAGTCGGGCCGGGCCCAGTTGCGCAGGAGCTCGCCCGCGAAGGCAAGAGCCGTGACGGGTGAGGCTCCGGCCGCGATCATCCGCTCCATCGCCCACTGGTGCGACTCCGGACTGATCCCGCCGACCGCATCGGCCACGGGATAGACGTCGAAGCCTTCGGCGAGCATGTCGAGGGTCGGGTAGGTGAGGCAGACTTCCGTCCACAGACCCGCGATGACGATCTTCCGCCGACCGGTGTCCCGGATGGCCTGCTGGAAGTCCGGGTCCTCCCAGGCGTTGACTCCCGTCCGGTCGATCTCGGGAACTCCGGGCAGTTCGGCCTTGATCTCCTCCTCGGTTCCCTGGTTGACGCCCATGTCGACGCCGACGGTGGAGAGGACGACGGGCACCTCGTACTTCGCCGCCGCTTGGGCGAGGACCTTGACGTTGAGGTTGATCCGCTCCTTGCTCGCCGAGGTCACCGTCGCGTACTGCTCCGGCTGGAAGTCGATGAGCGCGAGCGCGCAGTTCTGCGGAGTGAGCAGGTGGTCGGATTCGGGCGTGCGAATCGGTTCGGGATTCACTTTCGGCATGGTGCAACTCCTCGAGATCGTGGTGATTCGATTGCGTATTTTGTTGCACACACAACAATCCCACTCGTGTGCTCGCTTGTCCAGACCCTGCGCATCGGTTCGCGTGCCTCATCCGGAGGACTCAAGCCACCACCCCGCCGCTCTTGTAGGTCCGCAGCACCGTCGACGCCCGGACCCCTCGCACGGAACCCGCCCACTTCTCGTCGGCGAGGAACTCGCGGAACTTCTCGTAGTCGGCCATCGCGACGTCGGCGACGATCTGATGCTCCCCGAGCACCGTCACCACGTACTTCGTGAAGGGGTTCGACGCGATCGCATCGGCCACCTCGGCGGCCCTGCCCGGAGACGTCGACACCCACAGGAACGCCTCCGCGCTCAGACCCAGGTTCTCCGCACTGACGACGGCGCGCACCTCGGCGATGCGGGTGAGCAGGCGCTCCAGGCGTTTGCGCACGGTCGTCGTGCTGTAGCCGGTGACCTCGGCCAGCTGCGCGGTGCCGGTCCGGCCGTCGGCGGCCAGCGCCTCGAGCATCGCGCGGTCGCCGTCGTCGGCGTGCCCCCGCAGCGCGTTGATGCTCGAGTGCTGCGGATTGAGCCGGGCCGCCTCGTCGGCCGTGATGAGGTCCGGCATCCACTGGGTGAGGGTCTTGTGATAGTCGAGGACAGGGGTGGCGGTGACGTCGAGGACGCCGGGGATCGACGGGATGTCCTCGAGCACGCTGTAGGCGAGCTCGCGCTGGGAGAGGTACTGCTCGAGGACGAGGCGGGTCGGTGAGCTCAGCGCATAGACGAACACCGTCTCCGGGCGGGAGGCGAGCTCGTGGGCCACCGAGTCGACCTGAGCCGACTCGGTGGTCACCTCGATGATGGCGGTGCGCTCGGCCAGTCCCATCACCGTGACCGTGACGATCCCGGCCTCGAGGAGGGCGTTGCCGCGGCGGACGACCGTGGTCAACGGGATGCCGAGCACCTTCGCGATCGTCCGCCACGACGCCCGACCATCGACCTGGAGGGCGCCGATGATCCGGAGGTCGGTCTCGTCGAGATGCATCCCATCAGTATCGGTCATGCGCTCAGGCGAGAGTGGCAGCCGCCTCCCCGTCAGGTCGCGAGTCGCCGGACCGTGACCCATGGGTTCGCGATCCACCGGCCCTGCCTCGGCGCGTTATCCGCACGATGACCTCGACGAGCGCGAAGACGACGAGGTTGGGGATGAGGGCGAGGAAGCCGGAGTCCCAGGTGCCGATCGGGAGTTCGGCGAAGGTGATGATCGCGACGACGAGGGTGCCGACGACAATGCCGGAGCCCAGCGACACCGCGCTGACCTTGACCTTGTCACCGAGTCCACAGGCGATCGCCGGCGCCAGCTGCGACAGCCCGCCGTAGGTGAGGAGGAGCAGGGCGCCGATGTCGGCACCCTTGAGCCCGAACACCAGGGCGATGCCGACGGCGAGAACGATGATGGCGTGGTTGAGGCGGAAGCGCAGCTTCTCCGGCACTTTGTAGAGGACGTTGTGCGAGATCAGCGAGGAGATCCCCATGACGATCGACCCGGCCGGCACCATGGCCGCCGCGGCGCCGAAGACGGCGACGATCGCGACGAGCCACGACGGCATGGTCTGCCCGGCGACCGTGAGGAGGACCCGGTTGCCCTCGGTCGCGGGGTCGAGGAGGACGAGCCCGCCCATGCCGACGACGATCGGGATGAAGAGGAGGAGCTGGTAGACGGCGAGCCACTTGAGGTTGCTGCGGAGGATGCGGGCGCTGCCGGCGGCGAGCACCGGCGGCCACAGGTGGGGCATCGTGTTGAACGCGGCGCCGATCGTCGTGATCGCCACTCCGGAGATCCACCAGATCGCACCGTAGCCGTCGGCATTGACGGTGAGCATCGACGCATTGGCGGCGGCCACCTCGGCGAAGATCTCCGGGATCCCGTTGAACGCGGTGATGACGCCGACAGCGACGATGACGAGGCCGACGAGCATACCCGCGTCCTTGACGATCGACACCCGGGCCAGGCCGCGGATGCCGGCGACGATGACGAACACGACGACGATGAGGCTGGCGAGCACCATGCTCAGCCCGCTCGCCCCGGCCGAGCCGGTGACGAGTTCGACGATGAGTCCCAGGCCGGTGATCTGCAGCTGCAGGTACGGGATGAGGAAGACGGCGCCGACGATCGCGATGACGACGGACAGCGTGCGCGACCCGAACCGGTCAAGGAAGAAGTCCGCCATCGTCAGGTAGTTCCGTGAGGCGGCGAGATCGCGCAGGCGCGGTGCGACGAAGAACAGGCCGATCGCCGAGGCGGAGAGGTAGCCGACGGCGAACGTCGCACTCACGCCCCCGGTGAAGGCGATGCCCGCGAGGCCGAGGAAGCTGAAGGTCGTCAGCGATTCGCCGGCCTGGAGGAACCACGAGGTCCAGCGGGGCAGGCCGCGACCGGCGACGAGCCAGGAGGACATGCCCTTCTCCCGGGACCGGCCGGAGAGGCCGATGAGCCCGATGAGGAGGATGCCGACGACGATGATGAGTGCGGTGACGGTCATGCGCGGTCTCCCTCGGAGTGGTGGGCACCGGCCGTTGCGGCGGTGCGGTCAGCGTCGCGTCGTTCCGCCTCGAGGGCGTCCTCGCGGGCGGTGATCTGGCGGTCGATGATCTGGAGGATGGCGACGATCGCGACGACCAGCGCGGCCATCCACACGATCACCGTCGGAACGCCGAGGATGAGTCCCGGTTCATTCGCGAAGGGGAACACGGGCGTGAAGATGATGAGGAGAGCCGGGATGCAGGCGATAATCACCTGCGTGGCAGTCACCGTCCGTTTCGGTCGGGTAGGTTCGTTCATGAGTTCATCTCCATCGATGAGGCCGCCGAGGCGGGGGTCGGGTCGGAGGTCACCGCGAGGTCCGCGATGGCCGGGTTCTGGTTCGTGGGCTGGTCTCGGTTCGTGTCCTGGTCTCGGTTCGCGGCCCGGTCTCGGTTCGCGTCCCGAGCGAAGGGGTCGACGTATCCGAGGTCGATGAGCGCCTCGATCGCGGCGGCGGACTGGAGCAGCTCGACGTCCCTGCCGGGACCGGCGAGGAGCTGGACGCCGATCGGCAGCCCCGCCTCGGCGAATCCGGCCGGGATCGAGATGCCGGGCAGGCCGAGCGGGGTGAAGAGCCAGGCCGAGCGCATCCACTCGAGGTAGTCGCCCATCGGCTGTCCGGCGACCTCGCGTGGCCACGTCTGCTCAGCGGGGAAGGGCAGGATCTGCGTCGTCGGCGCGAGCACGAGGTCGACGTCGGCGAAGAAGTCCGCGGCCTCCCGGGAGAGGCGGGTCGTCGTCTGCAGGGCGCGCATGACGTCGAGGGCGGTGAGCGACTCCCCCTGGCGGATGTTGTCGGCGAGGAAGTCGTTGAAGTTCTCCTCCTCGGCGGTCAGCAGTTCGCCCATCGTCGACTGGAACTCCGCGGCGCGCAGGGTGCGGAACGCCTCGTCGGCTCCGTCGAGGTTGGGACACGAGCGGACGATCGTGGCCCCGGCGGATTCGAGACGGGCGACGAGGGCGTCGAGCGCCGAGGTGATCTCCGGGTCGACGGGAACCCGTCCGTCGAGGTCGGGGGCATAGGCGACGCGCATTCCCTCGAGCCGTGCGGGTTCGAGGTTCTGCAGCGCCGCGGAGTCCAGCGGCACGTGCTGCGGCTGGGCCTCGGTCGGTCCGGCCATGACGTCGAGGAGCAGCGCGGTGTCGGCGACGGTTCGGGCCATCGGTCCGACGGTGACGAGGCGGTCGCCCATGTTCGGGTGTTCGGCGCCGACGATGACGCCGGGACTCGGCCGCATGCCGACGACTCCGCAGAATGCCGCCGGGTTGCGCAGGGAGCCGCCCATGTCGCTGCCGTCGGCGATCGGCACGAAGCCCGCCGCGAGTGCGGCCGCCGCGCCGCCGCTCGACCCGCCGGCCGAGCGGGCGGGGTCGTGCGGGTTGTACGTGGTGCCGTAGACCTTGTTGAAGGAATGGGATCCGGCGGCCATCTCAGGGACGTTGGTCTTGCCGATGATGACGACTCCCTCGGCGCGCATGCGAGCCACGTGGAGGTCGTCGGCCTCGGGGCGGAAGTCGGCGAAGTGCCGGTGGCCAGAGGTCGCGGGGAATCCGACGGCGTTCGCGGTGTCCTTGATCGCGACGGGCAGTCCGTGAAGGCGACCGCGGCGCTCGACGGGCAGGGCGTCGAGCGCCTTCGCCTGTTCCCGCGCCGATTCGACATCGAGGGCGACGATGGCGTTGACATCGGCGTTGTGCGCGTCGATGCGCTCAAGGTGCGCCTCGAGGAGATCGCTTGCGGAGATCTCACCGGATCGAGTGAGTTCGACCATTGCTCTGGCCCCGAGCTCATGCACATTGTTCACGTCTGATCCAGTACCTCTCTCAAAAATTCGTCATTGAACCGACTTTTCGAGTATGAGGTTATAGACAGAGGTGGTCAATCGAATCAGGTTCTCATATGAACCATCCGCGTCGTCAATAGTGCGTGTTTGAACCATATGGACGGATCAGGAAGCTCTTCGGTAACCCCGCCCCGCATGTTCTTGGATGACGAGATAGACGCCGCCGATGGCACCGAGTGGAACGGCGAGCAGCCAGGTGTAGATGAGGGCCGCGAGCTTGAGGATCACCAGCATCACACTGAGGACCTGCCAGGAAGAATCGCCTCCCCAGGTCGTGATTCGCGGAATGAACCCTGTCAACCGGAAGTAGATCTCGCGTGCGAACGGATAGAGCAGCGCGTTGAGGACGCCGAATCCCGACCACACCGCGAACTCCGAGCCATCCAGGCCTACCAAGCTCACCGGCGCCCATGAGTGCTCGGACACCAGGGGCCAGAACCACAGAGCCGTGAGAATGAGATCGAGAACAAGCGTTGCGGTCAGGCTCGTGGACTTGCGGTTGGCGAACGCCCGGAACACCAGGGGTGCGCGCTTGGGTTCTGCACTGCCACTCACTTGACACACCCTACCGCGCCGAGAGTCGACGGCCCCGAATCCCCGATCAGCACAGCAGCAATCAGAGTCACCCCAGCAGCCCGGTCACAGTCTCCTGCACCTGGAGCGCGGCGAGGAAGCCGAACAGCACCAGGCAGACGATGAGAAGGACGTTCGACAGCCAACGATTGCGCAGTGTCTCGTGGATCGCTGATCGGTTGAGGATCACGAGCAGCGCGAGGGCGAGGACCGGCAGGATGAACGCGCTGATCGCGGCATAGATGAGCACAAGTGTCACGGGCTTGCCCAGACCCATGATGGCAAGCGTCGCGATGCTCAGGTAGACCAGTGCCCCACGGAACTCGACGGCCTTCGCCGACATCTCGTGCTCCGGTTCGTCCTGATGGGGGTAGCGGCGCAGGACGCGAATGCAGTCGCCGGTAACGTAGGCGATTCCGGAGAATCCGCCAAGGACACTGGTGTAGACGACGGCGAGGAAGCTGAGCAGGAACAGGATCCGTCCCACCTCACCGATCCTGTCGACGAGCGCATCCGCGATGGTGAAGAGCGAATCGTTGTCGGCGATCGTGAAGCCCTGACCGTAGAGCATGAAAGCGCCGACGGCCGTCATGGCGACCGCGAAGACGAACACGAGTCCGTAGCTGATCCACAGGTCCAGCCGGACGACGGATTTCCACTCGGCATCGCGCCACTTCTTCTCCCGGATCCAGTAGGAGTAGGCGAGGATTCCGGTCGCTCCCCCGACGCCGCCGATGAGCGAGAGCACCGTGACGATCGAGCCCTGCGGGAATGTCGGTGCCGTTGTCTCGGCCGCCGTCACCTGTGCACCTGGCTCCTGCAGCATCGAGATCGCCAGGGCGATGATGCCGAAGAACATGAGGATCCCGAACCCCATCATCGCCTTCTCGAGCAGGCCGTAGCGGCCCACGCCGACGAGGATCACGACCGAGAGCAGGACCACGACGGCCGTCGGCCAGAACGGCAGGACCGGGAAGATGGCCTGGACGATGTTCGTCGTCACCGCGACCACTCCGGCACCGAAGAACAGCCCCACCGAGAGCTCGGCGATGAGGAACAGGGTCGGGAACAGTCGTCCTCCGAAGCCGGACAGATGCGACTGCAGCGACTTGTCGCCGCTCATCTGCAACCGCGCCACCGCCTCCGACAGAACGAACTTGAGGAGGATGCCGAGTGTGAACACCCAGATCAGGCCGAGCCCGAATTCGGCGCCTGAGTTCATCGTGGTGATCATGTCCGAAGCGCCGACACTGGCGAGCGCGAGCACGATGCCCGGACCGATGAGCCGCAGCCGGCCGCCGAACGTGCGAGGCGCTCGCTGCCCTGTTCCGCCATGCGGCAGATCAGGGCTGTGCAGTTGCGGCGCGGGCTGGGCGGACATGCGGGTCACCATGGCTTTCGAGTCGAGCGGATTCAGCGGACGACGTGGCGACAAGACCACTGTCTTTCAGGCTCAAGCATGACCGACACCGCTGCCTGCTGAGATGGCATCTCACATCACGAATTTCCGATCGCTTTGCGTTGATTGCACCTGGCGGCTCCCACCTGCGCGCACTCTTCTGACCGAAGGGCACTACAGTTATGGCATGACGACACTTGAGGACGACCGAATCGCCGCAATGCTCAAGCATGTTCAGGTGGTGCCGGAGGAGAACTTCGCCGTTTTCGGCGGCGGCTGGCCCGACGAGATCTCGACATCGCTTGTCGATGCGGTCTACTCGATTCGCGCGCAGTACAGGTCCAACACTCCCGGCAGAGGCGTGCTCAACAGGCTGAATTCATTCCGACACGCTCATGGCCAGGTAGTCAATGACCTCGGGAAGCTCATTGCACTCGGAGGTTCGGCAATCGAATCGGAGATGGGTATCTCGCAGACGTCGCAGAGGACGAAGAGTTCCGCCGTGATCGAGGCAGCTGAGAGTCTGGTGGAGCTGGGGATCAACTCCGGAGAGGATTTCCGCCGATACGCGCACGACCATGGAGTTGACGAGCTCAAACGCGCTTATGTAAGAGTCCGCGGTCTCGGGTGGGTCACCTTTGAGTACTTCTCGATGCTGCTCGGACGCCCTGGCGTGAAAGCTGACACGATGATCTGTCGCTTCGTCAATACCGCGCTCACAGTGCAAGGCCTGGAGACCGTCGACAGCGCTACTGCCCGATCGCTGATGGCTGCCGCTCATGAGCGCAGCGGCCTCGGTGCCACGCTCAGTCACTTCGACCACGGTGTCTGGCTCTACCAAAGCAATACGGCTCGAATGTGATCCGTCCCTGAAGCGCACCAGGAGCGAGGCTGAACATCTGGTTCGGGACGTCAGCACAGATCTGCTGTCCTTAGGATGACTGACGTGTCTTCAGAGCAGGCACCAACCCCGCAACCTCGCCAGCCGTCCCGAACCATGCTCCGCGTTCCTTGAGCCGTTCGATCGTCGATTCAAGAACTTTAAGCCTCGAGGGCCGGCCGATGATCATCGGATGCATGGTGACCATGACGTGGCCGCCGAGCTCGGCGATGCCGTCGATCTCGGGCAGCCAGCAATCGAGGACCTCGCGAGGCGAGCGGATCGTCTTCTCATCGTTGGCGAACCAGAAGTGCGGAGCGTCGTCGAGCAGCCAGGACACCGGCACCTCAGCGACTTCGTGGTTCTCGTGCTTGTAGGGGACGATGTCGTCGAGAAGGTTCGATGAATAGGTGAACCCGTTTGCCTCGAGGAGGTCGAGGGTGTGCGCACTGAATTCCCAAGACGGGGACCGATACCCTGCAACTGCAGCCCCCAACCTTTCCAAGACCTCCCGCCCCTTCCGCAGCTCTAACTCCTCCTGCTCCTGGCTGAGATCCGTCGGCGACGTATGCGTATAGCCGTGGTGGCCGATCTCATGCCCGGCGGCGATGATCGACCGGACCACCTCGGAGTGCCTTTCAGCATCCTTGCCAGGGACGAAGAACGAAGCAGTCACGTCATGACGGTCAAGGATGTCGAGGATGAGCGGCACCGCGCGCTTGGGCCCATAAGTGCCCTGGGACAGGACTCCGGGTTTCGAGGCGTTATCCGGGTTCTCGCCGATCCAGACCTCTTCGGCGTCGAAGTCGAAACTGATCGTCGCGCCGAATTCGTGATTCTCGGGCCACGTGAAGAGGGACATGATGGCTCCTTCGCAGAAGACCGCGCTTGTGGACTGCGCAGGTGTGTGAATGGTGGAGGATTCGGTTTGGAAGCCTGATCAGAGATCGAGGACGATCTTGGGGCAGTTGGCCCTCGAGACGCAGATCATCATGCAGTCGCCCTTGGCCTTCTCCGCCTCGGTGAGCAGATTGTCCCGATGGTCGATCTCACCGGAGACGACTCGGGTCTCGCAGGTGCCGCAGATGCCCATCTCGCACGAGGACGGATGGTCGACGCCGGCCCGGCGGACAGCATCGAGCACTGTCTCCTCAGCGCCGACGCTCACACTGCCACCCGTGCGGGCGAGTTCGACCTCGAACGTCCCGTCACTGTCGCCTACTGTTGCGTCACCGTCTCCCGTGCTGGAACCGACCGTGGCCAGAGGGTCGACGGAGAAGCGTTCGAGGTGCAGCGCTTCGGCGCGACCAACGTCCGCCATGAGTCCGGTGAGCGAGTCCATGAGCGGCCCGGGCCCGCAGCAGTACAGCTCGGCGTCGGGATGGCGTTCGACGATATCGGCGAGGTCCATGAACCCGGATTCGTTCTGCGGGTACAGGGAGATCTTGCCTCCACGAGCCTCCAACTCCGGCAGGAACGCGAAATGCTCGCGCGATTTCGCGCCGAAGTAGAGTTTCCACGGTTTCCCGGCTGCGGCCACCGACTGGATCATCGAGACGATCGGGGTGATGCCGATGCCGCCGGCGATGAACACATACTCTGCGGCTTCCTCGAGCGCGAAGTTCGAGCGCGGCGTTCCGAGCTCGATCAGCCGTCCCGGGCGCAGCTCCCGATGGACCTCGAGCGAGCCGCCTCTCCCCTGGGGAAGTTCGAGCACCGCTATTCGGTAGGAGGATCGATCATCGATGTCACCGCAGAGGGAGTACTGCCGGATTGTCCCCGAGGGAAGGTGCACGTCGAGATGATCACCGGCTTTCCATTCCGGCAGCTCGGCTCCTCCGGGGTCGACGAAGACGAACGAGTTGACTCCCTCTGCCTCTCGCCGCACCTGCTCGACTCGCAGGGTGAGGGTAAGGCGGTCGGCAGCCTGAGCACGTGAGGGGGCTGAAACGGTCGTGGGAGCGGAAACGGGCTCTGGCGCGGTCAGATCCTCGACGGGAATGAGGAGGTCGAAATCAACCGACATGAGCCAGCTTCCTCTCCGCTCCGGAACCAGCCGCCTCAGCTCCCGCGCTCTCGTCGGCGAACGCCTCGGCGGGCACTCGGGTCATCAGCTCCATGAAGGACCGGCGGTAGTTGAGGGTGAAGACGTCGGCAGGGACGGAGAACTCCTGGTATTCGTGGTCCCAGGGGATCTCGCGAGGCTCGATGTTCTCCACGATCGGCAGATCCTCGTGGTAGACCATGGTCTCCAGGCGCAGGTTCTCCTCCAAGGAGGTGCCGGTGAAGCCGACCTCGTTGGCCACACCCCAGAAGATCTTCACCCGATCGTAGGCGACAGGGCTGGGGAAGCCGGCGACGATGCGCTTGCCGTATCGCTCGTAGTCATAGGTGATCGAGGCCAGGCCCGGCGCAACGCAGTGGTAGTACATCATGCAGTCGCCGTCGCCGGCCCATTCGCCGGAACCTGCGTCGAGGGGGCGTTCCATCCACACGTCGATGCCGTCTCGTCGGACATCGAGGGGTTCGACGACCTCGGGGGTGGGACCCATCGACACTTTGTGGACGAAGGGGAAATGGGCGACGTCGCGGAAGTTCTCGATCGTGATTCCAACCCCCGCGTGCGAGTCCATCGGCTCTCCGGCGAGCCATTCGAACTCGGTCTGACGCCATTCGGGCAGGTCGTACATCTCGGTGATCGGGTCCTCGAGGACCGTCCACACATGCCCGTAGCGCAGGACCGCCGGATACGTCTTGATCTTCGCCTTCGGCGGGATCTTCGTCTGGTCGGGAATCGAGGGGATGCGCACGCAGGCACCCCCGTTGGTCGCGAATTCCCAGCCGTGGTAGGAGCACGCGATCGAGTTCTCGTGCACCTCGCCGATCGACAGATCGCCGCCGCGGTGCGGGCAGCGTCGGGCCATGACGGCGACATCGCCGGCACGGTCGCGGTAGATGACGAGGTTCTCACCGAGCAGCACTGCCGTCTGCGGTTTGTCGAGATCGGCGATGCGGGCGACCGGGAACCAGGAGCGGCGCATGGCGGCTTCGGCGCGTTCTCTGTTGGTGGGCATTGTTCCTCCAGGATGATTCTGTGGTTCGGGATGGGACACCGGTGCGGGCGGACGCTGGTGACGCACCTGTCCGGGGTGATGGGTTCAGATGCCGACGACGAGGGCTCCGCCGTTGACCGGGATCGTCTGCCCGGCGATGAAGCCGGCAGCGTCGGTGGCGAGGAATCCCACCACCTCGGCGATCTCCTCTGTCGAGGCCAGCCGACCGAGCGGGATCGCTGCGACCTCCTCCTCGTAGGCCTCGGCGGGGACCATTCGGGTGGCGACCGCGCCGGGGGCGACCGCGTTGACGAGGATGTTCTCGTTGAGCAGCTCCTTCGACAACGCCTTCATCAGACCCAGTTGGGCGGCCTTGGAGACCATGTACCCGTACGAATGGCCGTCGGGGACCTGCCCCCATTGGCTGGAGATGAAGACGATGCGCGCTGCTTCCGACGCGCGCAGCAGCGGGAGCAGACCTTTGACCAGCGCATAGGGACCGAGCACGTTGACGTCGAAGTATGGGCGCAGGTCCTCCGGCTCGGTCTCATCGATACCGCGCCAGTCGTGCATCAGACCGGCGTTGGAGACGAGGATGTCGAGGCGCCCGTCGAACTGTGCGCCGATGATCCCGGTGATCTCCTCCGCCGCCGAGGCGGTGGTGACATCGACTCGGACCCCCCGGGTTCGCACGCCGTAGTCACGGCCCAGGGCGAGCGCCTCGGCGCGAGCTTCGGCTTCGTCGAGGTCGGCAAGGAGGACGTCAGCACCGCGGCGGGCGAGCGCCTTCGCGTGAGCCAGACCCATCCCGCGAGCCGCCCCGGTGACGAGAGCGACCCGGCCGGTGAGGTCCTCTGGGTCGGCAACGGTCGCTTCCTCTGGCGCTGCAGCGCGGCCGACTGCTGTCGCAGACCTCATGCCCGCACCGGTCGGGTCACGTACATCATGTTGCCGTCCGGGTCGTAGAAGGGACGGTAGCGGTATGAGGCACCGGAGGGGTGCTCCCACTCGATGACCTCGTCGACCCATTCGACCTTCTCGTCGAGGTCGGCGATGGCCTGTTCCAGGTCGTCGACCTCGAAGGCGATGGAGTCGTAGCCGGGCGAATTGTCGGGATTGACGGCGGTGCGGCGCGGTTCGTGTTGGCCGACCTCGGATTTGAAGATGTAGAGCGTGACGTTGCCGAAGTCGATCGCGGCCCATTCCTCCTCCGGCACATAGGGGAAGTGGAAGTCGAAGCCGAGCGTCTCATGATAGAACTTCGCGAGCCGGTCGACGTCGTGGGTGAGGATGTCCATGTTGTCGACTCGTTTGAGGGTGACCATTGCTGTCTCCTTTTTCGGGTTGGTTTCTCTGTCCGATGAGGTGCGGATTGACGGGGGTGTTCGGCGCAGTTTGCGCCGCAGTGGACCTGCGGGTCAGCCGGCCAGCAGCGGGTGGGTACAGGGCCCGCCGGCGTGGGCGGTGAGCGTCCCGGCGGCGATATCGAGGCTGATGGTGGCGAGGCTGGCGAATTGAGGGGTGTCCGGTCGACCGGCGTCCGGATGACAGCAGGAGCCGCCTCCACCGAGTACGTGGGAGTCCATCGCCGCGATAGCGTCTCGCACGGTCAGCGCGCCTTTGGCCTCCAGCCGGCGGTGGGCCCGGCGATGGATCCCCGCATAACGGACGACTGTGTCGGGACCGGCGAGCAGCTCCTCGTCGGCCTCCCCCGCCTCGGCGCCGAGGAAGTGATTCGTATGCACGAGTACGCCTTGGGCATCCGGCAGGTGGTAGCCGATCCGCTCCGGGTTGACTTCGATGGAGACCGCCTCTGTGTCGAGGTGAGGTGGGCGAACCCTGCCTTCAGTGGACATCGCCTGACCGAGTGCATCGGTTCGCTCTCGTTCGGCCGTGGCCACGACGGTGAGTGATGTCGAAGCACTCACCCGAGCACCGGCGGCCAGGAGCAGCGCTTGGTTGAGATCTGTGCACGTGTCGAGAATCGTGCGTGCCAGCACGTGCACGGGCACACCCACCTCATGGCCGTCCTCAGCGTGGTGGAGGATGTTGAACAGGACCCCGATCCCATCGGTGTTGACTCCGATCTTGCCGAGGATTCCGAATTCGGTCACCGTCGTGACCAGTCCGCTGGCAGTGGGAATCTCCCATACCAGCCAGGAGTCGGCCAGATTGTCGTACCAATCCCATACCTGCACGGCGATCGGGTCCGACCTGTCGTCGACGTGGACGAGTGTCGAGCACTCCCCCGCTCGCGGTGCCATCGTGGAGTCCGCGCCCTCATCAGCTCGCGCGGCCCGTCTGCGGTTGCACGCGGCAAGGATCTCCGTGCGGGCGTTTATCGCGGCAAGGTGGGTCACCGGCTGCTGGCTGCCGCGAGCGATCCCCTCGATCTCCGCGAGCGCGGCAGGACTGAAGCTCCCGATCGCGGTGACGGCCCGCGCTCCCCAATCCGCCAGGTCGGCCTCGGCGCCGAGGGAGAGCGAGAACAGCTCGTGGTAGCCGTCGACGGTCTCGGCGATGCGATCGGCGAACACCCGACCGAATTCCTCACCTCGTTCTTGCGGTCCCAGCAGGGACGATCGGAACGTCGTCACGGACATCAGCGCACCTCGGGAGCGACGGGGCCTGCGTTCGGACCGGCCGCCTCGGCGGCCGTGCCGACAGCACGCAGGCGGAAGGGCTGCTTGTCCTGGACCACGGTTCGGTACCAGTAGAGGATCACCGAGGTGGACAGCACGACGATCCCGATGATGACTTCCCGCGGGCCGCCGTAGCCGGTGATCCCGGCGCTGGCGACACCGACGATCAGAATCGTGATGTCGATGATGAGCAGAGCCCAGGCGATCGGAACCCACTGGGGTCCGAGATGTATCGGACGGTCGGCGTTCGGAGCGTCTCTGCGCATGAGGAGGAAGCCGGAGAGCGCGAAGATGTGGCACACCAGGTAGCCCATGATGCCGGCGACGACCACGGCGAGGGCTTCGCCGACGAAGACGATGAGGACGACATTGACGACGACGTCGAGGGTCATCGCCACACCGGGTACCTTGAACCGGTTGAGCTTGCCCAGCTGGGAGATGGTCAGCCCGTCGACGGCGGAACCGTGAAGGACTCGACCCCCGTCTGCGGTGGTCATGACCATGAGCAGCATGAGGCCGGCGATGAGGCAGACCGTCATGAGGCCCGAACTGCCGGGGATGAGCGTCTCGAAGGCTCCGAGGTAGAAGCTCACCGGATTCTCCGTCGCTTCGGCCTCAAGTCCCAGGCCTCCGATGCCCAGGGGAACGAGAGCATAGACGCCGATGACGAAGAATCCCGCGACTCTCAGTGCTCGACGGGTGTCTGAGACGGTCTGCTTGAACTCGGGCACGAACGAGGCGACCGCCTCGATTCCGTAGACGGACCAGGCGAGGACGAACATCCAGGCGATCGCAGTCTGCCAGCCGGGAGCACCGGAAGCGGTGAGGGTGCTGCCGAGGTTTGACCACGACCATTCCCCGGAGAGGAACGGGGCAAGAGCGAAGCCGATGATGGGAATGAGGATGAAGACACCGGTGACGTAGATGATCCACATCGCCAGCCGCATGCCGAGGATGTTGAGCACCCAGCCGGCGAGAAGGACGACGATGGCGACGAGGTGCGGGAAGCCGAAGTCCGCCGTGCCCGTCGAAAACGACCAGGTCTGGCTCGGCAGCCATTCCGCCTGGACGAGATAGCCGATCTGGAGCCCGTAGATCGCCAGCGACGAAGACCAGGAGAACCAGCAGCCGAACGCCGCAAGCGGCCCGACAGGGGTGAAACGGCGACGCCAGGACTGGTTGGCATACATCGCGATTCCGCCGATGCGGTCGCGGAAGATTCCTGCCAGTTCGGAGTAGACGAAGTTCTGCAGACATGCGAGCACCGCGACGATGGCGACGAGGACGAGCGCCGGAAGGGCACCGATCGCACCGAGTGCGTATCCGAGGTTGATGAACAACGCGGCGGGGATGGACAGGCTGATGGCGAACCCGTCCCACCAGCGCAATGTCTTGGCGTAGTCGTGGGCTGGAGCAGTTGCAGCGGTCGATGCGGGGGCAACCGCGGCGGCGACCGTTCCGGCGTCCACGGCGCGGACGCCGGCGGCTTCGATGTTGTCGGGTTGGAAAGAATCACTCATGAGCGTTCCTTTGCTGGCTGAGACGTAGGGCATCATTGCGCAATACGTTGTGAAATGAGATTAACGTCACGCATTGCGAGCTGTCAACACTTCTCAGCTCCGACTTTCACAACTCCCTGCCTCAGAATCAGCGCGATGTGGTAATTGTTGCCGGGTTTTGGTCGCGCATTGCGCAGACGGTCCGCGCGCTTCGCTGGGTCGGTAGGATCGAGTCATGGCAGCAGAGACGATGGATGACCTCGACAGGGCGATCATCACCGAACTCGAAGAGGACGGCCGCCGCGCCTTCCGAGAGATCGCCCGCAATGTCGACACCTCTGAGGCGACTGTCCGAGCCCGAGTGAAACGCCTGCAGAGCATCGGCGCGCTGCAGATCGTCGCCTTCGCCGACCCCGCAGGCCTGGAGAAGAGGCAGATGAGCCTCATCTTCGTCGACATCGCCATGGGTTCCCACAACGAGGTTGTGGCCCGCCTTGTCGATCTGCCCGAGGTCTCCTACGTCTCCACAGTCACCGGTCGCGCCGATCTCTGCGTGGAGGTCGCCACTCGTGACAACGACCATCTCCGCGAATTCCTGGTCACGACGTTGGGCTCTATCGACGGCATCGTCCGCACCGAATGCACGAGCATCCTCAAAGTCCACAAACTGCGCTACGGATCTCACTGAGAGAACGCTCGCTGGGCTTGCCCGAGCACTCGGCAAGTCTCGCGAGAGCAGTGCGCTGTACGCGAAAACCGCGAGGCAGTCATCGTCTTCGATGCGCCTCGACGGTTGCCCCACTTAGATTCGCTGGGCCCGGCTGCAGGTGACGCCAGCGAGACAGCATGGGGCAGCGGCGGGAGCGACGTGGTCCGGACCCGGGGCACGTTTGGCAAAGTGGGGCAGCGGCGGGCCGACTCCCCAACCCCCCTTCTACTTCACCACGACAACAGGGCACTCGGCTTCGAGTATGACCCTCTGCGCGCTCGAGCCCAGCAGCAGCTTCATCACGGGTGAGCGCCGGCGCATCGACATGACGATGAGTTCAGCGTTCCAGTCTGCGGCGAGATCGAGGATCTGTGAGGCGACGTCCGTGTCGGCCCGCTGGACCTCGAACTCGAGACCGGACTCGGCGAGCGCGCCGACGAGGACCTGGG
Source organism: Brevibacterium sanguinis (assembly GCF_003315415.1). GTDB lineage: Bacteria > Actinomycetota > Actinomycetes > Actinomycetales > Brevibacteriaceae > Brevibacterium > Brevibacterium celere_A. Next base: position 33,229 of record NZ_QNSB01000006.1, read on the forward strand.
TCTCGGACAGTGCGTGAGCCGAGGGCACGGCGGTACCGTCCGTCTCGAAGACCACCGTGCGCAGCGCAGCCTCCTCCTGACGGGCCGAGCGGATCGCCCGCTCCAGGACCGAGGGCGGGGAGTCGGTGCGGTAGGCGAGGACGACGGTGCGCGCCGCCTCGTCGATGCCGGCCGAGGCCGCGACGCGCAGCGATGGGGTCGGGAACCTCTGCGGGGAGGACGAGTAGAGATCAGTCATCGTGGACACTCCTTGACCGATGGTGACGACAGCCGATGGCAACGGCATTCGCGGCTGGCGGGACTCATCCGATAGCGATGACGCCGATGAGCACGCCGACGACGAGCATGACCAGGGACACAAGCAGCGCCCGCCACAGCACCTTCTTGTGATGGTCGCCGAGGTCGACCCCGGCCAGCGACACGAGGAGGAGGATCGCGGGGACCAGCGGGGACTGCATGTGCACGGGCTGTCCCGTGATCGAGGCGCGGGCCATGTCGGCGGCCGGGATCCCGTAGTGAGCCGCGGTCTCGGCGAGCACGGGCAGGATGCCGAAGTAGAACGCGTCGTTGCTCATGAAGAACGTCATCGGGATGGAGAGGAGTCCGGTGATGAGGGCCATGAACGGTCCCATCGAGGCGGGGATGACGTCGACGAGCCACGCGGCCATCGCGTCGACCATGCCGGTGCCGCTCATGATCCCGGTGAGCACTCCGGCGGCCATGACCATCGCGACAACGGCGATGATCGCCGAGGCGTGGGAGGCCAGCTCCTCCTGCTGCGCTTTGATGTTGGGGAAGTTGACCATGAGGGCGATGACCATGGCGATCATGAACAGATACGGCAGGGGCAGCAGATCGAGGACCAGCAGAACCATGACGGCGACGGTGAGGCCGAGGTTGAACCAGAACAGCTTCGGTCGCAGGGTCGGCCGATTCGGGTCGAGCGCGGTTCCGATGAGAGAAGCGCCGTTGCCGCCGCTCGCCGAGGCGGTGGTGCCGTTGGTCGAATCCGCGTCGGATCCGAAGCCGGTGCCGGCGGTAGCTGCGGAAGAGCCGGACTTTCCCGCGCCCGAACCCGCTCCGACCGAGGCGCCCGCGGACTGGCGGGCGACGGCTCCGACGAGTTCGCGGCGATCGGAACCGGACCCCTTCTCGTTCACCCAGCTCACGCCGTTCTTCGCAAGGCGGCGACGTTCGGAGAGGCCGAGGAAGTAGGCGAAGACGACGCAGAGGAGCAGACCCGCGACGAGGGCGGGAACCATGGGAGCGAAGATCTCGTTGGCGTCGATCCGCAGCGCCGAGGAGGCTCGAGCCGTCGGTCCGCCCCAGGGCACGATGTTGAGCGTGCCGTTGATGAGGCCGGCCACACACGTGAGCACGACCGGGGACATCTCGAGCCGCTGATAGATGGGCAGCATGGCCGCGGTGACCACGATGAACGTGGTCGAACCGTCGCCGTCGAGCGATACGGCGCCGGTGAGCAGCGCGGTACCCATGACGACCTTGACGGGGTCGTTGCCGGCGACCTTGAGGATGAACTCGACGAGCTTGTCGAAGAGACCGACGTCGATCATGATGCCGAAGTAGATGATCGCGAAGAGCAGCAGCGCGGCCGTCGACGACATCTCGGCGATGGCATCCATGACCATGTCACCGATGCCCAGACCGGCGCCGGTGAAGAGACCGAAGATGGTCGGGACGATGATCAGCGCCAGGATCGGCGAGAGACGCTTGGTCATGATGAGCGTCATGAAGACGATGATCATGGCGAAGCCGAGGATGACGAGCACGAGCTTCTCCTTCGAAGGCGTAGGTGGTTACCGGGACACGCTAGTGTGATGGCCGTCGCGGCGCGCGCTTGTATGCACTGAACGCGTTCTGCCCGTTCTGTGTCTTTTGCGCATTCTGCTCATCAGTCCTAGAGTGGCGATGTGACCCGTTCCGCCGGATCGTTCTCCCGCCGGGTGCTGCTCAGCCAGCTCGCGGTGGTCATCGTCATGTTGGTTCTGGTCACCGCTGTCTTCGGGTGGATGGGCGCCCGCAATGTCACCGATGTGACCGAGACCGAGGCTCTATCGACGGCGCGGTCACTGGCGATCGCCCCGACCGTGCGTGAAGGCGCCACCCGCGCCTCCCAGGAGAGGGCGGCGCAGCCGGACCCGGCCATCACCGAGCCCCTTCAGGACATGGCCGATGACCTGCGCGATCGCTCGGGCATCGAATTCGCCGTCATCACCGATGACCGCGGCATCCGTCTCACCCACCCCGACCCGGAGAAGGTCGGGAAGATGGTCTCCACCTCCCCCGCCGAGGCGCTCGCCGGGCGAGAGTCCGTCACCCACGCCCGGGGGACGCTCGGCACGACCGTGCGTGCCAAGGTGCCCATCTACTCGACTGCCGAGGACGGCACCGTCGTCGGTGAGGTGTCGGTGGGGATCCACACCTCGGTGCTCGCCGCCGATCTCCGCCGCGAGTTCCTCGCCCTCGGTTCGGTCGCCGTCCTCGCGCTCGGCCTCGGCGTGCTCGCCTCGGTGGCCCTGGGGCGCCGTCTGCGCCGCGAGACTCTCGGCGTGGGGCCGGAGGAACTCGCGGAGATGGCCCGGGATCAAGGTGCGGTCCTCCACGGCCTTGACGACGGGGTGCTCGGCTTCGATCTGACCGGCGAGGTGACCCTGAGCAATTCCGTGGCCAACCGCCTGCTCGACACCGAGCCGGCACTCGGCGGGGCAGACGGATCCGCTCCCGAGCTGCCGCAGGTGCCGGAGTCGATCCACCGGCTCATGGCCGAGGCGCCCGAACGCGGGGCACTGCGCCGGAGACTGACCGTCGGTGACCGCATCCTCCTCGCCACCGCCGTCCGGGTCAAGCACGGTGACGTCTCCGTCGGCGGCGTCGTGACCCTGCGCGACGAGACGCAGATGCTCACGATGGCCCAGCAGCTCGAGTCGGTGACGACGATGGCGCAGGCCCTGCGCGCGCAGCGCCACGAATTCGCCAACCGCCTCCATACCGCGCTCGGTCTCGTCGACACGGGCGCAACCGAGGAGGCGCGCAGCTACCTCGCGACGATCCTGCGGACCGGCCCGATCGCGACCCCGGTCGAGGGCATCGAGCTCATCACCGATCCGTACCTCAGTGCCCTGCTCGAGGCCAAGGGAACCACCGCCGCCGAGGCGGGAGTGCGCTTGATCGTCACTTCCGACTCCCTCGTGCTCGGCCGGGTCACCGACCCCGAGGACGTCACCCTGATCCTCGGCAACCTCATCGACAACGCTGTGCGGGCCGTGGTGCAGGCGGACGTGCAGTCCACGACGCAGGATCGCGATCACGAGGGGTCTGTCGTCGACGACCGGAGCTCCACCGTCGAGGTCCAACTGCTCAGCTCCGGAACCGAGCTGCATGTCGTCGTCACCGACACCGGTGACGGCGTGGCCGCCGAGGACGCCGAACAGATCTTCGACGAAGGGGTCAGCGGGCCACTGCGGAAGTCAGCCTCGGCATCGGAGCGTTCTGCACGCGGAAGCGTCGCCGGCGACGGCCATGGCCTGGGAATCGGGTTGGCGTTGTGCCGCCGTGTCGCCCGCCGCCATGGCGGTCGGGTGTGGCTGGTCGACGGCCATGACGCGAACCTGGGCGGCGCGAGCTTCGGGGTGCGACTTCCCGGCGTGCTCACCAGTACCGATGCCGACGAGTCAATCCTCGACGGCGACCACCAGCCGATGTCCGACACCGAGGATGAGTTCGACGACGAGGAGAGACGATGACGACCGTTCTGGTGCTCGACGACGACTTCTACGTCGGTCAGCTGCACTGCCGATACGTCAATGAGGTGCCCGGCTTTCGCGCTCTGGAGCCCGTCCGGGACCTGAATGCGGCTCGTGCCGTTCTCGCCACCGAGGAGGTCGATCTGCTCCTCGCCGACTACGTCCTTCCGGATGGACACGGAGTCGAGCTCATCCGTGAGACAGAGGTCGACGCGGCTGTGCTGTCTGCGGTGGCCGATCCGCGGATCGTGCGCTCGGCCCTGCGCTCCGGAGCACTGACGTACATCGTCAAACCCTTCGAGGCCGATGTCCTGCAGAGGTTCCTCCGCCGCTATGCCCGCTACCGCCGATACTGGAATCGGGAGAAGGTGGATCAATCAAGCCTCGAACGCCTTCTCCGCGGCCTCCACGATGTCTCGTCGTCGGGAACCGGTTCGGCCAGCGGGCCCGGTTCGTCGACGACGAGTCGAATCCTCGGCGCCCTGGAGTCCGCGTCGGGTCCGATGACCGCACTGGAAGTCGCCGAGGCGGTCGGCACCTCACGGGCGACAGCGCAGCGGCACCTCGCGAAGCTCGCCGAATCACGAGCCGTCACCGTCACCCTGCAGTATGGAAGCACGGGTCGTCCGGAGCATCTGTACGGAACCGATTCGGGTTCGGCACGATGATTCCGGCGGACTCGCAACAGCCACCCGAGCCAGGAGTGCCGTCTCGGCCGAACCTCCCGGTCGGCGATCCGCGGGTGACTTCGGTCTCGCATACCGTATTCACGCCCGTCGGTCCGATCTCGGTGACCAGCACCGACGAGGCGATCGTCCGCGTCGAGTGGCGGTCACTGTCCGCCTCTGGTCCGTCGGCCGCCGACTGTTCGGATGATGCGACGACCGGCCTTCTCGCCGAGGCGATCGCTCAGCTGCGGGCCTATTTCGACGGCACCCTGCATGAGTTCGATCTTCCGGTCAGTCTTGACGGCGTCTCGCCGGTGGCTCGTTCCGTGCTCACCACTCTTCACAGAACAATCGAGTACGGCACGACGGTCACCTACGGCGAACTCGCCGTTCGCAACGGACAGGGAGTTCCCGCCCGCGCGATCGGAGGGATCATGGGCTCCAACCCCCTGCCGATCCTCATTCCCTGCCACCGGGTGGTGGCGAGCACCGGCCTCGGCGGCTACTCGGGAGGGGAGCGCGGCAGGGGCCTCGAGACGAAGCGTTGGCTCCTCGAGTTCGAGGGTGGTCTGCCGCGCGGGCTGTTCTGAGGGAGTGTCAGCTCGAGCGCCGCAGCAGGCTCACCCCGTCCTTGACGACCGCCGTCTGCTGACCGCCAGGACCGGTGGCCTCGCGTCGACGGATCTCCTGGACCTCAGCCGTCCATTCGGACCGGTCGAGCCCCAGCTCGGCGACCTCCTCGGCGGGGGTCTTCCGCAGGTCGTGCGCGTGGTCGTGGGCGAAGTCGCCGTTCCGGGCCCACGGTGGAATGTCCTCCTCGGACTCGAAGACGTGGGACACGATCAGCAGGTGCCCACCGGGCTTCACCCAACCGGCGGCCCGGCGGAGGATCTCCGTGCGGGGCAGTTCGGCTTCGGAGTGGAGGAAGGACGCGGTGACGAGGTCGAACGCCCTGTCGGGCGCCCAGTCGCCGAGATCCGCACAGTGCCAGGAGATCCGGTCCGCCACTCCCCGATCGGCTGCGCCCTCTGCACCACGGCGCACGGCAGTGGCCGAGATGTCGACGGCGTCGACCGTCCACCCCTGCTCGGCCAGCCACACGGCGTCTCCGCCTTCGCCGCATCCGAGTTCGAGAGCCGCTCCGAGGGGAAGACTCGAGACGACGTCCGCCACGGCGGCATTGACGCGACCCGACCAGATGCGGTCGCTCTCGGAGTACCGCTCCTCCCAGTGCTGGGCGGCCGACCCGGCCTCGCCCGCAGTGTGAACGTGGCCGGTGGCAGAGCCTCGGTCACCGGCGGCAGACCTGCCCTCCTCGGATCCGCTCGCCACCGCCTCGTCGAAGTCCTCGTTGACCAGGGCCATGTTCACCGCCCCACCGGTCAGGGCTCCGGCTCCCATGGCGATCGGCACGTTCGCCATGGGGTTGACGACGTTCCCGATCGCCCAGATGCGGGGATGGCTCGTCCGGCCCATGGCGTCGACGGCGATGAAGCTGCCGGCGGGGTTCTCCGCGCGGTCGAGGCCGAGGTGCGAGAGGAAACCGTCCTGCGGTCTCGCCCTCGGCGCGGTGAAGATCGCGTCGATCTCCACGGTGCGATCATCCTCGAGGCGGACTCCGGTCAGGCGGTCGCCGTCGGCGAGCACCTCGGCGACGGGCGTGTCGATGAGGTCGACGCCGCGAGCGTGAAGTCGCGCGGTGAGCTCGGGGCCGAGCTCCGGGCAACCGGCGATGAAGAAGATGAGCCGGTCGGTCCACTGCCGCACGAGCTGCGCCTGGTGGAGTGACATGGGCGAGGATCCGAGCACGCCGATGCGCTGTCCGCGCACCTCCCACCCGTGGCAGTAGGGGCAGTGGAGGACATTGGTGCCCCAGTGGTCGGTGAGACCAGGGATGTCGGGGAGTTCGTCGGTGAGACCGGTGGCGACGATCAGCGCGCGGGCGTGGAGCTGGCCCTGCCCGGTCGTCACGGCCACGGTGGCCTCGTCCGCAGAGGCGGCGGTCACCTCGGCGTCGAGGAACCGCACGCCGTACGCCTCCGCCTCCCGGCGCCCCTGGGCGATGAGGGCCGCGGGGTCGGTGCCCTCGTTGCCGAGGACCGAGTGCATGTGCGCGGCGAACCTGTTGCGCGGTCGTCCCGAGTCGACGACGAGGACCCGGCGCAGCGACCGCCCGAGGGTGAGTGCGGCACTCAGGCCTGCCGATCCGCCGCCGACGACGATGACGTCCCATTGCGCATTCGCGAGTTCTGTATCCATGACTCAACATTGCGCCACCTCCCTCCCGATCCGCAATAGCTCTTGCGGAATCAGCAAATCAATGATGTGCTTGTCCCACCCGGGATCATCGGCACACTCTCAGGAGTCAGAATGGACATGCTCAAGCAGGTCGGCCCGCGGCTGCGCGCCGCCCGGAAGTCGCGCGAGTGGACGCTCGAGGACCTCGCGGGGCGGGCCGGGATGTCGGTGAGCACGCTGTCGCGGCTGGAGAGCGGCAAACGTCAGGCCAGTCTCGAACTCCTCGTGCCGCTCACCCGGGAACTCGGGATCCGCATCGACGACCTGCTCAGCGCCGAGGCGCCCGACCCGAGGGTGCGTCGGCCGAGCATCCGCCGCGAGGGAATGGTCATCACCCCGCTGGCGCCCGAGGGCTCGGCGATCTCCACCTTCAAGATCTCCTATCCCCCTCGCGCCAGCGCCCCGGAGCCGCGGGTCCACGACGGGTACGAGTGGCTCTACGTCCTCAGCGGCCGGCTGCGCCTCGTGCTCGGCGAGCAGGAGCTCGTGCTCACCCGCGGCGAGGCCGCCGAGTTCGACACGCGCATGCCGCACAGCATCTCCGCCATCGGCCGGCCCGCCCAGATCATCAGCATCTTCAATCAGGACGGGGTGCGCATGCACACCCACGGGGCGGAGGAACCGGAGGAGTGAGTGCCCGGACGGTCACGATCGTCACGATATGGTCGGAGTCGGTGACCGTCCAGCTCCCCCTTATCCGCGAGATCCGCTGACCGCCGAGGAGGGGACCGGGAACCCGCAGGACGCCCTCGAACGTCGATCGCTCGGGATCGAGGCGGACCTCGCAGTCGGTGAAGTCGAGCCACGTGGACATCAGCGGCGACCACGCTTTGAAGATGCTCTCCTTCGCGCTGAACAGCAGCCGGTCCCAGGCGATGCGGGGGCGAACCCGAAGCGCCCCTCCTGAACCAGACGCCGCGTCGGCCTGATCGAGTCCCCGCCACCGCTCACCGAGGACTGGTTGCTCCGCCTCCCATCGCCGCAGCCGTCTGAGCATGCTCCGCTCCTCGCCGAGGCTCACCTGCGGCAGCACATCGGCGGGCAGGCACAGGTTCGGCTCGGCATCGATCCCGACCGAGGCGAACTGGGTGTGCCGCGCCACTGCTGCGGCGCACAGCCCCTCACAGTGGGTCATGCTCCCCACGATCCCCGCCGGCCAGAGCGGCTCTCGTCGGGATCCGGGGAGTATCGGCACCGGCGGATGCCCGATCCGGGCCAGAGCCGTCCGGGCGCAGGCCCGCACCGTGGCGAACTCGGCCCGACGGCGCGGAACCGCTCCTGCCACCACCCGCTCCTCCACCGCGAACAGTCGGTGCGCGCGCATCTGCCCGGACGAGACGAATTCGATGCCCGGCGGTACGAAACCGCTCACCTCGCCGCGCGCCGTCGACGTCCGCGAAGCCGTGCGGCCTCCAGCGCCGAGGACGGCGGCTCGATCGCGACGGGCGCCGGTTCCATCACAGCGGGCAGCGCGTGCGACCGTGCACCAGCCGACGACGCATCGACCACATCCGGCCGCTTCTCCATCGCCGATGACGCGAGATGGGCGATGGTGTCCGCAGGCGTCGGCCGAGCGAACAGGTCGATGATGTCGACCGCGTGCCCGCGCTCCTGCAGCCTGCGCTGCCCCGAGACGAGAGTGACCGAGGTGGCACCCTGGTCGAACCACGAAGTGTGCCGCTCGAGCCGGTCGAGTCCGAGCAGTTCGGTGAACACCTCCTCGACGTCCCTCCGCGCCCGGGCAAGACCGCTCTCCCCCGGCTGCTCAGCACCGCCCTGTTTCGAACCGGACTGCTGTTTCGAACCGGACTGCTGCTCCGGCCCGGGCTGCGGTGACACCGCCGACGACGACCTCGCAGCCGCTGCCGAGGCGTCACTCCCACCGAGGGCGCGCAGCTCATGGGCGAACCCCTCGGCGAGCGCATCGATCCAGCTCGGGGGCACGAGGGATTCGTCGGCGTCGACATTGCAGACGAATCGACCGCCGACGTCGAACATCTGCACATCGACGAGGACCTGCGGGGTCTGGCTGATGGCGTATTCGGTGCGACCGAGGACATCGAGCAATTGGGAGGGGTCGGTGTCCGTCCGATCCAGCATGCATGACACGGCGATCGGCACCGACGACGGCCTCCCCGCCGCCCGCAGCATCCGCAGCACCTCGTTGCCGTGAACGCCGTCCTCGGCGAGCCCGTGCTCGAGGGCGTCGGCGAGCCGCTCCTGTCTCCGGCGCAGCGAGTCTCCCTCCTCGACGTCTCCGAGCGCGACGGGAACCGTCGCGGTGTAGTCACCGACGACTCTCTGATGGTCGGGCGGTCGCCGGCTGAGGGTGAGCATGACGGTTCCGGCCCGCTCGGGTGCGAGCACCGCACCGAGGCAGTCGAGCAGCAGACAGCCGACCGTGACCTCGTGTTCGGCAGCGGCCCGCCGCAGCGCCGACCACTCCCCTGCCCCGATCTCGAACCTCCTCCGCACGAACCCGGCAGTCGTCCTCTCGGCCCGGATCGGCGGCACAAGCGGGTCCGGCAGATCGGCGAGGGCACGCTCCCAATGGGCACGAGCCCGCCGGGAGCTCGTGGGAAGTCCCCGCACCCAGGTGGCGAAAGCGGGAGGAGCGGGGTGCGATTCGGGCTCACGACCGTGGTACAGCGCGGCGAGATCCTCGACCACCGTGACCGCGCCGGCCGCGTCGCAGAAGAGCAGATCGAGGTCGAGGGTCAGCCGGGAGTACCGGTCATCGAGCATCGCCACATGCAGCCCGACCATGGGTGCCGAATCCGTCGGGAGCCGCCGGGCCCAGCGGCGTCTCCGCAGATTCTCACGCCGACGCTGCTGGTCCGCCGCGGAGAGCCCGCGCAGGTCCTCGACCTCGACGACGCCACTGTGATCCTCGGTCACCCGCTGCCGGGTATCGGGGGTGAGAACGGCACGCAGCATGGGATGCATGCCGACCACCCGGTCCCAGGCCCCACGGAGCCGGTCGAGATCGAGGTCCGCGACGAGCGCCTCGGTGTAGAAGTGCGGGGCGAGTTCCCGGCCGTGCTCATCGGGCGCCCGGCCGAGCAGATAGGCCAGCTGCATCTCCGTGAGGTCGAAGGCCGCGGGTTCCTCCCCGCCGCGGAGGTGAGGCCTGAGATCCGTGAGTTCGGCGGTGACCTGGTCGAGCAGGGCCGCGGCGCGGCGCAGACGCTCCGCCAGGCCGCTCAGACTCATGGTCCCGTCGCGGGGCGCCGAGGCGACCCGCGAGGGGGCGCGCGGAGGCACCGGTGCGGCCACGTCCGACGGCACGGTATCAGGCTCGGCCCCAGCGGCCTCCGTCGCCGGAGCCGTCCCCTCTGTCCAGTCGCCAAGCAGGGAGTCGAGGCTCCTGTCCGACAACAGGCTGCGCATCGCCGGGCGCGGCAAGCCGTGGTCCTCGACGAGGTTGGCCAGCCGGACCGCCTGTACGCTGGTGACGCCGTTGCGCAGGGGTGAGAGGTCGAAGGACACCTCCGCGCCGAGAAGGTCGGCCACCGCCTCCCGGAGATCCTGGTCCGGTTTCTCCGCGTCCTCGGGTCCCCGTCGCTCCGGCTCGGCGATGTCGGAAGAATCGTGGTCGGTCACGGCCGGCAGCCGTCGGGCGAAGGGATTCGGCAGCGACCGGTGGTCGACCTTCCCGTTCTCGGTCATCGGGAGCTCCTCGAGGAAGACGAAGCGTGACGGGATCATCGACTGCGGCAGTCGGGTGGCGAGCGCCTCGGCGAGTTCCGCACTCTCCGCGGCGGACAGTTCCCGGGGGCTCCGGGCTCTGTCGCTGATGTAGGCGACGAGGCGCGGCCGGCCGTCGGGGCCGGGAACGGAGCTGGCCAGCGCCTGCCGGACCCGAGGCAGGCGCAGCAGAGCCGTCTCGACCTCTCCGAGCTCGATCCGGTGCCCGCCGATCTTCACCTGCCGGTCGGAACGACCGAGGAACTCGATGGATCCGTCCGGGCGCCACCGCCCGAGATCACCGGTCCGATACAGGCGGGTGCCGAGGTCCGAGCGGTCGAGGAACCTCTCGGCGGTGAGTTCGGGTGCGCCGATGTAGCCCCGGGCCACTCCGGCGCCTCCGATGTGAAGCTCGCCCGGCCGACCGACGGGCACCGGGCGCCCGTCCTCGTCGAGGATGAAGGATGACTGGCCGGGAAGCGCTCGGCCGTAGGGGATGCTCGGCCAGTCGGGATCGACTTCCCCGATGGGATGGGTGATCGACCAGATCGAGGCCTCGGTCGCCCCGCCGAGGCTGTGCACCGCGACCTCGGGAGCCAGCGCGCGGAGGCGGTCCGGGAGCGTGACCGGGATCCAATCCCCCGACAGCAGGCAGTGCCGCAGCCCGCCGAGAGCCGCGCGGGCCTGGTCGGGAACCGATTCGGCGTATTCGATGAGCATCTCCATGAGAGGTGGAGCCGAGTTCCACACCGTCACGGAGTGCTCGGCCATCGTCTCGAGCCAGTGCTGAGGGTCGCGCAGCCGGTCGGGATCGGGGAGGACGAGTCCGCCGCCGACGCCGAGGACGCCGAAGACGTCGTAGACCGAGAGGTCGAAGGAGAGGGCGGAGATCGCGAACACCGTGTCCGCGGAGGTGATGCCGAAGCGGTGGCTGATCTCGTCGATGGTCGTCCGGGCCTGCGCATGTTCGATCGCCACCCCTTTGGGTTGCCCTGTCGAGCCGGAGGTGAAGATGACATAGGCGAGGTCCCCGGGAGCGGGGTCACCCGGTGTCGCGCGCCGGTCCGCGGCCGGCGTCCTGCGCTCATCCGCCGCCTGGATCCCAGGCATCCTGCGGACACCGACAGGCAGCTCGACCGAGGCGGCGGCGAGAGCCACGTCCAGTCCCGTCCGGTCCCGGATCGCCTCGAGGCGCGCGGTCGGCCAGGCCGGGTCGGCGGGCACGTACCCCGCACCCGTGAGCATGGTGCCGAGCACCGCGATGATCTGCTCGACCCCTTTCGGCAGGGCGATGAGCACGAGGTCCCCGGGTCCGACGCCGCATCCACGCAGACTCCGCGCCACGCCGTCGGCGGCTCGGGCGAGCTCCTCATGGCTGACGTGCACGTCCGTGCCCAGCAGCGCGGGCCGCGAGGCGTGCTCCGAGAGCGAGCCGAGCCACAGGTCGTGGAGCAGCGGTCCGCAGCCGGGCTGCCTGGCCGCCGGGACCGGCGTCTGCGCGAGCGGATCCCAGGCAGGCGCCGGACGGTCCCAGCCGGAGTCGTCGACGAGGCCGGCGAGCAGCGTCCGCTGCATGCCGACGATCCCCTCGATGACAGCAGGGTCCAGAGCGCCCTCGACCACGTCGTGGGTGAGCAGAAGGGAACCATCCTCCTCCCATACCAGGTGGTCCCAGAGCACCTGCGGCGTCTGGGAGACTCCGAACACCCGACCGCCGAGCCAGCGGTCGTCCGTGCCGGACGTCTGTCCGAGGCCGGAGGTGAAGACGACCGGCCACGGTCCCTCGCCCGGGCGGTCCCGGGCGACCTCGACCCCTCCGTACGTCCCGTGGTCGAGGACTTCCCGCAATCGCCGGTCGACGGCTCCCGCCAGGGTCGCGAAGGCATCGGAGCTGCCGGGACGGAATCCCGAACCCTCACCCAGAGGCAGCAGAGCGGTCGACGAGAAGTCGCCGACGACCTCGTCGAAGCCCGGAGGGCGGTCGAAGGTCGTGAGATTGAGCGTGAACCCGTCTCCCGCCGACGGCGCCCACCTGTCGCAGGCGAGGGCGAAGGCGGTGAGCACCACCGTCGTCGGCGACAGTCCGCGGGACGTCGCCGCCTCGCTGATCCGCGCCCAGGCAGCGGAGTCGATGAGCTCCCGGTGGCGGCGGAAACGGGTCCCGCTCGCGGGGAAGGTCGACCCGGCCAAGGGAGCGGGGGCGATCTCCTGCCCGCGCCACCAGGCCCTGTCGCGGCCCCGCCGCCTCCTCCTCGCCTCATCGTCGACGCGGGCGGCGAGCGCCTCGGCGAAGTCATGGGGAGAGGGAGCGATCTGCATCCGTGGTCGGCGCACGAGCCGGCCCCACTGCCGCATGATGAGCCCCCAGGAGGCGAAGTCCACGAGCAGGGCGTCGAAGCCGAGGCACAGCCGCAGGACGTCGCCGGGCAGGAGCAGCGCCTGGACGTCGACGATCGGCCAGACGTCGGTGGGCCTGCGCTGATGGGAAAGCTCATGACGCAGCTGTTCGGCACGGCGGCGGGCCTGTGAGGGGTCCAGATCGCGCAGATCGTGGCGCGGGATCGTCCAGTCGCGGAGGTCGTGGACGGTCAGCTGCGGCCTGGCCTCTCGGTCGACGGTCGTCCGCAGCATCGGGTGCAGGGCGACGACCCTCTTCCACGCGGTCTCGAGGCGATCGAGGTCGGCCTCGAGACCGCGTCCGGCGCGATGCCGGGCATCCCTCTCGTATTCGTGGTACCAGAAGGTCGCGACCCCGCCTCCCGTGAAATCGTCTCCCCGCCCCGTCCAGTACGCCTCCTGGACGACGCTGAGTCCGGTGGGCTCGGACGGAGCCGGCTCCCAGGGTTCAGCGGCCTCCCGGCTCCCGACCTCCTCTCCCCTGCGGAGCTCGGCGAGGACCTCCCTCACCGTGGTGGCCGCGGACAGGGAGACGAGCGGGAGCTCGATCCCGAATCGGGAGGAGAGCTCCTGCCTCCAGCGCAGTGTCGACAGCGAATCGAGGCCCAGGGAGGCGAGGCCGACGTCGAGGTCCACCGGCTCCGAATCCGTCCCGATCCACCGTCGCAGGGTCGAACACAGCGCCTCGGCGAGCTCCGAGGGGCACTCGTCCGGGTCCGGATGTGAACCGGACAGCCGTCCCGGCTCCATCCCCGTCCTCTGGTTCTCGACTGTCGGATCGTCGCTGTCGCTCACCGGAACCTCTTCTCTCGTGCCGCCTTTTTCTCTAATGATACTCATTCTCGTTCTCATGTTAGGATCGCGGCGTTCGATGTTCCGCCCCTGACCAGCGATCGGCACGGTGATTCATGTCGGCGATGCGCCCCCTGCTTCGTGTCATCCGACCCGCCGCACCCCTCCTCGTCCGCGCGGGGATCCACGAGACCCTGGGAGCCCTGTCCCGTCTCGGACTCGGCCTCACTCTCGCTGCGGCGACGGTGGGGGCGATCGCTCCCTGGACCGGAAGCGACGCGCCCGACCCGGTTCCTGACCCCCTCCGGCTCGCCATCCTCGCGGGGCTCCTCGCCGTCCTGGCGTGGTTCGGCCAGTGGCGCGGCGGCCTCTGGGCACACCGCGCCGACGCCGCACTCCAGAGGCGTCTTCGCGAGCGCACCCTCGCCCGGATCGAGCGCAGGCCGCTGGCATGGGTCGACGGTCGGGGCGGGGTGGCTGTCAAACGCATGGTGACCGAGGACGTCGACGCCCTCCACCACCTCGTCGGCCACGCCTTCGGCCATCTCGTCGCGGCACTGGTCCAGGCGGTCGCCGGTCTCACCGCGCTCCTGCTGCTCGCCCCCGCCGCCACCGTGCTGTCCCTGCTGCCTCTCCTTGCCGCTCTGGTCCTGGCCGGACGCCAGCGGGCCCGGCTGCCCGAGCAGATGAGCCGCTATCAGCAGGCCGCCGGATGCGTCGACCGGGCGGCCGTCGAGTTCGCCGCCGGCACCGCGGAACTGAAGATGTTCGGCCGCGCCGCGGCCGGATTGTCCCGGTTCCGCGCTGCGGCCGACGACCACGGTCGCTTCGTCTCCGAGTGGGCGCGGACGGTGACGCCGACGATGGCCCTGCAGTATGTGCTCCTCTCCGCGCCCGCCGTCTGGGCGGTGCTCGGGATCCTCGCCTGGGCTCGGATCGTGACGCCCGCCGAACTCGTCGTCCTCGCCATCGTTCTCCCGCTCCTCCTCAGCCCCGTCGAATCCCTCGCCTTCGCGGCCCAGGAGCTCGCCGGCGCGCAGTCCGCGGCAGCCCGCATCGACGAGGTGCTCAGCGGTCCCCCCGACGACGCCCCCTGCCCCCTGCCCCGCGCGCGGCCGACCCCTGCCCCCGGGCCCCCGACTCCGGTGCCCGCCTCCGTGCACCTGCGCGACCTCGGCGTCGTGGTCGGGAACCGGGAGCTGCTGTCCGGGGTCGACGTCGACATTCCCTGCGGCGCGACAGCCGTGGTCGTCGGTCGCAGCGGCGCCGGGAAGTCGACCCTGCTCGAGACGATCGCCGGCCTCCACCCTCCGGCCCACGGCCACATCGAACTCGCCCCCGAGGTCACCGTGGCAGCCCTGTGGCAGCGGCCCTTCGTCCTGCGCGCGAGCGTCCTCGACAACCTCCGCCTCGCCTGCCCGGAGGCGAGCGAGGCGGAGTGCCGGGCCGCGGCCGCCGCCGTGGGCATCGACGACAGGCTGCGGGCCCTCCCCGCCGGCTATCGCACGGTACTCGGCGAAGGCCAGTCGCTCTCGGGCGGCGAGAGGCAGCGGCTGTGCCTGGCGCGCGCCCTCGTCGCCCGTCCCGGGCTGCTCCTCCTCGACGAGCCGGTCGCCTCTCTCGATCCCGCCTCGGCGCGACTCGTCGATGACGCCCTTCGGGACCTGCGCGGACGCTGCACCATCGTGCGCGCGGACCACCGACCGGGCCCTGCCCTCGAGGCCGACCTCGTCCTCGTCATCGACTCCGGTCGTCTGGTCGCCGCGGGACCGCCCGCCCTGGTCCTCGACGAGACCGGAGCGCTGCCGTGAGAGCCGGGTCGACGCCGCGGCGGCGGCTCCTCCTGTGCCTCGTCGCAGCGGTCTCGGCCGCCGGCGCCGAGGTCCTCGCCCTCGGTGCTGTCGGTGATCTCATCAGCTCCCCGACCGCCCCGACGGTGACCGCCCTCCTCCTGTGGGTGCTCACCTGGGTCCTGTGCTCCGGAGTCGCCGTCTGGTCGGGACGCAGCTGCGGCTACGGACTGTCCGCAGCCCTGCACGACGCCCTGGCCGCGCATCTCCTCCGCCTGCCCCTGCTCTGGTTCGGCCGACGCAGGCACGGGGAGATCAGCCGGCTGTTCGGCGCCGACGTCATGGCGGTCATGAGCATTCCCGCCCATCTCCTCGTGCCCGCGACCCGGTCCGTGCTCGTCACCTGCGGGATCATCGTGCTCCTCCTCGGCAAGGACGTGCCCACCGGGCTCATCGCCCTGGCTTGGCTGCCCGTGCTCACCGTGCTCCAGCTCTGGAGCGCCCGCCGGGCCGCGACCGGTGATGCCGCCCTCGCCCACGCCCGCCGGGAATCGGCGGACCGGGTGATCGAGTTCGTCGACGCCCAGCGCACTCTCCGCCTCCTCCCCGACACGGGTCACGCCGCGGAGATCCTCCGCGAATCGGTCGCCGAGGTGTCCGAGCGAACCGAAGCACAGGTCGAATCCGTGGTCCGGGTCCTCGGCGTCTTCGGCCTCGCCGTCCAACTCATGTTCGTCACCGTGGCGGGCTCCGGTCTGCTCCGAGGCGACTGGAGCGACCCCGGGCAGGCGGTGGTCATCGTGCTCGGCGCCGGCACGATGGCGGCTGTCCTCCAGTCCGGAGCGGGGCTGGCCGCCACCATCAGGGCCGCGCTCGGATCGTGGAGCGCCATCCGATCCTTCCTCGCCCTCCCGCCGCTGCCCGAACCCGAATCACCCCGACACACGGACGGTCAAGGCGACATCCTCGTCGAGGGGCTCACCGTGGAGTCTGCCGGCATGGACCCTGTCCTCGCCGACCTCAGCTTCCACGTTCCGCCGGGCAGCCTCACCGTCGTCCTCGGCGCCTCGGGATCCGGGAAATCGACGCTGCTGAGGATGCTGGCCCGGTTCGCCGATCCGGATTCGGGCCGGGTGCTCATCGACGGGGTCGACTGCCGGGAACTCGGCTCCGCCGGGGTTCATGACCGCGTGTCCATGGTCTTCCAGGACGTCGAGCTGTTCGCGGGCGACCTCCGCGACAACATCCGTCTGGGGCGGCCCGAGGCCGACTCCGAGGAGGTCGACTCCGTCGTCGCCCTGGCCGGGCTCGACGAGACGATCGGCGAGCTCCCGGAGGGTCTCGGCACCACCGTCGGCGACCACGGGGCCGGCCTCTCCGGTGGACAGCGGCAACGGCTCTCCTTCGCCCGGGCACTGCTCGCGGACACCCCGATCCTGCTCCTCGACGAACCCGCCTCGAGCCTCGATGCGCACCATGGCACCATCCTCGAGACCACCATCGCCGGACTGCGCGGGCACCGCACCGTCGTCCTCGTCACCCATCGCGTCGAATCCGCGCAGGCGGCCGACCAGATCCTCGTCCTCGACGGCGGGCGCATCGTCGAACGCGGCCGCCACGAGGATCTCCTCACCCGCGACGGGCCGTACTCGCGCCTGTGCGCGGCGGCAATGACCGACCACACCGCACCGAAACCCACGATGGAGAGCACTCCATGACCGACCACCACCCTGTTCCCACCGACGTCGACGCCCTGATCGTCGGCGGCGGCCCGGCCGGGCTCACCGCCGCACTCGTGCTCGGTCGACAGCAGCGGCGGGTGCTGCTCGCCGACTCCGGCCACCCCCGCAACGAACACGCCTCCCGGATGCACATGTACCTCGGCCGCGACGGGACCGATCCGGCCCGGCTGCGCCGTGACGCTCACGCGGAGATCGCCGTCCACCCCGCTGTCCGGTGCGTCGACGTCGAGGTCTCCCGTCTGGAGGGAACCGCAGGAGACTTCACCGCCGAGCTCGGCGATCGCAGTGTGCGCGCCCGCACCGTGCTGCTCGCGGGCGGGGTCCGCGATGAGCTCACACCCCTTCCCGGGCTTGCCGAGCGCTGGGGTCGAGACGTCCACCACTGCGCGTACTGCCACGGATTCGAGACGCTGGGGAGGAGGATCGGCGTCCTCGCCCGGATCCCGGTCGACGTCGTCCTCGCCCGCTACGTGAGGGACAGATTCGGCTCCCACGTCACTCTCTACACCGCCGGTCTCGACGCCGAGGACGAATTCACCGCCGAAGCGCTGTCGGCCGCTCGGGGCGAGGGAATCGCCGTCGATGCGCGTGAGGTCTCGGGCCTCGGCGGTGCTCCCGGCTCCCCCCGGGTCGAGTTCGCCGATGGCGGGGCCGAGGAGCTCGAGGCGATCTACCACCGGCCTGCCGCCGTGCAGTCGAACGACCTGGCGGCGGGGCTGGGCTGCACGATGACCGCGGACGGCCTCATCGAGGTGGGGCCGGACTCGGCCACCTCGGTGGAGGGCGTCTACGCCGCCGGGGACGCCGCCCGGATGGCCGCGGCCCCGGCTCCCATGCAGTTCGTCGCCTCCGCGGTGGCCGACGGTCAGCGGGCGGCGGTGTGGATGGAACAGCAGCTCTTCACCCGGTCGTGATCGGTGCCGCAGGCGGGCGGAGGGCGCGGTCGGCGACCGCGGCGAGCTCCTCGTCATGGGTCGTCAGCAGGATCGCGCGGCCCGCCGCCGCCTCGGCGCGCAGCCGCTGGGTCATCCGCGCCCGCGCGCGGGGATCGAGAGCGGAGCCGGGTTCGTCGAGGAGAAGGAGCGGAGCGCCGGTGACCAGCGCCCGGGCGAGAGCGGCGCGCTGACGTTCTCCGCCGGAGCATTCCCCGGGCCGGCGCGCCGTCACCTCCCGACTCAGGCCGAGATCGGCGAGAACGGATTCCGCCCGCCTCCGCGCCCGGTCCCGATCCACCCGGTCCACGATCCGTGACTGCTTGACCACCTGCGCGAACAGGCTGCGGCCCGGATTGAGGCCGCCGGCGCTGTCCTGGACGACGAGCTGCACCTCGCGGGGATCGACACGCCCCGCAGGCAGGCCGGTCCCCTGGACCGCGAGCCCTGCCGGCGGCCGATCACCGGCGAGAGTGCGCAGGATCGTGCTCTTGCCCGCCCCGGAGGGAGCCAGCAGCGCGACGATCTCCCTCGCGCCCACCTCGAGGTCGACCGGCCCGAGGCTCTCCCGGCCCTCGAGGTGCACCGAGAGGTCCTTCCAGCAGCGTCGCTGCCGCCCGTGGTCCGCGTCGATCGGAACGGTTCGGGCACGGTCGGGGCCGGCCGCCGCGACGACGGATGCCGGGAGCCCTGACGTACCCGGCTCGTCGGCACCGCGCCGATCCTCGATCGTGTGCGCGACCGCTGACGTGCCCGGGGGCGCGAGGCGACCCTCGGCGAGTTCGCGGACCTCGGTGGCGGTGGCATCGAGCCAGTCGCGGTCATGGCTGACCACGATGACCGCACCGCCTGTCGCGGTGAAGGCCCGCAGAGCCTCCGTCACGCACCTCACAGTCCCGGGATCGAGGCCGGCCGTGGGCTCATCGAGCACGAGGATCCGCGGATGGCCGGCCAGTGCCCTGGCGAGGGACACCCGGGCCGCCTGGCCGCCGGAGAGTTCCGCGGCCGAGCGGGAACCGGTCCCGGCCGGAAGCCCGAGGTCGGTGAGAATCCGATCGACGTCCACGCCGTTCCGCCCGTCGGCCACGACCGCGGCGACCGTGCGGCGCCGATCGATCGTGCGGCCGGGATCCTGCTCCGACCATCCGATCAACCTCCGGCGCAGACTCGAACGTGCCGCCTCTCGGCGCGGCAGACGGCGTCCGCCGAGGACGAATCGATCGGCGCTCATCGGCAGGCCCGGCCGCGGTGCCCCGGCCAGCGCCTCGACAAGGGTGGACTTCCCGGCGCCGCTGGGGCCGCGGATGCCGAGGATCTGCCCAGGAGTGAGGACGATCCTGTCGGCCCGGATCATCGGCGCCGAGGGCGGGCCCAGGCGCAGTCGCTCGACGTCGAGCAGAGCGGAGCCGTCTCCGGCGCCCACCCGCAGACGCTCGGCGCCCCGACGTGCTCCCGCACTCGGGGCGAGGGCACGGGCAAGGGAATCGAAGCCGACGAGCACGATGAGGCTCACGCCTGCCAACGCGCAGGCCGGAGCAGCGACCGACCACGGCGCCATGATCACTCCGGGCAGGTTCTCCCGCACCATCATCGCCCAATCGGGGGTCGGAGGTGCGGGCCCGAACCCGAGGACGTGGAGGGCGGCGAGGAGCTGCAGGCTCGCGAGCACCCGGATCGCCATATCGGAGATGACGGTCCCGCTGAGTGCCGGGACGAGCTCACCCAGGACGATCGCGGTGGGTCCTTCTCCCCGTCTGACCGCGATCCGGACGAACTCGGCATCGGCCAGGTCATTCGCAGCCGCCCGGACGATCCGGGCGGACAGGGGAGCACCGAGGGCGAGCATGCCGACGGCGACCGCGGCGACCGCGGGCAGCAGAGTCGCGGAGCAGAGCACGACGATGCTGCCCGGCAGCGCCATCGCGGTCGCGGTCACGGTGTCGAGGATCCGTCCGAGCCGAGCGATCCTGGTGGCGAGCAGCCCGAGGAACGATCCGAGCACCGTCGTCGCCACCCCGATCGGCAGGCTCGCCCACACGAGGTCGGCTCCACCGGCCAGGGTGCGGGAGAGGACATCCCGACCGAGGGCATCGGTTCCCCAGGCGGCCCTGCCGGAGTGAGACCACGGGGCCCCGATGACGGCGCTCACGGAGTGCGGTGCGACCAGCGGGCCGAGCGAGACGAGCATCGCCGTCAGCAGCAGGAGCAGGACCGGCGGTCCGATCCGCCGGAGCCCGGCTGGAACCTTCGCGCTCATCGGCGACCGGCTTCCGTGCGGACGAGGTCGGCGAGCATGAGCAGGGCCAGCGACACACCGACGATCACGAGGCTCACCGCCTGCACCATGGGGGTGTCCCGGGCGGCCACCGCGCTCGCCAGGCCCTGCCCGAGACCGGGGTAGGCGAGCAGTGATTCGACGACGACGCTGCCGCCGAGGACGCCCGCGGTGAGGAACGCGGCGGCCTGGGCGATCGGGGGCAGCCAGCGCGGAATCACATGGGACACGACGATGATCCGGGCCGGAACGCCTCGGCGACGGGCACTGACCACGACATCCCCGGCGAGGAGGTCGTCGGCGCTGCCGCGCAGCAGCCGTGCTCCCCAGGCCGTCGCGGGCAGGGCGAGGGCGAGGATGGGCAGGAGCAGGATCTCCGGATCCGACCATGCCGGCATCCCCGGCGTCGGCAGTGACACCGCGGGAACGAGGCGAAGGCCCACGGACAGCAAGAGGACGAGGCCGACGACGAGGACCACTTCGGGCAGACCCGCCAGGACGGCTGTCACCACGGCCAGCCGGGCGCCGGCAGGCCGACCGCGCCACCAGGCGAGCGCCAGGGCCAGCAGGACCGCCGCGAGCACGGCGAGCACGGCGGCGGGCACGGCGACGATCAGAGTCGTCTGGAGCCTGTCGAGCACGCGCGGGAGCACCGGCTGACCATCCGTCAGGGACGTGCCGAGGTCACCGCGGAGAAGAGAGGCCCACCAGTGAGCCAGGCGAATCAGGACCGGGCCGTCCAGGCCGCGCTGGGAGCGCAGCAGTTCGGCCCGGCCCCGGTCGGCGCCGGCGACCCCGTCGGCGAAATCGCCGGGCAGTGCCTCCGTGAGCAGGAACAGCCCGCTCATCACGACGAGGAGGCCCGCCGCCCAGCGGGCGAGCAGGACGAACGGTCGGACGGGTCTCACGCGTCGAGGGTGACTCGGCTGAGGTCGAATCGGCTGCCGGCCTCGGGCAGTCCGGACACCGCCTCGGAGTGGAGGGTCAGGCGGTCGCCGAAGCCCCACACCACCCAACCGCCCTCGGCCGCCATCCGACGGTGGAGGTCCCCGATCAGCTGCGCTCGCGCGGCGTCATCGGTCGTCGACATCGCCGTCGCGAAGAGGGAGTCGAACTCCGCGTCCTTCCAGCCCGTCTCAGAGAACGAGGAGGAGGACAGGACGGTCGCGCGCACGAGCGAGGCGAAGGTCGTCGAGTCGACGGAGTAGTAGCCGACGGTGAAGGGCTCGACGGTGTACGCCTCGGTCCAGTACTTCTCCGGAGGGTGGTGCTCGATCTCGATCCTGATCCCCACCTCGGCGAGCTGCTCCTTGGCAAGTGTCGCGAGCGGCAGCATCGCGGGATAGGCCGTCGAGGTGTGGAGGACGGTGTCGAAGCCGTCGGGGTGCCCGGCCTCGGCGAGGAGCTCCTTCGCCCGTTCGACATCGCGTTCGAGGGCTGGCACGTCGTCGGGGACCTCGGGATCGTCGAGGCGGATCATGTCCCGGCCGACGCTTCCGTAGCCGAGGTAGACCTGGTCGACGAGCGCCTGACGGTCGAGACCGAGCTTGACGGCCTCGCGCACGGCCGGTTCGTCGAAGGGCGGGGCGTCGACGCGCAGCAGCAGAGGGACCGCCTCGGCACCGGGCCTTTCGGACACCGCGACGGCGGATCCTGCCGCTTTGGCCGCGGCGGGCTGCACCCCGGCGGCGACATCGATGCTGCCTCCCGTCGCGGCCTGGGCGAGGGCCTGCGGATCCGAGAAGCCCCGGATCTCCAGGGTGGCGACGCCGGGGGTTCCGCCCCACCACTCCCCGTTGGCCGAGAGCACAGCGGCCTGGTCGTCGAGGGTGTCGAGCCGGAACGGCCCTGAACCCACCGGCTCCGCGAAGTCGGTCGTGCCCTCGGGTACGACGAAGCTGCCGAGGGTGAGCGCGAGCGGGAGCTCTGCGTCCGGTGCGGTCGTGGCCAGGCGCAGCGTCGTGTCGTCGACGACCTCGCTGCCCTTGATGTCCACGGTTCCGGCCCGGCCGCCGTTCTCCGCACTCTTCTCCACCATCCGGCCGAGGCTGTAGAGGACGTCGGACGCGGTCACAGGCGCACCGGAGCTGAAGACCGCGTCGTCGCGAAGGCTCAGGGTCCACTCCGTCGCGTCGGCATTCGCCGACCACGAGGTGGCGAGCGCTGCGGCGGCAGCCCCGTCGGCCCCGCGCACGAGGAGGGTGTCGTAGAGCGCGGTGAGTCTGGCCCAGTCGGCCTCGCTGAAGAGCTGTCCGTGGGGGTCGGCGACAGGGGCGCCTCCCCCGGACACGGCACCGAGGCGCAGCGTGCCACCTCCTCCTGGGGCCTTCGCGGGGTCCCCGCACGCCGCGAGCAGCAGCGGGAGCGAGAGCGCGGCTCCGAGTCCGAGGAAGCGGCGGCGTGAGGGTGGGTACATCGTGGTCATGGATTCTCCGTTCCAATCGTTGCTGTGGCAGGCGCGGTGGGGCCGTGGATGTCCGCGGGCTTCGCGAGGAAGGCCGAGATCTCGTCGGCGACTTCCTCGACGGCCGGGGATCGGATCACCGAATAGTGATGGGCGTCGACGTCGACGACCCTCAGGGGTCCAGTGATCCAGGGAGACCAGCCGAGGTCCGCCTCGGCGGTGTCGTCGACGCCCATGCCCTCGGCGGAGTTGCGCGGCGACCGTTCCGCCGCCCGGACGAGCAGCGTAGGTACCGCCTCGTCGAGGACGCCGGCTCGGTGTCGTGCCAGGGCGTCCATGTGCCTGCGGAACACCTCGAATCGCCTCTCCCGGTGCTCTCCGGCGGGCAGGGCGCCGTGGGCGTCGAGCTGTTCGGCGAGGCCGCGCCAATGCTCGTGGCGGCCGAGGTCGAGGCCGAGGAAGGCCTCGATCGATCGCAGCTGACGCAGACGCTGGACGTCCTCAGCGTCCGTCTCGGTCATCCCGGTGAGGCGCACGATCCTCTCCGGTGAGTTCGAATCGATCATGAGCAGGGCGTCGACCTCGCAGCCGTCCGACCTCAGCCGACGGGCGAGCTCCTGAGCCAGTGTCCCACCCATCGACCAGCCGCCGATGGTCAACGGCCCGATCGGCTGCCGGGTGCGGATGAGGTCGCGGTAGAGCCCGACCATCCCCTCGACCGTCCCGGGCACCGGATGGTCATCCAGCCCCGGATCGCCGATCGCGACGACCGGGCGAGCGGTGTCGAGCCGCCTGGCCAGTTCGACGTAGCAGAGGACATCGCCGCCCGAGGGATGGAGCAGGAAGATGGGGCGGCCGGTGCCGGCCCGCAGCTCGAACAGCGACTCCTCCGGCACGGGTCGTCGCGTCTCCTCGGGCTGCCCGGTCCGGACGAGACCGGACGGGGTCGGGTCGGAGAGGAAGTCCCGGATCTCGATGCGTCTGCCGGTCTCCTCCCGGTGGCGGGTGAGCATCCGCACCGCCAGCAGGGAGTCCCCGCCCAGGG
The DNA here is from genome assembly GCF_003315415.1 of Brevibacterium sanguinis. Lineage (GTDB taxonomy): Bacteria > Actinomycetota > Actinomycetes > Actinomycetales > Brevibacteriaceae > Brevibacterium > Brevibacterium celere_A. Next base: position 57,023 of record NZ_QNSB01000006.1, read on the forward strand.
AGAAGAAGTCCTCGTCACGGGACGGCGCCTGCGGCAGCTCGAGCATCTCGGCCCACAGCCGTGCGACCGCGGCGAGCTCTCCCTCATCGACCGCGAGGGCATTCCCCACCGGACCGACCCTGTCGGCAGCCCGTGCGGTCTCCGTGCGCTCGGCACCCGGCCGGCACTCCAGCTCCCACACCCCAGTGCCGACAGGAGGGAGGGCCGTCGTCCACGTCTCCGGGTCGTGCAGCGCCTCGATCCCGGTCGCGACCTCCTCCAGGACGCGGTCGGGCACCCCCTCGGCGAGCACCTCGTCGACGGAGGCGAGAGAGGCGATGAACGAGCCCTCGAGTTCGAACACCCGGAGTTCGAGCTCGACCTGCGGAGTCCGGATGTCCTGGTGGAAGTCGCCGAGGTGGATCCGTCCCAGCGGGCCCAATCGCTCGGGGAGGGACCCGCCGAGAGCGGAGTCCATTCCCAGGGTCGATTGGAAGACGACGGGAGCGATCGTCGTCGACCGCCCACGACGGCGCCCGAGCTCGCGTCCCACCTCGACGGCGGTGACGAGGTCCCGTCTGCCGTGCTCGTCGACCTGCCCCGCGATCGACCGCATGGTCTCGAGCACCGTTCCGCCGGGCAGTCTCAGGGGCAGCAGTGCGGTGCGGGAGAAGGCCCCGATGAGCCTGTCGATGTCGGCATGGATCGGCACGCGGTTGTGCTGCATCGAGTTGAGCAGGATCTCCGATCGGCCCGTCAGCCGCTGCAGGGCGAGGGCGAAGACCGAGAGCACCGCGGTCGCGGGTGTCACTCCATGGCTCCGGCAGACGTCGCGCAGCACCCGCCAGTCGTCCGGCTCGAGCCAGAACTCCCGCATGGTCATCCGTTCGACGACGTGCTCGCCGTCCGGTTCCCGGTGCGGCAGTCGAGGAGGGGCCGGCAGGGACTCGAGGCGCTCGAACCACCATCGGCGGTGCTCTTCCCGTGCGGACTCGACAGAAGGGGAGGTGACGGAATCGACGTAGTCCCCGAAGTCGATCTCGAGCGGGGCCTCCAGTGTGCCGGGCTCGGCGAGCTGGGCGAAGAGCTCCCTGTCGTAGAGGGCCGCCGACCACCCGTCCATGACGAGCAGGCTCGAGGACACGTGCAGGCGGCCCCGGCCGCGGCCGAGCAGGACGACGTCGACCGCGACAGCCGGTCCGGACTCCGGATCCGGCCCCTCGGTCGCCCACACTGCGCGCAGTCGAGCGAGTTCGGTCTCGGGATCCGGATGGTCGCGGAGGTCGATGACGGTGGCCGGGGTGCGGGCCGACTCGTCCTCGGGATCGCGCAGCCTCTGCGTGCCGTCGGGGAGGACCTCGGCGCGGACCATCGGCTGATGGGCGGCGACGGCGTCCACGGCACGCCGCAGAAGCGCTTCGAGAGCCTCTGGATCGGGTTCCCCCGCGGGAAGGGTGAGCGCGACGTCGGTCGAGACGTGCGCGGTCCGGTACGAGTTGTCCCAGCCGCCGCTCTGACCGACGAAGTACCCCTGCTGCAAGGGCAGGAGGGGGAAGGGCGCACACGGGTCGGCGCGACGGCGCAGCGGCAGCCGGGTGACCCCCGGATCCCGGTCGGAGAGGAGCGCGACCAGGTCCGCGACGGTGATGTCGGCACGGATCTCGTTGAGCGGCAGCCCGGTTCCGGTCGCCCGGCGCAGCGCCGAGGCCATACGGACAGCGAGCAGGGAGTCCCCGCCGAGGGTGAGGAAGGTCTCGGCCCCGATCTCCTCCGGGTCGAGTCCGAGGAGTTCGGCCCAGACCATGGTGACCGCCTCTCGCAGTGTGCCATCGTCCTGCGCCGAGGTGGGCGCGAGGTCCGCGCTCCGCGGGGCCGAGGAGGGGTCCTCCTCGGCAGGTTCGAAGGAGGCGAGATATGCGGAGAACCATTCGCGCGCCTCGGCGAGGTCGACGACGGTGTCGCAGACGTCCCACTGCAGCACCAGGTCACCGCGATGGTCGAAGGCCTGATGGTCGAGCCACACCTGGGGGGTCTGGCTCACCCCGTGGACCTGCGTGCCGAGCCACTCGTGATCGTGGGCAGCACCGCCGAGACTGTCGAGTCCGAGCATCGAGGTGAATACGACGGGGATGTTCCCCGTCCGGCCCCGGCGTCGGCTCCATTCGGCGAGAACGTCGATCCCGCTGACTCCGCTCTGGTCGAGGTCCTCGACGAGGCGGTCGTGGGTGGCGCGCACGTTCTCCCAGAGCTGTGGTCCGGCGGCGCCGGATTCGTCCGCTTCGTGGATGATCATGCTGGAGAACTCGCCGACGACCCTGTCCACTCCGGGGAGGTCCGGACGGTCGAAGACGCTGAGGGTGATGGAGAACCTCTCGTCCCCGCTCCAGCGCGCCAGGAGGCTGCGGTAACGGCTGAGGACGAACGCTGTGGGCGTGACACGATGGAGCGCGCAGTCACGCGTCCACCGGGCCCAGGTCTCCGCCGGGATCCGTCCTGCCAGCCGGGTGAAGTGCGGACGGGAGGTGAGCCGGCGTGGGGCCTCGTTCCCGTCGCCCCCGGCTGCCTCGTCACCGGCGCTGCTTCCGGCCCGGGCGATGCGCGGTGCGTCCGGAAGCCGGTCGAGCCGCTCTCGCCAGTGGGCCCACGCCTCCTCCCGACGGGAATCCTCGTCCCTGCCCTCCAGCGCCCGCAGGCAGCGCGCGAAGCTCGGCGGTTCCTCACCCAGGTCGGCGCTCGGATCGAGGTACCGGGCACGGACCTCCCGGTCGACGATCATCCAGCTCGCGGAGTCGCAGACGAGGACATCGACGGAGAGCAGCACCCTCCAGGTCCCGTCGGGCAGACCGACGATGACCGGAGTGACGAGCGGCCAGCGGGACGGGTCGGCGACACGCGTCGACCACTGCTCGCGGAGATCGGCGAGGGCCTCATCGGCGTGGTCCTCGCCCCGCAGGTCGACGAGCTGCGGTGCCCAGTCCGGGGGAAGCTCGAGGATCCTGTGCTCACCCTCGGCGGTGATGATCGCTCGCAGCATCGGATGGCGCGCGACGACGTCCCGCCAGGCCTGCCGGTAGCGGGCGACGTCGAGATCGGTCACGGCGTACTCGAGGTAGAAGTGGCACCCCACGCCGTGGCCCTCGGGGCTCGCGGGATCGAGCCCGCGGGTCCGGCCGATCCAATAGGCGTGCTGGACCCTGGTGAGACCGAATCGAGAGTCCTCGTGCCGGGCCGCGCCGGCGAGTTCCCCCGCCTCCGTCGGCTCTGCCGTCGCTGCCGTGACCGCGCCGGCCGCGGCGTCCTTGTCGTGCGGTCCCGCCTCGTCGGCCCGCCCCGTCGCGGCCGCCGTGTGCCCGCGGCTCTCGAACAGCCGGGCGCAGTCGGCGACAGTGGGGGCCGAGAGCAGCTCGCGCAGGCGCAGGTCGATCCCGTGCTCGGAGCGGAATGTCGCGAGCACCCTGGTGGCGAGCAGCGAATGCCCGCCGAGCGCGAAGAAGTCATCGGCCGGCGAGGTGACGGGCCGGGAGAGGACCCGGGACCAGACCTCGGCGACGATGCCCTCCCACCCGGTGAGCTCCGAGCCCCCGTCGGGGCTCGTGTTCGCCGTGGTGGTCCGGGTCGAGTCGAGGTGAGCGGTGCGGGAGTCGAGTTCGGCCGGAGACGCCGCGATCATCCCCTTCACGTCGAGGCCGATGACACGGAGGATGGTCGTCACCGCGTCGTCGAGGTCGATCGCGTATCTCATCGAGATCTCGGCTGCGCTGTTCGACTCCTCCGAGGACCCGGTGCGGATCCGATCGAGGTCGAGCGTCGTCCATCCCTTCGCCGTGGCGAATCCGTCGAGGAACCTCCCTGCGGCCACATAGGCTCCGAGCCCGAATCCGCCGATCGTCCCGGCCACCGAGGACAGGAGGAGGACCGAAGGAGCGGCCGGAAGCGATTCGAGCGCAGCCGACAGCTCGAGCGTTCCGCGGATCTTCGGCGCGAATGCGGCCTCGATGCTCGTCGTGTCGAGTTCGGCCAGCGGCGCGAGGTCGACGTGGACGGGCGCATGGACGATGTGATCGAGGCGGCCGTGCTCGGCGACGACCGAATCGAGGAGAGCGGCGAGTGCGCCCGGCGCGGCGACGTCGACCCGGGCCGCCCGTGTGCGCTCGAGTCCCGCCAGTCTCCTGGCCCGCTCGCTGCCCGCCTCCGGCAGCGACCGACCGGCGAGGACGATTCTCGCTGCTCTCGAGTTCGCCTCGATCCGTTCCGCGAGCGCCAGCCCGACCGATCCGAGTCCTCCCGTGACCACCCAGACCTCAGGCTCTCCGGGGTCGTGGTCCATCGCCCCGATGCCGCTTGCGGGATGCCAGGAGTCCCAGCGCCGGGTCCACGATCTGCTGCCGCGCACTGCCCGGTGCGGCTGCAGGGCCGAGATCGTCGTCTCCGCGGACTCGCGTTCGGTCAGCTCCGTGTGGAACCGCAGGATCTCCTCCACCGCGCGGTCCCAGGCCGGAGCTGCGAGGTCGAGGTCGACGGTGGTCCAGGCGATCCCCTCGACCTCCTGCCCGAGCACGCGCACGAGCCCACTCGTGGCGGTGGCGAAGGGGTTGACGGTCTCGGTGCCGAGCACATCCTCGGCGCCGAGGGTGAGGTGGACGAGTCCGCGCACCCCGATTTCGCCGATGCTCCGCGCCAAGCGGCCGAAGGTCTCCGCTTCGGCCCTCAGCTCCTCCTCGTTCGCGGGTGAGCTGAGGTGGACGAGGACCTCGGGTCCCGCCGAGGCGCCCGGAGCAGCGGCGGCCGCCTCACTGAGGACCACTCCGCGTGCGATCAGGGCCGCGCGCAGCTCTTCCGCGACGTTCCCGGAGAGTGCCACGACCACAGCGGTCGCGGCGTCGGCGACCCGGTGCCGTGGCTCCTGCCTCCACCTGGGCAGCTGGAGGGGTTCGGCCTCGCTCGGAACCGGCCCGTCCCCGCGCGGTGCGGAGCTGCTCGCCAGCGTGTCCCGGTAGCCCAGTCTGTGCGGGATCCCCCGCTGACGGCGCTGCCAGGGGTAGGGCGGCAGCGGGACGGTGCGTCCACGCGGAGCGAGCCTGTCGAGATCGACGTCGAGGCCGTGGCTCCAGGCGATCGCGAGTGTCCGAGCGAAGGCCACAGCGGCTCGGGAGGCGGAGCCCGCCTCGGCGGGTGTCGTCCAGCAGGAGTGGACGTGGACCGCAGCGGATGCGGCGCCTGCGGCGAGGTCGCCGCCCGGCCCGGTCTGGAGGACGAGGGCACGGTCGCCACCCCTGAGGGCCGTGTCGAGGGCGAGGTCGAAGCGCACCGGTGCACGGAGGTGGCGCGCCCAGTGGTCGGCGCTCAGGGGCGCGGTGATCTCCGACCCGTCGATGCCGGTGATGAGTCCGCCGCTGGGTGCCGGACGTGGGAAGCCTGCCGACAGCGCCATGATCTCGGACAGGACGGGCTCGACGAGGCGGGAGTGGCTGGCCACGGCGACGCGGAGCCTGCGGTGGTCGATCTCCCTCCTGTCGAGGCTGTCCTCGAGGGCCGTGATCGCGTGTTCGCTGCCCGCCACCACGCTGAGCAGGGGGCCGTTGACCGCGGCGAGATCGACCTCGGGGTGCTCGAACAGGATCTCCTCCGCCTCCTGCGCCGAGACAGGCAGGGAGAGCATCGCGCCGGAGGGTAGGGTGGCGAACAGGCGCGCGCGTTCGACGACGAGGTGCAGCGCGTCCCGACGGTCCATCGCCCCGGCCACGACTGCCGCGGAGTACTCTCCGAGGCTGTGTCCGAGCGCGACATCCGGTCTGAGGCCGTAGTCGGCGAGGAGGTCCAGGTAGGCGAGTTCGACGGCGGCGAGTGCGGGCAGGCCGATCCGAGTATCCTCGCCGCCGGCCGCACCGGGATCGAGGACGAAGTCTCGGGGGTCCCGTCCTCCGAGTTCCACGATCGCCTCGGACGACGCGTCGAGGCTGCGGGCGAAGGTCGGCAGAGCGGCATGGAATCCCGCGGCCATCCCGGCATGCTGGGCTCCCCCGCCCGGCATCACCGCGACGAGCCGGGGTGGCGTGTCCCCCGCTGCGATGACCGGGGTGGCCTCCTCGTCGAGGAGGGCCCGGCGGTGTCCGAGATGGCGACTGCCGTGGGCGAGAGTGCCCGCGAGGTCCTGGGGCGCAGCGGTCGCGGCCAGGTCGCGCACCTGCTCCGTCCGGTGTTCGAGCGCCTCGGGGTCGGCGGCGGAGATGAGCAGCGGGGACGGGAGAGGGGCCTCCGCCTCGCCCCGACCGGGGTGCCCTCCTCCCCGGCTGCGGTCGGGGGCGGAGGCGATGATCGCGTGAGCATTGATGCCGCCGATCCCGAACGCGCTCACCCCCGCCACCCGGCGGGGGTCCTCCCAGGTCCGGGCCGTGGTGGCCAGGGTGAAGGGAGAGCCGGCAAGCGGGAGGGCCGGGTTCGGGGTGTCGGCGTCGAGGGTCGGCGGGATGAGTCCGTGCTCGACGGCGAGGACCGCCTTGATGAACCCGGCGACCCCGGCGGCCGAATCGGCGTGGCCGATCATCGACTTCACCGAGCCGAGAGCGCACCAGGGCTCCTCCGCCGCCCCGAAGACCTCCACCAGAGCCCGGACCTCGATCGGGTCCCCGAGCATCGTGCCCGTGCCGTGGCCCTCGATGAGCCCGACGTCCCGGGGATCGACGTCGGCGGCGGCGAGAGCCTCGGCGATGACGCGCGCCTGACCGCTGACGGAGGGCGCGGTGAACCCGACCCGATCGGGCCCGTCGTTGCCGATCGCGGTACCGAGCACCACAGCGTGGATCGGATCGCCGTCGGCGAGGGCGTCGCCGAGGCGCCGCAGAGCGACCATGCCCGCCCCCTGGGTGAAGACGGTGCCGGTCGCGCCTTCCCCATAGGAGCAGGTGCGACCGTCGCGGGAGAACGGGCCGTCCGGGACCGAGAGGTAGCCCTGCTCCTGCGGCAGCCGGAGGGAGACGCCTCCTGCCAGCGCGGTGTCGCACTGGTGGCCGAGCAGCGCCTCGACGGCGAGATGGATCGCGACCAGGGAGGTCGCGCAGGTGGCGCCGACGTCGACGGTGGGTCCGTCGAGTCCCAGCTGCCAGGCGATGCGCGCGGGCAGGTAGTCGGCGATGTTGAGTCCGTGCAGGTGGAGGCTGTCGATCGGATCCGCTCCTCCCCGCGGATGGAATCGATCGCCGAGGTTGTCGACGAGGTGCGCGGAGAAGGCCTGCCCGGCATAGACCCCGACCGCACCGCGATGCCCGGGACGGCCGAGGCCTGCCGCCTCGAGCGCCTCGACGCTGCATTCGAGGGCGAGCCTCTGCTGCGGGTCCATGAGCCCGGCCTCGGTCTCCGACAGCCCGATGCCGGCGGCGTCGAAGGTGGTGGGATCCTCGAGCAGTCCCGCGACGGGGACGTGGTCGGGATGGGCGATGACCGCCCTCGGGACGCCCGCAGCCCGCAGTTCGTCCTCCGTCAGCTCGGTCAGTCCGGTTCGGCCGGAGGAGATGAGGTCCCAGTAGTCCGCGATCGAGGGGGCTCCTGGGAACCGGCAGCTCATTCCGACAACGGCGATGTGTTCGTCGGGGGTGTCGTTCATCGGTCGGTCTCCTTCGGGGCGCGCACGGCGTGCCACACGTGCTGGTCGTATCGGGCGGCCGGGTGGTCGTCATCGGGTCCGGGCAGGACGTCGAGGAGGTCCCATCCCGATGCGGCGACGACCTCGCTCCAGTCGGTCGTGTCGAGCAGCGTCCGCCCCGTCCGCGTTCGGTCGCCACCGATTCCCGACCCCGGTGGCGGCAGGGTCATGAGGAACCGCATCGAGATGAGGAGCGGAAGATGCTCCGTCCCGGTTTCGATGAGGGCGAGCGCGGCCTCTGGCCGGCACAGGTCGGCGAGAATGCGGAGGGAGCTGGAGACATCCACGGCGTTGTGCATGACGTTCGCGGCGAGCACCACGTCGATCCCTCCGGCGAGATCGCCGAGCGCCTCGCGCTGGCGCTCGGAGGCGTCGTTGATGTCGAGGATCCCCGCGCTCAGCCCGGCCCGACCGGCCCAGTGGGTGCAGGCCCGGGTGACGAACCAGTCGCCCACATCGGTGAAGTGGTAGCGGAGTGGGAGGTCCCGCACGGTGTCGAGGACGGCCTCGGTGGTTCCGCCCACGCCTCCGCCGACCTCGAGCACCTGGGGCGTGCGGCCGCTGCGGAGGACTCCTCGGCACCGTGCCCGGACCACCTCGGCGGCCGCCGCGTTGGTGTACCTGCTCGCCTCGTTCGTCCGGTAGATCTCGGCGGCGATGTCGTCCTGGTCGAAGAGCAGGCTCTGCAGCCGGACCTCACCCGTGAGCAGGGCCGGGAGATTGCGCGAGCATGCGGCGAAGAACCGGGTCAGGGCGCCTCCGGCACCCGGGTCCGGGGCAAGCGCGAGCGCCTCGGCCCAGGCCCGATCCACCTCCGCCCGGCTCGGAGGGGCGGACACCCAGCGGATGTCGGCGGAGAGGTGACCGGATCTCCGGAGTTCATCGAGCCATCGGCCGACGATCGCTCGGGCGTCTGCCGAGAGGTCCGCGGCCATCGTCGCTGCGGCCGGACTGTCACCGCCGAGACGGTCCACCGCCCATGCCATGCTCGCCAGGGCGGCGCGGTCCCGCGCGGCGTCGACGAGGGGGTCGAGCTTCGGGCCGCAGTCGGCCGCTTCCGCTCCGGCGCGTCTGGCCTCTCTCACGCATCCACCTGCCACTCTCGATATCCACTGTTGATAATGAATCTTATTATGCATGAGGCTGCGTGGAAGCGAGAATTCGCGCCCTCGACGCGGCCGACGCGCTACCGACCGGACCAGGGATGCGCCGTGAGCCAGTGCTCGGCGATGGCTTCGCGAGTCGCCACCCACACTCCATCCTTGGCGCTGATGTGATCGAGAAAGCGACGCAGCGCGACGATGCGCCCAGGGCGCCCGACCATCCGGCAGTGGAGGCCGATGCTCATCATCGCCGGCCTCGCCGGACCCTCAGGATCCCCCTCGTCGTAGAGGACGTCGAACTGATCGCGAAGATAGCGATAGAACGGCTCCGCGTCGCTGAATCCCTGAGGCAGCGCGTAGCGCATGTCGTTGCAGTCGAGGGTGTAGGGCACCACGAGATGCGGCCTCCTCTCGCCCGCCGAGGTCTCCACGAGCATCCAGAACGGCAGATCGTCACCGTAGTAGTCGGAGTCATAGAGCAGGCGACCATCGTCGGCGACGAGTCGGCGCGTGTTCGGCGAGTCCCGTCCGGTGTACCACCCCACGGGCCGCGTTCCCGTCAGTCCCTCGATGATGTCGAGCGACCGGGACATGTGCTCACGCTCCACATCCTCGGGAACGTCCTGGTAGTGGATCCACCTGAGCCCATGGCAGACGATGTCGTACCCGCGAGCGGCGAACGCCTCGGCGACAGCGGGATTGCGCTGCAGTGCGGTGGCGACGCCGAAGACGGTCAGCGGCAGACCGAAGCGGTCGAACTCGCGCAGGATCCGCCACACCCCCTGCCGGGAACCGTACTCGTAGACCCCGTCCATCGACATGTGCCGGTCGGGATAGGGGGCGGGGTTGAACATCTCGGACAGGAACGTCTCCGCAGCAGGGTCGCCGTGCAGGACATTGCTCTCCCCGCCCTCCTCGTAGTTGAGGACGAACTGCACCGCGATTCGAGCGCCGCCCGGCCACATCGGATCGAATCCCGCCTCGCCGTAGCCGAGGAGGTCTCGGGGGTAGTCGGCGGTGGAGTCATAGAAGGGCTGCCGGCTCATCGCATTCCTCTCGATCAGTATTAATAACAATTCTCATTAATACTAACGGTGCCCTGATGAGTGGAGCTGATGACCGAGGTCCGGCTCCCGGCAGGACCAGGGTGATGCCCCGCGATGCCGGTTCCGTATGCCTCTCAGTCCCGCGGGATCCTGTTCTGCCACGGCCACCACACGGACCGGCCGATGTCGTGGACCAGTGCCGGCACGACGAGCGAGCGAACGAGGATCGCGTCGAGGAGCACCCCAAAGGTGACGATGAACGCGAGCTGGACGAGGAACATGATCGGGATGACCGCGAGCGCGGCGAAGGTCGCGGCCAGGACGATCCCGGCCGAGGTGATCACTCCTCCCGTGGCGACGAGCCCGCTGATCACGCCCTTGCGGGTGCCGACCTGCAGCGACTCCTCGCGCACTCGCGACATGAGGAAGATGTTGTAGTCGATGCCCAGGGCGACGAGGAACACGAACGCGTAGAGCGGCACCGAGGGATCTGCCCCGGGGAAGTCGAGGAGGTCGTTGAAGACCAGCGCGGAGACTCCCAAAGCGGTGCCGAAGGACAGCACCGTCAGCGCGACGAGCAGCAGCGGGGCGACGAGCGAGCGCAGCAGCGCGATGAGGATGATCGTGATGACGAGGAGGATGAGCGGGATCGCCAGGGCCCGGTCCGCCTCGGCGGTGGTGTTCGTGTCGAGGTCGACCGCGGTCTCCCCGCCCACGAGCGCCTCGGCGTCGACCTCGTGGACGGCGTCGCGGATCGCTCTCACGGTCTCCTCCGCGGCGAGGGAGTCGGCCGCGTCGGTGAGCGTGACCTCGAGGAGGACGTTGCCGTCGACCGTGGTGGGCTGCGGCGGCACCGTGGGTCCCGTCGGTCCTCCCCCGAGGTCCGGCAGCTGGATCGTCCCGTCCTCATCGACCTCCGCGGTCCCGCTCGGGGACTCGCGCATGGTGACGGCCATCGACTCGACCCCGCCGAGGCGACCGACCGCCTGCGCTGCCTCCTCGAGCTCCGATTCCGCGACGATGATCTGCGTCGGTGATCCCGAACCGCCGGGGAAGTGCTCGGCGAGGACCTCCTGTCCGTCACGGGCCTCGGATTCCCCGAGGACGAACTCGCTCTGGGCGACTCCGGACGCCCTGAACTGGGGGAACGCGAGCAGCGGAAGGGCGAGGACGATGACGAGACCGATCCAGATCGCGCGCGGCCGCTGCGCGACCACCTCGGCGACCCGGGCCCACAGCCCCCTCCTCACCGAGGCGGCGCCCCCTGCGCGCGTCCCCGCGGGGACGTCATGGGAACCGGCGGAAGCGCGGGAACCGGGCCCGGCCGGACGCGCCTCGGCGCGGGGAAGGAACGGCCAGAAGACACCGCGGCCGATGCTGATCAGCGCTGCCGGCAGGAACGTCAGCGCCGCGAGCATCGCGGTGAGGATCCCGATCGCCGCGACCGGGCCGAGCGCGCGCGTCGAGGCGAGGTCGGTGAGCAGGAGGACGAGGAGGCTGGCGATGACCGTGCCTCCGGACGCGGCGATCGGCTCGACGACCCCCTTCACGGCGCTCAGCCCTGCCCGGACCCGGTCCCGCTCGGTCAGCAGCGTATCGCGGAAGCGGGCGACGACGAGCAGGGAGTAGTCCGTGGTCGCGCCGACGACGAGGATGAAGAGGATACCCTGGACCTGGCCGTTGATGAGGAGGATGCCGGCGTCGGCGAGGTGCCAGATGACGAAGATCGATGCCGAGAGCGCTGCGATCGAGGTGAAGAGGACGATGACCGGCAGCAGCGGTGAGCGGTAGACCACGACGAGGATGACGAAGACCGCGGCGAGGGCGACGAGCAGGAGGATCCCGTCGATCCCCGCGAACGCCGCGGAGAGGTCGGCGGCGAATCCGGCTGGGCCGGTGACGTGGACGGAGACGTCCGCACCGGTTCCCGTGCCGCTTGTCTCCTCGGCGATGACGGCGCGGATCTGCTCGACGTCGTCGGCGGTCGTCTCCGCCGAGACCGGGAGGATGAGCTCAAGGGCCTCGCCGTCCTCGGAGGGGATGGCCGGGGAGGCGGACGCGGCGAGCAGGCCCTCGGCGTCGAGCCGCTCGACGAGATCGGCGAGCGCGGACGCATCGGCGTCCGTGACCCCCGCCTCCCGCTCGAGGACGACGATCGCCGGGACGTAGTCGAGGTCGGTGAACTCTTCGATCTGCGCCTGGGCCCGGGTCGACTCGGCGGACTCGGGCAGGAACGAGGAGCGGTCGTTCGTCGATACCTCGGAGATCTTGCCGAAGTACGGTCCGCCGATCCCGGCGATCGCGACCCAGGCGACGAGGAGGAGAGCGAAGAGGCCGAGGAGGGCCCTGCGCCCGCGGACTGGCCCGCGGGCACTGCGATAGCCCGGAGTGGTGGAGTCGTGGCGTGGGGAGTGATCGGTGTCTGCGGCCTGGCGGGGATCGGCGGGGGATGGAGGGGTACTGGTCAGGAGATGACGGGGCATGAGTTCAGGTTACGCTGAAGTCACTTCCGGTCTCGAGACCTTCGTGGGCTGAATCTAGACTTGGGCCATGAGCGTCAGCACGCAGCCACCAGCTCCCCATGTGCCCCAGCCGGCGAAGACGAAGCGGCCGTCGAAGCCTCTGCTCGCCGTCCTCGTCGTCGGGGGTGCCCTGGTGCTCGCCGCCATCCTCATCGTCCCTCTGGTTCGACCCGGTGACGACCGATCGCAGCCTCAGGCGTCGGATCTCGTCACCCAATACCTCACCGCCTTGTCCGAAGGGGACGCGTCGACCGCACGCTCACTGGTCAGTCTCGGCCTGAACTCGGACGATTCGCTGCTCAGCGACGAGGTCCTCCAGGAATCACTGGAGCTCACCCCCATCAGCGACATCGTCGTGGAGGAGAACTCGTCGACGGATGGCTCCACCGAGGTGCCCGCGACGTTCAGGCTCGGGGATCGTGAGATGTCGACGACCTTCGAGGTCCACGACCTCAGCGACGAAGGCAGGCTCATCACCAATGGGACGTTCTCGGTAGAGCTTCCCTACCTGCAAGGACTCGAACCGACCGTCAACGGCGCGTCCGTCGGGCGGATGGTCACCGTCTTCCCGGGAAGCTACCGCATCGACCTCGGCAGACAGGAGTTCACCCTCCCCGAGGACATCGTCACCATCTCCGGCCCGAAGGATTCGGTGGCCGTCACGCAGCTGCGGCCCAAGCTGTCGGATGAGGGGTTGGAGTCCTTCCGCGAGCTGGTCCGGAATTCTCTCGAGGAATGCATCGCCATGACGACGCTGTCGACCCCGTGCGGAATGGACCTGACGAACGTGAGCCTGCCCGCCGGTCACACTCCGGTGGAGAACTCCGTCAAGCGCCAACTCACCCCCGACGGCGACAAGGCACTGGACGCCCTGGACGCAGAGATCGACGACCAGCAGCCGACCCTGGTCACAGCCCGAGGAGGCATCAACGTCGAGATGAACTTCACGGCCGAGAAGGACGGCGTCGACGTGCCCTACAGGAACATGACGGGATCAGGACTCAAGAAGCCCAGCGTGGATTTCACCGCTGGGGAACCGACGGTCAGGTGGGACTGAACGTCTTGGCGCCGTCTACCGTTCGTCGAATTCCCGGCCGATCTCCACGAGGACTCGCCTCACATCGGCGGCAGCAGGATTCCCACCTTCCTTCGCCTCGGCGACGGCGAGGGGCAGCACCGGCGGCTCGGTGTCCGGAGTGGTCACTATCCGCCGGTAGTCCACACCGGCGAAGTCCATTGACATCACCGAGGCGGGTGCCACCGAGAATCCGAGGCCACTGGCGGCCAGGGCCACGCCCGGCAGCACCTGTGACACTTTGGCCGAGACCTCGAGTTGATAGCGGTCGGCCCAGTCATCGGTGAACCGCGCAAGCAGGGGTGAGCGCTTCCGGTCGAAGGCGATCATCGCCAGCCCCCGCAGATCGCCGGGCGAGATCGGACCTGTTCCCTCGGGTCCCCGACCTGCCGGGAGGGCGACAACCAGCGGCTCGGCGCTCATCCGGTGCAGATCGATGCCCGCTGTGGAGCCGAGCGGACGCACCACTCCTAGATCGAGCTCCCCGCGGTCGAGCAGATCGTACTGCTCCGGGGAGACCGCCTCGACGACGGTGATGCGAATCCGCGGGTGGGTTCGGGCGAGTCTTGACAGCAGGGTCGGGAGTACCATGACCGCGCCCAGACCGGTGAATCCGACCCGCACTGTCACCTCGGTGGCTTTCGCCTGCGCCGCGGCGGAATCCTGGGCCGCACGCGCGGCGGTGAAGATCCGGTATGCTCCCTCGCGGAACTCGAGCCCGGCTCGAGTGAGCTCGACGCCATTGCGGTGTCGGACGAACAGGTCGAACCCCAGACTGCGCTCGAGTTTGCGGATCTGCCGAGTCAGAGGCGGCTGAGTGATGGACAGAACCTTCGCGGCTCGTCCGAAGTTGAGCTCCTCGCTGAGCACCAGGAAACTGCGCAACTGGTCGAAGGTGTAGTTCACGCCGTTCATGACAGAAGATCGTAGTTCCCCACTGCCGGCACCCGTCTTGGCGTCCGTGGCGCGGAACTCGCGTCGACGATCAGCAGATCGCCGGCTCCGTCGCATTCACCCCCTGCAGGAAGTCGAAGTCGCATCCCTTGTCGGCCTGCTCGACATGGTCGAGGAAGAGCCGGAGGTAACCACGTTCCTCGCCCCGGCGACGAGGCGCCTCTATGCTCTCCCGCAACGCCCACTCCTCAGCGTCGACCTCCGCTGCCAAAGTTCGGGCGTCGATGTCGAGGGAGACGAGATCCCCGGTGCGGAGCTTCGACAGGGGACCACCGACGGCTGATTCCGGAGCCACGTGCAGCACGCAGGCCCCGTAGCTGGTCCCGCTCATGCGGGCGTCGGAGATTCGCACCATGTCACGGACTCCCTGCTCGACCAGGCGCTGTGGAATGGGGATCATTCCCCATTCCGGCATTCCCGGTCCCCCGATGGGCCCGACACCACGGAGGACGAGCACCGTGTCCTCGTCGACATCGAGTCCTGGATCGTCGATCCGGGCCTTCATATCCTCGTAGCCGTCAAAGACGAGCGCCGGTCCCGAATGCCGTCGCAGTCGCCGGGACACCGTCGTCGGTTTGATCAGCGCCCCGTCGGGGCAGAGGTTGCCGCGCAGCACCGCGAGCGCGGGACCCTTGTCGACAGGATTCCCGGGGTCGCGGATGATGTCGGGGGCGACCACCTCGGCAGCGGCGATATCCTCGCCGAGGCTTCCCCCGGAGACCGTGCGGGCTTCCAACTCCAAGTGGTTGCCAAGCAGGCGCAGCTGAGCCGGCAGGCCGCCGGCATCGAAGTAGTCCTCCATCAGGTAGGTTCCGGCAGGCCGGATGTTCGACAGCACCGGCACCGTGTCGGCCAATCGGCCGATGTCGTCGAGGCCGAACTCGACCCCGGCCCGACGGGCGAGCGCGACGAGATGAATGGCGGCATTCGTCGACCCGCCCAGGGACAGCGCGGCCACGGTCGCGTTGTGAATCGCTTCGGCGCCGACGATCTCACGGATGCGAAGGCCTTCCTCGACGAGAGAGACGATTCTCCGACCAGTCGCCACCGCCATCCGGTTGTGGTGAGAAAGAGCGGCCGGGATCGACGAGGCACCCGGCAGGGTCATTCCCATCGCCTCGGCGACGGCGGTCATCGTCGAAGCGGTGCCCATGGTCATACAGTGCCCCACGGAACGGGCGATGCCTGCCTCGATCTGGGACCATTCGCACTCGTCGATCCCACCGGCGCGCAATTCGTCCCAGTACTTCCAGCTATCGGAACCGCTGCCGAGGACGTTGCCTCTCCAACAGCCCTTGAGCATGGGCCCGGCGGGGAAGAAGATGCTCGGCAGATCGATGCTCAGCGCCCCCATGAGCAGACCCGGGGTGGTCTTGTCGCACCCGCCCATGAGCACCGCCCCGTCGATGGGGTAGGACCGCAGCAGCTCCTCGGTTTCGAGGGCGAGGAGATTGCGGTAGAGCATAGTCGTCGGCTTCTGGAAGTTCTCCGCCAGGGCGATCGCGGGGATCTCCAGGGGCAGCCCCCCGGCCTCGAGAACGCCGCGCTTGAGATCGGTGACCCGGTCCTTGAAGTGCGCGTGGCAGGGATTGATGTCGGACCAGGTGTTGATGAGAGCGATCACGGGCCTGCCGTCGAGGTCGATGTCGTCGTAACCCATCTGCTTGGCCCTCGAGCGGTGGCCGAAGGTCCGCAGGCCCGGCACTTGGAACCAGCGGTGGCTGCGGAGGGAGAGATCCGGCTCGCTCATCGGCCCACCTCGAGCGTGCGCATCTCCTCGAGATTCGTCTCGATCGCAGTCGCCAACAGGGTGAGGTCGGAGGCGAGCACGCCGGTCGTGAACCCCTGTTCCAGCCGAGGGCCGATCATCGTCGAGGTTCGGCCGTGGAACGCCGCCTTCTTCCCACCCACCCGGGCTGCGGTCAGGATCCGGGCCGCCGCGTCGTCGAAGGCGTCTACGATGGATGGATCCCCGTAGCGGGTGCCGCCGAGGGCGATCGAGAGATCGGTAGGACCGAGGTAGAGGCCGCTGATCCCGTCGACGGCCGCGATCTCCTCAACGTTCGCCAGCCCCTGGGCGGTCTCGATCATAGCGAAGAGTTCGAGCCTGTCGTTGACCTCGCGGATCGACAGGGTAGTGAGGTCCGACTGGCGGGACAAGCCGAACGACCGCACCCCGACCGGTGGGAACTTCGCGAACCGCACGAGGTCCCGGGCGTCGTCGGCAGAGTTGATCAGCGGAGCGATGAGGCCATGGGCTCCCGAGTCGAGAGCTGCACCGACGTTCTCCCCGCTGACGGCCGACAGCCGAACGAAACCTCGCGACCCACCAGCTTCGATCGCCTGCATCTGCGACCTCAGGTTCACCCGGGAGTACGGCCCGTGCTGGACGTCGACGACGACGAAATCGGCGCCTCGGCGGGCAGCGATCTCGAGAATCACGGGGTCACCGGTCTGGCTGAAGAAGGCGAGCTCAGGAATGGTCATGAGAGGAGTCCTTACTTTGCTGTGCGAGGTCGGAGCGGGTGTGGGCGGCGGTCGTCACCGCCGGGGCGGCCGCAGATTCGGGATCGCAGCCGTCGCGAGAGCTCAGTCGTCGACGAGGACGGTCTCCGACAGAACCGGTCCTCGGGAGCGGCGGCGCAGTCGGATGACGGTCAGGGCCGCGATCGTGAGTACGGCGACGGCGAGGAGGGACCCGGAGATCGGCCGGGTAGCGAATCCGAGCAGGTTGCCGTCGAAGAGGGTCATCGACTGGCGGAATGCCGGTTCGAGGATGCCGCCGAGGATGAAGGCGAGGACGAGCGGACCGGGAGCGAAGCCGAAGTTCTTCATCGCGTAGCCAAGGGCACCGAACACCGCCAGCCAGATGATGTCGGTCGGGGACTGCCGGAGGCTGAAGACGCCGAGCACAGTGACCATGACGCAGATGGCGGCCAGGTAGGAGGGTTTGATCGACAGCACTTTGATGAAAACCCCAACGAGCGGGATCGCCATGATGATGAGGAAGATGTTCCCGATGTACATCGAGTTGATGACGCCCCAGAACAGCTCGGGGTCGGTGTTCACGAGGTTCGGGCCCGGGGTGACGCCGACGACGAGGAACGCGCCGAAAAGCATTGCCATCGCCGGATTCGCTGGGATCCCGAGGGTGAGAAGCGGAATGAACGACGAGGTGGCGGCGGCGTTGTTGGCGGTCTCTGGTCCGGCGACGCCTTCGATCGCGCCCCTGCCGAAGCGGGACTTGTCCTTCGCCCAGCTGCGCTCCGTGGCATACGAGACGAGGGCTGACAGGGTGGCTCCGCCTCCCGGCAGCAGACCGAGGAAGAAGCCGAGAATCCCACCGCGGGCAATCGGGCCGACCATCTGCTTCGTCTCAGCACGAGTCGGCCGGACCTGGGTGATGGGGATCGGCGCAGGTGGCTTCTCCCCCTTCGCCTTGAGGTTGTCGAGGATCTCGGCGAGGCCGAAGACACCCATGGCGATGATGACGAAGTCGAAACCGTCGATGAGCTCCAACGATCCGAAGGTGAAGCGGGACTCGCCGGAGAGCTCGTCGCGGCCGACGGTGGCCAGGATGAGTCCGAAGGCGGCCGCTGCGACGGATTTCGACACCCTGCCGGATCCGACGGAGACGACGAGGGCAACGCCGATGAGCGTGAGGACGGCGAACTCGGGAGGACCGAAACTCACCGCGACGGACGAGATGAGCGGAGCGATTAGGGTGAGGACGATGATGGAGGCGGTGCCGCCGATGAACGACGCGACCGCCGCGACCGTCATCGCAACCCCGCCTCGCCCCTGCCTGGCCATGGGATATCCGTCGAGGGAGGTGACGACGCTTGCCGCCTCGCCGGGAAGCCGCAACAGCACTGCGGTGATGGTGCCGCCGTAGATCGCTCCGTAGAAGATCCCGGCAAGCATGATGATCGCGCCGGTCGGTTCGAGGGAATAGGTGACCGGCAGCAGGATCGCGATCGTCGCCGAAGGGCCGAGCCCTGGCAGCACGCCGATGATCATGCCCACGACCACGCCGATGAGGCAGAACAGGAGGTTCATCGGCTCGAGCACTGTGGCGAAGCCGAGGAGGACGTCGTTGAAGGTGTCCATGATGTCAGTCCTTCGCAGCGATCAGAGGATTCGGGGAATCGGGACGGCGAGAGCCACGATGAAGATGAGGTAGAGGACCACGACGATGACCACGGAGCCAATGACCGTGGACCTCCATGACTCCCCACCGAGGAAGCGCAGCCACACGATCATCAGCGCCAACGACAACAGCTCGAATCCGAGCACGGGCAGCAGGAGGCCGTAGGCGATGACGGAGACAATGCCGAGGAGGGGTTTGCGGAACTTGGTGCCGATATCGGAGATGTCGTTGACCGCGCTCGGGCGGACGGCGATTGCGACAGCCGAAATGCCCAGCACAACGCCGAGGATGAGTGGCCAGCTGCCGGCCGCTGGATCGTTGAGTATTCCCACGCCCATCGCCAGCGACTGCCAGATGACGACTGCGGAGATGAGCATGAGGACGACGGCGATGGTGCGATTGGCTCGAATGACTCCCGGTGATGCCTCCGACGCGGCAGTCGGATCGACGGTTTCCTCGTCGGTGGTGTCGTCCATCAGCCCTGGCCCCTCATGTCGATTCCGTACTCGGTGAGCATCCGACGGTAGTTGTCGCGCGCCTCGGCGATCATCGTTCGCACTTCCTCCTCGGGATAGAAGTCGGGGAGGACGACCATCTGCTCGCACTGCGTGAGGAAGCGGTCGCTGCGCGCCGCCTCGGTGAATGCCTCGGTGAGGATCCTGCGGTTGTCCGCTGGTGCACCCTTGGGCAGGCAGACGAGCCGGTACTGGGAGACGACGACCTCCGCTCCCTGCTCCATGGCTGTGGCAGCGTCGGGCAACTGCGGATTTCGCTGCTCAGAGAAGACCGCGACGGCTTTGAGCTTCCCCGAGGTCACGTATTCGTGAGCCGCGGAGAACTGGACGCTCGCGACGTCGACCTGATTGCCGAGGATCGCAGTGATGGCTGGCGAGTCCCCGCCGAAAGGGATATCGGCACCGTCGATCCCTGCTGAGGCGAACAGAAGGGAGGCTGCGAATTGCGCTCCACTGCCGAAGCCCGTCGTGCCGTAGGTGATTCGCTTGCCCGAGCTCACGAGGTCCTCAACGTTGCTGTAGGGCGAGTCCGGCGTGGTGACGAGGATGTAGTCGTCGCGGGTCGTTCCCATGAGCAGATCCAAGTCTTCGAGCTGGACGGCTTCGTTCTCCGGCACCGCGAAAGGGGTGATCATCACCGTGGAGGCGTTGACGACGCCGATGAAGTGCCCATCCGCGGGAGCCCGGGTGAGCTGGTCGGCGGCGAGGCTGCCGTTCGCTCCGGGACGGTTGATCACGGGGATCGCGCGACCGAGCACCTCGGCGGCGGAATCGGCCAGCGCCCGTCCGAGCACGTCCGTGCTGCCCCCTGCGGAGAATCCGACGCTCATCTCGATGTTGCGAGCCGGGAACCTGTCGCCGGCGCCGAGCATCCCGGTCGTGCTTACGAGGCCGCATCCAGACAGCGCCATAGCACCGCCTGCGAGCGCCGAGGTACCGAGGAAATTCCGTCGGGTCAATCGCTTCATTCCACTCCCTCGTGGTCGGTCGTCGGCAGGGCGCAGATCGCATTTCTGTGTGCCATACCTCACATTAGGATCGGCATGCAGGACGGGCAATACTCCGCACGAACCCTTCGAGTATCGGTCCATACCTTTTGGGCTCGGCATGGGACGATGCGCTGGACGCTCAAGGCGGAACTTCGGCTGCCGAGATTCTGTTCATACATTGATGCCAATGTTCGGACTTGAAATCTGAACGCTGGCTTCAACTGGGAACGACTTCGTCTCCAAGGTCACCGCAAGACGGCGATCAGGTCGTCAACTGCAGGCCCCGCAAAAAGTCAAGTAGATCGCCCGCAGAAGGTAAAGTAAGTCACCCGCAAATGGTAAAGTAGCACCATCGAAAGGCGTCAGATTCCCATCTGAGAACTCCAGGGGCAACAGAGTGGTCTACCTCCAGCGCACAATCGATTCAGAACTCGATGAACTCCTTCCCCATGCACCAGCGATCGCCATCGATGGTCCGAAAGGTGTCGGAAAGACCGACACGGCACTACGCCGAGCTCATGCTGTCTGGAACTTGGACGACCCGGCCCAGCGCGACATCATCCAGGCGGATTTCGCTCTGAATTCACTGCCGGAGGGCACAGTACTCTTTGACGAATGGCAGAAGCTTCCTCAGGTCTGGGATTCCGTCCGACGGCAGGTGGACGCGAAAGCTCCACCGGGGCGCTTCATCCTCACAGGCTCGGCCACACCAGTCGATTCGGCCGGCACTCACAGCGGAGCTGGGCGGATCCTCTCATTGCGAATGCGTCCCATGGGCCTGCACGAACGCGATCTCTCCACGCCCACGGTGTCATTGACCGATCTGCTGGCGGACAGCGCTGCCCCGATCAACGGATCCTCGGATTTAGGGCTCCCCGATTACGCGGAAGCAATTGCCGCCAGCGGATTTCCCGGCATCATGACGACTCCTCCCCGGCTGCGCCGCGGTCTGCTGGCTGCATATGTACAGCGAATCATCGACCAGGACCTTCCGGAGCAAGGTCTCACCGTTCGTCGACCGGAGACTCTCAGACGGTGGCTGGCCGCATACGCGGCAGCTTCCTCGACGACTACCGCGTACTCCCGCCTGCTCGATGCGACGACCGGCGGCGACGGCGCTCAACCCTCCAAGCCGACGACGATCGCCTACCGGGACCACCTGTCTCAACTCTGGTTGCTGGACCCGGTTCCCGGCTGGGCATCGACGAACAGTCCAATTCGACGCCTTCAGCTCGCGCCGAAACATCACCTGGCCGATCCTGCCCTGGCGATGACGCTCCTCAACCTGAGCGCGTCCTCCTTGCTGACACCGGCAGGGGCACATATGGCTGGACCATTGTTCGAGTCACTGGTCACCCTCACCGTGCGCGTCATTGCACAAGCAGCGGAAGCCACCGTGAGCCACCTGCGGGTGCGCGGCGGCGACCACGAAGTCGATCTGGTCGTTCAAGGCCCCGACGGCCGTATCGTCGGAATTGAAATCAAACTGGCCCCCGAAGTGACCGACTCCGACGTACGCCACCTCAAGTGGCTCCGCGGCGAGGTCCCCGACAGAGTCGCAGATCTCGTCGTCGTCACGACCGGAACCACCGCGTATCGCCGGGCGGATGGAATCGCCGTGGTGCCGCTGGCCCTGCTGGGACCGTGATACTGAGCAGGCGTCCCAACTCCTCGAGCGACATCGCGGACAATCAGCTGGCGAACGCCCTCCGGATCTCCTCGTGAGGCAGTGCGAAGCTGGCATGGCCATCGCGACCGGCGAGATCGCGGGCGGCAACCAGGGCGTTGAGCACGGACTCCTCTGTCGCCTCGACCACGGCCGCATAGAACGGGTCGATACCGCCCCAGGCGAGATGCTCGACAGTGTCGATGGTGCCGGCCGGAGTGCCCATCCGGGAGTGCAGTCGGCCCTCATTGGCGGTGGAGAACGCGAGGAAGATGTCGCCGGAGAAATGACTGCCGGTGGTCCCGGTGCGGGCGAGCCCGAGAGGCACCCGTCGCGCCAGTGCCTGGCACTGGATGGGGAGCAGCGGAGCATCGGTGGCGACGATGACGATGACGCTGCCCGCTCCGGCCACGGCTCTCCGCGCCGAGGCGGTCTCCTCCTGGAACCAGTTCGTCGACTCCATCGGGCTGGGTGCGGCCGACATCCTGCCCAGAGGCCTGCCATTGACGCGGAGTTCCCTGCGGGCCCCGAAGTTCGCCTGCACGAGCACCCCGACGGTCCACTCCCGGTCGCCAGAGGTCACCACGCGTGAGGCGGTGCCGGTGCCGCCCTTGAATCCGTAGCAGTTCATTCCGGTGCCGCCGCCGACATTGCCTTCGGCCACTCGGCCGCCGGCTGCGGCGTCGAGGGCGGCTTCGGCGTGCTCCGGGGAGACCGTATCGGCATTGATCGAGTTGAGATAACCGTCCCAGGTCTCGCCGACGACCGGCAGCATCCACTGTGCGGCCGCCTCGGGGTGGTGGCGGGCCATCCAGCGGTCGATACCGCAGTGGACCGCACCGACCGCGTGCGAATTGGTGATCCCGATCGGAGTCTGCAGCTGTCCGGCTTCGTCGATCCAGGCCCTCCCGGTCAGCTCGCCGTTGCCGTTGAGCACGGACACGCCGGCCGCACAGGGCCGGGCGGCGGCTTCGCGTCCTCTCGGCAGGATCACGGTGACGCCGGTCCGGGCGACGACCGGAGAGTCCTCGATGATCGTCGCGTACCCCACCTGCAGACCCGGCACATCAGTGATCGCATTCCACTTCCCCGGCTGCCCATCGAGGTCCATGCCGAGATCACGGGCGCGGGGGCCGTCGGCTGCGGGGAGGTCCGAGATATCAGTCATGGGCCGCGTCCTTGGCGTCGGGGGTCAGGGAGACGTCGAGAGCGACCTCTGCGAATGCGAGGGTGTTCGCGAAGTATCGCTCGCGTTGCCAGTTGTCGGGATCGAGGAGGTAGAGGTCGTAGGCATCC
Organism: Brevibacterium sanguinis; assembly: GCF_003315415.1. Lineage (GTDB taxonomy): Bacteria > Actinomycetota > Actinomycetes > Actinomycetales > Brevibacteriaceae > Brevibacterium > Brevibacterium celere_A. The sequence continues at coordinate 79,957 of NZ_QNSB01000006.1, forward strand.
TCGAGTGCGACGAGGTTCTGCGCGATCGCCTCGACGTCCATCCGGGGACGGAACTCGCCGAGTGCGGTGCCCACCTGGATGATCGTCGAGTAGAGAGCGACCTGCCGTTCGAGGAGCACGGTGATGTGCGTTCTCAGGTGGGGACGTTCGCGGAGAATCGCCGATGCTTCGTACACGACGCGCAGATCGTCGCTGATCGTCTCCGGAATGCCAGCGTCGATGGTCGCGCGCAAGCGCGAAGTCGGATCGGCATGCTGCTCGGCCAACTGCCTGCGGCGGTCGATGAACTCATCGATCGCACCGCGGATCGCGGTCTCCAGCAAGGCATCGAAGCTGTCGAAATGGTAGAGGACGCTGCCGACGCTCACCTGTGCCCGCGCGGCGACGGCCCGGACGCTGACTCCGGAGAACCCGTGCTCGCCGATGACCTGACTGGTCGCTCGCAGCAGATCCTGGCGCTTCTGCTCACGTTTGGTCGGCGTCACTGTCTCGCTTCCGATTCGATCGATCCCGGCCCGGAGGCGGGGTCGGCTGCTGCGGTCGAGTCCTTCTCGGGCCGAGAGTCCGCTTCGGCAGCGGCCGATCGTCCGAGTGCAGCATACCGTTCGGGAGCTCGGCGTCTCATCACCAGCCCCACTCCGATGCCGAAGCCGAAGATCACCGGGATGCTGGCGATCATCACGCCGTTCACTGGTCCCTCCGTTCCCGAGACGAGATCGAAGTTGAGCACGATCACTGCGAAGGCCGTCAGCAGTCCGAGGGCACCGAGGACCGGCGCCACGAGCACTCGCCAGACGGGGTACCCTCTGCGGTCCTTGGCGAAGAAGCCGATGACGGAGACCGCGGCGATCCCCTGGGCGAAGATCAGACCGGCGACGCCGATGGCGTAGGTCCACAGTCCGATGCCGAGGAACGGGTCGGCCCCCAGCAGTGCGGCGACGATGATCGGGAGGAACGAGATCACCGTCAGGGAAAGGCTGGCCACGTGCGGGGAATGCGTCCGCCGGTGGGTGCGGGAGAGGGCCTTCGGCAACAGTCGTTCCCGACCGAGGGAGAACAGGTAGCGGGCACAGGCATTGTGGAAGGCAAGTGTGCAGGCGAAGAAGCTCGTGACAATGAGGATCTCCATGACGACCGTCGCCCATGTCCCCAGAGAGTCGGTGCCGGCGACGAACATCATCTCCTCGAACCCTTCGGAACTGGCGAAGGCGATGACTCCCTCCACGCCGAACGCCACTGTGAGGGACCAGAAGGTGAAGGCGTAGAAGACCGCGAGGAAGGCGATCGCAATGTACGTGGCCCGGGGCACGCTGCGCCGAGAATCGCGAGCCTCCTCGGAATAGATGACGGTGCCCTCGAACCCGAGGAACGCACCGAATCCGAAGACGAAGAGCGCACTCGCCCCGGCGGCGAAGAAGACGTTGCTCGGGTCGAATGAAGCTGCAGTGGCCGCAGCGATGTTCGAACCGTTCTGTGCGATGACGGCGATGGAGATGATGAGAAGAATGGCGATCTCGAGGGTGAGGAGAACGGCGAGTACTCTGGCGCCGACGTCGATGCGACGGTATCCGAGTATCCCGACGATGAGGATCGAGAGACAGCTCCAGATTCCCCAAGGCACCTCGACGCCGAACAGGTTGGAGAAGGTGAGCTCGGCGTAGAAGCCGAGGAGGGCGAAGAAGCAGATGCAGAGGAAGCCGTAGGCGACGATGGTGACGAAGGCGACGCCGATTCCGATCGGTTTCCCGAGACCGGCGGCGGCATAGGCGTAGAAGGCACCGGTGTTGCGGACGAAACGCGACATGGCGGTGAATCCGATCGCGAAGAGGATGAGCACCACCCCGCTGGCGAGCATCGCCCCCGGGGCACCGATCCCACCGACGAGGAATGCCAACGGCGCTGAACTCACCGCGACGGTCAACGGTGCCGCCGCGGAGACGACGAAGAAGACGATGTCGACGGTGCGCAGCCTGCCCGACGCAAGCGATTCCGTGTCCACTGTTCGATGACTTGTCATGGCTGTCCCTTCAGCGGCACTCCGTCGTGCCGCACATCACCTTTGAACAACTGTACGGAAGTTAACCAACTATTCAAGAGCTTTGGGCATGTTCACTCGAAGAGTTCCATGAACACGCGTTCAAGTCTGCCTTCGTTCGCCCGGCAGCACTCCCCTCGGATCCCCACCTGCTCCCGAAATCGGCGCCTCGCCTCGCAGTCGATGTCGGTTCACGTTCGGTGCCGGCGTTCGGACTCGCACCCGGACGCCGGCACCGAACGTGAACCGGAACGGCTAGACGGCGGCGGTCTCACCCCGGCGCGGGCCTTCACCATGGTCCTCGTCAGCGCCTCGGCGACCTCCGGAGAGGAACGCATCGGCCTTCGCGTACTCGGGCGTGGTCGCCAGGGACACTCCGACGTAGAGGGCGAGACTGATGCCGAGTCCGATGAGCACACGGGTCACCGCGCCCTCGGCCCAGAAGTGCGGGAGGCCGACGCCGAGTTCGATGAGGAATCCGTAGACGATGAAGCCGCCTCCTCCGATGATCGAGGCGATCGCCCCGGCGGAGTTCGCACGGCGCCAGAAGAAGCCGAGGACCAGCGGGAAGAACACGCCTGCGGCGAGCATCTCGGAGGCGAGCGCCAGGAGCTTGAGTGCGCTCGGCAACTGGACGGAGACGATGAACCCGATCACTGCGGCGACCACGGTGCCGACCCGGGCGATCCACACCTTCTGCTTCTCACTCGCCCCGCCGCGCATGGCCTTCGTCGTCAGCTCGGTGAGGTAGAGGGAGGAGAGATTGAGGGTCGTGCAGATCGTCGACATGATCGCTGCGGCGATGCCGATGAACACGATGACGCCGAAGATCGGCAGGAAGTGGCTGGTCGCCAGGGTCGCGACGATGCCCTCCTCCGGCGGTTCGTCGAAGGCCGCGATCGAGGCGATGCCGGTGAACACGACGAGGAAGTACAGCGGGATGAAGTAGACCATCGCATGCGCGCTGACCTTGCGGGCCTCACGCGGGGACTTCGTCGCCTGCAGACGCTGCCAGGCGGCGGGGTCGATCGTGAACGCGAGGCCGAAGGCGATGATGTAGCCGAGGTTGGGGCCGAAGCCCTCCCACAGGTTGAGGAACGCGGCGTCGCGCTTGGCCTCGATCGTCGTGAGGATCGCGTCAGGACCGCCGGAGACGATGACCGCCCCGACGAATGTGACAATGAGGCCGACCATGAAGAACGCGAACTGCGCGGTCTCGGTGAGCACCACGGCCCGGAACCCGCCGATCATCGCGTAGAGGAGGGAGAAGACGATGCCGATGGCCACGCCGAACGCGAAGCTGATGTTGAAGAAGACCATGAAGAACAGGCCGAGCGCCACCATCTGGCTCGCACCCCACACCATGAGGTAGACGGCCGTGACGATCGAGAGTACGGTGCCCGCAGTCCTGTTGTAGCGGGTCGTCATGATGCCGTCCTGCGACAGCGCACCGGCGCGACGGATCACCGGCCCGAGGGCGAACAGGGCGATGACGGCGATGACGGTGGGCCCACCGAGCACCCACCACGAACCCATTCCCTGCGTGTTGGCCTCATCGACGGAGATGAGCGCGGAGTTCCCGCCGTACCAGGTGGCGACGAACGCCATCGCCAGCATCCACGCCGGCATGACATTGCCGCCGAGGAAGTAGTCGGATTCGGTGTCGGTGCGCCGCTTGTACAGCGCGACCCCGAGCAGGATGAGGAAGTAGGCGGCGAGGGCGCCGATGAGCCAGTACGGAGACATCGTTGTTTCCTTCTCTCGAGGACTTCTGTCGACCGAAATCCTCGGGAACTCTCCGCGTTGAGAGACCGCTCTGCTGGACCTCGGCTGTCCTCACTCTTCGACACCTGGGCCTGGGGCCTCAACAGCCGTTCTCAGGCGTTGGGAATCAGCTCTTCGACCCTCCCGAGAGCATCAGCGAAGTGCCGATCGCCACCAGCCAGGTGTCCTTGGCCAGCGGGATTCCCTCCTGCGAAGGGCGGATGCCGTCGTCCTCGGTCATGCCATCGATGGCGAAGTAGTTGGCGACGAGCCCGGAGGCGAACGTCGTCAGGGCGGCACCGGCGATCCGCGTCGGAACGAAGGGACACAGCAGTGCCGCGCCGACCGCGATCTCCCCATAGGAGAGGAACTTCCCGAACTGGGCAGGCGACATCTTCTTGACCATGGGGACGCCGTTGGCGGCCGTGTCCTGCAGACCCTTGGCCGTCTCCTCGTCCATGCCGAGCTTGCCGATGCCGGAATTGAGGATGAAAGCGCCCGGGATTGCACGCAGTACTGCGGTGTTGAGCTTCATGTCCCTCTCCTTCGTGCAGTGATGGCTTCCGGTTCAAGACTAGTCTCGCCCGCATCGGATGCGCCACCGACTTTCAGGCCCACCATCCGCTTCCGATTCCCGCGGATTGAGAACTGCTGTGGCCCGCACGGTCCGGACGGATCCACACTGGGACCACTGAGCGGCCCGGGCTGGCGTCTCGGAGCCGAAACGACCGAGAGTCTCGAACCCTGTCCAGGGCAGGGATGCAGGGAAGAGGACCAATGACGGCAACTATGCTGGGCAGCGTATCGATCGGCGCCTTCGACGGCGTGAGCCTCGACATGCTCATCCGTCAGGGTTTCCGACCCGTCCCGATCACGCGGACCCAGCAGGTGGCCCCTGATGTCCTCCTCGTCGAGCTCTCCCCCGCCGAGGCGACCGCCTCCTTCCCGCCCGGCTCCCACCTCGAGGTGGCCGTCCCCCTCCCCGACGGCCCGGCGATCCGCCTTTATTCGCTGGTCACCCAGGTGGGTGCCGGCGAGCCCACCGGCCCGGGTGAAGGATCGGGCGTGCTCCGAATCGCGATCCTGCGCGAGGCCGCCGGCAGGGGCGGCTCCGCCTGGCTGCACGAGCACCTTCCCACCTGCACCTCCCTGCTTGTTCGCGGGCCCCGGGACACCTTCGGCTACCGAGGTGACACCCCGACCTTCTTCGTCGCCGGCGGGATCGGGATCACACCGATCACGGTCATGGTCGCGGCAGCCGCCGAGGCGGGGATCGACTGGCATCTGCTCTACGTGGGACGCCGACTGGAGTCGATGGCCTTCGCCGAGGACCTCGCCCGCACCTACGGGACAGACAGAGTCAGCATCCACACCACGGCCGAATCCGGCCGTCCCGATGTCGTCGCCGCGGTCCGCGAGTGGAGCGCCGAGGTGGGAGCACCGGTCACCGTCTGCACGTGCGGGCCGGTTCCTCTCATGCGCGCTCTCGACATCGGATTCGCCGACGATCCCGCGATCACGGTCATCAGCGAGGACTTCGACAGCGACGTGAGCCCGCCGGGGTCGACAGCCCCCGGCGTCGTCACCACCGGCTCAGCCGCCCGTTCTCCCGTGCTCGGCTCGCCGAGCGGCACCACCTCGACGGCTTCCTTCCGGACCGCCGACGCGGCGAATTCCCCGCGAACGACCGCCTCAGCCGGCACGGACCAGCCCTTCGTCGTCGAGCTCGGCGACGGGTCCGAGGTCGACGTCCCACCCGGCTGTTCGATCATCGAGGCCCTCGGCCAGGCGGGCATCCGTACGCTGAGCTCGTGTCAGAAGGGCACGTGCGGCACGTGCGAGACGGTGATCCTCGACGGTGAGGCCGACCATCGCGACTCGGTCCTCTCCCCCGAGGAGCATGCCGCCCAGGAGACGATGATGATCTGCGTCTCGCGCGCCTGCGGCCCACGGATCACGCTCGACCTCTGACTCGTCGCTCTCCGGCACCTGTCGCGTTTCTCCAATCCTCGCCCTTGCCGAGGCGTCGATAATGCATTCATGACGACCAACTACACGAACACATTCATCAAGGTGGCGCAGGACTCCGCGCTGGCTTCGCCCAAGGTGCCCACTCCCCGGGAGAAGCCGTCGATCGCTCAGCTCCAGTACGAGCTGCTCATCGATGCCCCCTACACGATGACGTCCGACGACCTCCTGTTCGAGGTCCACGCGATCCGGAACGGCTTGGGCGACGAGGAGCGCGAGACTGCACGCGAAGAGTTCTTCTCCAGGTCACAGGCATGCCTGCGCGCCTCGCCCCTGCCGAAGACCCACGGGTGGGGCATCCACCATGACGGTTCCAGCCGGATCGCCCTGGTCCCGATCGGCAGTGAGGAGTACCGTCACCTCAGTGAGGACACTGCGCTCACCCAGGTCCACGCGATGCGCTCGAAACGAGCGTGAGTCACGTCGTCGGCTGGAGTTCCGGCCTCTTCGCCCACTCCCAGGCACCGGCGGCAGCGTTTTCGAATCGAGTATGGGGCCAATCGCTTCCGAACACCAACCGGGTGAATCCACGGTCGAGCAGCTGCCGGAGAAACGCGTCGGCGAAACCTTTCGGCGAACGATAGCGCCCGGATGCTTTCACCCACAGATGATCTAGTCCGACCAATCGAGACAGGGGATGGACATCGAGGTCCGGATCATCCGGCAGCCCGAGGTGGTCGATGACCACGCGACAGGGAAGACCTTCGATCACGTGTTCGAGTTCGGCAAGCCTCTCGGCCTTCGCTTGAATCTCGAGGTGCCAACCAAGGCTCCTCATGCGCGACAGGAATTCCACCCATCTCTCGGTGTTCAGATCAGGCGCATTCACGCCGATGAGGTTGAGGCGGACTCCGCGTATCCCGATCCGGTGCCACTCATCGAGGTCGGTACACGTCATGAACGGATCGCTGTCGTCGACGACCGCCACTCCTCGCAATCTGCCCGGATCGAAGGACAGAGTCTCAAGCAGCAGCGAGTTATCAACGCCGAGGAAGCTCGGCTGGACAAGTGTGCCCCAGTCAAGACCGTGGCGACCAAGCATGTCTATATACTCGTCGACACTGGCGTCGTAATCAGGAACATACCTCGGATTCGCCGTCGCGCTCAGTCTTGCGTGGAAGATATGAGCGTGATAGTCACCGGCCCCTGGCCGCGGTGGGTCGAAGAGGAACTCTCCCGTCGAAAGCCTGTTCATCGAAGTCATACCGTGACTCTACCGAGCCAATTGCTATAAAGCTATAGACCTATACAGCAATCTGCGCTAGTGTGACCCCCATGACAGAATCACGCCTGTCCGGCGATGCACGATTGCCTTTGCACGTGCTGGTCAGCGACGACCTCAAGCGGCGGATGGCTGAAGGAGAATGGGGGCCGGACACCCCCCTGCCGCCGGAACGTCGCCTCGCCGATGAGTACGGGATCTCCATCGGAACGATGCGCCGCGTCCTCAACGAACTTGCGATCGAAGGATTTCTCATTCGTGAGCAGGGCCGCGGAACCTTCGTCCGGCGCGTCGATTTCACCAGTTCCTTCACGCGCTTCTTCCGCCTCGGCGAGAGTTCGACCGACATCCCTGAGAGCCGGATCGTCTCCACCGAGGTGCGCACAGCCGGCGCAGAGGTCGCCGTCGCTCTCGATATCGCCGGTGATGCCGAGATTCTCGTCATTGAGCGTCACCGCCTCGTCGAGGGGGCGCCACGCCTCCTCGAGACCATACACCTGCCGTTGCCGACGTTCGAGGCGCTCGTCGAGTTGCCTTCGGAGAAATTCGAACCTCTCCTCTACCCCATGTACGAGTCTCTGTGTGGAGAAACCATCACCTCGGCGTCCGAAGTTCTCCACGTCGAACCCGCCGACGAATCCGACGCCGGACACCTGCGAATGACCCTGGCCGCACCGATTGTGCGCATCGAGCGAACAGCCCGCAACCTCCTGGGAACACCCGTCGAATACCGCACCAGCCGCGGACAAGCGCTGGGCTTCACCTACCGATTGGACATCAAATGACTCCCGAGATCGTCGGAGTTGTCGGTCTTGTTGCCATCTTCGCGATCGCGATGTGGCGCAAGGTCAATATGGGCGCCGTCGCCCTCGTCGCCGCTTTCCTCCTCGGCACCTTCTATTTCTCTCTCGAAGCCGCCGACATCTCAGCGGGCTTCCCCGGCAACCTGCTCGTCACCCTGGTTGGCGTCACGTTCTTCTTCGGACTGGCGCGCACGAACGGCACGGTGGATCATGTCGTCAACGGAGCCGTGGACCTCGTCAAGGGACGAGCCGCCCTCATCCCCTGGGTCTTCTTCCTCCTCGCCGCCGTCATCACCGGCTCGGGTGCGATCTCGGCGGCGACGAACGCGATCCTCATTCCGGTGGGACTCGCTTTCGCGACCCGCTACCGGATCAATCCCGTGCTCATCGGCCTCTCGATCATCAACGGCACCAACGCCGGCGGGTTCTCGCCCTTGGCCGTCTACTTCTCGATCGTCAACGGCGTCCTCGAGGGCGAAGGCATCTCCGTCGACCCTCTCACCATCTTCCTCGTCACCTTCGCCTTCAATCTCGCGCTCAACATCGTGTCCTTCTTCGTCTTCGGAGGTCGCCGGCTCTTCCACCACAGCGGCGGAACCGATACCGGCGAGGAACTCCAGGCTGGCACCGGCCCATGGTCGGCGAAGAACACGCTGACACTGCTCCTCTTCACCCTCATACTCGTTGGCGGACTCTTCTTCGGCCTCGACGTAGGATTCCTCGCCCTCACCGCCGCCGTCGTGCTCGGCGCCCTGTGGCCCGCCGACCTCAAGGAGGGCATGTCGGGAATCGGCTGGGGCGTCGTCCTCCTCATCGGCGGCATCATCACCTACGTCTCCGTGCTCCAGGGAGCCGGAGTCGTCGACAACCTCTCGAACTCGGTGGTCGGCATCGGCAGCGCCCTCGTCGCAGGTCTGCTCATGATGTACATCGCAGGTATCGTCTCGGCGTTCGCATCGACGAACGCCATGTTCGGCGTGCTCGTTCCACTCGCGGCACCGTTGCTCGTGGCAGGACAGCTCCCAGCCCTCGGCTTCACGCTGGCGCTGTGTGTCGCCGCCTCCGCCGTCGATTCCTCACCGTTCTCCACTGGAGGTGCCCTGGTGGTGGCGAACTCCGAGGAGGACAAGCAGGAGAAGGCATTCAAGGGACTGATGGCCTGGGGCATGTCGATGGTGGCGATCATTCCGGTGGCCGTCTGGCTGATCTTCTTGGCCTGGTGACCACTGCTCACCGAGACGGGCCCGAGTTCTTCATCGGGAGTCCAGATCGTCTCTGACCGGTCAGCTACATCTCCTCGTGGGTGTTCGGGTCCCGGTCCTTCATCCTGCCGCGCGCGAGTCCGGAGATCGCCTCCACCTCGGCGAAGGTGAGTGAGAAGTCGAAGATGTCGAGATTGAGCAGCTGCCGGGCAGGGTCGGCGGACTTGGGGATTGGGATGGCACCGAGCTCGTGATGCCAGCGCAGCACCACCTCGGCGGGAACCACCCCATGATCCCGGGCGATCTCGATGATGACCGGCTCACTGAGCAGGGAGCCGGCGCGGCGCAGGGGTGACCAGGATTCGGTCCGGATGTCCATGGCGCGGTGGAAGGTGAGCAGCTCCAGCTGGGGGAAGTAGGGATGGAGCTCGACCTGGTTGACCGCCGGCGTCACCCCGGTCTCCTCGACGAGTCGTTCGAGCATCGGCTCGGTGAAGTTCGAGACCCCGATCGAGCGGACGAGTCCGCGTTCGCGCAGTTCGATGAGGCCGCGCCAGGTCTCGACGTACCTGTCGACGCTGGGGTTGGGCCAGTGGATGAGGTGAAGGTCGAGGTAGGCGAGATCCAACCTGGACAATGATTCCTCGGTGCTCGCGATCGCCTCGTCGAACCCGTGATGGCGGCCGGGGATCTTGCTCGTGACGAAGAGCTCGTCGCGGTCGATGCCGCAGGTCGCGATCACCCGGCCCACCTCGGTCTCGTTCTCGTAGTTCACGGCGGTGTCGAGGAGCCGGTAGCCGTTGGCGAGCCCGGCACGGATCGCCTCGACACCGTCCTCGCCCCGGAGGTTGTAGGTGCCGAGGCCGATCGCGGGGATCGGCGCTCCGTCGTTGAGGATGAACTCGGGGACCTGGATCTCGGGCTGCGGTTCGCTCATTCCTCCACGGTACGACTCCCACCCTCCCGCGTCGAGGTCGGAGCCGACGGTTCGTGCGTCAGCTCAGTCAGATCCGACGACGTCCGGCATCGGCGGGCGGGCAATAGGATGGAGCGCATGAGAGCCGAGCCGATGATCGAGCATTCATCCACCCGCGACGACCGTGACTGGTCATCCGCCGCGATCGGCAAGCTGCGGGCCGATCAGAACCGATCCGCAGACACCCACCTGGTGGCTGTCCCGATCCCGGGCCTGCCGGACGTCGACCTCTATCTCAAGGACGAATCGACCCATCCCACCGGCTCGCTCAAGCACCGATTGGCGAGGTCGCTGTTCCTCTATGGGCTGTGCAGCGGGCTCATCGGCGAAGGCACGCACATCGTCGAGGCTTCGAGTGGCTCGACCGCCGTGAGCGAGGCCTACTTCGCGCGTATGCTCGGGCTGCCGTTCACCGCTGTGGTCGCCCGGTCGACGAGCCGGTCCAAGGTCGACCTCATCGAGTTCTACGGCGGGCGCTGCCATTTCGTCGACGACCCCGCTCTGGTCTATGAGGAATCCCGCCGGCTCGCCGCCGACACCGGCGGTCACTACATGGACCAGTTCACCTTCGCCGAGCGCGCGACCGACTGGCGCGGGAACAACAACATCGCCGAGTCGATCTTCGAGCAGATGACCCTGGAGCGGCATCCCGTGCCCCGGTGGATCACCGTCGGCGCAGGGACAGGCGGCACGAGCGCGACCCTGGGCAGATACGTCCGCTACCAGTGCCTCGACACCCGGATCGCGGTCGTCGACCCCGAGAACTCCGTCTTCTTCCGGTCCTATCGCGACGGCGAACCGGCTGCCTGGAACGGCGACGGTTCCCGCATCGAGGGCATCGGACGTCCCCGCTGTGAGCCCTCGTTCCTCCCTCACGTCGTCGATCGCATGGCCGCGGTGCCGGATGCCGCCTCGGTGGCGGCCGCGCATTTCCTCCGCGATCGCACCGGGGCGCTGGCCGGGCCGTCGACCGGCACCGCGCTCTACCTCGCGACCAAGCTGGCGTGTGAGATGGACGCGCCGGGGTCGATCGTCTCGCTGATGTGCGACACCGGTGTCCGCTATCTGCCGACCTACTTCGATTCCGAGTGGATCGCCGCGCAGGGCTGGGACCTGCGTCCGTACCTCGACGTGCTGGAGCGAGCGTGGGACTCCGGCGAGTGGACGGGGTGATGCGCCCAGGTGCCGACGGGCCGCGCACCCCGACCGCGCAGGCCCTCAGCCCTTCCCGTCGGCCGCGGCGATGACCGCTCGCTGCCTGACCAGGGCAGCTGCCGTGCGCACCTGCGGGTAGAGGACGACGTCGCGGGTGAGGTGGGCGATCGGCTTGCCCTGGGTGTCCGGGGTCGCGCGCAGCATCGCCGAGACCCGGCGTGCCGCGGTCGAGAGCTCCGATTCGGAGACAGCGGTCCCGTCGGGACGCCCCACCTTGACCCGGAGTTCCAGGGCCTGGACGGCCATGAGCAGTTCGACGCCCACGACCACCTCGACGTTGGCGACGATCTGCCGCAGGTGCCGGCCGGCGTTGTTCGCCATCGACAGGTGGTCCTCCTGGTTCGCCGAGGTGGGGATCGAGTCCACGGAATCCGGATGGGCCAGCGTCTTGCAGTCGGAGACGAGGGCCGCGGCGAGGTACTGGGGGAGCATGAACCCGCAGTCGAGCCCGACCTGCTCGGAGTCGACGAGCATGTCCGGCAGCCCCCGGTTGAGAGTCCCGTCGTCGAGGCGGAAGATCCGTCTTTCGGTGATGTTGCCGATCTCGGTGGCCGCGATCGAGAGGAAGTCGGCGGCGAAGGCGACGTACTCGGCGTGGAAGTTTCCGCCGGAGACGGCCTTGAGCCCCCGGTCGAGATCAGGGAAGACGAGCGGGTTGTCGGTGGCGGCGTTGATCTCGCGCTCGATGAGCCCGAACGCGAAGTCGAGGGTGTCGGCGATCGGCCCGAACACCTGCGGCACGCACCGCAGCGAGTAGGCGTCCTGCGGGGGCTGCCGCACGGGATCGTGGTCGCGGTCGCCGGTGATGAGCTGCGAGTCATGCATGAGCTCGCGCATCCGCGCCGCCACCGCGATCTGGCCCTTCTGTCCGCGAGCCTCGTGGAGTTCGGCGATGAACGCATCTCCGAATCCGAGGAGGGCCTCGATCGACAGGCAGGCGGTCACCTCGGCGGTGTGCAGCGCGCCCTGGACGTCCCAGGCCGCGAGCGCGGTCTGGGCGAGGGAGAATGAGGTGCCGTTGAGCAGGGCGAGCCCGTCCTTCGCGCCGACGGGAATCCGCCTGAGCCCGGCCGCGGCCATCGCCTCGTGCCCGGAGACGATCCGCCCGTCGAGGATCGCCTCGCCGGAGTTGTCGACCTCGTCGGAGCCGTCCGGTGCGGTGGTGAGCACGAGCGCGATGTGGGCGAGCGGGATGAGATCCCCCGAGGCGCCGAGCGATCCGTATTCGGGCACGGCCGGCCAGACATCGGCATTGAGCATCGCGACGAGCCCTTCGACGAGTGCCCACGAGATCGCCGAGTGGCCCTGGATGAGCGAGACGACGCGGATGAGCATCGTCGCCCGCACGACCTCCTCGTCGACGATCCGCCCGATTCCCGAGGCGTCGGCGAGGATGAGTCGGCGGGAGAGTTCGGCGGCGTCGTCGGCGCTCGGGAAGGCCCGCCGTCCGGCCAGGGACCCGAAGCCCGTGTTGACCGAGTAGATCGCCTCGACGCTCTCGCCCGCCTTCATCCGCTCGATGACGTCGTCGAGCCAGGCCCGCGATTTCGCGCAGTGCTCCTCGACCTCGGGCGCCAGCCGGATCCGCCGGCGGAACCGCGCGACCTCGACGAGCTGTTCCAGGGTGGCGGGCTCTCGTCCGAGCACAAGCTCCTCACCGGCGAATTCCTCGCGGGTGCAGGCGGTGGCGGTGTCGATCACGTGGGCGTCCTTTCGTGGGGGAGGTCAGGCGGCGATCGCGCGCAGCGGCACGGAGGAGCAGCTGCGCAGCGTGGTGTGGATGAGCGGCTGGGCTTCCGCGGTGGGTTCGATCATCGCGATGCGCGTGACGAATGCCGACAGCAGGGCGTCCATCTCCATCCGTGAGATCGGCTGCCCCACGCATTGGTGGATGCCCATCCCGAAGGTGAGGTGGCCGCTGGCGTCGCGGGCGACGTCGTAGAGGTGCGCGTCGTCGCCCCACTTGGATTCGTCCCGGTTGGCGCTGCCGGGGAACACGAGGACCTTCGTGTCGGCGGGCAGTTCGACTCCCCCGATGACGGTGTCCCTGCTCGTCGTGCGGTAGAAGGACTGGAAGGGGCTCTCGAACCGGAAGGCCTCGTCGATCGCGAATCTCACGCTGCGCGGCTCGGCGTGGATCCTCTGGTACTGCTCCGGGTGGCAGGAGAGGACCTGCAGCGTGTTGGTGATGGCGAAGATCGTGGTGTCGAGGCCCGCCGAGAGCAGGGCCCGGACGAGGAGGGTCGCCTCGTCGGCGTCGATGTCACCGGAGTCGGCGAACTCCCAGATCTGAGCCCCCATCCCGGCCGGGTCGAGCACGTCGCGGGCGCAGTTCTCCAGCACCCAGTCGTAGGTCCCCTCAGCTGAGGTGATCCATCTCCGTGCGATCTCGTTCTGGGGCCCGAAGGTCGAGAAATTCGCGGCGCCCTGGGCGAGGAGGTTCTCCTCCCGGCCCTCTCGCGGGATCCCGACGGCGTCGCCGAAGACGCGGAGGACGTACTTCTCGGCCAGCCGGGCGGCGTCGAACTCACCGCCGTTCGTCGAGAGCACCTCGTCGAGGATCTCCTTCGCGTAGGCGGCGAAGTCCTTGCGCCGGCGTCGCAGCCGCTGCGGCGCGATGACGCCGTCCATCGCCGCGCGCATGCGGGTGTGGATGGGCGGGTCGACCTCGAGGATGCCGGGCTTCCGCAGGGGCGGATGGTGGTGGGTGTTGACGATGCCGACTCCCGCACCGGAGATGAACGTGCGGTGGTCCTCGAGGATCGCCCGCACCTCGGCGTCACGTCCGAAAGCGTGAACTCCGTGCGCGCTCAGCCACACCGCGGGACCTGCCGCGCGGAGTCGGTCGAAGAAGGGGTACGGGTCGGCGAGGATCTCCGCGGAGTAGGAGTCGTCATCGAGCACGGGAACCTCGAGGTCGGGGTTCGCCGCGACAGGGGCATTCATCGCCATCGGGACCTCCTGTGCTCGGCTCTCTCAGGTCCCCGGCAGCCGCTCGCCGGGGACTCTGAGAAGAGTATGGTCGCGGGCGACCGGCGGCGACTTCCGTTCTCATCCCGTGGGAACGTGCCGGGCCGAGGGCTCGCCTCAGCAGGACTCCTCGAGCTCTGCGCGCAGCTGTTCGACGGCCTCGGCGAGGACCGGGGTCAGGGTCCGAACCGTCTTCGCTCCGAAGCGCTCGGTGTGCCCGGCCAGTGTGAGCGAACACAGGACCTCGCCGCGGACGATGACGGGCATGGCGAGCGCGGTGGCACCGTCTCGCAGCTGGCTGCGCGACTGGGCGAACCCCTCCTGACGGATCAGGCGGAGTACGTCGAGGAGTCGCTCCCTGGGCTCGGTGGACTCGGCGGCCACCTCGGCGATGATCTGGGGCGGCGCATGGGCGAGCAGCACCCGCTGACCGGCACCGCGGTCGAGGGGCAGGACCTCGTAGGTGCGGAACGCGATGTCGGCGTCCTCATCGGGGGCGAACTGCCGCAGGCACACCGCGTTGCGTCCCTCCCGCACGGCCAGCACCGAGGTGCGTCCGGTCCTGGCGCTGAGGCGGCGCAGGAACGGGTGCCCCACCTCGAGCAGGTGCGAGCGCGAGTTTCCGTGCCCCGACCAGGAGCTCAGCCTCGAGCTCGGGAGGTAGCGCCCGTCGAACTCCTCGACGAGCTCGAAGTCGCGCAGGGTCTTGAGGTACCGATACGTCGTCGACAGCGGCAGCCCGACGTCGTCGGCGAGCTGCTTCGCCGTGGTCTCCCCCGACTCGGCGATCCGGGTGAGGACCTTGAGCCCGCGGACGAGCGCGGTGTCACGATCGCTCACCCCGACCTCCGCACGTCCCAGCTCGCTTCCCACGTGCACGCTCCCGGCTGGCAGGTCATGAGCAGCACGTACCCCTGGGAGCTGACGCCGGCGAATCCGCCGGGCACGTTCGGGTCGACCAGGTGTCCCTTCTCGTCGATCGCGATCGACTGGTTGACGTCCTGGGAGTGGACGAAGAAGCGTCCGTCATGCGCTCCCGAGATTCCCGCGATGCCGTGGTCGCGCAGCTGGTCGACGGCGATGGAGTCGCCGTCCCTCGAGAGCACGATCGGGGTCGCCAAGCGGTTGAGCGGCGGCTGCGGCGCGGAGCTGCACATCACCGTCCCCGCCGAGGCGGCGCAGTCCGTGAGTCGCTTGCCGACCCTCTCGAGCAGCGAACCAGAGGTCACATCCCTGATCTCGGCTCCATCGTCCGTATTGACGATGAGCAGATCACCGGCGATCGCGGCCGGGTGGAGGAGCTCGTCCCCGACCTCGGACTCGACGCCGTCGCCGTCGCCGTCGCCGTCGCCTGAAGCGCCGCCACCGGTTTCGAAGCGGACGTCCTTCCCGTCGTCGATGCCGACGAGGCGGTGCCCACCCTCCTGCGCATAGCCCCCCGAATTCTCGGTGGCCCGCACGAGGACCGTCTCCTCGGCGATGGAGACGACCGTCGCATCGTCGAGGGTCCACACCGTCCGCTCGTCCTTCCCTGCCGACGTGTCGAGGAGAACGGTGCGCGTCGAGCCTTGGCTGTTGGCGTCGTCGTCGGAGTACTCCTCGATCGTCGCCCCGACGCGCGCGCCGGCGACGGTGCGGATCCGCACCACGTCCTCGGCGGCGGTGAGCGGCTGGAACCATTCGACTTCCCCGCTGTCTCCGCTCAGTGAGACGATCCCCATCCTCGACTCGGAGATCCCGGTGGTGAGCAGGGACCAGCCCTCCGCGGTGTCGACGATGTGAGGTTCCCCGCTCCCGTACATCGACCATTCGATGGGGGCGCCGCCGGGGGTCCGTCCCGGTGTCCGGGACTCGAGAGTCCACCGGACCTTGCCCGTCTGCGCCTCGGCGACGACGTAGGTCGAAGGGGAATCGCCCTCGCCGAAGGAGACGACGGCGTCGTCGACGACTGCTGCTCCGCTGGAGCTGTCCAGGGGCAGCTTCGACCCCGGGGCACCCGGGCCGCCCCACGTCCACAGCGGCTCGCCGAGGTCCCACGGCTCCACGCTCGACGAGGCGGATCCCGGGGTGACCTTCTCCGGGGCGGCGGCGCTGATGGTGCATCCCTCCGTCTCCTCGGCGCAGAAGACCCCGTACTCCTCGGTCAGTTCCTTGGGGAACCCGGGCAGCTCATCGGCTCGCGTCCGTCCCTCGGCGTCGAGGACCGACCGGACCTCCGTGCCCTCGGAACCGTCGACGGCGACGAGGTTCTCCCCGAACACCTCGGAGATCTCCCAGTCGTGGCTCGAGGACTTCGACCCGAAGGGCCGCGATTCCCTCGTCACGAGCTCGCCCTCGCCGTCGGTGCGATAGGTGGTCAGCTCGTCCTCCTCGGTGCAGGCGATGAGAACCGAGCTCGAGACGCAGGAGGCGAATCCCGCGAGCTCCTCCACCGTCGCGCCCGAGTCCAGGCGGACCAGGCGCCGCTCCTGCACCGGGTAGTCGGCCTCGTCCTCGGTCTCACCGCTGATCACGGCATATCCGCCGGATGCGGCCACGAGGCGTGAAGCGTCGAAATCCTTGTCGAGGTCCCACGCCGGCTTTCCGTCGGCGGCGCGCACGGCGGAGACGGAGGCAGTCTCCCTCGGCTCGGGTCCGGAGTCGTCGTGGAAGAGGAAGAGCTCGTCGACCTCGGTGAGGGTGACGGTCCCGCCTCCCAGGGAGGTCGGCCACAGTTCGGGCACGGACCACCTGGTGTCACCGCTGTCCGCGTCGAGCGCCGAGGTGACGAGGGACTGCGGATGGTCCCCGCTGGTCGCGACGGCGACCACGGTGTCGGCATCGGCGAACATCGGCCGTGCCCGCAGCTCGGACAGGTTCCCCACGCCGTTGTCCTTCGCCTGGCTCAGCGGTTCGCTCACCCACGACGGCTTCCCCGTCTCGCCGTTGAGGGCCATCACCCCGACGTCGTGGGTCGACCCCGACTCGACGGCGAAGGAGTCGACGGCGGTCCGGTACGGGACGAGCACCTCGAATCCGCCGTCGCCGAGGTCCCTGACCAGCGGTGGCGCGGGTTCGTGCGGGCTGCGCAGGTCGACGACCGCACCATCTCCGTCGAGCACGGGGTCGCCGTCGTCGGCGCTCCACAGCACCTCTCCGCTCCGGAGGTCGATCGCCGCCAGCCCGCCTCCGGAGTGGACGGTGGTGGAGATGAGCGCGGTGTCGCCGATGATCCTCGTGCCGGACAGGTCCAGTGCCCCGAAGTCCTTGCCCTTCCACACGGGCGGATCCGCGTACTCCAAGGGGTCGCCGGAGTCGTCCGTGCACGCGGTCAGGCCGGCGAGCAGAACGAGCATCACGCCCAGCACCGTTGCTGTCCGCACCGCAGCCGACCGCCGTTGCGCCGGGGCGGTGGTCCGCCATTGAGTCCTCATAAGCACTCAACATACCCAGCCCCGGGCCGCCCGGGCGCGGGTGTTCCGAAATCGGCACACCTGGGGGTCGACGTCGACTGACACACGGTTCAGCCGCCGCTGGACGCTGGGTCAGCCGCCGCTCACGACCGCGCGGCGCTCAGGTCCTCGCGGAAGGCGCGGACTGCCGCCCCGATGTCCCCCGCCGAGGTGATGAATCGGTACCCCTGCTCGCGGCGCAGCTTGGCTTCCGCGCCGTTGCCGCAGTGGATGCCGGGGACTTTGCCGTGCGCCTCGGCGGTCTCACGGATGCGGCGGACAGCCTCGGCGTGGGCCTCATCGGGCTCTCCGGGAACGGTGCCGACGGCGAAGGCGAGGTCGGCGGGGCCGACGTAGACGCCGTCGACGCCTGGCTCGGCGCAGATCTCGTCGAGGTTGGCCAGGCCCTCCGCGGTCTCGATCATGACGAAGAGGAGCGGGCGCTCGGCGCGGGTGTCGCGGGCGGCGCCGGTCATGAGCTCGGCGGTCGGACCCCAGGAGCGCTCTCCGCCGCGGCTCGGGTAGTCGAGGGCCGCGGCGGCCGAGCGCGCCTCGGCGGCGGTCGAGACGAGCGGGACGATGACGGCTTCGACGCCGGCGTCGGCGAGCATCCCGATCTCGGTGAATCGGTTCGCCGCGACCCGGGCGGCGACGAGGGCATCACCGCCGGCGCGCACGGCATCGGTGAGGCGGAGGATGTCCTCGGCGCGGACGAAGCCGTGCTGCATGTCGAGGCACACGTAGTCGAAGCCGGCGGCGGCCCCGATCTTCGCGAGCTCCTGACTCGAGGTCATCATCCACAGTCCGTTGTAGATCTCTCCGGCGGCGAGGCGGGCGCGGTGGGTCTCGATCGCTTCAGTCATGACAGCATCGAATCACACCCGCCCCGCCCCGCATGGGCGATGCCCGAACTGGGGGCCGCGGAGGTCTCCGGCCGGCCCTCAGGCGCGGTGCGTGATGTGACCGTCGGAGACGGTGAGCAGCACCCGTGCCGAGCCCAGTGCCTCGGCCTCGACGGCCAGCGGGTCGACGTCGAGGACCGCGAACGACGCGGGCGCGCCGACGGCGAGGTACCCGCCGTCCTCCCCGATCGCCCGGTGCGGGCCCGTCGTGTACCCGGCGAGCGCCTCGGCGGCGGTGAGCCCCTGCTCGGGCAGGATCGGATCGGCACCGGCGTCCTCGACCGGACGGCGCAGCTGCGCGTCGGCCATGATCGCGAGCGCATCGTAGGGGGCCACGGGATAGTCGGAGCCGAGCGCGAGGATCGCTCCCGCGTCGAGGACGTCGCGCGTGCACCACGCCCGCTTCGCCCGGTCCTCGCCGAGGCGCTGCGACCAGTCGTCGCTGCCGTCGGCCCGCGTGTAGTGGGTGCAGTGGGTCGGCTGCATGCTCGCTGCGATCCCCGCACGGCCCATCAGCTCGATGACGTCGCGACCGACGGATTCGATGTGCTCGATGCGGTGCTGGGTCCCGGTGTCGGGCAGCGCGGCCAGGGTCTCGGCGACCTCCCGGATCCCGCGTTCGCCGATCGCGTGCGTCGCGGTCGGCACTCCCGCCTCGTTGAGCGCCCTCACCCGCGCGGCATAGGCCTCGATCCCACCCCACACCGAGGTGGTCGACTCGCCCTTCGAGTCGGGGGTCTCGAGCCACGCGGTGCCGCCCTCGACGGTGCCGTCGATGAAGAACTTCACTCCCCCGACGCGCCAGCGCTGACCGTGCAGCTTCTGCTTCTCGACGAGCTCGGCGCACTCGGCGTCGCTCATCGCCGGGGTGCACCACGGCGAGATCCGCAGCTTGACCGGCAGCGGGGCGTGCGCCTCGGCGGCGGTGAGGAGGTCGACGATGTTCGGCTCATTCATGTCCATGACGTGGATCTCGCCGATGCCCCTCGCCGCCATCGCCGCCAGCAGGGCGTGCAGCCCGGCGACCTTCTCCTCGAGTGGCTGGACGGGCATGACGTCCTGGACCACGTCCATCGCCTCGAACTCGAGGAGATGGCCGGTCGGCTGACCGGAGTCGTCGGCGACGATCTCGGCGCCGCTGGGCCAGGTTCGTCCCGTCGTGACGCCCGCGAGCTCGAGGGCCGCCGCCGAGGTGATCGCCGAGTGCGCGTCGAAGAGGGTGACGTAGGACTTGCGCCCGGCACCGAGCGCGGTGTGGAGCACGGCGTTGGTGATCCCGGTCTCGACGAAGAGGTTCGGGTCGAGCCCCCAGCCGAGGACCCAGTCCTCGGGGTCGCGGCCCTCGGCCTCCCGTCGCAGCGCCTCGGCGACGTCGTCAAGGGAGCGGCAGGCGGAGAGGTCGGCTCCGCGGGCCATCGACAGGCTCATGATCGGGTGCGCATGGGCGTCGGTGAGCGCGGGGATGATGGCCCCGTCGAGGTCGAGGACCGTCGTCTCCTCCCCGATCCACGACTCGACGGCGTCTCCCAGGGCGACGATGCGGCCATCGGCGACCGCGAGCGCCGGTGCGGAGGCCGCGGGCCGGTTCCCGGCGTCCTCGCTCATGCTGTGGAGGGCGTGCGCCTTCACGGCAAGGTCCGCCGTCTGGTTCGCTGTCACTGTGTCACATCCTTGTTCTCGGGGTCGTTCTCGGTGGTCGGTTGGGCTTACTGTACTGCTTCTGCTGTCGGAGGCCGGCGCGATCGGAGGCGCCGGGGCACTCTCGGGGACGGGCCGATTCACACCGGCGAGCGCCTCGGCGCCCGAGGGAGGACGCCGAGGCCCACCGGCGCTCACGGCCGCATTCGTCAGCTTCCCGGGGTCGGGGCCGACTGGGCACCGGAGGTCGGCGACTCGTCCGCGGGCTCGTCGACGACGACCTCGTCGAAGCGCAGGGTCGGGACCGGACGTCGGAAGAAGCGGGTCTTGACGAGCAGGATCCCCAGACCGATGAGAGCCCACGCGATGCCGATGACCCAGGTGAAGGGCTCGAGCGAGGTCCACAGCCAGATGCACAGCCCGAAGCCGATGAGCGGGACGAGTCCGTAGCGGACGATCGCTCCCGGGGTGCGCACGGCATCGCCGGTCGCGGGGAACAGGTAGGCGCGGATGACCGAGAGGTTGACCATGCTGAAGGCGGCGAGCGCCCCGAAGCTGATCATGAACGCAGCCTGGTCGAGGGTGAGGAAGAGGCAGGACAGGGCGATGACGGACACGACCGTCGTCGCGACCGCGGGGGTCTTGAACCGCTTCGACAGCGTGCCCAGCACCTTGGGCAGGGTGCCGTCGCGACCCATCGAGTAGAGGATGCGCGACACGGAGACCTGTCCGGCCAGTCCCGATCCCAGGCAGCCGGCGATGGAGGAGATGACCATGAGGGTGGCGAGGATCTGCCCGCCCACATGCTCGGCGAGGACGACACCGGCGGCGTCGAGGAGCTCCTGCGGGACGACGCTCCAGTCATCCGGGTGGTAGGAGAGCGCTCCCACCCAGGAGATGAGGATGAAGATCCCACCGCCGAGGAGGGTGGTGAGGATGATCGCCCGCGGGATGTCGCGCTGCGGGTTGCGGGCCTCCTCCGACAGGGTCGAGACCGCGTCGAACCCGAGGAAGGACAGGGCGAGGATCCCGGCACCGGTGAGGATCGGGCTGAAGCCGTCGGATCCCGGGATGAACGGCTCGATGAGTCCGGGTGCCTCGGGGTCGCCGATCGCGGCCTTGAGCGCGAGGATGCCGAAGACGACGACGGTCGCCACGGAGATCGCGACCGTCGTGATGTTGAAGCGGTTGGCGAGCTTGATCCCGAGGACGTTGAAGACGTAGATGATGATCACTGCGGCCAGGGAGAAGACCTGGGTCGGGATGCTCGGGAACTGGGTGCCGACGTAGAGGCCCAGGATCATAAAGTTGATCATGGGGATGAAGAGGTAGTCGAGCAGGAGCACCCAGCCGGTGAGGAATCCGGCCGTGCCGCCGTAGGACTGCTGGACGTAGGTGTAGGCCGACCCCGCGACCGGGTAGCGGCGGACCATCGCCGCGTAGCTCATGGCCGTGAAGATCATCGTGATGAGGGCGACGACATAGGCCAGCGGCAGTCGCCCCTCGGTGACCTGGTTGACGATGCCGTAGGTGGTGAAGACCGTTGCCACGGCCATGTAGGACAGGCCGAACAGGGTCAGCCCGACCAGGCCGAGCGCACGCTTGAGGTGCGGGGCGGATTGCTGGGACACGTTCTCTCCTTCGAGCCGTTCGTGGTCGACAGAACTGGATTTCAGTGGCTGGCGGCTCCGCCGACACTGAGGCGACCGGCACCGTCGTGGATCAATGCTAAATCGATTAAGTGATACGTGCAACACGGGCTCCCGACTCTGCTACCGTCGAAGGATGCCGAGGAACCGCGCCGTCACTCTCAAGCAGGTCGCCGAGCACGCCGACGTGTCGAGGGCGGCGGCGTCGTTCGCCCTGTCCGGGCGTCCGGGAGTCTCCGACGCGACCCGGTCGAAGGTGCTGCGGATCGCCGCCGAACTCGGCTACACCCCCAATCAGACGGCGCAGAACCTGCGCTCCTCCCGGACCGGGATGATCGCCGTCTACCTCCCCCGCTACGTCTCGACCCTCAGCTACTACATGGAGGCGACCTTCGGCGTCATC
This sequence comes from Brevibacterium sanguinis, assembly GCF_003315415.1. Lineage (GTDB taxonomy): Bacteria > Actinomycetota > Actinomycetes > Actinomycetales > Brevibacteriaceae > Brevibacterium > Brevibacterium celere_A. Next base: position 102,195 of record NZ_QNSB01000006.1, read on the forward strand.
GACGAGGCCGAGCTCTCGGGCCACACCGTCACCCTCATCCCCCACCGGCGCAGCTCGCTCGGCAGGCTCCAGGCCGACGGGATCATCGTTCTCGACCCGACGCTCGACGATCCGATGGTCGGACAGCTCCTCGACCTCGGGCTGCCGGTCGTCACCGGGGAGGAGATGCCGGGTCCGCGCGCCGAGGTGGCCGGCCGGGTGGCTTCTGACCATGGGACATCGGCGGTCGAGATCCTCGATCACTTCGCCGCCGCCGGCTCACGCCGCCCGGCGATCATCACCACCGGTGAGCGGATGTCCTGGTCGATGGCGATCGAGGAGGCGTACCAGGAGTGGTGCCGCGCCCACGATGTCGAGCCCCGCGTCGAGAGCGCGAACCTCGCCGACATCGAGGAGTCGACCCGCGCGGCGACCCGGAGCCTCCTCGAGACCGGTGGGGTCGATGCGATCCTCGCCCTCACCGACGGCTCCGTCCTCAGCGTCATCACCTCGGCGGCGGAGTACGGCCGCACCGTGGGCGAGGATCTCCTCGTCGCCGCGGCCGTCGACTCCCCCGCGCTCGGCCACACCGATCCCGCCGTGACCGCGGTCGATCTCCATCCGCGGGAGTTCGGCCGCCGGTGCATGGCGGTGCTGCGCCGTGTCCTCGACGGTGAGGAGAGCGCCTCAGGTCCCCTCGCCGAGGTGGTCGAGACGCGAGTCGTCTACCGCGCCTCGACCGCCGGCCCCGGAACCGCCGGCAGGTGAGGGCGGGCGGCCCCCGGACCTCGGCGAGTCTCCGCCCTCTATCGACCCGAAGGGACAGATTCGACGTGGCGCCACGTCGAATCTGTCCCTTCGGGTCGAAATCTGCTGCCGATCTCGACCCTGACCTCCCGGAGAATCCCGGCACGAGGCGCGCATCGCCCACATTCCGCGGCCACGCTCCCTCCCTGGCCCGATGCACCACGCAGGTGCGGCCCCGCTCCCTCCGCGCCCAGCGCGCAGGCGCACCGGCCGGCCTACCGCACCATCGCCGGGCGCTTGGGATCGAAGGCCCAATCCTTGATGAGATGCTGCATGGCGATCGCATCGTCACGGCTGCCGAGGCCGTGCTCGAGGTAGAGGCGGTTCGCGGCCTCCAGGCGGTCACGATCGAGCTCGATGCCCAGTCCCGGGGACCGGGGAACTGTGATCGCACTGTCGACGATCCGCAGCGGCTCACGGGTCAGCGCCTGCCCGTCCTGCCAGATCCAGTGCGTGTCCAGGGCGGTGATCTGGCCGGGCGCAGCCGCTCCGACATGCGTGAACATCGCCAGGGAGATGTCGAAGTGGTTGTTCGAATGCGATCCCCATGTCAGACCGAAGTCGTGGCACATCTGCGCCACACGGACCGAACCGGCCATGGTCCAGAAGTGCGGATCGGCCAACGGGATGTCCACAGCCGCTTCCCGGACCGCGTGCTGCATCTCCCGCCAATCCGTGGCGATCATGTTCGTCGCCGTCCGCAGGCCGGTGGCGCGCTTGAACTCCGCCATCACCTCGCGACCCGAGAATCGGCCTTCGGCACCGCACGGATCCTCGGCGTAGGCGACGACGCCCTCCATCCTCCGGCCCAGGCGAATGGCCTCGTCGAGCAGCCAGCCGCCGTTGGGATCCAAGGTGATCCGGGCAGCGGGGAAGCGCTCCTTGAGCGCGATCACGGTGTCGACCTCGGTGTCCCCGTCGAGCACCCCGCCCTTGAGCTTGAAGTCGCGGAACCCGTACTTCTCATGCGCCGCCTCGGCGAGGGCGACGACCGAAGCGGGGTCCATGGCCTTCTCACGTCGCAGCCGGTCCCAGCCCGAGGCCTCGGGTTCACGAAGATAGCCGAGGCCGGTGGCATCGGGATCGCCGACATAGAACAGGTATCCGAGCATCGGCACGCTCTCCCGCTGCTGGCCGGCGCCGAGAAGCTCGGCGACGGGAACCCCGAGGAACTGACCATGGAGGTCGAGCAGACAGGATTCGATCGCGGTCACGGCATGGATGGCGACGCGTTGGTCGAAGGTCTGATCGCCTCGTCCGCCGGAGTCACGGTCGCGGAAGGCCGATTCCACCTCGCGCAGCAGACTGCGCAGGCGCGCCACCGGCCGGCCGATGAGCAGCCGGGCGGCGTCCTCGATGGTCGAGCGGATCGGCTCGCCACCGGGGACTTCGCCGAGGCCGGTGCGCCCGTCGCTGTCGGTGATGATCACGATGTTCCGGGTGAAGTAGGGGCCGTGAGCACCGGACAGGTTCATGAGCATGGAGTCGTGCCCGGCGACGGGAACGACCTCCACCGAGGCGATCACGGGACCGCCGGAGCGTTGAGAGGCATTCATGGGTTCGATCCTTTCACCCGACCGTCGTGCAGCTGGACGACGGACCACGGGTTGTCATCGCGCACGGGCTCGGGAAGCAGCTGCGGCGGCATCGACTGGTAGCTGACCGGGCGGAGGAAGCGCTCGATAGCAAGGCTCCCCACCGATGTGGTCGCGGGTGCCGAGGTGGCCGGGAAGGGTCCGCCATGGACCATGGCATGTCCGACTTCGACTCCGGTCGGCCAACCGCCCCAGAGGATGCGCCCGCACAGCCCCTCGAGGACGGGCAGGAGCGCACGGACGGTGCCGAAGTCGGATTCGGTCGCCTGCACCGTGGCCGTCAGCTGCCCCTCGAGGCCTTCGAGAACGGCTCTGAGCTCCTCGGCGTCCCGGTAGCGGACCACGAGGGAGGCGGCCCCGAAGATCTCCTGGGCCAGCGCCTCGTTGGCGGCGAACTCGGATGCGCGGGTCGTGAAGACGATGGGGGCGGGCGCGTTCTCTCCGACCCCGGGAACCCCGGAGGCGATTTCGTCGACGCCCGGCTGTGACCGGAGTGCCGCCACTCCCGTGCCGAACGCCTCGGCGATTCCTGGGGTGAGCATGGTCTGCCCGGTCTGCTCGGGCAGGAGCGCAGCGACATGATCGACGAAGCCGTCCCCTGGCGCGCCCTCGGGGACGAGGACGAGACCGGGGGCGGTGCACAGCTGACCGCTGGACCCCGTCAGCGAGGTGATGAATTGGGAGGCGAGGGCCTCGGGGCCGACTCCGTCCGAGCTCAGGCTCCCGGGCAGGACGATGACCGGGTTGATCGAGCTCATCTCGGCGTAGACGGGAATCGGCACGGGACGGTTCGCGGCCGTCGCGCTCAGCGAGAGCCCAGCCGACCGCGAGCCGGTGAATCCGATCGCGGCGATCCGCGGGTCCGCGGCCAGCTGCTGGCCGATCGTCGATCCCGCGCCGTAGACGAGGGAGAAGACCCCGGGATCGATTCCGCACTCGGCTGCCGCGGCGGTGACCGCCCGGCCGACGATCTCACTCGTGCCGGGGTGGGCGTTGTGAGCCTTGACGACGACAGGACACCCTGCGGCGAGCGCCGAGGCCGTGTCCCCTCCCGCGACCGAGAAGGCCAGCGGGAAGTTGCTCGCGCCGAAGACGGCGACGGGTCCGATGGGGACTCTGCGCTGCCGGATGTCGAGTCTCGGCAGGGGTGAGCGTTCGGGCAGGGCGGGGTCGATCCTCGCCCCGTGGAAGTTGCCGACCCGGACCACGTCGGCGAACAGGCGCAGCTGGCCGACGGTGCGGGAGACCTCGCCGTTCAGCCGGGCCTCGGGCAGGCCCGTCTCGGCCATCGCCCGCTCGACGAGCGGCGCTCGCACCGCGTCGATGTTGTCGGCGATCCTGTCGAGGAATGTGCTTCGGTCCTTCGGCGATGTCGAACGGTATCCGGCGAAGGCGGCGGCCGCGGCGCGGGTCGCCTCTTCGGTCTGCTCGGCGTCGAGTGCCGTGTAGACGGGGTCGAGCGGGGCGTTCGTCCGGGGGTCGACGGCCTGTGCCGTTCCGGCTCTGCCGGTGACCTCGGATCCTGCGATCAGCGAGTGCCCTCGGAGTTCGGTCTTCGTCATCTCGGTTCTCCTCGTCGTCTGGACGGAGTCAGGCGGTCGGGTCGGTATCAGGCGGTCGCCGACTTGAGGGTGGGAGCCTCCGCGGCACCATCGGGGGCGATGCCCGCCGAGGCGATGAGCAGTGCGAGGTCCGAGACGTCGTCCTCGCTGAGGTCCTGGAGCGGGGGCCGGACGGGTCCGCTGTCGCGTCCGATCGCCTTGAGGCCCCCCTTGACGATCGAGACTCCGTAGCCTTTGACCCGATCGCGGATCTCGAGGTAGGGAAGGACGAAGCGATTGAGCTTCTCGGTCACCGCGGTCCGGTCCTGTGCGCGCACGTCGGCGTAGAAGTCGAGGGCGAACTCGGGCACGAAGTTGAACATCGCCGAGGAGTACGTGCTCATCCCCAGCTGCAGGAGCGGCAGCGCGAACGTCTCGGCGGTCGGCAGACCGCCGAGGTAGAACAGCCGATCCCCGTTCTTCGCGTAGACCTTCGTCAGGTGCTCGATGTCGCCGATGGCGTCCTTGAACCCGATGAAGTTCGGGTGGTTGTCGGCCAGCCGGGCGACGGTCTCGGCCGAGTAGACGGCGTTGGCCCGGTTGTAGACGATGATGCCGATGCTCGTGGCCTCGCAGATCGCGGCGACATGGCGGTAGAGACCGTCCTGGTCGCATTCGGTGAGATACGGGGGCAGGACGAGCACGCCCTCGGCACCGGCCGCCTCGGCGTCCTGGACATTGCGCACCGCGTGCACGGTCGCACCGCCCGCAGAGGCGAGCACGGGAACCTCCGGCCGGGATTCTGCCACGGCCAGCGCCACGACTCGAGCGGCCTCGTCGGGGCTCAGGCTGAACCCTTCCCCCGTACCGCCGGCGGCGAAGAGTCCGGCGACGTCGTAGCTCGACTGCCAGGCGATGTGCTCGCGGTACCGCTCCTCGTCAACGTTGAGTTCGGCATCGAACGCGGTGGCGGGAAACGAGAGCAGACCGTCCTTGAGATGGGCGGCGAGCTCCTGTGGGGAGAACTGGGCCATGAGGGAATCCTTCTGATGAGCGAGTCGATACGAACGTGACTTTATGAGGGCCTTCAATGCCTGTCTAAGCCCGAGACGATATTGGGTGATACCCAAAGGGCATTGGAGTAGTCCGACGAATCGCTGTGTCATGGACAGCGTTGCCTCCCTCCGACACCCCCGGAGCAGTCACGCCCCAGACCTCGTTCCCGACCAGGAGTCCCCATGACCTACCGCCCGGATGCGATCCGTTCGATCACCCTGTCCCAGATCCCCCTTCCCCTGTCGGTGCCGATCTCCGACGCCAAGGTCTTCACCGGCAGGCAGAAGCCGATGACCGAGGTGGCGATGCTCTTCGCCGAGATCGAGACAGCACAGGGTCGTTCCGGAATCGGGTTCAGCTACTCGAAGCGAGCCGGCGGACCCGCTCAGTACGCGCACGCCAAGGAGGTCGCCGAGGCGGCCCTCGGTGAGGACCCCAATGACATCGGAAAGCTCTACACCAAGCTGCTGTGGGCCGGCGCATCCGTCGGACGTTCGGGGCTGGCGACCCAGGCCCTGGCCGCGATCGACATCGCCCTCTACGACCTCAAGGCCAAGCGCGCCGACCTGCCCTTGGCCAAGCTCCTCGGCAGTCACCGCGACTCCGTCCGCACATACAACACCTCGGGCGGCTTCCTCAACGCCTCCCTCGCCGAGGTGAAGGACCGAGCCTCGCAGTCGCTGGAGGAGGGCATCGGCGGGATCAAGATCAAGGTCGGTCTGCCCGACACCGCCGAGGACATCCGACGGGTGACGGCGGTTCGCGAGCACATCGGAGTCGCCCCGCTCATGGTGGATGCCAACCAGCAGTGGGACCGCGCGACGGCGCTGCGAATGGGGCGCGCCTTCGACGACCTCGACCTCGTGTGGATCGAGGAACCGCTCGACGCCTACGACGTCGAGGGCCATGCCCGGCTGACGCGGACGCTCGACACTCCCATCGCCACCGGTGAGATGCTCAGCTCCGTCGCCGAGCACCGCAGCCTCATCGACGCCCGCGCCTGCGACATCCTCCAGCCTGACGCGCCCCGCGTCGGCGGAATCACCCAGTTCATGCGTCTGCTCGCCCTGGCCGACGAAGCCGCCCTCGACATCGCCCCGCACTTCGCCATGGAGATCCACCTCCACCTCGCCGCCTGCTATCCGCGCGAGACCTGGGTCGAGCACTTCGACTGGCTCGACCCTCTCTTCAACGAACGCCTGGAGACGAGGGACGGCCGGATGATCGTTCCCGACCGCCCGGGACTGGGCATCTCCCTCAGCGACCAGGCGCGGACCTGGACCACCGAGACCGTGACGATCGGGTGAAGGGGAGCGGAGACATGAATGAGCAGCTGTCGGCCGCCTCGGCGGGCACCCGGACACCGGCCGCAACGGCACTCGAGGGAACGTCCGGACTCCCGGTCACCTCGGCGCGGGCGAGGATCGCCGAGGTCCGGATCACTCCAGTGGCCTTCGCCGATCCCCCGCTCCTCAACGCCGTCGGCGTGCACGAGCCCTACGCCCTGCGGACGGTCATCGAGATCATCACCGATTCCGGTGTGTACGGCCTCGGCGAATCCTACGGCGACGAGGCGCATATCCGGCGCCTGGAACTGGCGTCGAGCGCGCTCATCGGCACCGACCCCTTCCTCCTCACCGCGTCCCGATCTGCCGTCGCCGAGGCGCTGACGCAGGACTCCGGCGTCGGCGGCCATGGAATGAGCGGGATGATCACCGACTCCTCGACGCTCGACCGCGTGTTCTCCCCCTTCGAGGTCGCCTGCCTGGATGTCCAGGGCAAGCTGCTCGGTCTGCCGGTGTCGGAACTGCTCGGCGGCCGGGTGAGGGATTCCGTGGAGTTCAGCGGCTATCTGTTCTACAAATGGGCTGCTCACCCCGGTCACGTCGAGGATTCCTGGGGTGAGGCACTCGACCCAGCCGGAATCGTCGCTCAGGCGCAGAAGATGGTCTCCGATTACGGGTTCACCGCGCTCAAGCTCAAGGGCGGCGTCTTCCCGCCGGAAGAGGAGGCCGCGGCCATCGAGGCCCTGGCCGAGCACTTCCCCGGTGTCCCTCTGCGTATCGATCCGAATGCCGCGTGGACCGTCGAGACCTCGATCCAGGTGGCCGACCGGCTCGAATCGGTCCTCGAGTACCTCGAGGACCCGACTCCCGGAATCGCCGGGATGGCTGAGGTCCGAAAGGCCGTGGCGATGCCGGTGGCGACGAACATGTGCGTCGTCGCCTTCGACCAGCTGCCGTCGGCGATCGCTGCGGGAAGCGTCGACATCATCCTCTCGGATCACCATTTCTGGGGCGGACTCAGGCGTTCGGGCCTGCTAGCCGGGACCGCCGAGACGTTCGGGATGTCCCTGTCGATGCATTCGAACTCCCACCTGGGCATCAGCCTCGCGGCGATGCTCCACTTGGCAGCTGCGACCCCGAACATCGATTACGCCTGCGATACCCATTGGCCGTGGAAGAACCCGGAGGACGACGTCATCATGGGTTCGCCGTTCCGCTTCGTCGACGGCCGTGTCGCTGTTCCCACCTCCCCGGGCCTCGGCGTCGAACTCGATCGGGACAAGCTCGCCCGTCTGCACGAGGCCTACCTCGACTGCGGGATCAGGAATCGCGACGACACCGGCTACATGCAGAGATTCGACCCGGAGTACTCGGCCCTCGCCCCTCGCTGGTGAGCAAGGGGACAGTCTCAGCTCCGGTCCTCGGTCAGGGGACCGACGACGCGATGTCGGGCGACGACGAAGGCGCCGTTGCGTCCGATCTCGAGGAGTTCGAGGTCGAGGCGACGCGGCAGCAGCGGACGTCCCGCCCCCAGAGTCACCGGCGCGATCGAGGTGATGACCTCGTCGAGGAGTCCCGCCTCGGCGAACTGACCGGCGAGGTCCCCTCCGCCGACGACCCAGAGGTCCTTGTCACCGGCGGCGTCCCTCATCGCCGCATGCACCTCGGCAGCACTCCCCTTCGCGAAGCGGATGCCCAGATCGTCGTCGGGTCCGCTGTTCTCCGGCCGTGGCAGCTGACGATGAGTCATCACCCAGGTGGGCAGTCGGTACGGCCAGGCGCCGGCCTCGTGCCGCAGCACCCATTCGTAAGTCGTCGATCCCATCACCAGGGCGCCGACACCTGCGATGAACTCGTCGTAGTCCCCCGGTCCGGGTGAGTCCTCCCCCGGTCCGGGTGAGTTCTCGCCCGCGGCGGGCGAGCTGTCGCCCTCGGCCGGCATCGCGTCTCCCGCCTGGGGCTGCCTCAGCAGCCAGTCGAGGGAGTCGTTCGGATCGGCGATGAAGCCGTCGAGGGTGGTGGCCGTGTAGTAGATCGTTCGACTCATGAGTCGGCTCCTTCCGTGGTCTCTTCGTCGTCACAGGGCGCATCGGTACTCGTTGGCACGTCGATGTCCGGTTCCTCACCGCGCAGCCTGCGCAGCCACATGATCGGGTCGCCCTCGTCGACGGCGTGGCCCAGTCGTCTCACCATGTGCCGCACGAGGTGGCGGCGGTGAGCGGAGTACGTGAGGACATGGGCGACGACGGCGCTGATGACGAAGCTCTCGGGAGGATCGCAGAGTGCGTCGATGAGGCGGTCGTCCCAGGCGCCTCGGCGATCGATGTCGCGGACGAAGGCGAGCCAGCGTCCACCGGCCTCCTCGTGGCGGCGCTGGAGTGCCTGGAGTCCGGAGTCCGGTCGGCGTTCGGGCAGATCCTGGCCGTCGACCGCGGCGAGCCACACCTCCTTCGTGAAGACGAGGTTCTCGAGGACAGCGCGGATCGACGATTCGCCGCCGTCCCACTCGAGCACGGTGACGTCCGCGAGGACCTCCCGGTGAAGCTCCTCGTCGTCCATGCGGAGCGCCACGCGGATGAGGTGGGAGATGTCGTCGAGATCGTGGCGGACGAGCTGTTCGCTCAACGGATTCATCAGGGTCTCCTGCGAGTTCACCCACAGCGAGGTGGGCGGGTGGAAGTGGATTCCGTTCGGGCTGGGCAGCCAGTGGCCCGACTCCGGCTCCGAGCTGGGCGGACGGCCGAATGCTTTGGAGAACGCCCGGCTGAATCCCTCCACCGAGGAGTACCCGGCCGTCCAGGCGGCGTCGGCGACGCTCGTCCCCTGTCGCAGCTGCCAGGCGGCGCGCTCGAGCATCACCCGTCGGCGCATCGCCACCGGCGACTCCCCTGTCTGCCGGGACACCGTGCGACCGAAGTGGAAGCGCGTCGAGAAGGCGCCGGCGGCCATCTCGTCGAGGCTGCCGTGGCGTTCGTCGAGCACGGCGTCGAGGAGCTCCCGCAGCCGGTCCCGTCCGTTCGTCGTCATGAGAACAGTCTGGACCGCCACCGGCACGATCGCATGACCGAAATTGCTCTCCTCGGACGGAGGCGCTCACGGCCCTTCCCCTGGCCGGTCCCGCACCCTAGTCTTGCCGCATGCACACAGAAGAACGTCCGCTCGGCCCGTCCACCGGCACGACAACAACCTGTTCCGGCCTCTTCGGCGTCGTCATGTGCGCTGCTCGTGCAGCAGTCGAGCCCGACGGATCGCGACGACCATGAACGCCCTCTCCCCACGCCTCGCCGCGATCGTCGCCGCGCTGCCTCTGCGGCCTGGTCTGCGGGTGCTCGAGATCGGTGGCGGGCCGGGTGCCGCGGCGAAGGCGGTGGCGGCTCGCATCGGGACCGGCCACATCCTCATGATCGATCGCTCGCAGCGGAGCATCGCCCTGGCCGAGAGGAACGCAGAGGTCGAGATCTCCGCTGGCCGCATGAGCGTGCGACACATCGCCGTCGAGGACTTCGTCCTGTTGCCGGACGAGGGACCCTTCGACCTCGCGTTCGGCATCCGCGTCGGCGCCCTCGACGGACGACACCCGGAGACGGGCAGGCTCGCTCTCACGCGAATCGCGGCTGCGCTCACGCCGGGTGGACGGCTCTTCATCGACGGCGGGGATCCGCTTCGGGAGGTGGGGCTGCCTCCCCGGGAAACAGCTTGAGCCACTGCCTCGGCAGGGTGACGCTGACCGGATGTCCGCCGACCTCTGCTGCCCGCTCCTTTGGTCTTCTGCTGTCCGCTTCGCAGAGCGACTCGGTTCAGCCGGCTTTGACCGCGAGCACCGGCACTTCGGCTTGCAGCAGGATGCGCTGTGCCAGTGATCCCATGATGAACTTGCCCACCTGGGAACGCTTGCGCAGGCCGATGACGATGAGATCGACCTGCCAGGCGTCGGCCGCCTCGAGCAGGGAATCGGCGGCGTCGTCCTCATGGGCCAGTGTGTAGACCTCGGCGTCGACACCGGCGTCCGCTGCCCGCTGCCTGATGGCATCAAGGGCCTCGTCCTCGGCCACTGAATCGGAGACCAGCGGGCCGCGCTTTCTCGAGTTCGCGATGCGAAGCTTGACTCCCCTCCACGCCGCTTCCCTGATGGCCGCATCGACCGCAGCCTCTCCCGTCTCCGTGGGAACATATCCGACGAGGATGCTCATACGTGGACCCCTTTCTCTTCCTTGTCTGCCGGCCGGGACTTCGCTCGATCGAGCAGAGTCCGGATCATGGGCAGCACGATGACGACGACGAGGAGCGCCAGCAGGCTCACCGTGATCGGTCGGGTGAACACCGAGGAGAGTTCTCCTTCGAAGAGGAGAAGCGACCGACGGACATTCGACTCCAGCATCTCGGCGAGCACGAACGCGAGAACCAGCGGTCCTGGTTCGAAGCCGGTTTTCTTCATGAGGTAGCCGATGACGCCGAAGACGACCAGGAGCACCAGATCGAAAACGGAGTTCTTCACGGTGTAGGCGCCGATCAACGTGATGAGCACGGTGATCGGGGCGAGGATCGCCGGGCGCACTCGGAGTACTTTGACGAACACTCCGATCAGCGGGATCGCCATGATCAGCAGCAGGATGTTGCCGATGTACATCGAGTTGACGACACCCCAGAACAGTTCGGGCTCGTCAGAGACCAGGAGGGGCCCGGGTGTGATCCCTTGGATCAGGAGCGCCCCGAACATCATGGCCATCGTGGCATTGGCCGGGATCCCCAGACTCAGCAGCGGGATGAACGAAGAGGTCGCGGCCGCGTTGTTCGCCGATTCCGGTCCAGCGACGCCTTCGATCGCGCCTTTGCCGAACCTCGACGGGTCCTTGGCGATCTTCTTCTCCACACCGTAGGCGGCCATCGACGAGATCGTCGCCCCGCCTCCGGGCAGGATACCGAGCAGGAAGCCCAGCACCGAACCGCGTCCGATGGCACCCGATGAGCGCTTGAGATCATTCTTCGTCGGCCAGACATGCGCGACCTTCTTCGGAGGCGCCGAGGCACGGTGGCGCTCCTCCAGGTTGTACAGGATCTCACCGACACCGAACAGGCCCATGGCGACGATGACGAAGTCGATTCCATCGCCGAGGCTGAGGTTGCCGAAGGTGAAACGTTCGGTCCCGGTGAAGACATCCCGTCCCACCATCGCCAGGAACACGCCGAGGGCAGCCGCGATGAGTGCTTTGACCTTGTTGCCCGAGCTGATCGTCGCGACGAGTGTGACGCCGAGCAGAGCGAGAGCCGCATACTCAGGTGGACCGAAGTCCAGAGCGAACGAGGCAATGAGCGGAGCCAAGAACGTCAGTCCGATGATAGCCGCGGTGCCGCCGATGAATGATCCGATCGCGGCCACACCGAGCGCAGTTCCCGCTCGGCCCTGCTTGGCCATCTGGTAGCCGTCGAAGACCGTGACCACGGAACTCGCCTCTCCGGGAAGACGGAGGAGCACCGAGGTGATCGTCCCACCGTACTGAGCGCCGTAGAAGATTCCCGCGAGCATGATGATCGCTGTCACCGGCTCGAGCCCGAACGTCAGTGGCAGAAGGATCGCGAGGGTGGCCGACGGCCCCAGGCCGGGCAGCACGCCGACAAGCATCCCCACCAGCACACCGATGAAGCAGTAGAGGAGGTTTCCAGGCTCGAGAACGGTCCCGAACCCCTCGATGACAGGAGTGAAGAATTCCATGAGTGCATTCCTCAGAACAGGTGGGGGATCTGCGTGCGCAGGGCCGCGACGAAGATGGCATAGAACGCGGCGACCACAAGGACCGAGTAGATCGTGGCCGACCTCCAGGACTCACCGCCGAGGTGCTTCATCCACACGAAAGACAGCAGGAGCGCGGGAATCTCGAATCCGATGAGCGGCAGCACAGCCACGAAGATCGCGAGACTGACCACGCCCCAGACCACTGCCATGGAGTACGACGTGAACTTCTCACCATCCCCTCCTCTCCGCCCAAGGAAGATCTGGGCGGCCGAGAGAACCGCGGCGATCAGGGCCACTGCGAATGGGAAGAACCCCGGCCCGGGGTCGACCAAGGACCCCAGACCCAAATTCCACGAAAGCGCCATCCCCGCCAGCCCCAGACCTCCGGTCACAAGGCAGGAGACGAGGTTGGCCAGGCCTCCGCTCGGGGCAGGGCCTTCGGATTCCCAGATGGACACCAGTTCCTCCGGCGTCTCCGCTTCCTCGAGCCTGAGGTTCTCACCAACAGGATCGCGGATCTCATCCGATGCTCCAGCGGTGGCTGGAGAACTCTCGATTGTCGGGGTCGCGCCATCCGCCGGCCCGGGATCGAGCGGCATGTCGGCTGGCCTGTTCGAGATCATCGTCATCCTCAATCGGAGAGATCGATCTTGTGCTCGTCGACGAGCTTCTTGTACTGATCAGCGAGCGCGGACCACTCCTCGGCGATCTCGTCACCGGAGACTTCGTGCGGAGTGAGGAGGTTCTGCTCATTGAATTCCTTGTACTCCTCGGTGGCGAACGTCGCCTTGAAGGCGTCATCGAGCTTCTTGATCACCTCGTCGGGAGTGCCTTTGGGAGCGACCATCGCCCGGTACTGGGACACGGGAATGTCGAATCCCTCCTCGGCCGCGGTCGGCACATCGTCGAGGAACTTGTTGCGTTCCTTGGAGAAGACGATGATCGGCACCAGCTTGCCTGCGTCGATGTGCGGCTTCGCCTCTCCGAGCTGCACGGTGGAGAGATTCACCTGATTCCCCAATGTCGCAGTCACAGCCGGCGCACCGGAATCGAAGGGGACTTCTGTGAACTCGATTCCCAGCTCAGCCAGCAGCAGGCTCTGCGCCAACTGCGATCCGGTGCCCACACCCGTCGTGCCGAACGAGAGAGTGGAATCGCTCGACTTGACGTCGTCCAGCGTCTTCACTCCGGCGTCGGGGTTGGCGACCAGTACGTAGTCATCCTGCGAGATACCGGTGATGACTTCGAAGTCATCGATGCTCACTGCTTCCTCCTCTCCCACGGCCAAAGGTGTGATGGTGATGAGGGAGGCGTTGAGTGTTGCGATGCTGTATCCGTCGGGCGCAGCGGCGGCGACTTCATTGGCAGCCAGAGCGCCATTGGCACCGGGCTTGTTGACCACCGGCATGGACTGCCCGAGCTCGGCCGACGCACCTTCGCTGACAGCACGGGCAATGAGGTCCGTCGACCCTCCCGCCGCCGCTCCAACAGTCACAGTGACTTCCTTCGTGGGATAGTCGGCGGCGTCTCCACCGCCGCCGGCGGCCACGTTGCCGCCGCATCCGGACAGCACCACTGCGAGGGTCGAGGTCGCGGCGAGCAGTCCCGCCGCCTTTCGCTTCATGATCTTCATGTCAGTCCTTTTCAGTCGGCTCTGCCGACACGTCCGTGTGCCTCGTCGAGCTCCTGTTCAGTGAGCCTAGAAAGCACCATTGATATTGTCTATGCTGATATCTGCATGGAATAATGCTCGGAAGGTATCGATGTACACCCTGGATCAAGTGCGATGCTTTGTGGCGGTCGCCGACCATCTCCATTTCGGAAAAGCGGCCGAGGAACTGTCGATGACGCAACCGCCGCTGAGCCGACAGATCCAGAAACTCGAACGGTTCGTCGGGGTGACCCTCATCGAGCGCGACAACCGCCGTGTCAGCCTCACCCCCGCCGGAGAGGCTTTCCTCGTCAACGCGCGAACACTGCTCGCCGTCTCCGATCGTGCCCCTCGCGATGCCCGACGAATCGCCTCGGGCCAGTGGGGCCGACTCAGCATGGGCTTCACCGCAGCCAGTGGGTTCGGCATCCTCGGAAGCCTGGTATCGGTGATCGAGGACCGACTGCCCGGGATCGATCTCGATCTCCACGAGATGGTCACGGGCGACCAGCTCGAGAACCTCGCCGAAGGACACATCGATCTGGGAATCGGTCGACTGGAGGTGACCCCGCCCGAGATCGAGTCCGAGCTCCTCCTCGCCGAACGCCTGCTGCTCGCGGTGCCCGAGGCGCATCCTCTCGCTCAGCTCGACCGCCCGCTGCTGAGGTCGGACGTGACCGGCCAGCCTCTGATCCTGCACTCGGCGACGAAGGCCACGTACTTCTACAACCTCATCGTCCGCCACTTCCCGATCGATCGCCACATGATCAAGCACTCGCTCAGCCAGGTCCTCACCATGGTCAATCTCGTCGCGGACGGGCACGGCATCGCCTTCGTCCCCGAATCCACCTCGTTGCTGCGGATTCCCGGCGTTCGCTACCTCGAGTTCGCCGACCTCATGGACGACATCGTCGAGCTCAAGGCCCTGTGGAACCGGCAGTCCCGCAATCCCGCACTGCAGCGGGTCCTCTCGGTGATCCGAAGCTGACCAGCCGCGCAGACGACCTGCATGCCCCCCGCCCGTCACCCACGGCTTCGGCGGAGTTCACCTCAGGGAGCCCCCGGACAGCATCCTGAGACACGTGGACGATCGATTGTCCGGGAGGTAAAGGTCGATTCGAAGCGGTGAAATCGATCCTTACCTCCCGGGAATTCGGCTCTCGACTCGTGACCCCACTGAGCCTCGGCCCGGTCGGACGCGCGGCCTCTCGGCGACTCTCGATGACGAGTCACGTGCCGGCGCCGAGGTGGTCCCCAATCTGCCGTTCCAGCTCCGCCAGGTTCGTCCTCGCGGTCACTCTGAAAACGACCCAGCCCAGTCTGCGCAGACCTTCGTCCCGCCTGATGTCACTGTCCCACTGCGCAGGGGAGGATCGATGGTGGTCTCCCTCGTACTCCAGGGCCAGGCGCCTGTCTCGATATCCCAGATCAGGTTCGATCACCCGATTGAGATACGGGCTGAAGATCCTCGGGTGGACCTCCGGCTCTGGGAACCCGCGCGCGACAACCCAGAGCCTGAGCCTGGTCTCCTGTGGAGAGTCCACGCCCGACCGGACCATGCCGAGGGCGCGCTCCAGCTTCTGCCTCTGACGCAGGTACTTCCGACCGATGACATAGCCGCGCAGTTCCTCCAGCCTGTAGATCGCCGGTCCATGCCAGGGTCCGACCATTGCGTCTCCCACGGCAATCAGCTCGTCGACCGTGAGCACCTCTGCCAGGTCGATGAACATGTCGGCCGGGCGACCGAACGGCAGCCCGATCCACCGTTCGACCGCAGTGCCTCGGTGTCGATATGCCCGGATACCCGTCCTGGCGATCTTCCTGTCCCAGTCGGTGGTCACGAGATGAAGCGCACTGTCATGTGCCCGATTCGGCAGGGGCATTCCGAGCAGCCGCGCCGCCGTGAAGCAGGCGGCCCCGATTCCTGACACAGCCATCTCGGCAGCTCGCAGCCGAAGACTCTCCTCCATCCACGCGGAATCAGCCCACACGGGCGTCCAGAGCTCCTGCCGTTCACGCGGATCCGAATGGACGCCCCTCACCAGCGGAGCGAATCGCGAATCGAAGCGGAGCCGGTAACGGCTGATCCCACGATTGGCTGCCTCGCGGGTGCGAAAGAGAACCGGGTAGTCACGCAGTTCGTAGAGACCGTCCATACCTGCCGATGGTCGTCCTCTTCGTCCCTGAGCTGAAGCCATTCGCAAGTGCCTGTGGATACACAGGTGCCCATCCACCGGCCAGTGCACACGAGTGACGACATGCGATGGCACGCATCATCTCCGATCTGTCGCGTCCGAGTCAGTGGAGGGCCGACCCGCGACGGCTGGACAGCCGCTTCGTCCACAGCCCACCGAGCCCGAGTCCGCTCGGTGCAGCAGGTGCGCCGCCGCCACCGCGAGGCGCACACGGTGTCGACCGTGAACGCGTTCGCGTTCGCGACCGCGTTCACGACTCCGGGATTTTCAGGGAGCTAAAGGCCGATTTCCAGCGGGGTTTTCGACCCTTACCTACCGGAGAACCACCCGGCCGCGCCGGAGGCCCACACCAGACACTCAGTATTCGCGCCGGAAGCGGCCGGGCACCCAGGTACAGCGCCGGCCGGACGCGCCCGCCGGACACCCAGCTGCCTCCCCGCGACCGGAGCTGAACCCTGCCCTACCCTCCGGCCTGCTGCTTCTTCGCTCCCATCGCGAGCCGGGCGATGTCGCGGAGGACACCGAGCTCCTCACTGCGCTCGAGGACCTGGCGCAGCTCCGCGGCCGCCTGGGTGAGGAGACCCCGGTAGGCGCCGGCGACGTTCTCCGGCTCCCTCGACAGCGGATAGGACACGCAGATCGCGAGCACCGTGGAGCCGACGGTGAAGGCGACGCTCGCCGAGGCGGTGCCGGTCACCCGCGCCTGCTTCGTCGCGTAGAACTCCTGCGGGTTGCCGGGCCCGCACAGGGCGAGTGCCGCCGACCCGCCGTCGACCAGGGGCAGGATCGTGCCGACGCTGCGCGAGACCCGCAACTCGTGGTCGGCCTCGGCGGTGCGCACGCACACCCGGTCCTCCCCCACCCGCACCCACAGCTGCACGGACTCGCCGGTCAGCGACCGCAGGTGCTCGAGCACCGAGGTGGTCGTGGCGATGCTGCGGCGGCCGGGGAACGGGCCCAGCCGCAGCAGGCCCGATGAGTCGCGGACGATGAACCGGTGGGCGCGCAGGTCGGCGAGCAGGCGGTACGTCGTCGACTTCGAATAGCCGAGCCGCCGGCACACCTCGGCGGCGGTCATCGGTGTTTCCTGGAGCGCCGTGAGGATCGCCGCGCTGCGATCGATGACTCCGATCTCCTTCATACGACCGTGACATCCGTGAGCAGCTGCCGCCGGCGCACCCACCAGCGGAAGACGATCGGGGCGACGATGCCGAGCACCATGAGGATGACGATGGCCAGCGACAGCGGTCGCGTGACCAGCGGCAGGAACGATCCCCCGGAGATCTGGAGCATCCGGCGGAAGTTGTCCTCGAGCAGCGGCACGAGGACGAGCGCGAGGATCGACGGGGCCAGCGGGATCCCGCCCTTCTCCATGAGGTAGCCGATGACGCCGAAGATCCCGAGGAGCCCGAGCCCGAAGAGGCTGAACTCGATCGCATAGGCGCCGATGACCACGAGCACGAGGATCGCGGAGAACAGGATCTCCTTGGGCATCTTGAGCAGCTTGACGAAGACGCCGACGAGCGGCAGGTTGAGGACGATGAGCGCGATGTTGCCGATGTACATGCTCGCGATGATCGCCCAGATGAGGCCCGATTCCTCGCGGAAGATCAGCGGCCCGGGCTGCAGTCCGTACATCGTGAAGACGAACAGCAGCAGCGCCGTGGTCGCCGACCCGGGGATGCCGAGGCTGAAGAGCGGGACCATCGCACCGCCGACGCCGGCGTTGTTCGCGGCCTCGGGTCCGGCGACGCCTTCGATCGCGCCGTGGCCGAACTCGTCCTTCCGCTTCGAGAGCCGCTTCTCCATGATGTAGGACATGAACGAGGCCAGCGAGGGCCCGACTCCGGGCAGCACCCCGATGATGAACCCGAGCACGGAACCCCTGGCCCACGGACCGGTCGAGCGTCGCCAGTCCTCCCTCGTCATCCACTTGTCACCGCCGAAGCTCTGGATCTCCTCCTTCCCGCCGCGCCCGAGCGCGAGGTTGCGGATCGCCTCGGGGATCGCGAACAGGGCCATGGCGAAGATCGTGAAGTCGATGCCGTCGGAGAGCAGGCTGATGCCGAACGTCTGCCGGGGCAGACCGGTCTGGAAGTCGAGGCCGATGAGGCCCACGGCGAGACCGATGAACACGGAGATCAGCGCCTTGATCCGCGATCCGGAGGACATCGTCGAGGCGAGCACGAGGGCGGTGGCCATGAGGAGGAAGTACTCCGTGGCCCCGAACACGGTCGCGAGCTCGACGAGCACCGGTGAGAGGAAGGTGAGTCCGATGATCGCCAGCGTCCCGGCCAGGAACGACCCGATCGCGGCGGTCGCCAGGGCGGTCTTCCCCCGCCCCTGCCGCGCCATCTCGTACCCTTCGATGGCGGTCACCGCGCTCGAGACCTCACCAGGGGTTTTGATGAGGGTGGCCGTGATCGACCCGCCGTACATCGAGCCGTAGTAGATGCCGCAGAGCAGGATCAGCCCGTGCATCGGCTCCATCCCGAACGACACCGGGATGAGGATCGCGATCGCGGAGATCGGCCCGATTCCCGGCAGCACGCCGACGACCGTTCCCAGCAGCACGCCGAGGAGGGCGAACGCGAGGCTGGCCGGCTGGAGTGCGGTGGCGAATCCGTTGCCCAGATCGACGAGAGTGTCCATGCCCGCCCCCTAACCGAGGATCCCGACGGGCAGGTAGACGGCCAGCCCGTAGACGAATGCGAAGTACACGACGGCCGAGAACAGCACCGAGAAGATGAGGTTCCGCAACCACCGATCGGGAGCGTAGATGCTCGTCAGAGCCATGAGGAAGGCGGCCGTCGCGAGCAGGAACCCGACCGGGATAAGGATGGCGAGGTAGGCGAAGAAGAGGGCGAACTGGAGCACGACCCGCCTGGCCGCGGGCTCCGCCGGTGCTTCGATGACGACCGTGCTCGCCGAGGCGGCGTCGTCCCGTGAAACCGCTGAGGCGGCATCCTCGTCCCGGATCCCCGCCGAGGCGGCGCCGCCCGGGAGCTCGGACGCGTCGGGGACGTCGGCGGTCGGAAGACCGGCTCCCGCCTCGGCGCCCTTCCGCACGAGGGCGGTGACGACGAGGGCCCCGCCGAGGAGGATGAGGGCGATCCCGACGATCGCGGGGAACGTCGCGGGGGTGATGATGTCGTCGGTGCGCTGGATGGCGAACGTCGCGCTGTAGTAGACGACGCCGATGACGACGATGACGCTTCCGGTGATGATGTCACCTCGGCGGGCTGCGGTCAGGGACCGGACCATGGTTCGAACCTTCTGCTCAGGGGATCGACGGGACGGCACGGCCGGTGGCGGACCCGCGGGCCCCGCCACCGGCCGAGCATGCTCACTTGCTGCCGATGTCGGTTTCCTTGACTCCGGCCTCGACGGTGGTCGCGGCCTCCTCGACGTACTGCTGGGCGTCCTCGCCGGTCCGGAACTCCGGAGCCCACTGGTTCTTCTCCAAGGTGTCCTTCCACGACGCGGACTCGGACATGTCCTTGAGCGCTCCGGCCCAGAAGTCGACGGCGGCCTGCGGCATCTCGGCGGGGCCGTAGACGCCGCGCCAGTTGCTTAGCGTCACGTCGTAGCCGGAGTCGACGGCGGTCGGCACCGAGTCGAAGGGCGCGGCGAGCGGCGCGTCGGCGAAGGTGACGAGCGGCTTGATGTCACCGGATTCGAGCACGGAACGGAACTCGCTCATGCCGGCGATGGCGACCTTCGCATCGCCGTTGAGCATCGCGGTGGTCTGCTCGCCGCCTCCGTCGTAGTTGACGAAGTTGATGTCGGCAGGCGAGACGCCTGCCTCCTTGGCGAAGAGCGCGAACGGCAGCGTGTCGTCGCCGGCGGCAGCGACCGTGACCTTCTGCGGATCGTCCTTGAGGGCCTTGACGAGGTCCTCGACGCTTGCGATGTCGCTGTCGGCCGGGGTCACGACCATGAAGTCCTCGACGTAGAGGGTCGCGATGAGGGTGGTGTCCTGGGGGCCGTACTCGCACAGTCCGCGGGCCTTCATCGTCTGGCTGGCCAGGGAGGTGACGGCGACCTGGTCGTCCTTGCCCTTCTCCTGCTCCATCATCGACGTCATCCACGTGCAGCCCGTTCCGCCGGGGCGATTCTGGACGGGCAGCGGGGTGGAGACGATCTTCTCCTTCTGCAGCGATTCGGTGATCGCGCGGGCGGTCGTGTCCCAGCCCGAGCCGGGCTCGGCGGGCGCGCTCACGGTGACCGGCCCGCTCGGGTAGTCGCCGCCGTCGCCGGGAGGCTGGGCCTTCTGCCCGCATCCGGAGAGGATGAGCGTCACCGAGGCGAGGGCCGCCCCGGCCGCGAGTGCCGCGGATTTCCTCGCCGAGGTGCCCCGGCGGTCTCGGGTGATCGTCGTTGATCGCATGGCTTGCTCCTTAGAATTCTTCAGGGTTGTCGGTGGCAGTGGTGTCCGGGCCGTCCGGTCGATCCACGCCGAGGTGGTCGCGGAGTTCCGCGTTGTGCTCGCCGGGGGCCGGCACGTCGCTGCGCAGGCCCAGCCGTCGCCCGTCGAGGGTGAGCGGCAGCAGCGGGAGGTCGATGCGCGGACCGTCCTCGGCCTCCGATGGCGGGGGCAGGCCGGTCGAGGCGAGCGCCCCCGAGACGACGAGGTGCTCGTCGGCGGTGAGGTCGGCCGGGGTGTTCACCCGGGCGACGGGCAGTCCGCGTCGGGTGCACTTGGCCTCGATCGCGTCGAGGTCGAGTGCCGACAGCGCCGACTGCAGGGTCCGGTGGATGCGATCGCGCTGGTCGACGCGCCCCTGATTGTCGTCGAGGTCGGGGTCGGCGAGCAGGTCGTCGAGGCCGAACTCCTCGCACAGGTCGCGCCATTGGCCGTCGCTGACGGCGGCGACGAAGATCTGGCTGCCGTGGCGATCGCGGAAGATGTCGTAGACGGCCCAGGTCGCCATCCGCGTCGGCATCGGCCGCAGGGGTTCGTCGGTGAGCTGGGCCTGGGCCATGTGGGTGCCGACGAGGAACGCGTTGTTCTCGAACAGCGCAGAGTTGACGACCTGTCCGCGGCCGGTCCGCTCCCGCAGCCGCAGGGCCGAGAGGACGCCGATGACGCCGAACATCCCGCCCATGATGTCGTTGACGCTGGCGCCGGCGCGCAGCGGCTGACCGGGCGGACCGGTCATGTAGGCGAGTCCGCCGAGCATCTGCACGACCTCGTCGAGCGCAGCGCGCCGGCCGTAGGGCCCGGGGAGGAACCCCTTGAGCGAGCAGTAGACGAGACCCGGGTTGCGGGCGGAGAGCTCCTCGTATCCGTATCCCATCGACTCCATCTTCCCGACCCGGAAGTTCTCGAGGAGGACGTCGGCGGATTCGATGAGGGACAGGGCGGTCTCCCGGTCGCGCGCCTCGGCGATGTCGAGCTGCACGCTCTTCTTGTTCCGGTTGAACGCGGGGAACAGTCCCGAGCCGGAGCCGGGCAGGTAGCGGGTCTTGTCGCCTCTGCCGCGGGGTTCGACCTTGATGACCTCGGCGCCGAGGTCGGCGAGGATCATCCCGCAGCTCGGGCCCATGACCATGTGGGAGAACTCGATGACGCGGATGCCGGTCAGGGGCAGGCTCTCGGCGGTGACGGCGGAGGCGGGGCTCACCGGGACGCGCCCTGATAGGCCGCGGGGGCGGCGGGGATCTGGGACAGGCTCGAGCTCAGCTCGTGGCCGACGGCCTCGATGAGCGGGGCCCTCACCTCGGCGAGCGCCTCGGGGTCGACGCCCGTGGCCACTCCTTCGCGGTGGAGCAGGTGGACGAGGTCGTCGGTGCCGATGTTGCCGGCGGCGCCGGGAGCGAACGGGCAGCCGCCGAGGCCGCCCATCGCGGCGTCGAAGGAGGCGACACCGAGGTCGAGGGCGGCGACGACGTTGGCCATCCCGAAGTTGTACGTGTCGTGAAGGTGGAGCCCCAGGGGTGTGCCCGGGAACGCCTCGAGCACCGCCGAGGTGTTCGTCCGCACGAGGGAGGGGTGGGCGTTGCCGATGGTGTCGGCGATGCCGATCGCCGCCGCTCCGGCGTCGACGAAGGGCCGCAGCACCTCGACGAGGTTCTCGGCCGGGGTGATCCCGTCGAAGGGGCAGATGAAGCTCACCGCGGTGGTGATGTCGAAGCGGATGCCGTGGTCGCGGGCGCAGTCGGCGGCGTCGAGCAGTCGCTCGGTGGCCTGGGCGATCGGGGCGTCGGAGTTCGCGCGGGAATGGCCCTCGGAGGCGGAGAGGACGAGCTTGATGTTCTTCGCCCCGGCGTCGGCGGCGCGTTCGGCGCCCTTGCGGTTGAAGACGAGCGTGAAGAACTCGACGCCGTCGTCCTCGTACGGGCGGAGCCGGGTGAGGAGGTCGTCAGTGTCCGCCATCTGCGGGACCTTCTTCGGGTTGACGAAGGACCCGACCTCGATCTGCCGCAGTCCGGCGGCGATGAGCCGCTGGGCCAGGCGCACCTTGACGTCGGTGGGCACCATGGCCTTCTCGATCTGCAGCCCGTCGCGCAGAGTGGTGTCGAGGATCGTGACCGCCTGTGGCCGAACCATTCGTGCTCCTTGCCGGAAGACCTCAGTCCCGGTCCGTGGGATCGAGGAGGTGATGGGCGGGCGCTTCTTCGCGCGCCCTACCCATGAATAGCACAGAGCTCCCGGTCAGCGGTACATCAGAGGGTCGGATCGTGAGAACAGGGCGCGAACTGGCTGCAGTTGGTCCCGTTTAACGGGACCGGGCTGGATGGTCGTCGGCTCTTCCTCGTCCGTGCGTCCCAGGCCGAGCCGGGCGAGCACTTCGGCGGTGTGCTCGCCGAGGTCGGGGCCGAGGTGATCGATGGGCAGCGAGCGGCCGCCGATGACGGGAGTGATGCCGGGGAAGGCGACGTCGTGCAGGGTCTCCTCGCCCGTCGAGACGTCGAGGTGCTGGATCATCCCGCGGGCCGCGAGCTGCTCGTCGGCGACGAGGTCCTCGGCGGTGCTGATCGGCCCGGCGGGCACCTCGGCGGCCTCCATGACCTCGAGGACCTCGGCGACCTCGCGGTCGGCGCACCACCGGCCGATCGCCTCGTCGAGGTCGTCTCGCCTCCTCCAGCGTCCCGCATTGGTCTGCAGCTCGGGATCCTCGGCGAGGTCGGGACGGTCGATGGCGGTCATCAGTCGCTTGAAGATGGCGTCGCCGTTGCCCGCGATGACGACCGACTTCCCGCCGGCGCAGAGGTACCCGTTCGACGGGGCGATGCCCTCCATCCGGCCCCCGGTGCGGGTCCTCACCTCGCCGAACGCCGAATGGTCGGGGACGAGGGATTCCATGACGGAGAACATCGCCTCGTTGAGGGCGACGTCGATCGCGCGGTCGGCCAATGACGGGCGGTCACGGGGAGCCGCCGCGGCGGTCGAGGGATCGTGGGCAGTCGCCTCGGCGGTCAAGGCATCATGGGCAGCCGCCTCGGCGATGGCCCTTCTCCGGCGCTCCCGGTCGAAGAGCATCATGCACGCACCGAACGCGGCCTGCATTCCCGCGATCGAATCGCCGATCGAGACGCCCACGCGCACGGGCGGGCGATCGGGGTCGCCGACGAGCTCCCGGAAGCCGGAGTACCCCTCGGCGACGGCGGCGAAGCCGGGACGCGCCGACATCGGGCCGGTCTGGCCGAAGGCGGAGATGCGCACGAGGACGACCTCGGGGTTGACCTCCTCGAGGACGTCGGGGCCGAGCCCCCACCTCTCGAGGGTGCCCGGGCGGAAGTTCTCGAGCACGATGTCGCTGCGACGCACGAGTTCGAGCACCGCCTCGCGCCCCTCGTCGGACCGCAGG
This sequence comes from Brevibacterium sanguinis, assembly GCF_003315415.1. Lineage (GTDB taxonomy): Bacteria > Actinomycetota > Actinomycetes > Actinomycetales > Brevibacteriaceae > Brevibacterium > Brevibacterium celere_A. The sequence goes on from NZ_QNSB01000006.1 coordinate 125,850, forward strand.
TCGAGGACGACGGACTTCTTGTTCCGGTTGATCGTCCGGTAGAGCAGCGAGGTGGTGCCGCGTTTGAGCCGCCAGTTGCGCAGTTCGTCGCCGGTGCCGGGGCGTTCGATCTTGATGACCTCGGCGCCGAAGTCGGCGAGCATGCGACCGGCAGTCGGAGCCGCGATGTAGTTGCCGAGCTCGAGGACGCGCACTCCGCGCAGCGGTCGGAGTTCGTCGTGCTCCGCCGGATGTTCGGCCGTGTCACGGCGCTCCTCGTGCTCTGCGCTTCTGTCGGCATCCATGTCGACCTCCTTCGTCCGTGGCTTCGTCGACATCGTGCCAGATCGTCGTCCTCCCGCGCGTCGGTCATCCGCATTGTCAGACGCCGCTGCGGTGCCCCGCGGGGAGGATAGCCCGCGAGCATCACGGTCCGACGACGATAACTTGAGCAGTGAGTGGGAAGATCCTGAGAAACATGAACGCACTCTGAGTCTTCTGAAAACATCGTGTAATAAACCGCCCTCGCTGTTGCGTTCCCCTGCGGCGGTGCCGAAGACTGACGGCCAAGTCGCGACAATCGCGGCGGTCATCCACCACCAAGGAGGCATCACCATGGGTATCGAAGACTACGCAAACCAGGCGAAGGACGCGCTCAACTCCGAGCAGGGCCAGGAATTCGCGAACCAGGGCCTGGACCGGGCGGCCGATGCGGCAGACAACGCCACCGGCGGAGAGCACTCCGACCACATCCAGCAGGGACGCGACGCCGCGGGTGACTTCCTCGGTGGTGGCGGCGACAGCGGCCAGCCCGAAGAGGGCTCCGAGGGCGACGGCGGCTTCGGCGAGCAGCGCTGACCCGCACCTGAGGCACTGAGGGGCCGGAGCTTCGCACAGCTCCGGCCCCTCTCCTGTGTCCGCCGGTCGCGGTCGATCGTCTTCGGGCACCTCGTCGGTGGTCCGGCCCGTGGTCAGTCGGCGACGCGCGACCCGTGGTCAGTCGGCGACGCCGCCGCATGGTCAGTCCGTGACCGTGACCAGCTGCCGGTGGCGGCCGAGACCGTCGATCTCGATCTCGACGACGTCGCCATCGGCGAGGTAGGGGAACCTGCCGGACATCGCCACTCCCTGGGGCGTCCCGGTGAGGATGAGGTCGCCGGGCTCGAACGCCATCGCCTGGCTGAGCTGGTGGACGATCTCGCCGACGGAGAAGATGAGGTCACGGGTGGTCGACTCCTGCCGGACCTCCCCGTTGACCCAGCTGCGGATGCCGAGGGATCGGGTGTCCACCTCGGCGGCGGGGCGCAGGACCGGTCCCAGCGGCGTGAAGCCGGGGAGGTTCTTGCCCTTGGACCACTGCCCGCCCGATTCCTCGATCTGGAGCCTGCGCTCGGACAGATCGTTGGCGAGGACGTAGCCGGCCACGTGGTCGAGGGCCTCCTCCGCCGAGGCGACGCGGAAGGCAGGGGTGCCGATGACGAGCCCCAGCTCGACCTCCCAGTCGGTCTTGGTCGCGTAGGGCGGGAGGACGAGGGCGTCGTGGGGTCCGACGATCGTCGAGGGCATCTTGAAGAAGACGACGGGGGCCGTGGGCGGTTCAGCACCGGCCTCGCGGGCGTGCTCGGCGTAGTTCATCCCCACGCACACGACCGACGAGGGTCGGGCGATCGGCGCGCCGATGCGCATGTCCGCCGCGCCGTCGAGCACCGGCAGCTCTCCTGCGGCCAGCGCCGCCTCGACCTTCTCGATGCCGCCGTCGGCGAAGAACGCCGAGTCGATGTCACCGGTGAGGGGGCGCAGATCGAAGTAGGTCTCGTTGCTGTGGACGGCCGGGATCTCTTGGCCGATCGGTCCCAAACGCAGTATCTCCATACGGTTCCCTTCCTGTGTCCGCACAGGCCTGTCGGGCCTGAGTCGCGGCCACGGCCGGGACGGGAACTCGCATTGCGCTGCCCTGCGTCACCTCCACCGCACCGTGGTCGCACTCCTCACCGTAGTGGTATCCCATTCTCCAAGTTGGAATGGTTCAAGAATTGGACACGTTCTTTGTCGGCACCAGCAGAACCTGGACTGCGCCTGCGCGAAGGCTGAGCTTCAGAATCCGACCTACCCGGCCCCCTTCAAGCCCAACAGCGCGCGGCTCAGCCCCTGCCGGGGCCGAGCACTCCGGCGGAGTAGTCCTCCTTCGCCCGGCGCGGGACGACGACGACCGGCACCGGCGAGTTCTGGAGGATCTTCACCGCGTGCGACCCGAGCGCCACTCTCTTGAGGACGCCGAGGCCGGAGGATCCGAGCATCATCACCTCGGGCTCGTCCCAGCTGACGCCGCCCAGCGCCTGCCCCCAGCTCGCACCGGTCCCGACTTCGACGTCGACGGACTCGGGCCGTGCCGGAAGCTGCTCGATCTCACTGAGGATCTCGGCGATGTCCTCGCGGATCGTCGCCTTCCACTCGTCGATGAGCTTCGCCTCGACCTCGAGGCCGATGCCCGCCGCGGAGAGCACCCGCGACCGCGGGGCGAATGAGGCGATCCGCAACGGCACACCCGCCTCGGCGGCGACGACGGCGGCACCGAGGATCAGCTCCGCCGAGGTGGACGAACCGCTGTACGCGGCGGTGATCCTCTGCAGCCGCGCCCCCGCCTCGGCGGTGAATCCCTCCGGTGCCAAGGCGACGGGAAGCTCAGCGGAGTGGAGGAGACCCGACGACACCGATCCCAGGTGGACCCGGTCGGCGGGGCCGTCGGCGGCGGGACCGACGACGAGCCGGAGGGCTTCGAGCCTCTCGCACATCTCGAGCAGCCCGCGGCGGGAGGACACCGCGTCGTGGACATGGGTTGCGACCACGACATCATCAGGGACCAGTGAGCGGGCCTCGTCGAGCGACTCGCGAGCGAGTCTGCGGATGTGCGCCTGGTAGTCGGCGCCGACGCTGATCCGGCCCGGGGGCCAGGCGGCGGAGTTGATCGACGCCAGGTCGAGGTCCTGCGAGTAGGAGCGGGCCAGGACGATGCCCAGCTCGAGCGCCGCCCGGTTGTCCTGACCGGGGGCGATTCCGACGACGATGCTCACAGCCCATTCCCCTTCGAGTCGCTCCTGCCTGCCGCCTCGGCGGCGGCACGCTCTCGGCCCAGCACCGAGCTCCTGCGTCCGAAGACGAGGTACAGGGCCAGGACGACAGCGGTCCAGACGAGGAACACGACGATCGTGATCGGCTGCAGGTTGCTGATGATCCAGAAGCAGCCGATGATCGACAGCACCGGCAGGACCGGGTAGAAGGGGACCTTGAATCCGCGTTCGAGGTCGGGCTCGCGCACGCGCAGGATGATGACCGCCAGCGACACGACGACGAAGGCGACGAGGGTGCCGATGCTCGTCATCTCGGCGAGGAAGTTGATGGGGATGAAGCCGGCCATGACGGCGATGACCGCGGTGACGACGATCGTGCCCTTGACCGGGGTCAGGGTGCGCGGGTTGACCTCCTGGAAGAGCCTCGGCATCATGCCGTCGCGCGACATCGTGAAGAGGATGCGGGTCTGGCCGTAGATCGAGACCAGGGTGACCGAGAAGATCGAGATGACCGCTCCCGCGGCCACGACCGTGCCGGGCCAGGTGGAGCCGACGATGGTCTCGAGGATCGCCGACAGGCCGGCGTCCTGGCCCTCGAACTCCTCCCACGGCTGCGCGCCGAGCGCGGCGATGGCGACGAGGATGTAGACGGTGGTGACGATGAGCAGCGCGCTGATGAGGGCCAGCGGCATGTTCCGCTTCGGATTCTTCGTCTCGTCACCGGCCGTCGCCACGGCATCCATGCCGACGTAACTGAAGAAGATGATGCCCGAGCCGGCGATCACCCCGCTGACCCCGAAGGGCGCGAAGTCGGAGAAGTTGTCGGCGTTCCAGCCCGTCACCCCGACGCAGACGAAGAAGAGGAGCACGCCGACCTTGGTGCACACCATGATCGTGTTGATGACGACGGACTCCCCCGTCCCGCGCACGAGGAGGAAGCAGCACATCGCGAGGAGGAGGATCGCCGGGAGGTTGACGATCCCGCCCTCCTCCGGCGCATAGGCGAGGGCGTGCAGGATCTCGAACCCGAAGAGGTTGAACAGCAGCTGATTGACGTACTGCGACCAGCCGACCGCGACCGCTGCGCCGGCGACGCCGTACTCGAGCAGCAGACAGGCCGCGACCCCCATGGCGGGGAGCTCGCCGAGCGTGGCATAGGCATAGGAGTAGGACGAACCGGAGACCGGGACGCTGCCGGCGAGCTCCGCGTAGCAGATCACCGCCAGTCCGGCCACGATGCCGGCGATGACGAACGACCAGATCACGGCCGGGCCTGCGACGGGAACCGATTCCGACAGGATGAAGAAGATCCCGGTCCCGATCGTCGATCCCACGCCGATCATCGTCAGGGAGAACAGGCCGATCGTCCGCTTGAGATCGCTGCCCGCCTCCTCGGAGTCCCGGGGAACGGGTTTCACCCGGAAGAGCTGTTCACGCAAAGTTGCCATCATCGTCTCCAGACATCGTCGTCAGTCCCGAGCGCCCGGGTCGGCGGAGTCCGCCGGCCGCGATTGCCGCCTGCCGGCTGTCGGGCCGCCACCTCGAGGCGCGAGCTTCTCCAACTGTAGGACACTGCCGCGGATCGGCGTCGCTTCGGCGCGAATCAGGAGGAGTATCCGGGCGACGCGCCGGGAGCGGCTGCGTGAGTTGCCGCGCGAAAGGCGGCGTGAGTCGGCGTGCAGGCCATGGCACGATGCGGAGGAACTTTATTCAACCAAAAGGTTGACATTGGCGACCGTCGGGCCTAGATTTGTTCTCAACCACAAGGTTGATAACAGGAGGCGTCATGGCGGATCAGTTGTCGAAGGTGTTCGCCGCCCTGGCGGATCCGACACGCAGGGACATCGTGGCCCGGCTCAGTCGCGGAGACGCGACGGTCGGCGAGCTCGCCGAACCATATGACGTGAGCCTGCAGGCGGTGTCGAAGCACCTCAAGGTCCTCGAGGACTCGGGGCTGGTCACCCGCACCAGGCAGGCCCAGCGCCGACCGGTCCACCTCGAGGACAACGTGTTCGATCTGATGACGAAATGGATCGAGCGCTACCAGCGCCAGGCCGAGGAGCGATACCGACGCCTCGACTCCGTACTCGCCCAGATGCAGGCCGACGAGTCCGACGGCGCTGCCGCTGCCCCCGAGACCCCCACCTCGGCGAAGGCGGGAAGCACCACCTCACAACCGCAGAGAACACGCAAAGGAGCATGACATGACCACCACCCCCGAAACCGCAGGCGCCAGCGCTCACCCCACCACGCAGCTCGACGTCCCCGAGGGCACGCAGTCGCTGTCGATCACCCGCGACTTCGCGGCGACGCCCGCTCAGGTCTTCCGGGCGCACACCGACCCGGAGGTGTTCATCAAGTGGGTCGGCCCGGATTCGATCGCGAGCACGATCCGCGAGTGGAACCCGACGACGGGCGGGAACTGGAGCTACGTCTCGACCGACGACTCGGGCGAGTACGGCTTCTACGGGTCGTTCCACGAGGTGCGGGAGAACGAGCGCATCGTCCAGACCTTCACCTTCGAGGGGTACCCGGACGGCGTCAACCTCGAGATCCTCACCCTCACCGATCTCGGCGACGGCCGGACCCGGCTGCAGTCGACGGCGGTCTTCGACTCGGTCGAGTCCCGCGACGGCATGGTCGCCTCCGGCATGGAGACGGGCATCGTCGAGGGCTACAACAAGCTCGACACGATGTTCGCGAACGGGGAGATCTGAGAACAGACCGCCCGGGCTGACCGGCGGTCGGCCCGAGCGTCACGGACTCCTCCCTTGAATCGACCCGACGTCACAGATTCGACCCGGCGCCGGGTCGAATCTGTGACGTCGGGTCGATTCAGCGGCCGGCGGCATACCCCTGGGCGCCGCGCGGATTGGCCGCCGCACCCAGCGCTCCCGTGGTCGGGTCACGAGTCACGCAGGAGAGCCGCCCGAGCTCCCAATCGCCGGCCCTCGTGACGACGTGACCGCGTGCGATGAGCCCGTCGATCACACCGTCGCCGAGGCGGTCCTCGACGACTGCTCCTCCCGGCACCCAGGTGCGCGGCCAGAAGGATCCCGCGAGCGAAGTGGTGTGGAACGCCGGGGCGTCGATCGCCTGCTGCGGTTCATGGCCGCCGACGAGGATGCGCAGGATCATCAGCAGCTGCCACTGCTCCTGCTGGTCGCCGCCCGGGGAGCCAAGGGCCATGACCGGCTCACCGTCCCTCGAGATCAGCGTCGGAGTCAGGGTCGTGCGGGGCCGCCTTCCGGGGACGAGCGCCGAAGGCGACGACTCGTCGAGCCACATCATCTGCAGCCGGGTGCCCAGGCAGAATCCGAGTTCCGGGATCACCGGCGACGACTGCAGCCAGCCGCCCGACGGGGTTGCCGAGATCATGTTGCCCCACTTGTCGACGACGTCGATGTGGCAGGTGTCGCCGTTGTTGACGCCGTTCCTCTGCACGGTGGGCTCGCCCAGGCCCGCCTTGAGCATGGCCTCCCCGTCCACGTCCGCGGTGACGAGCGGCGGGGTGAAAGGAGCGCCGGCGCCGTTCCTCCCGCTGCCGGCCCGGAACTCCAGCGACGACCGTTCGGTGATCAGGGCTCGCCTGGTCGTCGCGTACTCCTCGCCGAGCAGCCATTCGAGGTCGACGTCCCCATCGCCGTACCAGGAGTCGCGATCGGCCATCGCGAGCTTGATCGCCTCGAGGATCGTGTGCGCGCCGATCTCGGTCGAGGGGTCGAGGCACTCGTCGTCGAAGCCATCGAGGATCCGCAGCGCCTGCAGGAGCATCGGACCCTGTCCCCAGGGGCCGATCTTGGCGATCGTGTGGCCCCGGAAAACGATAGTCACGGGCTCCTCGAATCCCGCGTCGAAGCCCGCGATGTCCGCGACGGCGATCACTCCCGCGTGGTCTCCTCCGGTCGAATGCCGGTGCGGCCTGCGCACGAACTCGGCGATCGCCTCGGCGACGAAGCCGGACTTCCACTCCCGGCGGGCCGCGCGGATGCGAGCGGTTCGGCCGTCGCAGGCATCGGCGCCGGGTTCGGTGCCGGCGGAAGCTCCGTGGGCACTCGGCCCATCACGGCCGACTGTCCTCTGCCCTGCGGCGATGAGACGGCGGAGCACCTCGGCGTAGGCGTGGTTGCACACCCTCTCACCGGGTACGGGGATCCTCCCCTCGGGCATCCACAGGTCCGCCGAGGTGGGCCAGTGCTCGGTGAAGAGCTCGCTGACCCGCTCGATCGTGCCGACGACGCGGGCGAGGACCGGATGGCCGTTGTCGGCGTAGTCGATGGCGTACTCGAGGACGTCGGCCAGCTCCCAGGTCCCGTGCTGCTCGAGCAGGTGGAGCCAGGCGTCGACGGCACCGGGAACCGCGGCGGCGAGCGCGCCCGCGCCGGGCACCATGTCGAGTCCCTCGCTCCGGTAGTGCTCGATCGTGGCCCCGCTCGGCGCCGGGCCCTGGCCCATGAGGACCCTGGGCCGGGACGGGTCCTCGGCGGTGGCGACGATCCCGGTCATGTCTCCGCCGGGTCCGTTGAGGTGGGGTTCGACGACATGGAGGACGAAGGCCCCGGCCACCGCGGCATCAAAGGCGTTGCCCCCGCGCTCGAGCACCGACTGCGCCGAGGCGGTCGCCAGCCAGTGCGTCGACGCCGCCATTCCGAAGTGACCGCGCAGGGTCGGCCGCGTGGTGAACTCGGCGGGCGGGGTGAAACCGGGAGGCGGTGCAGACACGTCGGGGTCCCTTCGTCGGGTCGGAGTCATCGGTGATCGCAGTGTCCACAGTAGCCGTGGCGCGCGGAGTTGACCGCGCTGCGGCCGCTGCCGCACACCCAGGTCGGCTCGGCTGCTCACCGCACGTCCGTGCCGGCCCGGCGGCTACCGCACGTCCGTGCCGGCCCGGCGGCTACCGCACGCCGAGCTTCCTCCACACGACGATGAGCGCCGCCACGCTCATGAGACCGGCGAAGAGCACCCAGTAGGCCGGTGCCTTGGCGTCGTGGGTGACGCCGATCAGCCAGGCCGCGGCCAGAGGTGTCAGTCCGCCGAAGACGGCGACGCCGACGTTGTAGCCGAGTGACAGGCCGGTGCCGCGGGTGCGGGTCGGGAAGATGTCGCCCATGACGCTGGCCAGCGGCCCGTAGTAGGTGGCCTTGAGCAGGGAGAAGATCGCGACGACGAGGATGAGCACCGTCAGCGTGTTGCTCGCCACCGCCCAGCTGAAGAGGAACCACGTGAGGACCATGACCGCGATCGCGGCGGGGATCATCATCTTCAGGCGCCCGATCCGGTCGCACAGGTAGCCGGCGAGCGGGGTGCAGACGAGCAGCACGATTCCCGAGACGAGGGTCGCGTAGAAGCCGGCCGAGTCGTCCATTCCGAGACTGTCGACGGCGTACGTCGGGACATAGGTGATGAAGTAGTTGAGGCAGGTCGAGACCGCGATCGCGCCGATGGCGAGGATGACGGCGAGCTTGTTCCGGCGCAGGACTCCGCCGATCGCCGACTCCTTGTCCGCGGTCTCCTCCTTGGCCGCCACGAATTCCGGGGACTCGGGCACATGCCGGCGGATGTAGAGCCCGACCGGGCCCACGAGCAACCCGACGATGAAGGGGATCCTGAATCCCCAGGATTCCAGCTGCTCCTGGCTCAGCGACGTCGTCAGGGCGACGCCGATGACCGAGGCGAGCAGGCTCGACGCCGCCTGGGAGGTGAATTGCCAGCTGGCGGCGAATCCCCGCTTGGCCGGCAGGTGCTCAACCATGAGCGATGTCGCCGACCCGAACTCCCCGCCGGCGGCGAAGCCCTGGATGAGTCGGGCCAGGAGGATGAGCAAGGGTGCCGCGACGCCGATCATCGCCGCCGGAGGGGTGACGACGATGAGGAGGGTGCCGAGGAACATCAGCCAGATCGTCAGCGTCAGCGCGGGTTTGCGACCGCGCCGATCGGCGAACCCGCCGAGGACGATGGCACCCACGGGACGGATGAAGAACGACAGCGCGAAGGTCGCAAGGGCGAGCATGATCGACACCGCACGATCGTCGCTGGGGAAGAACACGGCGGAGATGTAGACGGAGAAGTAGGCGTAGACGGCGATGTCGTACCACTCCAGGGCGTTGCCGATCGAGGCGGCGGTGATGATCTTCCAGGTCGGAACCGGCTTGGCGCCGGTCGCCGCGGACTGCTCGGTGGTGGTCATTCTCCCTGTCCTTCTTCATCTGTCGTCCGTGTGCCGGAACGGCCGTCGTCCTCGGCGGTCTTCGAGGAGAACCACTCGTCCGGGTTCTCCCTCATGTCCCAGAACATCCCGGCCATGATCTCCGCACCCTGCTCGAGGATCGAACTCAGGGCGTGCTCGTTCGGGGCGTGCTGATTGCACCCGGGGTACGAATGGGGCACCCACACGGTGGGCAGTCGGAGCACCTCGGCGAAGACGTCATTGGGGATCGTGCCCCCGAGGTTGGGCTCGATGGCCGGCTTGAGCCCGGTCGTCTCCGTGATGGACCGCGCGGCGGCCGCGACGACCGCGGCCTCCGGGTCGAGCCGGGTGGCGGGAACACAGTGCTCGGCGACCACCTCGACGCCCGTGATCCCCTGCTCCTCGAGGTGGGCGCTCACTCGGGCCTCGAAGTCGGTGATGTCGGTGCCGACGACGAAACGCAGCTGCATGTGCGCCGCCGCCCTGCCGGGGATCGCGTTGTTCACCTGTGCCGGGTTGCCGGCGTCGAGGGCGAGCACCTCGAGGACGTTGTACGCGAAGACGCGTTCGGCCGGGGTCAGCCCGGGCTCGCCCCATTCGGGGTCGACGGCCGGCGCCCCGTCCTCGACGATGTCCGGCAGCTCGGCGACGGCGGCGCGCACCGAGGCGGGCGGATCGGTCGGGCGCAGAGCCGGGATCCGGATGACGCCGTGGGCATCGACGAGCGCGTTGACGGCGGCGGCGATGACGGTGGCGGGGTTGCGCAGCTTGCCGCCCCAGTTGCCCGAGTGGTGGTCGCCATCGCGTTCGTGGCAGACGAGGCTGAAGTTGAGCGCCCCGCGCGAGCCGAGGAAGAGCGTCGGCACCTCGGCGGCGATGCGGGGTCCGTCGGAGGCGAGGAAGAGGTCGGCGGCGAGCTCGTCCCGGTGTGCGGCGGCGAAGGCGGACAGCCCCAGCGACCCGGCTTCTTCCGCGGTCTCGATGAGAACCGTGACGTTGTAGCCCAGCCGCGCCTGGGCGGGGTCGGCGGCGAGCGCGCGGAGGACCGTGGCGAGAGCCAGCGAGTTCACCGTGTGCTGGCCCTTGTTGTCGGCGCTCCCGCGGCCGTAGAGGCGATCGCCGTCCTGGCTGAGCACCCAGGGATCGAGACCCTCGTCCCACTGGTCGTCGTGGGCGAACTGGACGTCGCCATGGCCGTAGAGGAGGACTGTCGGCAGGTCCTCGCCTTCGATGCGGGAGGCGATGAGCAGCGGGTGCTCGCTCGACTCCGGATTGTCGTGGATCGCCGAGGCGAAGCCCAACTCCGCGAGTTCGGGGACGATCTCCTCGGCGAGGTAGGCGCGGGCCGCGGAGCCGCCGCCCGGTGCCTGGCTCTCGGTGCGGCGGGCGACGCGGGAGGCGAGGAGGTCGAAGAACTCGCGGCTGCGGACTCTGCCGCCGGCGGTGCGGGTCACCTCGACGCGGGTCACCTCGGTACGGGTGCTGTGATCGGTCATCTCACCAGAGTGGACGTCGGCGTGGTCGGATCGGAAGACCACGGCGTCCAGCCTCCGGTGCGGATCCCGCACCTTGGCGGTGCAGTTTCTGCACCACTGGGTAGTCTGGCCGCATGACCGAGCTGCAGCCCCTGGGCACCCTCCTGGCCGTCATCGACTTCGGGTCGATCCATCTCGCGGCGAAATCGCTCTACGTCTCGCATTCGACGGCGAGCCGCCAGGTCAGAGCGCTCGAGGAGCACTACGGGACTCCTCTGCTCGACCGCTCCTCGACCGGCGTCGTGCCGACGCAGGCGGGTCTGGCCGTCGCCGATTTCGCCCGCCGCATGATCGGCGAGTCCGAACTCCTCGTCGACTCCTTCGGCGGTCGCTTCGCGCAGGTCGAGCAGCTCCACATCGTCACCACGACGGCGCTCGGTCAGACGATCGTCGCCGATGCCGTCCACGAGGTGCTCGCCGCCACTGACCGGCTCCGGATCACGGTGTCCTACGCGGATTCGCTCGAGGCGCTCCGGATCCTCCAGCGGCGACGGGCCGATGTCTGCGTGAACTTCTCCGTCTCCGGCACGGACCTCGTCGACGTGCCGGGCGTCGCGACGAACGTGCGGGTCGCCACCCGCAGCCTCGCCCTCCTCGACTCCGCGCACCCCCTGGCCGAACGCGACCATGTGAGCATCCGCGACATCGCCGAGTTCCCCCTGGCCACACTTCCCGCCGGCAACACCGTCCGCCTCCAGATCGAGACCGCGATGCGCCGACAGGGTCAGGTCCTCTCCCCCGCGCTGGAGTGCTCGTGCCCAGTCATCATGGCCAAGGCCGTGACCGGAACGACGATGATCGCGATGATGTCCGAACGCACCCTCCCCGGAGCCTTCGCCGCCGAGGCGGGCTGCCGCGCGATCCCGATCGTCGACGAGAACCTCGACCATCGCTGGATCCAGGTCCTCACGCGGTCGCCGCAGGCCTCGTCCGAGGGCGTCGACCTCCTGCTCGGTGCCCTCCGCGCACAGCTGTGACCAGCGGTTCCGCATGACCGGTCCGCCCCTGCGCCGCTACTGACCCGTCATGTGTCAGCCGGCGATTGACAGTGATCTGGACCACGCCTATCGTCTCAATCATGCTCACTCTCTCGCCTGCCGCACGGCCCCCTCGTGCGGCGCGGTATCCGACCCGGGGAGGCTCTCACCGCACCCCAGCTCCCGCGCGCACCCCAACCAGCGTGCGCATCGACACCCTCGGACACGCGAACGATTCCTGGTCGGGGGTCGCCATCGGCTGGTGGGGCGGAGAACCGTAAGGCCGACGCCGCACCCGACGGAGAGGGAGAGCCCTGCTGCTCCGCCTGATGCTCAGCCGACGCTGAGCGCCAGGCGGAATCCGGTATGACCCAGTGACGTGTCCGGGGTGACCGCGGTGCGCGCCGAGGTGCGATAGCGGCGGCAGTACGACTCATGGCACATGTATGAGCCGCCCCTGATCACCGCGCGAGCGTCAGCGGCGCCGAAGGTGCCGGTGGTCCATTCCCAGACGTTGCCCGTCGCGTTGTAGAGCCCGAAGCCGTTGGGGGTGAACGACCGCGCGGGAACCGTGCCGACGGGACCGGTCGGGGCATCGGGGAACCGTCCGGGGAAGGTGTTCATCCGCGGCACTCCCCCGGGCTCGCGCTCACTGCCCCAGGGGAAGGGCTGCTGGTCGAGGCCGCCGCGGGCGGCGAACTCCCATTCCTCCTCGGTGGGCAGACGTGCGCCGACCCAGTCGGCATAGGCACGGACGTCGCCGAGGGAGACATGGGTGACCGGATGGTCCGCGCGATCGGCCACGGACGATCCGGGCCCCTCCGGGCGGTGCCAGCAGGCCCCGGCCACCCGGCGCCACCACGGTGCCTGGGGGACCACAGCGCTCTCCTCGGCGATCGACGCGGACAGCAGTCCGCTGAACACGGTGGAATCGCCGAGGCGCTCGGCTTCGGTGCGATGACCGGTGTCGAGAACGAACGCCGCGAACTGCGCGACCGTCACCGTCGCCTCGGCGATGGCGAAGGGATCCACCTCGACGAGGCGGACGGGCCCCTCACCATCGGCGGGGTAGGACAGCGGGCTCTCATCGCCCATCCGGAAGGTGCCACCGCTCAGCCCGATCATCCTCAGGTCCTCAGGGGCCTGGGAGCTCAGGCGCTCAAGGAGGTCGCGCTCGGCACTGTCCCCGGTCGGATCGTGCGTCGGCTTCGGGCGGCGCACGGCACGGGCCTGCGCCGGATCCTGCATTGCCCTCGTCCCTCGTTCGGGACCGCAGCAGCTCATCCGCCAACCATCGATTCAGACATTGGACCACCATCGGATCTCAGTAGAAAGGCATACACATGACCACCCGTCGCCCGAACATCATCGTCATCCAGGCCGACCAGATGGCTCCGCACTGCCTCGGCGCCTATGGCGACGAAGCGGCGAAGACTCCGAACATCGATGCCCTCGCCGAGGAGGGCGCCGTCTTCGATCGCGCCTACTGTAACACCCCGCTGTGCGCCCCCTCCCGCGCCTCCATGATGACCGGGAGGATGCCCTCGCACATCGACTGCTTCGACAATGGCGACGACTTCGCCGCGTCCGAACCGACGTTCGCCCACCGCCTGCGGTCGGTCGGCTACCACACGGCCCTGATCGGGCGGATGCACTTCATCGGCCCCGACCAGCAGCACGGCTTCGAGGAGCGACTGACCACCGACGTGTACCCGGCCGACCTCGACATGATCCCCGACTGGGGCCGGTCGCTCGAGGACCGGCTCCAGTGGTACCACGACGCGGACTCCGTGTTCACCGCGGGCGTGTCGAAGGCGACCGTGCAGCAGGACTTCGACGACGAGGTGATCTTCCGCTCCCTGCGCCACCTCAGCGATCGGGTGCGGGCGAACCAGGCCGCCTCGGATGTCCGGCCCTTCCTCATGGTCACCTCGTTCATCCACCCCCACGACCCCTACGAGCCCCCGCGCGAGCACTGGGACCGGTTCGCCGACGTCGAGATCCCCGACCCCCGGCACCCCCAGGTGCCCGACGCGCAGCAGGACCCGCACACCCACCGGCTGCGGGCGATGAGCGGGTTCGACAGGCGGGAGCCGGCCCTCGACGATGTCCGGCGGGCCCGCCGCGCCTACTATGCGGCGGTCAGCTACATCGACGATCACATCGGCCGGATCCGGGAGCGGGTGGAGGAGCTCGGACTCGCCGAGAACACCGTGATCATCGTGACGAGCGACCACGGCGACATGCTCGGCGAGAAGGGACTGTGGTACAAGATGTCCCCCTACGAGCAGTCGTCCAGGGTGCCGATGATCGTCCACGGCCCCGCCGACCTCGTGTCCCCCGGCCGGTTCGACAGCCCCGTCTGCCTGCTCGACCTCCTGCCCACGCTGACCGAGCTCTCCGGCGCCCCGGCGACGGGTCCGGTCGAGGGGGTCTCCCTGCTCGAGACCGCGCGCAGGGAGCGGTCGGGGGACGCGGGGACGAGGAACCGCGACATCGTCATCGAGTACCTCGCCGAGGGGACCCTGCGTCCCCAGCTGACGATCGTCCGCGATCGGCTCAAGTACGTCTGCTGCCCCGGCGACCCCGACCAGCTCTTCGACCTCGCTGAGGATCCCGACGAGCTGCGCAACCGCGCCCGGGACCCGGAGTACGCCGAGGCGCTCGTCAGTCTGCGCGGTGTCCTCGATGCCGAGTACGACCTCGCCGAGCTCGAGACGCGGGTGCTGGGAAGCCAGGACCGGCGCCGCCTGGTCCAGCACGCACTGGGTCAGGGCCGAGTCCACCACTGGGACTTCAGCCCTGTGCCCGAGCAGCGGTACGTGCGCGGCGACTTCTGGAACGCCCTGGAGTACGGGAAGATCCCGGATCCCACGCGCTGAGGAGCGGCTTCGGGTCGGGTCCGGCAGGCTCCGACCCGCGGTCTTGCGTCTCGCCACTTGACGCACGCCTCGCCACCTGTGGAGTGCCTCGCCACCTGTCGCGCGTCGGGTCACCTGTGAAGTGGGCACGGCAAAGGGCCGGTCGGAACGATTCGTTCCGACCGACCCTGTGGCTCAGCCCGTGCCCTTCTCTCCGCCCGAGGCGACGGTCAGGCTCAGTCCGAGGCGACGGTCAGGCTCAACCCGACGCGGCGCTCAGCCCGAGCCGGCGGTCAGGCTCAGACCGCGGCCGGCACCTTGTCCGGGTTGCTCTGCACCAGCTCGACGGCCGGGATGGGCTCGGCCTCGCCGTCTCCGCGCAGTCGGGTCATCTCCGGGTCGTAGAGCGGTTCGACGGACACCGTCGCCGGCAAGCGCCGCCCGAGGTACTCGATCTCGACCGAGTCCCCGACCTCCACCGAGTTCGGCAGCCACGCGTAGGCGATGGACCGTCCGACGGTGTAGGCGTAGGCCGCCGAGGTGACGTAGCCGTCGGCACTGCCCTCTGCACCGGAGCCGAGGTAGACGGGCTCCTTCCCGAGGACGACGGACTCCCGATCGTCGAGGACCAGGCAGTACAGCTTGGTCGTCGCCGCCTCGGCGCGGGCCGCGAGGGCCGACTTGCCGACGAAGTCGTCCGTCTTCGAGGCCTTGACCGCGAAGCCGAGTCCGGCCTGGACCGGCTCGTGCTCGCTCGTCATGTCGGTGCCGAAGGAGCGGAAGCCCTTCTCCAGGCGCAGCGAGTTGAAGGCCTCGCGCCCGGCGGCGATGATCCCGTGCTCCTGGCCGGCGGCGAAGAGGACGTCCCAGAGCTTGTGGCCCAGGTCCGCCGAGGTGTAGAGCTCCCATCCGAACTCACCGACGTAGGACAGGCGCATCGCGGTCACCGGCACCCCGGCGATCGTGATCTGCTTCGTCTGGAAGTACTTGAGTCCGGCGTTGCTCAGGTCGTCGCTGCTCACCTTCGACATGACCGCGCGGGCCTTGGGGCCCCACAGTCCGATGCAGCAGGTGCCGGCGGTGGTCTCCCGGACGGTCGCCCACTTGCTCGGATCCGCCGCCGACTGCTCCCGGGCCTTGCGCGAGATGTAGGCGAAGTCGATGTTGCTGTTCGCGCCGACCTGATAGGTCTGCTCGTCGAGGATGGCCACCGTGATGTCGCTGGTGATGCCGCCGGCCTCGTCGAGGAGCAGGGTGTAGCTGACGGCGCCGGGCTTGCGCAGCATCGACGAGGTGGTCAGTCCGTGGAGCAGCTCGCCCGCGCCGGGGCCCTTGACCTCGAAGCGCTTGAGCTGGGTCATGTCGTACATCGCGACCGCGGTGCGGGTCTTCCACGCCTCTGCGGCGGCGATCGGCGAGTGGAACATGGACGACCAGTCGTCGCGCGCCGGTGCCGCCCATTCCTCGGGCAGCTCGTCGAGCAGTCCGGCGTTCGCCTCGTACCAGTGCGGGCGCTCCCAGCCGTTGGTCTCGAGGAAGTAGGCGCCGAGCTCGACCTGGCGGTCGTGGAACGGGCTCAGCCGCAGGTCGCGCGGGGACACGCGGGGCTGCAGCGGGTGGAGGACGTCGTAGATCTCGACGAAGTTCTGCTGCGAGGTCTCGGACACGTATTCCGGCGTCGTCAGCGCGTCCTCGAAGCGGTTGAGGTCGCAGCCCGACAGATCGGTGTTCGAGTACCCCTGGGAGATGAGCTCGGCGACGGCCTTCGCGATGCCGGCGCCGTGGGTCACCCATACCGCCTCGGCGACGAAGAAGCCGTCCACCTCACGAGACTGGCCGACGAGCGACCCGCCGTCGGGGGTGAAGGAGAAGATGCCGTTGAAGCCGCGCTGGACCTGGGTCTGGGCGAGCTCGGGCAGCAGCTCCTTCGTCGCCTCCCATTCGCCGGCGAAGTCCTCGGGCGTGAACTCGAGGCTCGAGGGCATCCGGTCCTTGGTGATCTCGTCGGGTGCGTAGCGCGGCAGCTCGTCGAGGTCGACCGGCATCGGGCGGTGGGCGTAGGAGCCGATTCCGATCCGGTCGCCCCACTCACGGTAGTAGAGGTCCTTGTCCTGGTAGCGGAGGATGGGCGCCGAGGCGCCGGCAGGGCCCTGCTTCTTCGCGACGAGGCTGGGCACCTCGGTGGTCCAGGCGAACTGGTGGCCCAGGGGCAGCAGCGGGATCGGCGTGCCGACCATCCTGCCGATGTTCGGTCCCCAGAAGCCGGCGCAGGAGACGACGATGTCCGCGGGGATGCGCTCATCGCCGTCGACGGTCACGGCCCTGACCTTGCCGCCGACCACCTCGATGTCGGTGACCGTCGTGCGGTCGCGGAACTCGACGCCGGCGGCGCGGGCGCGCTCGATGACGATCTGGGTGCCCTTCGCGGCGAGCGCGAGACCGTCGCCGGGGGTGAGCAGACCGCCGAGGACCTTGTCGCGGTCGAGCATCGGGAAGAGCCGGGCGCATTCGTCGGTGTCGACGACGTGGGCCTCGACGCCCCAGGACCGGTTCCAGCCGGCACGGCGGTGGAGGTCCTGCAGGCGCTCGTCGGTCGTGGCGATCTCGAGTCCGCCGACGGGCAGGAACGATCCGGTCCCGTCGGAGCCCTTGAGGCCGGTGTACTTCTCGATCGTGTACTGGGCGAACTCCGTCATCGACTTCGACCCGTTGGAGGAGAAGACGAGGCCCGGGGCATGGGAGGTGGATCCGCCCGGGATGTCCAATGGTCCCTGCTCGAGGACCAGCGTGTTGGTCCATCCGAGCTGGGCGAGTTCATCGGCGAGGTTGGCACCGACGATGCCGGCCCCGATGATGACGATCCTGGGTGTTGTGGTCGGCAATGGGAACTCCCTTGTTCGTGCTGGTGTACTTGAGTCTATGGGGGACGGGAGCACATCGCTCCCGTCCGGGGTCCGGCGCAGGGGCGCCGGCGGTGCGGCCGTGCTCGGCACGGCCGCACCGTCGGTCAGGCGTCGACGACGAGATCGGACAGCGGCGTCGAGCAGCAGGGCAGGAACTTGCCGGCATCGATCTCCCGGGCGCGGATGCCGCCCTGGTGATGCATGTCGACGTCACCGGAGAGCTTGACGATCTTGCACGATCCGCACATGCCCTCCTGGCAATTGGCGCCGATCCGCACCCCGGCCTGGCGGGCCGCGGCGAGGATGTTGTCGTCCTTGCCGACGCGGATGTTGATCCCGGAGCGGACGAAGGACATCGTCAGCGCTCCGGTGCCGACGGTGTCGAACTCCGCCGGATCGACGACGTTCTCCTCCGCCGAGGCGGCCTCCCCGGTTCCGGCGACGGCGATCTCGCTCTCCGCCTCCTCGTCGTAGGGGACCTCCGCCTCGGCGTCGACGGCCTCGGTCGGCTCGACGAACGCCTCGACGGCCTCCTCGTCGTACTCGGTCTCGTAGAGCTCGAGCTCCGGCACGGTCTGCTCCTGGGCCTCCTCGGTGTGGGTCGCGATCTCCTCCGCGAGCTCCTCGGCGAGGGCGACTTCCTCTGCGTACTCACGCAGCGTCTCCCGGTCGCCGGAGAAGAACTCGACGTTGATCGAGGTGTCGTCGACGCCCACAGTGGGCAGGATGTCCATGATCGTGTCGAGGTATCCCTGCGGACCACAGGCGTAGACCTGGCGCCCGTTGGCGTCGGGGGCCACGGCGTCGATGAGCTCACGCGAGATGCGGCCCACCTGTCCGCTCCAGTCCTCGGGGCAGGCCCGGTCCCCGAGGGCGTAGACGACCTTGATCCGGAAGTCCGCGACGGTGAGGAACTTGAGCTCGTCCTCGAAGGCGAACCGGTCCGGAGCCGAGCCGTGGTAGAGCAGGATGACGTCGGCCTGACCAGGCAGGGAGTGGATCGTGCGGATCATCGACATCAGCGGGGTGATGCCGGCACCCGCGGCGAGGAGCAGGTAGCGCGCCCGGCGGTCGTAGTCGGGCAGGTGGAACGCCCCGACCGGTCCGAGCATGTCGAGCACCATTCCCGGTCGCACGTTCTCGTGCACCCACGGGGAGACGAGCCCGTTCGGGTCCCGCTTGACCGTGACCGAGAACGTCCACGGCTCCGTCGGCGCGCTCGACAGCGAGTAGCTGCGGCTCGCCGGCTCCGCGTCGGGTCCGAAGATCGGGAAGTCGATGTTCATGTACTGACCCGACCGGAACGCCAGGGGCGCACCGTCGAGGCGGCGGAACACGAAGGTCATCATGTCCCCGGCCTCGGGAATGGTCTCGACGCACTCGGCCTGGAACTCCTGCGGGTGCCAGGGACCGAGCGCGTGGGCGGCGCCGGCGGGGCCCGCCGTGGCCGCGAGCACCCGGTTCCACGGCATCTCGAGTCCGCGGATCCGCATGGCCAGGGGGATCGGCTCCTCCTCGACCGCGTCGGCGGTCTGCGAGTCGGCATCGAGGTGCGTCACCTCGGCGTCTCCCTTCGGTTCGGCGTCGGCTGCGACCTTCACGCTCATGCCAAGTGCTCCCGCATGCGCATCGTGTACCAGTTGATGAAGGCCTCGACCTGGTACTCGCTCTTCATGTACGGTCCGGGCTCGTAGAACGGGCTCTCGGCACCCTGCTGGCAGAGCTCGACGAAGGCCTTGTCCTGGAGGTTGGTCTGCTTCCAGGTGTGGGTGAGCTTGTCGACGTCGTAGTCGACGCCCTCGACGGCGTCGTCGGCGACGAGCCAGGTGGTCCGGACCAGCGTCTGGTGGGCGTTGATCGGGAACACGCCGAACGTGACGACGTGGTCGCCGAGGAAGTGGAACCAGCTGTTGGGCTGCAGGTGCATCGAGCAGCGGCCGAGCCGGAAGTCGCGGAGGTCGCCGAGGAGCTTCTTCGACAGCCGGCGGCCGTCGGGAGAGAAGGACTCCCCCTCACCGTCGAGGGACTCGCGGGAGATGCGGATGCCGGCGATCCGGGTGTCGAGCTCCTCGAAGACCTCGAAGGGCAGGCCGTAGCGGCGGCAGCGCTCCTCGAGCGCGGCCTGGGCGTCCTTGTTGCGGTCCCA
The DNA here is from genome assembly GCF_003315415.1 of Brevibacterium sanguinis. GTDB lineage: Bacteria > Actinomycetota > Actinomycetes > Actinomycetales > Brevibacteriaceae > Brevibacterium > Brevibacterium celere_A. Next base: position 145,506 of record NZ_QNSB01000006.1, read on the forward strand.
GACGTCCTCGAGGTGCTTCGGGATGATCCCGTCGGTCAGTCCCCAGGTCGGGAACAGGGAACAGGCGAGCTCGGGGTGGCCGTCGCAGTGGTAGCACTCGCGATTGTTCTCCATCACGAGCTTCCAGTTGCCCTCTTCGACGATGTTCTGCTGGTAGGCGATCTTCGTCTTCTGCAGCTCGTGGGGGCCGAGGTAGGGCTCGAAGACCTTCGCGGTCTCGGCGAAGTCCTCCGGCGGCTCGTCGGCCAGGCAGACGAAGATGAGGCCCGCGTCGATGCGGCTGTGGGCCGTCTTCAGCGAGTAGCACTTCTTGTCGAACTCCATCTCACCCGGCGCCGAGGCGTGGATGAGCTGGCCCTCGGGCGAGTAGGTCCAGGAGTGGTAGCCGCACACGAGGTTGCCGGTCGTCCCGGCGTCCTCGGTGAGCACTCGGGCACCGCGGTGGCGGCAGACGTTGTGGAGGACGTTGACGCCGCCGTCGTCGTTGCGGAGCACGATGAGGGAGTACGGTCCGTAGTCGACCGTGATGTAGTCACCGGGCTCGGGCACCTCGGCGACGCTTCCCGCGTAGATCCAGTGCTTGCCGAAGATCCCCTGCATGTCGAGGTTGAACAGGTGGTCGTCGGTGTAGAACGGGGCCTCGAGCGAGAACCCGGCGCGTCGGGTGGCGAGCAGGACCTGGAACTCAGCCAGCTTCTCCTCGGTGATCCCCAGGGGATAGCCCTTCTTCGTCGGTGCCAGGTTGATTGCTGTCAATTCCCATCTCCCTTGATGTGTGTGCTGGTGCACGTGCGGCCTGCAGCGAAGCACACCGATCGGAGGACCGGTGTGCGATGTGATTTCAGTCAAGTTGTCCGTCCCACGATAACGCGAAAACTCCCTGCGCGATAACCGTCAAATTTTGAGGATCATAGTGCAGTATTGACGCATGATTGATCCTCGCCTCACCACCCTCCGCACCTTCTCCCTCTGCGGGACGATCGCGGCCACCGCGGAGCTCACCGGCTACTCCCCCTCGGCGGTCTCCGGACAGCTGCGCGAGCTCCAGAGAACGCTCGGGATGGACCTCCTCGTCCGCGACGGTCGCGGGCTGCGCCTGACCGCGACCGGGCGCCACATCGTCCGTCGCTGCGACGACCTCGTCGCGATGTGGGAGGAGATCAAGGCCGCGGCGCTCGTCGCCGGGGACCAGACGCCGGCGCAGTTCGGGCTCGGCGGCTTCTCCACCGCCGCCACCCACCTGCTCGCCCCGCTGTCCGCGCATCTGCGCCGCATCCACCCGGACCTCGGCGTCCACGTCCTCGAGGCCAGCCCGACCCGCTGCTTCGAGCTCCTCCTGGCCGAGCGGATCGACCTCGCCGTCGTCGTCTCCAGCCACGGCGACGTCCACCTCGAGGAGGATCCGCGCTTCGAGAAGATCGCCCTCCTCGACGACCCTCTCGACGTCATGGTCCCCTCCGACCATCCGATCGCCTCCCAGGACTCGGTGACCCTCTCCGAGCTCAGCGGGGAGGACTGGATCACCGATCGCCTCGACTCGCCCTATCGGGCGCTGTTCACCGCAGCCTTCACCGCCGCCGGGATCTCCCCCCGGATCACCCACGAGGCGGTCGAGTGGGAGACGTCGATGGCCCTCGTCGGCGCCGGCGTGGGCGTCGGACTGCTCCCCCGCCTGGCCAGCCTCGAGGGCGCGAAGAACGTCACCCGGGTGCGCCTGACCGGGCCGGGACGGCTCAGCCGCAAGATCGTCGCCTCGGCGCGGACGGGCAGCCTCAAGTCGCCCCTGATCCGAGAATCGCTCAAGCTGCTGCGGGAGACGTCGCAGGAGATCCTCTCCACCCGCCTCGACGACGACACGTGAGGCGGGGGCAGTGACCGGCCCGGGCGCCGCAGGGGCACGGGTTGACACGAAGCGTCACGGAGGACGAGACTGCAGACACGGTCTGATATCGGACTGATATTTCACGGGAAGGGGCGATCGCCTCGGCGATGGCATCCGCACCGGTTTCTTTCGAACCGATTCCGCTCTACACATGGAGGCTCGACGGTGAGCAACAAGGCAATCAGCTACGCAGGTCCCGGCAAGGTCGAGGTCATCGACACCGAGTACCCCGACTTCGTCCTCAAGGACGGACCGGGCGTCAACCCCGCCAACGTCGGCCGTCGGGTCGACCACGGTGTCATCCTCAAGACCGTCGCGACGAACATCTGCGGCTCCGACCAGCACATGGTCCGCGGCCGCACCACCGCTCCCGAGGGCCTGGTCCTCGGCCACGAGATCACCGGTGAGGTCGTCGAGGTCGGTCGCGACGTCGAGTTCGTCAAGGTCGGCGACCTCGTCTCCGTCCCGTTCAACATCTCCTGCGGCCGCTGCCGCAACTGCAAGGCCGGCCAGACCGGCATCTGCCTCAACGTCAACCCCGATCGTCCCGGCTCGGCCTACGGCTACGTCGACATGGGCGGCTGGGTCGGCGGCCAGGCCGAGTACGTCCTCGTGCCCTACGCCGACTGGAACGTGCTCAAGTTCCCGGACAAGGACCAGGCGATGGAGAAGATCCTCGACCTGACCATGCTCTCCGACATCTTCCCGACCGGCTTCCACGGTGCCGTCGGCGCGGGCGTCGGCGTCGGCTCGACGGTCTACGTCGCCGGTGCGGGCCCCGTCGGCATCGCGGCCGCCACCTCGGCGCACCTGCTCGGAGCCGCCGTCGTCATCGTCGGCGACCTCAACGAGGACCGCCTCGCCCAGGCCCGCAGCTTCGGCTGCGAGACCGTCGACGTCTCCAAGGGCGACCCGAAGGACCAGATCGAGCAGATCCTCGGCGTGCCCGAGGTCGACTGCGGCATCGACGCCGTCGGCTTCGAGGCCCGCGGTCACGGCAAGGACGCCTCCACCGAGGCGCCCGCCACCGTCCTCAACTCCCTCATGGACATCACCCGCGCCGGCGGCAGCCTCGGCATCCCCGGCCTCTACGTCACCGGCGACCCCGGCGCCGCCGACGAGGCCGCCAAGGAGGGCTCGCTGTCGATGCGCTTCGGACTCGGCTTCGCGAAGTCGCACACCTTCGTCACCGGCCAGTGCCCGGTCATGAAGTACAACCGCGGCCTCATGCAGGCGATCCTCCACGACAAGGTGTCCATCGCGAAGAACGTCAACGCGACGACGATCTCGCTCGAGGACGCCCCGCAGGGCTACGCGGACTTCGACTCCGGAGTGGCGAAGAAGTTCGTCCTCGACCCCCACGGACTCATCAAGGCCTGAGCCGGTGAGGTCCCAGTCGTCAGCGGCCTGAACCGGACGGCACAGGAAGCCCGGGCAGACACACCGTTTGCCCGGGCTTCTTCGTGAACACAAATGACTCTGCCGCGCCGGCCGCCGCCACCACCCGGCGACGGTGCCCCGGCGCGACCAGCCGGCGATGCCCCCGCCGCGACCACTCGGCGATGCCCCCGCCGCGACCACTCGGCGACGGCGCCCCGCCGCGACCACCCGGCGACGGTGCCCCTGCCGCTGCAAAGAAGTGGAAACGCTCGGCATTAGTGCCGAGCGTTTCCACTTCTTGGTCGCGGGTGCATGCCGTCGCCGCCCCGCCGGGCGCCGTCGCAGCACCCGCCGACGCCCCTCAGTGGGCGACGATCGTCTCCGTGTCGAGCGCGGTGTACTTCGTCTCCGGCGCCCACAGCAGCGAGGCGATGAGCCCCACGGCGGGGAACGCCGCTGCGATGAGCAGCGTCGACGTGACACCGAGGTGCTCGAGGGTGACCGGGAAGAGGTACGTCGCCCCTGCCGCGCCGATGCGGCTGATCGCCGCGGAGAACCCGACACCCGTGGAGCGGAAGCGAGTCTCGTACATCTCCGGCGGGTACACGTACTGGACGCTGTTCGACGCGGTGATGATGAGGACGAACGCCCCGAACACGACGAACGTGAGCAGTGCCGGCTGGCCGGTCGCCAGGCCGAGGTAGACGAGGAGGACCACCATGATCGCGAAGGTCCAGATGACGAACGTCCGCCTCGGCAGGAGCCACAGCAGCCACAGCCCGAGCCCCGCGCCGGCCAGCTGGATGCCGTTCATCAGCAGGTCCGAGCCGAAGCCTCCGGCCAGTCCCAGCTGCTCGAGCACCGGGGTGATGAATGTGAAGATCGCGAACAGAGGACCCACCTGGCAGAACCAGAACAGTCCCGAGTAGACGATCACTCGCCAGTCGGTCTCCCGGAAGAACTCGCGCAGACCCGAGGCCTTCGGCTCCTCGACCTGGGCGGGCAGCGCGTACTGCGGTCCGTAGCGGGAGGTGATGATCCTCTGCGCTTCCTCGGTCCGGCCCTTGCTCTGCAGCCACCTCGGCGACTCCGGGAGTCCGAAGCGGATGATGAGGACGATGAGCGCGGGAATCGCGCTCGAGGCGAGCAGCGACCTCCACGCGTCCTCCGCCCACACGTGGGAGACGAAGAACGCCGAGATGAAGCCGACGAACCAGAACGCCGCGATGCTGCCGAGGAGGACGCTGCGGTGGCGACGCGGCGTGAACTCGGCGAGCAGGGCGGTGCCCACGGCGTACTCGACGCCGATGAGCAGCCCCAGTCCCAGGCGCAGGGCCACGAGGTCCCACGTGCCCGAGACGAACAGCTGCGCCACCGACAGGACGACGAACCCGACGAGGTTCCAGAAGAAGACGGGCTTGCGACCGAACCGGTCCGCGACCCGACCGAAGAAGAGTCCGCTGACGAAGATCCCGATGAGCGCGCTCGAGGCGATGAGGCCCTGCCCGAGCGCACTGAGTCCGAGCTCCGCCGAGGCGGGTCCCACGGCACCGCCGATGACGCCGAGGATGTACCCGTCGACGAAGATGCCGCCGAAGGCCGCGATCGCCACGAGGGCGACGAGGCGGTTGAGCGGCGCTTCGTCGACCGGCACCGACCCCGGGGCGGAGACCGCCCCCGGGTCCGACACGGCAGTCGGCCCTTCCGTCGGCTCGGCGGGGACCCCGCCGAGCGGATCGTCACCGTACCGCGGTTTCACCGCAGAACCACCGTGCGCTTGCCGTTGAGGAACACGCGGCCCTCGCAGTGCCAGCGGACCGCGTTCGACAGCGCCTTGCACTCGGCGTCACGGCCGGCGGCCACGAGGTCGGCGGGCGTGAAGGCGTGGTCGACCTCGACGAGCTGCTGAGCGATGATCGGGCCCTCGTCGAGTTCGCTGTTGACGTAGTGGGCGGTCGCGCCGACGGTCTTCACTCCGCGCTCGTAGGCCTGGTGGTAGGGCTTGGCGCCCTTGAACGACGGCAGGAACGAGTGGTGGATGTTGATCGCCTTGCCGGTCAACTCCCGGGCCAGGTCGTCGGAGAGGACCTGCATGTAGCGGGCGAGGACGACGAGGTCGATCTCGAACCGGTCGACGAGCTCGAGCAGCCGGGCCTCGGCCTCGGGCTTGGTCTCCGGGGTGACCGGGATCCGGAAGAACGGCACGTGGTGCCATTCGACGAGCTCCCGGTGGTCGGGGTGGTTGGACACGACCGCCGCGATCTCCACCGGCAGCTCCCCGTTGCGGGAGCGGAAGAGGAGGTCGTTGAGGCAATGCTCGAACTTCGAGACCATGACGAGCACGCGCCGCTTCTCCGTCCGCGGCCACACGTCCCACTTGGCGCTGGCATCGGTCGAGAACTCCTCGAGGTCGGCACGCAGGGCGTCGACCGACGCTCCCTTGTCATCGAGGTCGAACTCGATGCGGAGGAAGTACCTCTTGCTCAGCGCGTCGTCGAACTGCTTGAGCTCGCGGATGTCGGCGCCGTGCTTGAGGAGGATCCCGGTCACGGTGTGGACGATGCCGCGCCGGTCGTCGCATTCGAGGGTGAGGATGAAGTCATTCATGTCAGGCGTCCTTCGTGAATTCGCGCATCCCGTCGAGCAGCCAGCGCACGAGGTGCTCGGCGAAGCTGGCTCGGGGGAAGAGTCGGTAGGTGTGCTCAGCGGTGCGGTGGAGGATGACGGGAACCTGTCCCACCTGGGTGAGGATCGCGGACCCGACCGCGAAGGCCCGCGGGTGGAGGTCGGCGCGGCAGGTCTTCTCCAGCACGGAGCGCGCCTCGGTGCCCTCGAGCACGAGGATCGTGCGGTTGGCGGAGAGGTCGACGACCTGCCCGGGCAGACCCTCGAGTGCCGCCTCGGCGGCGATCGTCTCACCGGGGCGCTGCCGCCGGGAGACGTCGACGGCGAGGAACTCGTCGGGGCTCATCCAGATGACGTGGAGCCCGTCGGCGTCCCCGGTGACCTCGCCGACAGCGGTCGGCAGGGTGACGCCGAGGCTCGACTCCACGGCCTGCGCCGACTCGCTGCCCGGGATCGCCCGGACGCCGAGCTGCACGGTGAACGGGATCTCCCGCAGGCTCACGGCCTGTCCCTCGGCGCCGCTCACGGAGGCGGCACTCGCGGCCTCCATCGCCTCGGCGAGGTGCGCGGCCGGGGAGACGCGCAGGGCGTCGAGTGCGTCCACCTCGGGGGTGGTCAAGGTGTCAGCCATCGCGGCGGTTCCCTTCTGGATCGTAGAAGACGGGTGAGGTGATCTCGACGTCGACGAGCGCGCCGTCGACGGGGGTGCGGACGATCTCGCCGATCCGGTTGCGGCCGTTCTCGACGAGCGCGAGTCCGAACGGACGCTCGAGCACCGCCGAGTCGTACGAGGAAGTGACGTGCCCGACCATCGGGACCGGGGCCGCGGCGAGGTCGAACTCGGTGTCGGCGGCGACGAGCTGCGCCCCCTCGACCAAGCGGGTCGTGCCGTCGACCGGGAGGACTCCGACGAGGTGCTTGCGGTCCTCGCGGGCGGTGTCGGCCCGGGTGTAGGAGCGCTTGCCGATGAAGTCCTTGACCTTCGACACGATCCAGTCCATGCCCGCGTCCTGCGGGGTGACGGTGCCGTCGGTGTCCTGGCCGACGATGATGAAGCCCTTCTCGGCGCGCAGCACGTGCATCGTCTCCGTGCCGTAGGGGGTGATGCCGAACTTCGCACCGGCTGAAGCGACGGCCTCCCACACGTGCAGGCCGTAGAAGGTCTCCACGTTGATCTCGAAAGCGAGCTCGCCGGAGAAGGAGATGCGGCAGATGCGCGCCGGGATGCCTCCGGGCAGGACGGTCTCCCGGAACTCCATGAACTTGAACGCGTCCTGCGACACGTCGATATCCGGGGCGATCTCGGCGATGACCTCGCGGGACTTCGGACCGACGACGGCCACGGTGGAGATCTGCTCCGTCTCCGAGGTGAACACGACGTCGAGCTCGGGCCATTCGGTCTGGTGCCATTCCTCGAGCCATTCGAGGACCTTCGCGGCCCCGCCGGTGGTCGTCGTCATGAAGTAGCGGTCATCGGCCAGGCGCAGGGTCACCCCGTCGTCGTAGACCATCCCGTCGGGGGTGCACATGAACCCATAGCGGGCCTTGCCGACCCCGAGCTTCTTGAACCCGTTGGTGTAGATGCGGTTGAGGAACTCAGGGGAGTCGGCCCCGCGGATCTCGATCTTGCCCAGCGTCGAGGCGTCCTGGAACCCGACCGATTCGCGCACGGCACGGCACTCGCGCAGCACCGCCGCGTCCATGTCCTCACCCGGCTGCGGGTAGTACCAGGGCCGCTTCCACTGGCCGACGTCCTCGAACTCCGCGCCGTGGGCGACGTGCCACGGGTGGATCGAGGTGACACGGGCGGCGTCGAAGAGCTCGCCCTTGCGCCGGCCCGCGAGCGCGGCGAAGCTCACCGGCGCGTAGGGGGCGCGGAACGTCGTGTGCCCGACGCTCGGGATGTCATCGGTGCCGAGCACCTGGGCGATGACGCCGATCGCGTTGACCGCGCTCGTCTTGCCCTGGTCGTTGGCCGTCGAGATCGAGGTGTAGCGCTTGATGTGCTCGACCGAGCGCATGCCCGCACCCATCGCGCGCAGGACGTCGGCGACGGTCTGGTCGCGCTGGAGGTCGACGAACTGGGTCGACGCCTCGGCGTCGCCGGCGGTCGCCGAGGTGACGAGCCACAGGGGACGGATCGGGCCCTGGGCGCGGCGCTCGGCCTGCGGGATCTCCAGTCCGGTCGGGAATCCCGCCGAGGTGGCGGCTTCGCGGCCGGCCATCGCCCCCTGCTCGAGGGCGTCGGCGAGACCGAAGTCGCCGTTGATCGCGCCTGCCGTGTGCTGCCCGCGCACGGGTGCCTCGGGGACGAATCCGGCGATGTCCTCGCGCCAGGTGGTCTTCCCGCGACGCTGGCCGTGGAGGTGGATGACCGGGGAGAATCCGCCGGAGACGGCGAGCAGATCGGTCTCGACCCACTCGGTCTCGCCGGTCGCGACGCCCTCGGCATCGAGTGCGGTGACGAGGATGTGGCTGATGCCCCCGGTGAACTCCTGCGCCGAGGCGGTGTCGAGGACCGCCGAGCCGAAGACCGCGCGGACTCCCGTGGCGTCGATGACCGACTGGGCGAACTCGGAGGCCTCCGGGCGCGAGTCGACGACGGCAGGGACCTCGATGCCGAGGGCGGCCAGCTCGGAGACGAGCTCGTAGGCCGAGTCGTTCGTCGTCGCCACGGTGATCCGCGATCCAGCGACCACACCGTAGCGGTTGAGGTAGGTGCGCACGGCCGAGGCGAGCATGATGCCCGGGCGGTCGTTGTTCGCGAACACGATGGGACGCTCGTGGGCGCCGGTGGCGAGCACGACCTGCTGGGCGCGGACGTGCCACACCCGCTGCCGGACCGGGGTCGCCTCCGGGGCGGCGGCCAGCAGTGCGGTGCGATCCTCGAGCGCGACGAGGTAGTTCGAGTCGTAGGAGCCGAAGACGGTGGTCCGGGGCAGGTAGGTGAACTCCTCTCCCCCATTCGCCTCGGCGAGGGCCGATGCGATCCACTCGGCCGCGGGCGCTCCGTCGATCCGCTCGCCGGGAGCCGAGAGCAGGGAGCCGCCGGGCAGCGGGCTCTCGTCCATGAGGATGGTGCGGGCTCCGCTGCGCGCGGCCTCACGGGCGGCGGCGAGGCCGGCGGGTCCGGCGCCGACGATGAGGACGTCGGCGTGGACGTGCTTGTGCTCGTAGACGAGGTCGTCCCCGGCGGGGTCGAGAACGCCGAGGCCCGAGAGGTACTCGGCTGCAAGTCCGTCGACGATCTCGACGCGGGTGGCCGGCAGCATCGACTCGCTCGAGTCGCCGGGGATCCAGCCGTGGACTCGGACGAGGGCGTTGGGCTCCTCGACGCCGGCGCCGAGAATGCCGCGGGCACGCCCGAGGTAGGTCGAGTTGCCGCACTCGAGGCGGCCGGCGGCGATCGCGGCGCTGGCGATCGTGTCACCGGCGAACCCGTCGACGGTCTCGCCGTCGAGGGTGAAGGTGATGGGACGCCCGGTGTCGATACCGGTGGCGTGGTCCAGGCGTGCGGAGCTCATCGGCCCACCTCGCTTTCGCTGGTCGTGTCGGCGGACTGCGCCGAGGCGGAGCCCGCGGAATCCGCGGATCCGGCGGTCGCCTCTGCGTCGGGATCCGCGTCGGTGCGGATCCGCTCGCCCGTCCTCAGGTCCACGGGGCAGGGCTGCCCCATGGGGTAGACGGTCGTGATCTCATAGGTGACGGTGTCGCGCACGGCATTGAACCACTTGCGGCAGCCGAGGCTGTGGCTCCACCGCTCGGCGTAGAGGCCGCGGGTGTTGTCACGGTAGAAGAGGTACTCGGCCCATTCCTTGTCGGTCAGGGCGTAGGGGTCCTCGGGGTAGGGCACGTGGGCCTGTCCCCCGTAGTGGAACTCGGTCTCGTCCCGGGGCCCGCAGTTCGGGCATTCGATGAGCAGCATTGTCAGTCCTTCTCGGGTCAGTGCGCCACGGCGGCGGCGCCGTGTTCGTCGATGAGGTGGCCGGTCTCGAAGCGCTCGAGCGCGAACGGCGCGTTGAGCTCGTGCGGTGTGCCGGTGGCGACCGTGTGAGCGAAGGAGAAGCCCGCTCCCGGGGTGCCCTTGAACCCGCCGGTGCCCCAGCCGCAGTTGACGAACAGTCCCTCGACCTCGGTCGTCGAGACGATCGGCGAGGCGTCGAGGGTGACGTCGACATTGCCGCCCCAGGTGCGCAGCAGGTGCGCGCGGGAGAAGATCGGGAACAGCTCGACGGCGGCCGAGAGCTGCTCCTCGATGACGTGGAAGCCGCCGCGCTGGCCGAATCCGTTGTAGGCGTCGACGCCGGCACCCATGACGAGCTCGCCCTTGTGGGCCTGGGAGACGTAGACGTGGACGTGGTTGGACATCACGACGGTCGGGTGGACGGGCTCGAAGAGCTCGGACACGAGCGCCTGCAGCGGGTGGGTCTGGATCGGCAGGCGCACGCCCGCCTTCTCCGCGAGGCCGGCGGAGTCGCCGGCGACGGCGAGTCCGACCCGCTCGGTCGCGATGCGCCCGCGGTTGGTCTCGACGCCGATGACCTTGCCGCCGATCGTGATGAGATCGGTGACCTCGCAGTTCTGGATGATGTCGACGCCCATCTCGTCGCACTTGCGGGCGAAGGCCCAGGCGACGTGATCGTGCTTGGCGATGCCCGCCCGTGGCTGGTAGGTGCCGCCCATCACGGGGTAGCGGATGTCGTCGCCGATGTTGATGATCGGGCAGACCTCCTTGACCTGCTGCGGGTCGAGCCATTCGGCGTCGACGCCGTTGAGGACGTTGGCGCCCACCCGGCGGCGCGACTCACGGACGTCCTGGAGGGTGTGGGCGAGGTTGAGCACGCCGCGCTGGGAGAAGAGGAAGTCGTACTCAAGCTCCTCGGGCAGCTGCTCCCAGAGCTTGAGGGAATGCTCGTAGATCGCCGCCGACTCGTCCCACAGGTAGTTCGAGCGGATGATCGTCGTGTTGCGGGCCATGTTCCCGCCGGCCAGCCAGCCCTTCTCGAGGATGGCGATGTTCGTCATCCCGTGGTTCTTCGCGAGGTAGTAGGCGGTGGCGAGGCCGTGCCCGCCGCCGCCGACGATGACCGCTTCATAGGAGGGCTTGGGGTCCGGGTTGCGCCAGAGGAAGTCCGGGTGCTCCGGGAGCATGTCAGCCATCAGCGGGCTCCGATCGAGTCGAGGTGCGGGTAGAGAGGATGGGCGTCGGCCAGGGCCTGGACGCGGTCGGCGAGGCGGGCGAGCACCCCGGCGTCGGCACCGCCCTCGGCGGTTCCGGCCTTGAGCGTCTCCGCGATGATGTCGGCCACCTCGGCGAAGGCGTCGGAGCCGAATCCGCGGCTGGCCAGCGCCGGGGTGCCGATCCGCAGCCCCGAGGTGACCATCGGGGGACGCGGGTCGAACGGGACGGCGTTGCGGTTGACGGTGATCCCCACCTCGGCGAGGAGGTCCTCGGCCTGCTGCCCGTCGAGGGCGGAGTCGCGCAGGTCGACGAGGACGAGGTGGACGTCGGTGCCGCCGGTGACGACGCCGATGCCTGCCTCGGTGACGTCGTCCTCGGTGAGGCGGCGCGCGAGCTCGGCGGCGCCGGCCAGGGTGCGGGCCTGCTTCTCGGCGAAGGTCTCGGTCGCGGCGAGGCCGAAGGCCACGGCCTTGCCCGCGATGACGTGCTCGAGGGGTCCGCCCTGCTGGCCGGGGAAGACGGCCGAGTTGACCTTCTTCGCGATCTCCGGGGTGCTGCTGAGGATGATGCCGCCGCGCGGTCCGCCGAGCGTCTTGTGCGTCGTCGAGGTGACGACGTGGGCGTGCGGGACCGGGTTGGGGTGGAGGCCGGCGGCGACGAGGCCCGCGAAGTGGGCCATGTCGACCATGAGGTAGGCGCCGACGGCGTCGGCGATGCGCCGGAACTCGGCGAAGTCGAGCTGACGGGTGTAGGCGGACCAGCCGGCGACGATGAGGCTGGGCTTGTGCTCGGTGGCGAGGCGCTCGACCTCGGCCATGTCGACGCGGTGGGTGTCCCCGGAGACGCCGTAGGCGACTATTTGATAGAGGTGGCCGGAGAAGTTGAGCTTCATGCCGTGGGTGAGGTGCCCGCCGTGGGCGAGGTCGAGACCGAGCACGGTGTCACCGGGCTTGATCAGGGCGTGCATGACGGCGGCATTGGCCTGGGCGCCCGAGTGGGGCTGGACGTTGGCGTAGGCGGCCCCGAAGAGGTCCTTGACGCGGGAGATCGCGAGGCGCTCGACCTCGTCGACGTGCTCGCAGCCGCCGTAGTAGCGACGGCCCGGGTAGCCCTCGGCGTACTTGTTGGTCAGCACCGAGCCCTGGGCGGCCATGACCGCGGTCGCGGTGTGGTTCTCGGAGGCGATCATCTCCAGACCCTCGCGCTGGCGGGAGAGTTCTGCGTCGATGAGGCCAGCGATCTCCGGGTCGAGCTCTCCGAGTGGAGTGCTCAGTTCGCTCGGTTCCCGGCTGTCGAATCTCGCCGAGGCGGACTGGCCCCCTGCGACGGCGCTGCTGTTACCGGTTCCTTCGAGCGTCGCTGCCTGGTCCGCGAGCTGCTGTGTCATGTGATCTCCTTCGACCTGTTGATCTACAACTAATATATCAGTTGTGTTCCTGTAGTCTAGGAACTGTTGACTAGCTTGTCCAGGGGGTCCCCGAAAAACTTCGGGAGCATTGTCGGATGGGCGCGGAGCACGAAGAGGAGCCGCCGATGCTCACGAAGGAAGCGCAGACGACGTCGCTGGCTCAGCGCGCCTACGACACGATCCGCCACCGCCTCATCATGCTCGACATCGCCCCGGGTGAGGCCATCAACGAGGCGGCCCTGAGCGCCGAGCTCGAAGTCGGACGGACGCCTGTGCGCGAAGCGCTCAAGCACCTCGAGCGCGACCACCTCGTCGTCTCCTATCCGCGGCGGGGCACGTTCGCCTCGAACGTCGACATCACCGATCTCGCCGCGATCTCGGAGATGCGCCTCGTCCTCGAACCGCTTGCCGCCCGTCGTGCCGCCGGTGGCCTCACCCCCGAGCTGCGCGAGCAGTTCACCGACACGATCGCGGCGATCGACTCCCTCGATCCCGACGGCGACGCCCGTCAGCTCATGGAGCGCGACCTCGACGTCCACCGCCTCATCTACTCGGCCGTCGACAATCCGCACCTCAAGGAGACCCTGGTCCGCCTCGACGACCTGGCGACGCGGATCTGGTGCCTCGTGCTCCCCCGCATCCCCGACGTCACCGGCCACATCCGCGAGCACACCGAGCTGCTCGAGGCGGTCCTTGCCGGAGATGAGAGCCGCGCCGAGCAGCTTGCCGCCGAGCACGTCCGCGAGTTCGAGACCACCGTGCGAGCCGCCCTGGGGTGAGCGGCCCTGGGGGTCAGCCGCGCTGAGGCGAGTCTCCCTGGGGTGGGTCTCCCGCTCCCTGATGGTGCGAACAATGTCTGATCGGATGATTGCTGCAATAGCCTGGGTCCATGAGCCATGACTCCCGCACCGCCGAGACCAACGAACGCCGACTCGAAGACGGCATCCACCAGGACCTCAAGGGCCGGATGACCTACGGGTCGTACCTCGACCTCGAGCGTCTGCTCGACGCCCAGCATCCGGTCAGCGATCCGGTCCACCACGACGAGCTGCTGTTCATCATCCAGCACCAGACGACGGAGCTGTGGCTCAAACTCGTCCTCCACGAGCTCGTCGACGCTCGCGATCTCATCCGCGAGGACCGGCTCCAGCCCGCGCTCAAGCGCATCGCCCGGGTCAAGCACATCCAGAGGACCCTGACCGAGCAGTGGTCCGTGCTCGCCACCCTGACCCCGAGCGAGTACGTAGGATTCCGCGACCAGCTCGGCCAGTCCTCGGGATTCCAATCCTGGCAGTACCGGGCGGTCGAGTTCCTTCTCGGCAACAAGAACGCGGGAATGCTTCCGGTCTTCGACGGCGAACCCGAGGCGAGGGCGGAACTCGAGAAGCACCTCGGCGAGCCCAGCGTCTACGACGAGTTCCTCCGCTTCCTCGCCCGGAGGGGGCTGCCGGTCCCCCAGCGGCTCCTCGACCGCGATGTCACCCGCGCGCACACTTTCGACGAGGATCTGCTCGAGACGTTCCGGATCATCTACGAGAATCCGCGTGACTACTGGCTCGAGTACGAAAGCTGTGAGGAGCTCGTCGACCTCGAGGAGAACTTCCAGTTCTGGCGTTACCGGCACATGCGGACCGTCCTGCGGATCATCGGGCACAAGCGCGGCACCGGCGGATCGAGCGGCGTGGGCTTCCTCCAGAAGGCGCTCGACCTCACCTTCTTCCCCGAGCTCTTCGAGATCCGGACGATGATCGAGAGCCCGGGAGCCGATCGCGCCGAGACTCGCTCCGAGGCTCGCTCCGGCACCTGACTCCCTCAGGCGCCGGGGCTCGCTCCGGCTCCGGGGTTCTCTCCGGCTCCGGTGCGGAGCATGCAGCCTCGGCCGGGTGCCACGACTCCTGACCCGCGGCTACCCGAGCAGGGCCTCGACCACCGTCGGAAAATGCGCGGACTCAGGGTCGACGAGGTCGGAATGGTTCGCGCCGGGCAGTATGCGCAGAGGCGCGGGAAACGTGCGGGAGAAGTCGATGGCAACCGTCGCATCCGCGTCACCGTGGAGGGTGAGCACGTCGACCCGCTCGGGAATGAGCACGGCTCGCGACCGCGGATCCTCCTCGAGGTAGGCGGCCAGGTCCTCCTCCGGCCGCACGCCCATGTAGTCGAGCACCGCACCGTCGGCCAGTCCGTCGGCGACCTCACGGAGCAGGTCCGTGATCGGGGCGAGCGGGCGCAGTCGAACCGGCGGTCCTTCCTTGCCGAGGTGGGACGACCAGCCGAGGATCAGGCACCCGCCCGCGGAATGCCCGGAGATCGTCACCGGAACTGCGGCGTCGAGGCCCCAGGCCGGCAGGTTGCCCAGGATGAAGTCAAGGGCTGTTGTGACGTCGGTCAGGCAGTGAGGGCGTCCGCCGGCCCTCCGGTATTCGATGAGCACACAGGCCGCACCCGACTCGGTGAGGGCTTGTGCCATGGGGCGAGCGTGGGACAGGTCGGTGCGTTCCCGGAAGTAGCCGCCGTGGACGACGACCACCACCGCCGAGGCGCCGGCCACGTCCCCATGGACCTCGACGAACTGATCGGGGTGGGGTCCGTAGTCGTGCCGGAGGATGCGGCTGTCGGTCGCGATATGCGCCCCCGCCTCGGCGAGACGGGCGAAAGCGGCCTCCTCGAGGGCGGGATCAGTGCTGGTCATCGTCGGACCGCGCCTCAGGTCACGGCTCCGCGCACCTTGTGCTGCGGGGCGTCCCAGAGGCGGTTGTCGAGGATGTCGCGCAGGGCCTCGACGGTGTCCCACACCTCGGCGAATCCGATGTAGAGCGGGGTGAGGCCGAAGCGGAGCACGGAGGGTTCGCGGTAGTCGCCGATGATCCCGCGCTCGATGAGCGCGCTCATGACGGCGAAGCCCTCGGGGTGGGCGATCGAGACCTGGGAGCCGCGGTGCTCGTGTTCCCGGGGTGTGACGACCTCGATCGGGTGGTGGGAGAGTCGCGTGTCGACGAGTTCGATGAACGTGTCGCTGAGGTCCAGCGACTTCGCCCGCACCGCGGCCATGTCGACACGACCGAAGATGTCGAGTCCGAGCTCGGCCACGGACATCGAGAGGATGCCCTGCGTTCCGGTCAGGTATCGGCGGCTGCCCGCGGCGGGCGCGTACTCGGGTGACATCTCGAAGGGGTTCTCGTGGCTCCACCATCCGGACAGCGGTTGGGCGAATCGGTCCTGGTGAGCCTCGGAGACCCAGATGAATGCCGGTGAGCCAGGGCCGCCGTTGAGGAACTTGTAGGTGCAGCCGACGGCCATGTCGGCGCCCGCTCCGGCGAGGTCGATGTCCAGTGCTCCTGCAGAATGGCAGAGGTCCCAGATCACCAGTGCGCCGGCCGCGTGAACGGCCGCGGTCGTCGATTCAAGGTCGAAGAGCCGGCCCGTGCGGTAGTTGACGTGGGTGAGGACGACCAGCGCAACCTCGTCGGTGAGCGTGTTGGGGAAGCCGGCGGTCACCTCGGTGTCGTCGACGAGCCGCACCTCGTAGCCGTCACCGAGCTGGTCGGCCAGCCCCTGGAGCATGTAGATGTCGGAGGGGAAGTTCTCGCGCTGGGTGAGGATGACGCGGCGCTCGGGGGCGTCGGCTGCCTGCAGCTTGAGTGCGGCGGAGGCGGCCTTGAACAGGTTGATCGAGGTGGAGTCGGTGACGACGGTGGTTCCGGCACCTCCACCGATGAGCCCCGAGATCTTCTCGCCGAGCGTGACCGGCAGCTCGAACCAGCCCGCGGTGTTCCATGACCGGATGAGCCCGGTCCCCCACTCGTCCTCGATGACTGCGCGGGCGCGTTCTGCTGCACCCTTGGGCCGGGCGCCGAGGGAGTTGCCGTCGAGGTAGATGACGTCCTCGGGCAGGAGGAATTCGTAGCGGAACTCCCGCAGGGGGTCGCTGAGGTCGCGATTTTCGCACTCGGCGCGGTCAAGGGTGGCCATCTGCTGCCTTTCACTCTCGGATTCTCCCTCAGGCTACACAAACCGCGAGTAGGATCATGGCGTGCCGAAGCTTCAACGGAAAGTGCGGTGATTCTTGATGGCGAATGCGGATCTCATCGCGAATCATCGAACCGATTCGAAGGACGTTCACCTCGCCGAGGTGGATCTGCGGATCCTGCGCGTGCTCAGTTCGGATGCGCGGATCTCCAACAAGGACCTGGCCGAGAAGGTCGGGCTGGCCCCGTCGACATGCTTGGGCAGGGTAAACGCCTTGAAGAGCCGCGGAGTGATCACCGGATTTCGGACCGAGATCGACTACGAGAAGCTCGGTCTCCATGTCTTCGGGATGATCGCCGTGCGGGTAACGCCGCTCGGACGGTCACAGCTGAGTCAGCTCATCGAGCGACTGCTTGACGTCGCCGAGACCCTCGAGGTGTTCCAGGTCTCCGGCGAACGCGACCTGCTCGTCCACATCGCCACCGATCACCCGACCGGCCTGCACCGCTACATCGAGGAGCACCTGTCCGATCAACTCATCGCGCATACGCAGACGAGCCTGGTGTTCGGGCACCATTGGGCGAAGGCAGGGAAATAAGGGGGTAGTTGCCCGACCCAGTCGCCTATCTGCCATAGCCTTGCCAGATTGAGACTAATGCCCCAGTTCACGTTCTCGAACTGGCACTTCCTGATTACTAGCCGCTTGCCGCAGGCCGAACGGTTCAGTGCTAGAACCTGGACGGCAACCTGAGGCGGCGTCAAGTTCTACCGGCGGAAAACAAATGGCACAGACGACACATACTAAGTCTCTGGCTCCTCATTTCACTCTGGGATCTACACGGCATCCAAGTTGGGAGGGTCGCATCAACAACACGGCGAAGTTCTGAGAGACTTATCGCGTGGACCTTGATGAGTTACTGAAGGTGATGGACCGCGCAGCGGCGAACCTAGCCAAGCTTCAAGCGATCTGGGATCGAGCGGAACCAATGATTCCTTCAGGCCCGCAACGCGGGACTAGTCGGGAGTACGAAGACCTTCGTCGAGCCTGGAAATCACTTCTCGGTGGCCTGCCCCCGATCGATGGCCTGGTAGTCACCGAAGAACTCCCTGACATTGATGAGGCCGGGCAAGCATTCATAGACTACTTCGAGATCGGCGAGCACCCCTTCGCGTTGATGAACGAGTTGGAGAGGCCGGGCTACCAACTCGATGAGTACAGATTCAAGCTCGCGCAAGCGCGGCGTCGCGCGATCCACGATCGCCTCGCCGATCTGAGTTCCACTATCAGTGAAACGCTTAGCCAGATCGTTGAGTCTGTTGCAACAGATTCCACAGATCACATCGACAATCCAAACAGACGCGAAGTTGAAAACTCGATCAGCGAGATCGAGCGATTGCTCGGCGACACCACTGATCGTAAAGGACGATGGGCAGACCTCCATCGGCATCTTCACTTCGGGCAGAGGCAAGATTGGCACGACATCGCCGAGATGGACTGGCCCTCTGTCAAGGCCGATATCGAGGCTGCGAGCCTCTCCAGCACGGACCCGCTACCGGTGCCGCTAGTCGACCTTGGCGTCGCTGCATCTGCGAGGCCTGCAGGAGGAGCAAGCATAGGCCTTGCATGGCAGGTGCTGGATGACGATGGATTCGAACGATTACTCTTCGACCTACTCCGAGGATTCCCTAACTACCAGAACGTCGATTGGCTAATGAAGACCCGCGCACCCGATCGAGGACGTGACTTGTCCGCAGAGCGAGTCATCAGAGACGATGGCGGAACCACTAGAATCGAGCGAATCATTGTTCAGGCCAAGCACTGGGCATCGAGGTCTGTCGGCCCAGCCGACATCGAGAACACGCTCGCGGTGCTATCGATGTGGGAGCCACCAACCGTCCGAGCTCTAGTAATCGCGACGAGTGGGCGTTTCACAACCGATGCAGTTGCGGTAGCGGAAAAGCGTAATAACGATGGGAAGCTTCCGCTTATCGAACTGTGGGCGGACAGCCGACTCGAAACGCAACTCTCCCAACGACCAGATCTGATCGCTACCTACGGCCTTCGCTCTTAGATCAAGATCAGGGAACTCCTTTAGGCGGGCGTCGACTCCTATAGCCATGCAATTGCTACGGTCGTTTGGCGACGGCGTCTGCAACATTTGTGGCGGCTGTTCCCGCTCCCGCCTCGGTCGAATGAAGTATGGCGGCTCTTGATGCGTGGGAGACCGTGAGGCGGTGGCGCCGATGTAGTGTCAGTGACGGCAGCACGGTGCATTTCGGATCATTCTTCGCCTTTTAGGAGTCAGCCATGATGATTGTGGCTGTCAAGAAGTGCTGTGCAGTTGAGCAGGGCTCCTAGCTGCCTGCCCAATGCTGATTGTCGTTCTTCAAAGTGCTATGTAGGACGTCGCCGTTTCTGGATGATGGGGAATGCGGGATAGTTGTGCCCCTGATCAGGTCATGGCCATCTCGCCTTGTCCCCTTGAGAAAAACCTCTACATATCAGTCCTTCAAATGTGCTTCGAATCTCCGGGTCATGCTCTCGGGGTCGTTCAGCTCATGGTCAATATCAGCCTTGAGCGCAGCACGCAGGCCAGGCAACTCCGGCGCCTTGTATGAGGGGTTGCCGAGGCATTCCTCAAGCGTCTGGATCATTGCGCGCCACCACTTCTGGGTTCCGCGCTGCCGAGGCTGCGCCTTACGAACCTCAATCACGTCATCCCATAACTCCAGCTCCCAGCTGCTGTATCCAACGTCAATGGAGATCTCCCTCGAGAGAAGCATCCGGAGTCGTTGTTCGAGTTGATCAGCCAAGACCGAGGTGTGCTCGTGTGTGTCGGCAGCGAAGTTCCACCACACCGTTCGTCGGAGCGTTGCTACCTGGAATGCGGCGCTCTCGGGCGTCTGGTCACGGATGCCCTCAACGACGTCCTGAAGGCCTTTCACAAGTTGCTGGACGTTGCTGACCTCATACTCGGCGCTCATGGAGGCTGCGCTGGCCGAGTCGGCTGAAGACTCCGCTGAGCTCGCGGATTCGGCAGCTGACTCAGTCGTCCGTGCCAGGCTACGAATTGGCTCGGCGATGCTCTCTTCAATGGCGGCAGCAACATCATCCACCTGGTCGCTAATCGCCCCTACGGCAGAACGAAGCTCAGCACTGGTCTGCCTAAATCGAGCAGCAAAGCTTCCTGCTTCTCGATCCAGGTAAACGTGTAACAGTTCATCGTCAGTGAGCGCTCGAGTAGACCGGCCTTGGCGAGTCTGTCGTCGGCCTTCGTCATCGAAATGAGGCGGCATGGTAGGCCGCACTTCCACCCGCACGAAAGGCTTCTCTCCCGAAACGTTCTCTTCAATGATGAAGGCGTCCACGGGCACCGGGCGGGTCTTGCTCGCGAGATCCTGGATGCGAGCTACTACCCTATCGAGTCCCTTTGACAGTCCGCACGGTTCTCCGCGGACAAGACCAGTCGTCACATCCTCGACCTCACCGACTCCTACCAAGAGGTGAGCGACCTCTCGTTCTGAATCGAGCGCAACCCAATTCGCCAAAGTGGCGAGTAATTTCACTGTCACCGCGCCAACTTCGCTCTTGAACTCGAATCTGCCGGATTCCCCTAGCGCCAGCATTTGTTGAGCTTCAGCGCTGATCTTCTGGTACCGCGACGGCTTCTGTCCGTTAGCCATGTCCTATTCCTAGATAAAGTGGAACGTGCGGAACGAACTCCGTACGTTCAACCGCCGTCCCTCCGTCCGTCGCTGTAAGAATCCGGCAATCGTCTCGGTGTCGTCCGCTGACATACCGAGCGCTCGACATTTGGCGCGAACCTGCTCGACAGTTAGGGACGCCCACCGATCAGGCCGGTTCATCATGTCTGCCTTGAGTTTGTCCGCTTCGTTTCGCTTCAACCCCCTGGAGCAGCCCGCCGCCCGGCTCGCGACGCGTTCCAGGATTACCTCAACTCCATTCGGCAGCGGCTCACGTACTCCCGGAGTGTCGTTCTCTGGTGAAGTGAGAGGATGGAAGGTCTTGTCCCGCAAGAGCTGGACTGGCTTGGCATCCTCGATCCACTCGAACGTCTCGTTCCCATTCCATTCGATGACCACGAGAGCTTCAATTTCAACATCTCTCAACTTGTTCAGATGCTTGCGAAGTGGCCAGGCAAAGAGCACGCGGCGTCCGGAGAACGATCCCGTCGAAAGGCCGCGCCAGCTGAGGTGCAACACTCCTGGTAGAGCGACCAAACGTTTCAGGCTGTCGCCGTGAAACTGCTTCTTCGGCGTCACAACCACGATCGATTGGCCTGGTTGAGCGAGCAGCCATTTGATTGCACCCAAGTTTTGCGGTTCACGCGAGGTCTCTCCCTCGCTGAGCCGCGAGATCGCTACAGGGAATTGGTATGCATCAGAAACCATCGCGCTTCTCCTCGATTCGGAATCTTGATACTCAAGGGTAGACGCACCCCCCGACACTCCTCGGGTTTGCCACCTAGGTCGGTTTAGACTTCCAGCGCTTCAGATCAATCCGGAGGATGTTGGTGGGATCTGAGCACACAGAATAGTGCTCGTTGGTTGAGGTGCCCAAGCAGGAGAGGGTTCGAATCCTTCGTCTTGGCAGGAACCCTTGCAGCGACCGTGGCTTTCGCCGTCATTCGCCTGTTTCCAGAAGTTCGAATTGATAAGAATGAGAGGCGCCGTATGGGAGTTAATAGGAAAGAGGGCAACACCGCAATACCAAAACAAGCATCCCGAGAAAGCTCTGGCAGTATCTGTTAGAGACACTCCGGGCGATGACTGTGGCAGCTTTGAGTAGCTCGCTCGATTCCTGGATCAACGATCACACCGCATCAAGACAGAGCGGGGAATCCCCAACATCTCCGAAAGCCAACCACGTGACCCGGGCTCATACTCGGATAGTCGAGGCGCACCGCAAGGTGCATGTCAGCCTAATCCGGTGTCATCGTGACCGCTGCGCCGACACTTACAAGCGGACAGAGCGTCGTCGTCGGATTCGGCATCCATAAACCACCTGTTTGAGTTAGCGCCGCGCTCTCATGAATCCGACCCCTCTGACACTCCACCCGGGGTCGAGCTGACTCATGACCTCCTCCTGTCTTTCGGGCATCAGATGGAGCTTCGATGATTCGCGTGGGCGAATGATCACCGTGTAGAGGATTTCATTTGACGCAGCTGGCTTCTGCTGCTCGGGTGAGACGCTTACTTGCCGCCCTTTTTGGAGCCTACCGGATCCGCCATCTTTCGGAGGATCAGGGTTCAGATTGAGCCGCTCAGAGCAGATCATGATGCAAGAGATTATCGGCGGACACTTCGGCACAACGCCACCATGATCGCGCTCCTCAGTCTGCCTCACCCGATCGCTGGAGCCTCACCCCACCTCATCAACCAACCGCGCGAACGCAAGATGCGCCAGCGCCGCGGCCTGGTCGCCGAGCAATCCGTCGTCGAACTGCACGCGAGGCGAATGGTTCGTCTCCGCGTCGGGATCGATGCCCTCGGGCGCGGCACCGAGGAACACAAACGTGCCGGGCACCTTCTCCAGGACATAGGAGAAGTCCTCGGACCCCATCCGCGGGAAGGCCATCTCCTCGACACGGTCGGCGCCGAACACCTCGCCGAGGCGCGCAATGGTCGTCCGGGTCTCGGCGGGGTTGTTGACGGTCACGGGGAAGCCGATTTGGAAGTCCACCTCGGCGGTGCAGCGGTGAGCCTTCGCGATGTTCTCCGCGATCTCGTGGACGCGTTCCTGGAGCAGGGCCAGGGATTTCGCGGAGAGGAAGCGGATCGACGCGGTGAGCTTCGCCGAGTCGGCGATGACGTTGCTCGCCTGCGAGCCCTCGAGCTGGGTGACGGAGACGACGACGGGGTCGAAGATGTCGAACGACCGCGTCGTCATCGTGTTGAGCGCCAGCGCGATCTCGGCGATCGCGGGCACAGGATCCCTGGTGGCCTGGGGCTGGGAGCTGTGGCCGCCTGCCCCATGAACGGTGAGGTGGAGGTCGGCGAAGCCGGCCATGAGCGGCCCGCCCTTCGTCGTGAAACGGCCGCGCTCGGCCGACTCGACGTGGATTCCGTAGGCGGCGATGACGGGAACACCCGCGGCCTCGAGCACCCCCTCGGCGATCATCGGCTCGGCTCCGCCGTCGGTCTCCTCGGCGGGTTGGAACATGAAGATGATCGATCCGGGGATCTCCTCACGATGGGCGGCAAGCAGGCGGGCTGCCCCGACGAGTCCCGCAGTGTGCATGTCATGGCCGCACGCGTGCATGTTGCCATTCGTCGAGGCGAAGTCGAGGCCAGTCTCCTCGACGACCGGCAGGGCATCCATGTCGCCGCGCAGCAGCACCGCCGGCCCGAACTTCCCGTCAGCACCCGGCTTACCGCCCTTGAGGACGGCGACGATCGAGGACAGGGACTCCCCGGTCGTGATCTCCAGACCGAGCCCCTCGAGCTCGGCGAGCACCGTCTTCTGCGTGAACGGCAGATGCCTGTCGAGTTCCGGATTGGCGTGCAGGGTGCGGCGCAGCGCCACGAGATCGTCCTGCAGGGCCTGGGCTTCGGTCCGGAAATCCGGAATCGGCATCGTGTCTCCTCGGTCGGTGTCAGTGGCTTCCGTTTCAGGGTAGGTCACAAGCGGTATTGATGCTCTGCACATCTCGCGGTGACTCGGGACTGTTAGCCTGGCCAGTCGGCCCGACGAACAGAGTCCGAGGAACAGAGACCGACGATCAGAGTTCGAGGGCCCCGACGAATGTCTGGAGTGGATGTGCAGAAGATCAAATGGTGGGCGGGCCTCGCGCTTGCCGCCTCGATGGTGGCGGTGGCCGCGTGCGGCGCCTCGGCGCAGAAGGACGGCGGGTCCGCCGAGGAGACGAGCCCGGCCGCGAGCAGCGAGCAGGGTCAGTCGGATGCGCAGGGTGGGAAGGACCAGCCCGGCGCGCAGGGTCAGCCCGATGTCTCCGGCATCCCGGATGTCGTCGCCGTCGTCAACGGCACCAAGATCACGAAGGACGAGTTCGTCCCGCTCTTCCAGACCCAGTTCCAGCAGATGTCGATGCAGGCGCAGCAGTCCGGCCAGCCGGTCGACGAGAAGCAGCTGAAGACGCAGACCGCGGAGAACATGGTCTCCACCGAACTACTCAGCCAGGAGGCGGAGAAGCGCGGCATCTCGATCTCCGACAAGGAGGTCGACAAGGGACTGAAGGAGGCCGCTGAGTCGAGTCAGATGAGTGAGAAGGACTTCCTCGCCGCGATGAAACAGCAGGGACTCGACGAAGCCGCGGTCGATTCGCAGCTGAAGACCCAGCTCGGCATCGAGGCGCTCATCGCCGACGAGTACGGGGAATTCAAGGTCAGCGACGAGGAGGTCGGCGCCGCCTACCAGCAGGCGAAGACCCAGCAGGAGCAGATGGGCGCCCAGTCGGGTCAGGGCGGGCAGATGCCGCCCCTCGAGGACGTCCGTCCCCAGCTCGAGGAGCAGGTGAAGAGCCAGAAATCCACCGAGGCGACGCAGGAGTACGCGGGCAAGCTCCGCAAGGAAGCCGACGTCACCATCAACGTGTGAGCCCCAGCCCCTGGCGGCGGCAATGAGTGATCCGCCCGGATTCCTTGTCCGCGTCTGACCCCGCCGATACGCTGGGCGGACGACGACGCTGTCCGGAGGGGGCCTCATGGACCACTCGCTGCACCTCGGCGTCGACGGGACGGAGCACACACTCACCGTCGACACCAGGACCACCCTGCTCGACGCGCTCCGCGACCGGCTGGGAGTGATGTCGCCCAAGAAGGGCTGTGACCACGGCCAATGCGGTGCCTGCACCGTCCTCATCGACGGTCGCCGGCAGAATTCGTGCCTGGCGCTGGCCCTGTCCCACGACGGCGCGCAGATCACCACCTCCGAGGGACTGACCGAGAACGGCGAGCTCTCCGACCTCCACCGGGCGTTCCTCGACCACGACGCCTTCCAATGCGGCTACTGCACGCCCGGTCAGGTGTGCTCGGCCGCGGGGATGCTCGCCGAGGCGGACCACGGCTCCCCCAGCGCCGTGACCGAGGATCTCCAGGCTCCCGTCGACCTCTCACCGGACGAGGTCCGCGAGCGGATGAGCGGCAACCTCTGCCGGTGCGGGGCCTACGTCAACATCGTCTCCGCCATCAGGGACACCGCCGGGCGCCGCGGCTCTGCTCCCCGCCCCGCCGAGGAGCCGCGATGAAACCCTTCGACTACCACCGCGCCGCCGACCCGCACGACGCCATCGACACCCTCACCGCTCACCCCGGGGCTGTATACCTCGCCGGGGGCACGAACCTCGTCGACCACCTCAAGCTCGGCATCGCCGCCCCGGACCTGGTCGTCGACATCAGCCGCCTCGACCTCGACGAGGTGAGCGAGCGCGACGACCACGGACTGCGCATCGGGGCGATGGTGCGCAACAGCGACCTCGCCGCCCACCCGCTCGTCCGCGAGCGCTACCCGATGCTCTCCCGCGCCCTGCTCTCGGGCGCCTCCGGACAGCTGCGCAACGCCGCGACCACCGGCGGCAACCTCCTCCAGCGCACTCGCTGCGTCTACTTCCAGGACGCCTCGACCCCGTGCAACAAACGCGAACCCGGCACCGGCTGCTCGGCGATCGACGGCTTCACCCGCAACCATGCGATCCTCGGCGCCTCCACCGCCTGCGTCGCCATCCACCCCTCGGACATGGCGGTGGCGATGGCGGCGCTCGACGCGACCGTCGTCGTCCTCACCCGAGGCGGCGAGCGCCGGATCCCCGTCGTCGACCTCCACCGGCTGCCCGGCGACGAACCGGAGCGGGACACGATCCTCGACCACGGCGATCTCATCGTCGCCGTCGAACTGCCCCCGCCCGGTCCCGGGCGCTCGACGTATCGCAAGATCCGTGACCGCGCCTCCTACGCCTTCGCCCTCGTCTCCGTCGCCGCGCGAGTCGACCTCGACGAGGCCGGCCGGATCCGCGAGACGGCAATCGCCCTCGGCGGGGTCGCCCACAAACCCTGGCGTGCCTCGCGCGCCGAGGCGCTGCTCCGGGGCGCCGAGCCGACCCAGGAGTCCTTCGCCCGCGCCGCCGAGGCGGAGCTCGAGGCCGCCCGGCCGCTTGCCGGGAACGCGTTCAAGCTGCCGATGGTGAGAGGCGCGCTCGTCTCGGTCCTCACCGGGCTTGCCGGAGGAGGGGACGACGATGACTGAGCTGCTGAGGACCGCGGCCGTCGGCACCGGGACCGTCCGCCTCGACGGCCCCGACAAGGTGCGCGGCAGGGCGCCCTACGCCTACGAGCATCCGGTCGACGATCCCGTGTTCCTCTTCCCCCTCCAGGCCGAGATCGCCCGTGGGCGGGCGAGCACCATCGACACCTCCGCCGCCGAGGCGGTCCCCGGGGTCGTCCATGTGCTCACCTCCGCCAATGCCCCCGCACTGGCGCACACGGACGACGGTGAGCTCGCGATCCTCCGCTCCGATGAGATCGGCTTCCGCGGCCAGTACCTCGGCGCCGTCATCGCGACCAGCCCCGAGCAGGCGCGCCACGCCGCGGAACAGGTGAGCATCGCCTACGCCGCGGACGATCACGACGTCGTCCTCCGCGAGGACCATCCCGAGGCCCGGGCACCCGAGTCGGGACCCGGTGACATCGCCGTCGGGGACTTCGAGACTGCCTTCGCCGAGGCGGACGTCCGCATCGACGCCCGGTACTCCACCCCGATGGAGCACAACAACCCGATGGAGCCGCACACGACGATCGCGCGCTTCGACGGGACCACGCTGACGCTGTGGACCTCGACCCAGGGCGTGCACCCCGCCCGTTCGACCCTCGCCCCCATCCTCGGGCTCGACACCGATGACATCCGCATCATCAGCCCCCACGTGGGCGGCGGCTTCGGCTCCAAGGGCGTCCCGCACGCGGACATGATGCTCACCGCGCTCGTCGCGCTCGCGCTCCCGGGACGAGCGGTGAAGTACGCGACGACCCGGCAGCAGATGTTCTCGATCACCGGATACCGCGCGCCCACCCTCCAGCACATCCGCCTCGGCGCGCAGGCGGACGGCACGATCACGGCGCTCGGCGTCGATGCGGTCGCGATGTCCTCACGGACGAAGGAGTTCCCGGAGCTCGCGATCAAACCGGCCCGGATCATGTACTCCGGCGGCCACCGGCGCCTGATCCAGCGCGTCGTCCCACTCGACGTCCCCGTCCCGTCCTGGATGCGCGCCCCCGGCGAGGCCCCCGGCATGGTGGGCCTCGAGATCGCGATGGACGAGCTGGCGGCCGCGACCGGACTCGACCCGATCGAACTCCGGGCACGCAACGACCCGACGACCCACCCGGAGACGGGACTGCCGTTCAATCGGCGGCGGCTCGTCGAGTGCCTGCGCCTCGGCGCCGAGCGGTTCGGCTGGGACGAGAGGGACCCGCAGCCGCGAACCCGCCGCCGAGGCGAGTGGCTGATCGGCATGGGCGTCGCCTCGGCGACCTATCCGGCGAACCGGCAGACCGGGTCCGTCGCAAGGATCCGCTTCACCGGCGAGGGCTTTCGGGTGGTCATCGGCGCCGCCGACATCGGGACCGGAACGTGGACGACGCTGACCCAGGTCGCCGCCGATGCGCTCGAGGTCCCCCTCGACCGGGTGCACCTGGAGATCGGGGACACCGACCTGCCCACCGCGACCGTCGCCGGCGGCTCCACGGGGCTGGTCAGCTGGAGTGCCGCGGTGCTCACCGCAGCGCGGCGATTCCGGTCCCGGCACGGCGACGACCCGAAGCCCGGCGCCGAGGCCGACGGTGAGACCGAGGACAACCCGGCCGCGCAGACGCACTCGCTCCACTCCTTCGGCGCCCACTTCGCCGAGGTCCGCATCCACGAGGCGACCGGGGAGATCCGCCTCGACCGCATGCTCGGCGTGTTCTCCGCGGGCCGGATCGTCAACCCGAGCACGGCCCGCTCGCAGCTCATCGGCGGAATGACGATGGGCATCGGGATGGCGCTCATGGAGAGAAGCGAACTCGATCCGCGCTTCGGGCACGTCGTCAACCACGATCTCGCCGAGTACCACGTGCCGACGAATGCCGACGTCCCCGACATCGACGTGACGTGGCTCGACGAGGACGACCCGCTGGCGGGTCCGCTCGGTGCACGCGGAATCGGGGAGATCGGCATCGTCGGCTCCGCCGCCGCGATCGCCAATGCCGCCCACAATGCGACCGGGGTCCGCTGTCGCGACCTGCCGCTGCTCTGCGACGCATTCCTGCCCGACCGGTGAACGACTGACGCAGATCAGGCCGACCGGCAGGGTGGACCCACAGGCAGCCGGCCCACTCTGTCCATAGGACACGTCGGACGAGCGGCCCAGTCGCACCGGACGACCCCGGTGACCCCCTGGTGCGGCCCTGTGGCCCTGCCCTTCCTCCGCGGGTCCTCGCCAAATCGTGAGACCCGAACTACCCTGTACTGGGACGTCCGAGCATTCGGCCAGGCGATGACCGCCTGCCGACGCGATCCGGACGCTCCATCACCCACCAGCAGATACGAATCGGCGGGTCGGACCTCGATCAGGTTCGACCACCAGCAGAAGGGCTCCCATGGCTTCCGTCCTCTCCCGATCGGCGATCATCGCGCCGAAGACCTTCAACCGGTGGCTGATCCCACCGGCCGCCCTGGCCATCCACCTGTGCATCGGGCAGGTCTACGCCTTCAGCGTCTTCAAGATCCCCTTCATGTCGCACTTCGAGGCGGGCGAGGTCGAGGTCGGCTGGATCTTCTCCATCGCGATCCTCATGCTCGGCATCTCCTCCGCGGTGTTCGGCACCTGGGTGGAGAAGGCCGGGCCGCGGGCCTCGATGGTCGCCGCGGGCACCTGCTGGGTCGTCGGCTTCCTCATCGCCGCGCTCGGCATCGTCACCGGTCAGCTGTGGCTGGTCTACCTCGGCTACGGCGTGATCGGCGGCATCGGACTGGGCATCGGCTACATCTCCCCGGTGTCCACCCTGATGAAGTGGTTCCCCGACCGTCCCGGCCTGGCCACGGGCCTGGCGATCATGGGCTTCGGCGGCGGCGCACTCATCGCCAGCCCGATGTCGAACGCCCTCATGGCCCTCTACGGCGGAGGCGACGCGCCGGAGAACCTCGTCGCGGGCCTGACCCCGACGTTCCTCACCCTCGGCATCGTCTACGCCCTCGTCATCGCGGCGGGAGCCTTCGTCATCCGCGTTCCGCACCCGGAGTGGACGCCGAAGGGCTTCGACCCCGCGCAGGCGACCGCGAAGCCGCTGCAGACGACGGGCAACGTCTCGGCGCGCAACGCCGTGCGCACCCGCCAGTTCTGGCTGCTCTGGGTCGTCCTCTTCCTCAACGTCACCGCCGGGATCGGCATCCTCGAGAACGCCGCCCCGATGATCCAGAGCTACTTCGGGATCACCGCCGCCGCGGCCGCCGGCTACGTCGGTCTGCTGTCACTGGGCAACATGGCCGGCCGGTTCGTGTGGTCGACGACCTCCGACTACCTCGGCCGCAAGAACAACTACATGATCTACCTCGGCGGCGGGCTCATCCTCTACCTGCTCGTCGCCTTCCTCGGCGGGGACTCGCTCTTCGTCTTCATCACCGCGACCCTGCTCATCATCTCCTTCTACGGCGGCGGGTTCTCCACCGTCCCCGCCTACCTCAAGGACCTGTTCGGCACCTACCAGGTCGGAGCGATCCACGGTCGCCTCCTCACCGCCTGGTCCGCCGCGGGAGTCGCCGGCCCCCTCATCGTCAACTCCGTCGTCGAGGCGGGCGAGAAGGCCGGGAAGGAGGGCCCTGCCCTCTACACGCCCGGCCTGTTCATCATGGCCGGAGCGCTGCTCATCGGGTTCATCGCCAACACCTTCGTCAAGGCCGTCGACGACCGCTACCTCGAACCCGAGGACACCGACGCGGACGCAGCAGGCACCCGGGCAGGGGCAGACGCTCGCGCAGGCGCCGGCTCACCCCTCGAGTCGTCGCATTCCACCGCGCAGGGCAGCGCCGCGACCACCGATCGAAAGGACACCGAATCATGAGCACGAGCACTTCCGCCGAGATCGTGCCGAACGAGGGCGGTCGGGTCTACACGACCGTCGGGGCGATCCTCTCCCTGGTCGTCGTCAGCGGACTGGCCTGGGGGCTGGTCCAGACGGCGATCAAGGCCGTCGCGATCTTCACCGAGTGAGGGCACCGAACTGAACTCGCACTCGGGCAGCGGGAGCCAAGTGCCGTGGTCGGCGATCCTGCGCAACACGGCACTGGCACTCGTCGTGCTCGCCGCCCTGTGGATGATCTTCAACGTCCGCCTGCCCTCGCTCGACGCCCTCCAGAAGGACATCTCCGACCTCGGCGGATGGGGCTTCGGCGCCTTCATCCTCCTCTATGCCCTCGTCGCCGCGACTCCGATCCCGATCACCATCATGGCCGTCGCCGGCGGCCTGGTCTTCGGCCTCCCCATCGGCACGTTCCTGTCGATGATCGGCGTCGTCATCGGCTGCTACGGCGGATACTGGATCTCGCGCGGGCTCGGGCGCGAGACCGTGATGAAACTGCTGGGCAGCCATGCCGAAACGGTCGAGAACCAGCTCACCGACGGCGGCTTCTATGCGGTGTGCGCCGCTCGCCTCATGCCCGGGATCCCGTACTGGCCGGTCAACTACGGCAGCGGAGCCCTGGGCATCGACAGCCGCACCTTCCTCCTCGCGACCGTGGTCTCGTCCCTGCCCGGACAACTGTCGCTCGTCGCCATCGGCGCCTTCATCGGGAACCCGACGGTCCTCAACGGCATCGCCGTCGGGGTCTCGTGGGCGCTCGTCATCGTGCTGACGATCATCGCCTTCCGCCGCTGGCGGTCGACCCGGAAGGCCGATCCGCAGACCGAAGGCCCGGAAGATCCGCAGACCGGCGGGACGGAATCCGATCCGAGGTCCCGGACGGATGAGGGCACCCGGACGGACGCCGGTCCCGAACAGAGCGACTGACCCGTCCGAGCCCGCGGCCGACACCGCAACGCGCCGATGCCACCGCAGCGACCTGCCGCCGCCGCGCCCGACCTCAGGCGTCGAAGTCGACGGTCACCTCGTCGCCGACGGGGAACGTCTGGCAGGTGAGCACGAAGCCCGCGGCGACCTCGGTCTCCTCGAGCGCGTAGTTGCGCACCATGTCGACCTCGCCGGCGCAGACCTTCGCCCGGCACGTCCCGCACACCCCGCCCTTGCACGCGAACGGCAGGTCCGAGCGCGACTTCTGCGCGGAGTCGAGGATCGTCGAGGCCTGCGACATCGCCGAGGTGGTCCGTCGTCCGTCGAGGACGATCGTCACCTCGCTCGTCGCTCCCTCGACCGCGGCGTCGGCGTGGATGAGCTCGGGCGGGGGCTCGTCGACGTAGAAGAGCTCGAAGTGGACCCGATCCTTCGGGAAGCCGAGTTCGGCGAGGACAGTGCGGGCGTCGCTGAGCATCCCGAACGGTCCGCACAGCCAGACGTGGTCGACGTCGTGCAGGGGCACGAGCACCGTGAGCAGCTGCCGGAGCCGCTCGGCATCGAGGCGTCCGGAGAACATCTCCACCTCCCGCGGCTCCCGGGACAGCACGTGGATGAGGTCGAACTGCTCGTGGCGGGAGTCCTTGAGGTCGGCGAGCTCGTCGGCGAACATCACCGTCGTCGTGCTGCGATTGCCGTAGAGCAGCGTCACCGAGGCCTCCGGGTGGCGCAGGACGGTCGAGGCGACCGAGAGCATCGGGGTGATGCCGGAGCCCGCGGCGATGCACAGGTGCCGCCCACCCATGTCGGGTTCCGCGCGGAAGCTCCCGCTCGGCGGCTGCGCCTCGACGACCTCGCCCGGGCGGATCTCGTGGATGAGCCAGGTGGAGAAGAGCCCACCGGGGATCTCCCGCACCCCGATCCGGGGTGGAGCGCCGGCCGGGGCGCAGATCGAGTAGGTCCGGCGGTGCTCGACCCCGTCGACGACCCGGCGCAGGGTCAGCGACTGCCCGGCGGCGAAGTCGAAGAGCTCGGCGTGCTCCTCGGGAACGTCGAAGGTCACCGCGACCGAGTCCTCGGTGAGGCGATCGACCGACCGCACGGTCAGCGGGTAGAAGCGGGAGCGTCCCCGCTGGTCGGACACGGCGGGGGTCGGCGTCGTGCGCTCCGCGGTCTCGGTCATCTCAGATCTCCTTCACGTGCTCGAAGGGCTCGAGGCAGTCGCGGCACTGGTACATCGCCTTGCACGCGGTCGGCCCGAACTCGGACGTCAGCCGCACCTCGGCCGATCCGCACAGAGTGCACCGGACGTCCCGCTTCGTCGGCAGCAGGGTCAGCGCCACGGGACCCGATTGCCGGCGTGAGGGGCCCGGAGGGGAGATCCCCGCGGCAGCCAGCGCCTGTCGTCCCGCCTCGGTGATCCAGTCGCTCGACCAGGCCGGGGTCAGGGACACGCGCACCTCGGCGTCGGGGAATCCCGCGGCCTCGAGCTCGCGCTGCAGGTCGTCGCGCATCGTCGCCATCGCCGGGCATCCCGAGTAGGTCGGGGTGATGACCGCGATGACCCGGCCGTCCTCGTATCGGACGTCGCGGAGGACGCCGAGGTCGACGAGGGTGAGCATCGGCATCTCGGGGTCGGTCACCCGGGCCGCGGCCGCCCGAGCGCGGTCGAGCACCTCGGCGCGGGTGCCGGTCGGTCCGCCGCCGCGTGCCGTCGCCTCGGTGCGGGTCTCAAGTGTCACGGTCACCACGTCCCCCTCGGGTGGGCGCGGGCGACGACCTGCATCTCGGCGAGCATCCTACTCAGCGCCTCCGTGTGGAGGCCGTCGCGTCCCTTCCGTCCCCGCACCCCGGCGAGCGCCCCGCGCTCGGGCCGGTCGATGCCCGCCGCCGCGAAGACCTGGTCGACGATGACATCGGCCTCACCGGCCACCCCGGCGGGGCTGACTCCGATGCCCGCCTCGGCGACCGCGGCTTCGACGGGATGGGTCTCGAAGAGTTCGGGCCACAGCGGCCACAGCCCGTCGAAGGCGGTGAGCAGGCGGGTGCGCGACTCCTCAGTGCCGCGGGCCAGAGTGACCACCCAGCGGCCGGCGAAGTCCCGGTGGTAGGTGAGCTCCTTGACGCCCTTCTCGGCGATCGCCGAGAGGACGGCGTCGCGGCTGCCGCGGAGGCGGTCGAACAGCGCCATCCGCCACGTGGAGAAGAGGAGGATCTTCGCGACCGCCTCGGCGAAGTCCCCGTTGGGCACCTCGGCGAGGCGGACGTTGCGGAACGCCGTGTCGTCGCGGAAGAACGCGAGCCGGTCCTCGTCGGGCACCGGCGAGTCCTCCGGCAGCTGCGGGACGAGGCCGGGATCGGCGGCGGCCGCGCGGGCGAGCAGGAGCCTGGCCTGGCCGAGCAGGTCGAGGGCGATGTTCGCCAGGGCGATGTCCTCCTCGAGGTCAGGGGCCCGCGAGCACCATTCGGAGAGGCGCTGGGAGAGGACGAGGGCGTCGTCGCCGAGCATGAGGCAGTAGGCGGCCAGGTCCGCGGCGTCCACACCCTCGGGCACGGTCGTGTCGACTCCGGCGAGCGGGTCCTCGAAATCGGTGCCGAACGCCCAGTGGGCGTCGTTGACGAGCAGGCCCGAGTACGCGTTGTCGTGGTCGTCAGAATGGGTGCGGATCTCCGGGGCGCCGGACGTCTGCGGCTCAGGGGCGCGGGACGCGCGGGTCTCCGCGCCGTCGGCGGGGGTGCGGGCCTCCGGTGGCTGGGCAGTCATCGCCGATCACCTCTCACATGTGCGGGACATCGGCGGGGATGTCGTAGAAGGTCGGGTGGCGGTAGACCTTGTCGCCGCTGGGAGCGAACAGCGGGTCCTTCTCGTCGGGGCTCGAGGCCGTGATCGCCGACGAGCGCACGACCCAGATGCTCACTCCCTCGTTGCGGCGCGTGTAGACGTCGCGGGCATGGCGGACGGCCATCTCGTCGTCGGGAGCGTGGAGGGACCCGACGTG
Source organism: Brevibacterium sanguinis (assembly GCF_003315415.1). Classification (GTDB taxonomy): domain Bacteria; phylum Actinomycetota; class Actinomycetes; order Actinomycetales; family Brevibacteriaceae; genus Brevibacterium; species Brevibacterium celere_A. The sequence goes on from NZ_QNSB01000006.1 coordinate 178,964, forward strand.
GACATGGTTGAGCCCGCGCTTGCCCCGGACGAACACCTCGTAGAGCGGCCATTCGCCACGCGGGGTCGCGTTCTCCGGCGCCGAGGCGGTCGTCGGATTCTCGTTCATCGGGCGACCTCCTCGGCGCGGGCGCCGGCAGTGTCAGCAGCATCCGAGGCGGCCGCCTCGGCGGACTTCTCCGCGAAGGCCATGGCCGCCTCCCTCACCCACGCCCCGTCGTCCCAGGCGCTCTTCCGGTGCGCCAGCCGCTGCACGTTGCAGGGACCATTGCCCTTGACGACGGACCAGAACTCGGACCAGTCGGGCTGGGTGAAGTCGTAGTGGCCGCGCTCCTCGTTCCAGCGGAGGTTCTCGTCGGGGAACGTCACGCCGAGGGCCTCGGCCTGCGGGACGGACATGTCGACGAACTTCTGGCGCAGCTCGTCGTTCGTGTGGGTCTTGATCCCCCACTCCATCGACTGCGCAGTGTTCGGGGAGTCGTCGTCGGGCGGGCCGAACATCATGAGCGCGGGCCACCAGAAGCGGTCGACGGATTCCTGCACCATCTCACGCTGCTCGTCGGTGCCGCGCATCATCGTCATGAGCAGTTCGTAGCCCTGACGCTGATGGAAGGACTCCTCCTTGCAAATGCGGATCATCGCCCGTCCATAGGGTCCGAACGAGGTGCGGCACAGGGGCACCTGGTTGACGATCGCGGCGCCGTCGACGAGCCAGCCGATCGTCCCCACATCGGCGAACGACAGGGTCGGGTAGTTGAAGATCGAGGAGTACTTCTGCTTGCCGGCGATGAGCTTCTCGGTGAGCTCGTTGCGGCTCGCGCCCAGGGTCTCCGTCGCCGAGTAGAGGTAGAGCCCGTGGCCGGCCTCGTCCTGGACCTTGGCGAGCAGGATCGCCTTACGACGCAGGGAGGGTGCGCGCGAGATCCAGTTGCCCTCGGGCTGCATGCCGATGATCTCGGAATGGGCGTGCTGGGCGACCTGGCGGATGAGCGTCTTCCGGTAGGGCTCGGGCATCCAGTCCCGCGGCTCGATCCGGTCCTTGGCCTCGATCGTCGCGTGGAACTGCGCCTCGAGCTCGGCCTCCGTCGTTCCGAGTCGTGCGTCTGGGATTTCCGTTGTCATGACCACTCCGCCCTTGGATGTGTCGTGCCGGTCGCGGGCACCGAGAACGATTTACTGACCATTTGTTCTGTATTAGTGTGACACAGGGCACGCCGAGGTGCAACGGCTCAGATTCCGGGCAATCGGCGGCCGACGACGATGACCGCCTCGTCGCCCGTGCTGTCCACCCGGGCGATCGACCAGACCCTGGCGGGAATGTCCGTGCCCGCGGCGGCCCGGAACCCGGGGACCTCGAGGACGAACTCGGCGGCGAGAGGCGTGCCGCTCAGCTGCAGCAGCTCCGCCTCCACCTCGACACCGTCACCGAACTCGATCCTCACCAACGCCGGGCGCAGCACCGAGGCTGGATGCGGCGATGCCGGGTCCCGGTCGGTGCCCGGCTCCGCGATCAGCCGCGCTCCCGGGAACAGATGGGTGCGGTCGGTGCGGAGGCGGAGCAGGTCGGAATGCATGCCGGCATTCTCCCACTCCCGATGGAGTCGGGCCGGGTTCCGCCTGGCGTGGCAATCCAAATCGTCGCGCGGAGCACGGGAGGATTGTGAATGAGACCCGGATCACTCTATATTTAATGACCAGATGGTCGTTAAATCGGAACGCGCCTCGAGCCTGCCCCGCCGGCCGTCGTCCATCGCACCGACTCGAGGAGGAGTCCAGTGAACTCATCCGGGCACATCGGCCATGTCGACGCCACCGGCGCCGCCGCCATGTACGCCAACGACCGCGCCTCACAGCATCTCGGCATCAGCCTCGACGACCACGGCCCCGGCTGGGCCACGTGTTCGATGACGGTCACCGACGTCATGACCAATGGGCACGAGATCACCCACGGCGGATACATCTTCCTCTTTGCCGACACGACGTTCGCGATGGCGTGCAACTATCCCGGATCCGTCACGGTCGCCTCGGGCGGTGACATCACGTTCCTCCTCCCCACCCGGGTCGGCGATCGCCTCGTCGCCCATGGGCAGGAGGTCGCCAAGCAGGGACGATCGGGCATCTACGACGTCAGCGTCACTCGCGGGGACGAGCTCATCGCCGTCTACCGCGGGCGCTCCCGCACCCTGCCCGCCCCGTCTGCCGGCCCAGCCCCGACGGATTCCGACTCAGTTCCGGCGAATTCCGCACCCGTGCCGCCCGCCGGCCCAGCCCCGTCCGCGGGCCCAGCCGCACCGCGCCCGTGAACCCGACCGCGAACCCAGCCCGCCGCACACCTGAGGAGAAACGATGACCGCGAACAGCCTCGGCGCCGATGACCGAGTCGATCTCGATGCCGGCGAGCGCATGAGCCTCGACGAACTGCGCACCCGCCAGCTCGAGGGACTGCAGTCGACGGTGCGGGCCGCCTATGACAACGTCCCGTTCTACCGCCGCGCCCTCGACGAACTCGGGATCTCCCCGGACGACGTGACGAGCCTCGAGGACCTCTCCCGGCTGCCGTTCACGACCAAGCAGGACCTGCGCGACAACTACCCCTTCGGGATGTTCGCGGTGCCGCGAGATCGGGTCGCACGAATCCACGCGTCGTCCGGCACCACGGGCCTGCCCACCGTCGTCGGTTACACCCAGCACGACCTCGACGTCTGGACGAGCCTCATCGCCCGGTCGATCCGCGCCGCCGGGGGCCGGGCCGGGCAGATGGTGCACAACGCCTACGGATACGGGCTGTTCACCGGCGGCCTCGGCGTCCATGGCGCCGAGCGCCATGGCTTCACGGTCGTCCCGATCTCCGGCGGCCAGACGCCGCGGCAGGTCCAGCTGATCCAGGACTTCGCCCCCGACATCATCACCGCGACACCCACCTACCTGCTGACGATCCTCGACGAGTTCCATGCGCAGGGCATCGACCCCACCTCGACGAGCCTGAAGATCGCGATCTGCGGCGCCGAACCCTGGACGGACGCGATGCGCCGGGAGATCGAACGGTCCTTCGCGATCGACGCCGTCGACATCTACGGTCTCTCCGAGGTCATGGGCCCTGGAGTGGCGAGCGAATGCGTCGAGACGAAGGACGGCCCGACGATCTGGGAGGACCACTTCTACCCCGAGGTCGTCGATCCGTTCACAGGCGAGGTCCTGCCCGACGGCGAGGAGGGCGAACTCGTCTTCACCTCGCTGTCGAAGGAGGCCCTGCCGATCATCCGCTATCGCACCCACGACCTCGCCAGCCTCCTGCCCGGCACCGCACGGCCGACCTTCCGGAGGATCTCGCGCATCACCGGACGATCCGACGACCTCATCATCATCCGCGGCGTCAACGTCTACCCCGCCAACGTCGAGGCGGTGCTGTTCGAGTTCGAGCACCTCAGTCCGCACTTCCAGCTCGTCCTCACCCGCCCGAACCGGATGGACGAGGTCACCGTCGAGGTCGAGCACCGCGAAGGGGTCGGCGCGGTCGAGCTCGAGGGACTCGAGGCCAGCGTCGCCGACCGGATCAAGGAGCGCCTCGGCGTGACCGCCACCGTCGCGGTGCGGGAGCCGGGAGAGCTGCCGCGCTCGGTGGGCAAGCTCAAGCGCATCGTCGACCGTCGCGAGAACATCCGATGAGGCGGCGCGGTGCCGCTGGATAGACTGGTGAGCATGCCTCGACCGACACCTTCAGCGCCCGCCGTGGTCGGCGGTTCGGACCCTGCCGCGGCGGCCGCGACGTCGGAGTCGGCGACCCCTGGACTCGGCCGTCGGGGCCGCCGCGGCCGTCCCGGCTACGACCGCGAGACCCTCATCAACAAGGCCACCGAGGTGTTCGTGGCCCGCGGCTACGACGGGACCTCGATGGACACCGTCGCCCGCGAGCTGGGTATCACGAAGTCCGCGATCTACCACCACGTGAAGTCGAAGGAGGAGCTCCTCCAGCTCGCGATCAACCGCGGCACCGACGCCCTCGACTCCGCCGTCGAGGCCGAGAGCCACCGCGCCGACCTCACCGCCCTCGAGCGGCTGCGCCATGCCGTGCACGCCAGTGTGCTCATCCTCATCGAGTACCACCACTCGGTCACGCTGCTGCTGCGCGTTCGCGGGAACTCGGAGGTCGAGCGGGCGGCCCTCGCGCAGAGGCGGAGGATCGACGAGAAGATCCGCGGCCTCGTCGCCGAGGCGATCGACGAGGGCGGCGTGCGCGCCGACTTCCCGCCGGGCCTGGTCACCCGGCTGCTCTTCGGCATGGTCAACTCGATCACCGAGTGGTACCGCACCGGGTACCCCGTCAGCCCCGAGACCATCGCCGACGCGGTCACGGAGATGGCGTTCTCGGGACTGGAGGCGTAGCGGGAGGCGCCACGTCTGGCGTCGAGGCGCGCAGCAACCGCGACCCAGAAGTGAAATCGCGCGGATCAAGTGCCGCGCGATTCCACTTCTGGGTCGCGGTCAGCTCGCGCACATCCGGCCGCCGCCGTACTCGTCGTGCCGCTAGGATGAACAGCGACGCAGACAGCCTGCTGGGAGAGGACTCGGAGACATGCTGGGCGCAGTCCTGTGGGGAGCCGTTGCCGCTTCCTCCCTGCTGTGCGGCGCGCTCCTGTCCATGGTGCGCGCATGGAGCGACAGGTCGATCGGGACCGTCCTGGGGTTCGGCGCGGGAGCACTCATCGCCAGCGTGTCGTTCGAGCTGGCGGAGGACGGCTTCCAGGGCGGAGGAGCGCCGCCCGTCGCGATCGGCCTGGCACTCGGCGCCGCCGCCTACTTCACCGCGAACGGGATCGTGGCGCGGTCGGGTGCGCAAGCAGGGCGCGCACCCGCCGGGACCGCGCTGGCGCTGGGCGCGCTGCTCGACGGGATCCCCGAGCAGGCCGTCCTCGGGCTGAGCCTGGGGACCGGCGAGTCGGTGAGCATCGCACTGCTGGTCGCAGTGTTCGTCTCGAACCTGCCGGAATCAGCGGGATCGTCGGCGGAGATGCTCCAGTCCGGGAAACCGCGTTCCTTCGTCATCGGCCTGTGGTCGCTCGTGACGGCCGTCTGCATCGCCGCCACCTGGGCCGGTGCCGCGGTGTCCACAGCGGTGAGCAGCGAGCTCACGGCGGGGATCAAAGGGTTCGCGGCGGGTGCGCTGCTGGTCATGCTCGTCGACTCCATGATCCCGGATGCCAAGGAGAAGGCGAGCGACCTCGCGGGACTCGCCACCGTCGTCGGCTTCGCGCTCGCCGCAGGAATGTCCCTCATGGGCTGACCCGTCGAGGGCATCGCGTCCGGCACGCCGCCGACCCGCCCCTCACTCCTTCGCGACGAGGGTGAGCACGTCGTAGTTCGCGACAGGCTCGAGGTCCTGGTTGACCACCTCGGCGTCCCAACGGACCTCCCCGTACTCGTCGGTCTCGCGCGGGGTGATCCGCTTCGCCGTGAGCGTGACCCTGAGCTTGTCACCGGGCGAGACAGGGGTGACGAAGCGCAGGCCCTCGAGCCCGTAGTTCGCGAGCACGGGACCGGGGTCGGGCTGGACGAAGAGGCCCGCGGCGAAGGACACGATGAGGTAGCCGTGGGCGACGCGGCCGGGGAAGAAGGGGTTGGCCGCGGCGGCCTCCTCGTCGGTGTGCGCGTAGAAGGTGTCGCCGGTGAACTCCGCGAAGTGCTCGATGTCCTCGAGGGTGACGGTGCGCCACTCGGATTCCAGCGCGTCGCCGACCCGCAGATCGGCCAGCGACTTGCGGAAGGGGTGCTCGCCCTCGGTCGAGCGGGGCGCGCCCGGCACCCACTCCCCTCCGATCGCGGTGAGCATGGTCGGCGAGGCCTGGATCGCGGTGCGCTGCATGAAGTGCTCGACGCCGCGCAGGCCGCCGAGCTCCTCGCCGCCTCCGGCGCGTCCGGGTCCTCCGTGGACGAGAGGCGGCAGCGGCGAGCCGTGCCCGGTCGACTCCGCGGCGTCGTCGCGGTCGAGCACGAGGATCCTCCCGTGCCACGGGGCGACCTGCCGGACGACGTCGGCGGCGAAGTCCGCGTCGTGGGTGACGACGGAGCCGACGAGGGATCCGCGCCCGCGAGCGGCGAGGCGGACCGCCTCGGCGGTGGTCGAGTAGGTGATGAGCGAGGTCACGGGTCCGAACGCCTCGACGTCGTGGACGGCGTCGGCCCACGGGTCGGCGGCGCGCAGCACCGTGGGGGCGACGAACGCACCGCCGCCGAGGCGCTCGGCCAGGGCGTCGGAGGCCTCCCGTCCACCCGTCACGACACTCGCCCCGGCCGCGACGAGAGAATCGACGGCGTCGAGCACGTCTCCGCGCTGCCCGGCCGAGATCACCGGGCCCAGCCGGGTCGACCTCTCCCGCGGATCGCCCGCGCTCACCTCGGCGAGGCGGGCGCTCAGGGCCTCGGCCACCGCCCCCGCGTGGGCGGCGGGGACCAGGGCGCGGCGGATCGCGGTGCACTTCTGGCCGGCCTTGACCGTCATCTCGGTGACGACGCCGTCGACGAAGAGGTCGAACTCCTCGGTGCCGGGAGCGGCGTCGGAGCCGAGGAGGGAGAAGTTCAGCGAATCCGCCTCGGCGAAGAAGCGGGTGCCCCGCTCCCGCACGCACTCGAGGTCGCCGAGGCGCCTCGCCGTGTCCGCGGACCCCGTGAAGGCAATCGCGTCCTGCTCGGCGAGGTGGTCGAAGAGCCCGGTGACGTCGCCGCAGACGAGCTGGAGGCAGCCCTCGGGCAGGATCCCGGAGTCGAGCATGTCGACGACGACCGCGCGGGTCAGGTGCGCCGAGGCGGTGGCGGGCTTGACGACGGCGGGCACGCCGGCGACGAACATCGGCGCGAACTTCTCGAGCATGCCCCAGACGGGGAAGTTGAAGGCGTTGATCTGCAGCGCGAGGCCGCGCCGGGAGGTGAGGATGTGGCGGCCCACGAAGCTGCCGCCCTTCGACAGGCGCTCGACGCCGCCGTCGAGGTGGACCGTCGCATTAGGCATCTGCCGGCGGGCGATGCCCGAATAGGCGAAGAGTGTGCCGATCCCACCCTCGATGTCGACGAAGGCGTCGCGCTTCGTCGTCCCGGTGGTGAACGAGGTCTCGTGGTAGTCCTTCGCTCGTTCCATGAGGTGGGCGCCGAGCTGCTTGAGGATGACCCCGCGCTGGTGGAACGTCAGCTCCTGCAGCGCCGGACCGCCGACGGTGCGGGCATGATCGGCGACGGCGGCGAAGTCGATGCCCGCCGAGGTGACGTGGTGGAGGAGCTCGCCGGTCGTGGGATCGTGGACGGCCCGCGCCTCGGCGCCCGTCCCGGGAGTGTGCCACGCGCCCGCGCAGAAGGAACTGAGGATGTCGGTCATTGTGCTCTCTCCCGGTCGACGAGTGACTCGACGCGGCCCGCTCGGCCTCACCGGCACCGCTGCCGCGTCCTGACAAGATACTAACCAAGTGGTCGGTAAATGTCATCGGAACCGGTGACACGGCTCACATCATCCTCTATGATCGACTCAATTACTGACCAACCGGTCACCCGCGTGGCCCGGCGGGGCGGAGGCGACGACGCCCCCACCCCGTCCGAGCGGCACAGGCAGGACGACCGGCCCGACCAGGACCGGCAACCCGGGCCTGCCCGAGCACCACGACGACGCAGTCACACCCAGGCAGACCGAACCAGACAGCAATCCGGCAGGGAGCCCGACAATGTCCACAGCATCCGCCCCGTCCTACACCGCCGAGGAGCGCAAGGTCCTCGCCGGCACCCTCGTCGGCACCACGATCGAGTGGTACGACTTCTTCATCTACGCCCAGGCCGCCGGCCTCGTCCTCGCGGCCCAGTTCTTCGCCCCGCTCGCCACCGACAGTCCCGGGCTGGGGCAGATCATGGCGTGGGCCTCCCTGGGGATCTCGTTCCTGTTCCGCCCGCTCGGGGCGATCATCGCCGGTCACCTCGGCGACCGGATCGGGCGCAAGACGATGCTGGTGCTCACCCTCATGCTCATGGGCCTGGCCACCTCGCTCATCGGCGTCCTGCCGACGTACACGCAGATCGGCGTCGCGGCCCCGATCCTGCTGACGTTCCTGCGGATCCTCCAGGGGTTCTCCGCCGGCGGCGAGTGGGGCGGCGCGGCCCTGCTGTCCGTCGAGCACGCCCCGGTGGGACGCCGCGGCCTGTTCGGCGCGTACCCGCAGATCGGGGTGCCCATCGGCATGATCCTCGCCACCGGGGTGATCTGGATCCTCACCACCGTCCTCAGTCCCGAGCAGTTCGCGAGCTTCGGCTGGCGGATCCCGTTCCTGTTCTCGATCGTCCTCGTCATCGTCGGCTACTACATCCGCCGCCGCGTCGAGGAGAGCCCGGTGTTCGCCGAACTCGCGCAGCGGCGCGCCGAGTCCTCGGCTCCCCTGTCGACCCTGTTCCGGAAGAACACGAAGGAGGTCGTCCTCACGGCCCTCATCTTCATCGGCAACAACGCCGTCGGCTACATGATCATCGCGTTCTTCGCCGCATACGCCTCGCGTCCGCTCGCCGAGGGCGGAATGGTCGGCCTCGAGCGCGCGCCGGTGCTGCTGGCGACGACGGTCGCGAGCTTCGGCTGGCTCGTGTTCACGATGTGGGGCGGCGCGCTCTCGGACAGACTCGGTCGCGTGCGCACCTTCCAGATCGGCTACGGCCTCCTCATCCTGTGGCTGGTCCCGACGTTCCTCATGATCGACATGGCCAACATCTGGATGTACGGGATCGGCATCTTCGTCCTCACGGTCGGCATGGGCCTGAGCTACGGCCCGATGTCGGCCCTCTACGCGGAGATGTTCCCCGCCCAGGTCCGCTACTCCGGGGTCTCGATCGGGTATGCGCTCGGTGCGATCCTCGGCGGCGCCTTCGCCCCCACCATCGCCGAGGCGCTCCTGACCTCCACGGGCACGTCGCTGTCGATCGCGATCTACATGATCATCGTCTGCGTGATCTCGCTCATCGGCGTCAGCCTCGTCAAGGAGACGAAGGGCGTCCCCCTGGGCGTGAGCAGGCATCACGACTGAGAGCCGCCGGCCTCGGCCGCGCGTGCGCAACCGGACGACCGCGTACCGGCCTCCGGCCTCAGCCGCGGGTGCGCAGCGGGAACTCCGCGTGGATCTTCTCGATGAGGGCGAGGATCTGGGCCGACTCATAGGGGTCGACCGGAATCTCGCCCTCACCGCGGATGGCCGCCGCCATGCGCCGGTAGAAGTCGGGGTAGTCGCCGCGGACGGCGGTCGGGGTGTCGACGTCGGCCTCGCCGCCCTCGGTCTGCGCAGGCACATGGACCTGCATCGCCTGCGGGTCGTCGAACCATCCGTACTCGTCGTCCGCGGGCCCGACTCCGGCATGCAGCTGCGCCTCCTGCGGGTCCCTCGCGCCGCTGACGAAGGCCGCCCGGTCGCCGACGACGCGGAACCGGTCGCCCGGTGCCGGGCACCGGCGGTTCATCCACACCCGGGTGCGCACCCCGTTCTCGTGGAGGAGCGAGACGAACGAGTCCTCATCGGCAATCGCCTCGGCGCTGTGGGCGGTGAGCTCGGCGTAGACGTCGCTGATCGGGCCGAACAGGACCACCGCCTGATCGAGCAGGTGTGTCCCGAGGTCGAAGAGGATCCCTCCCCCCTCGGCCACCGGGGTCGTGTCCTTCCACCCGCCTGGGGGTCTCTGGCTCCACGACTCGACCCGGGACTCGAAGGTTCGCACCTGCCCGAGCCCCTCCTCGGCGAGGAGGGCCCTCAGGGTCGCGAAGTCCGAGTCCCAGCGCCGGTTCTGGTAGACGCTGAGGACCCCCGCCGAGGCGGCCTGGGCCTCCATGATCTGCCGGGCGTCCTCGGCGGTGGGGGCGAAGGGCTTGTCGACGACGACGCTGAGGTCGCGGTCGAGGGCGGCGATCGCCTGCTCCCTGTGAAGCGCGGGCGGGGTGCCGATGACGACGAGGTCGATGTCGGCGTCGTCGTCGATGCGTTCGAGGAGAGCCTCGTACGAGTCGTGGATGATCGCGCTCGGGTGGGCTTGCTCGGCCTGAGCGCGGCGTTCCTCGTCGGAGGTGACGATGGCCGCGATCTCGAAGTCGGGGTCGGCGGCGAGCAGCGGCGCGTGGAACACCCGCCCGGACGTGCCGAACCCGACGATGGCGGCTCTGATGGGGGCGGTATTCGTTGCTCCGTCTGTGGTTGCAGCGGTCATTTCAGCACCTCCGAGAGGAGTCGGGACATCGTTCGGCCACTTTACGGCGTGCGCCGCCTCAGCGGAATCCGACGCGCGGCTGCTCAGTGCTCAGTTGACCGCCTCGTGCTCAACACCGGCGGGCTCGGCAGCTTCAGCGCGATGACTGCGACGATTCCGGCGACGAGGACGATGACCGAGCCCGCCATCAGCGCGAACTGGTACCCCTCGAGCAGTGCGGCGGGAGCCGCGTCCGCTCCGGCACCCCGGGCCGCGGTGACGGTGGCGGCGATCCCCGCGAGCAGAGTCAGGCCGATCGCGACCCCGATCTGCTGGGCGGAGTTGAGCAGTGCCGAGGCGATGCCCGCCCGCGCCGATTCCACCCCATAGATCGCGGCCTGGGTCAGGGCCATGATGCCCATGCCGTACCCGATGGCCAGGAACAACATCGCCGGGGCGAGATGCCACCAATAGGCGGTGTCGAGGGAGATGCGGGAGAACCAGAATGTCGCACCGGCCGCGAACACGGCGCTCACCGCAGCGACGAACCGTGGGGAGAACCTGAGGACGAGCTTCGGCCCCGCCCCCGCGCCGATGAAGATCCCGACGGCGAAGGGCAGCCAGGCCAGCCCGGTCTGGAGCGGACCGCAGCCCTCGAGGTTCTGCAGGTGGAGGGTGATGATGAAGAACGTACCCATCGGCCCGACGGCCAGCAGCAGCATCGCCACATAGGCACCCGACCGGTTGCGGCTGCGGAACAGGCTCAGCGGAACCAGCGGGTTCGCGCTGCGTGACTGCACGAGGACGAAGAGGGCCAACAGCACCGCGGCCGCGGCGATGAGGGCCAGCGCAATCGGATCAGCGGCTCCCGCCTCGCCGAAACGGGTGATGGAGTAGACGAGAGCGACCATTCCTCCGGTTCCGAGGACGGCATCGAGAGTGCCGATCCGCCCGGTGTGGGGCTTCGCGGCGACCAGGGTGCGGGTTCCCAGCAGCGCCAGCAGCCCGATCGGCACGTTGATGAAGAAGACCCATCTCCATCCCAGGGTTCCGGTGAGGACCCCGCCGAGGATGAGACCGAGGACGACTCCCAGGCCGCTCATCGCCCCGTACAGGGACAGCGCCCGGTCTCTCATCGTGCGGTCGTCGAAGGTGGTGGTGATGAGCGCGAGAGCGTTGGGTGAGGCGAGCGCGGCACCCACTCCCTGCAGGGCGCGGGCGGCGATGAGAGTCTCGACGTTCGGGCCGAGTCCGCCGGCGAAGGAGGCGAGTGCGAAGACGAGGAGGCCGAGCTGCAGGGTCCGCTTCCGCCCCCAGATGTCGCCGATCCGCCCGCCGAGAAGGAGCAGGGCTCCGAAGGCGAGGATGTAGCCATTGACGACCCAGGGCAGGTGGACGGGATCGACGGCGAGTTCAGTCTGGATGCTCGGCAGCGCGATGTTGACGATGGAGTCGTCGAGCACGAGCATCAGCTGCGCCATCGCGATCACGAGCAGAGCGATCGCCTGCCCCCTGGCCGTACGGGTCTCTCTCATCAGGTTCCTTTCGACGTCTGGCGGCGGGCTCGAAGCTCATACCCCGGGGGTGTACTCCCCGCTGGCCCACCATATACCCACAGGGGGTATACGAATCAAGCCGAAGAAGCGAGATCCAGGACACATCGGGCCGAATCGAGCACGGGTCGGTCACCTCGCTCGCAAGTAGAGTGGAGGCGATGAATGCACTCACCGTCGCCGAGGTGACCGCCGCCGCCGACCGCATCGCCGGCCAGGTCCGCCCGGTCCCGATCGCGCGCCGCTCCCCCGCCTCGCCGGTGAGCTTCGCGCTGGAGTTCACGCAGTTCACGGGCACGTTCAAGGCGCGTGGGGCGAAGAACTTCATCCGCGCCCACCTCGAGGCGGGCACCCTGCCCGGGGCCGGGGTGACGATCGCCTCGGGAGGGAACGCGGGGCTCGCCTGCGCGTGGGCTGCACGGGCCGAAGGCGTGCCCGCGACCGTGTTCCTCCCGGCCACCGCTCCCGCAGTCAAGGTCGAACGGCTGCGCGGCTACGGCGCCGATGTCCGCCTCGTCGGCAGTGAGTACGCCGAGGCGGCCGCCGCGTGCGAGGAGTTCGTGGCGTCCTCGGGCGCGCTGGCCTCCCACGCCTACGACCATCCGCTCATCGCCGCCGGTGCGGGAACGCTGATGGTGGAGATCCTCGCCGAGGTGCCCGACCTCGACACCGTGGTCGTGGCCGTCGGAGGCGGCGGACTCTTCGCCGGGATCGCCACCGTCGCCCGGAATCACGGTGTGCGCACCGTCGCCGTCGAACCCGAGAATTGCCGGGCGCTCAACGCGGCGCTCGAGGCCGGTGAGGTCGTCGACGTCCCGGTCGACTCGGTGGCCGCGGACTCCCTGGGCGCCCGTCGGGTCACCGAGCTCGCCCTGCGGGCCGCCCAGAACGACTTCGTCACCTCGGTGCTCGTGCCCGACGTGGAGATCGTCGACGCCCGCCGCAGGCTGTGGAGCGACCACCGGCTGGCCGTCGAGCATGCCGCGGCTACGGCGCTGGCCGGGATCGACTCACCGCAGGGGTACCGCCCGGGCGAGGGAGAGAAGGTCTGCGTCGTCCTGTGCGGGGCGAACACCCACCTCGGCGACCTCTGAGGTCCGGTGCGCCGTCCCCGGTGCGCCGTCCCCGGTCAGCCGTCCGCGGCCAGCCTCCACAGCGAGGTGACCTCCCGGCTGCGCGCCGCGTGGAGCGGGTCGCTCGCATCCGTGGCACGACCATGCGTGGGCGCGGTGGCGAGACGGTCGATCACGTGCAGGCCGGCTGCGGCGATGCGCTCGAGCAGGTCGGCCCGGGTGCGCAGGCCCAGGTGCTCGGCGAGGTCGGAGATGATGAGCCAGGCCTCTCCTCCCGGATTGAGGTGCTCGGCGGCTCCCTCGAGGAACCGGTGGAGGACCGAGGAGTCCTCGTCGTAGATGCCGAGTTCGAGCGCCGAGGTGGGCCGGGCAGGCAGCCACGGCGGATTGCACACGATGAGGTCGGCCCGCCCCTCGGGGAACAGGTCGGCCTCGATCGCGCGCGCCCTGTCCGCGCACCCGAGTCGGGCGAAGTTCTCATTCGCGCATTCCACGGCGCGGCCGTTGATGTCGGTGGCGATGATGCTCTCCACTCCGCGGCGGGCGAGGAGGGCAGCGAGCACACCCGTGCCCGTTCCGAGGTCGAACGCGGTCCGCGTTCCGGCGGGAATGGGCGCTCGGGCGACGAGCTCGATGTACTCGCCCCTGACCGGGGAGAACACTCCGTACCGGGGGTGGATCCTCGCATCGAGCGAGGGAATCGGCACCCCTGTCTCGTGCCATCCGCGGGCGCTGAGCACGCCCTGCAGCTCGGTCAGCGACACGCACATCGCCGAGGTGGGGTCGCCGTAGGCGTCTCGGCACGCCTCGCGCACATCGGGGGCGCGGCGCAGGTCGAGGGAGAAGTCCGCGCCGAGTTCGACGATGAGCCGACCGAGGATCCGGGCTCTGTCCTCCCGTGCCCGGCGCTGGGCGAGGAACGCCCGGGTGATCTTTTCGCCCTCGGTCGCCGATGCGGCCACCCCGCCTCCGCGGGGGCCACGTGATCCTCTCCGGCCGCCTCGGCGAGCGAGGGCGAGGTCGACCCGCCGCGCCATCGCACTGAGCAGCTGCCTGCCGTTGTGGAAGTCCCCGCGCCACAGCAGCCCGGTCCCCTTTCGGGCGAGCGCGTAGGCGGCGGTGGCGGTGATCGCATCGTCGATGACGACGACCCGCTCCGGGGCAGCGGCACCGCTCTCCGAATGCCAGGCCGCCGAGCGGGTGCGGTCGTCCTCGGTCCATTCGATGGTGGGCACGGACGGCTCCCTCGGAGTCGGAGGCATGGACTTCTGGCACTGCGACGAGGTGCCGTGGCGAATCGCGCCTGCCAATTATCCCATGCCCTCCACCGGTTCAGTCCGAAGGACGCGCTTCAGCCGAAGGCGGATGCGGCATGTGCAGGGGGCGGCTCCTGCTCGTCCGGGCCGACCATCGCCCGTTCTCGTACCCGACCTCGATGGGGTGGTCGAACGCGGCGGAGACGGTGTCCGTCGTGAGCACCTCGGCGATGTCCCCGGACGCCGTCACCCGGCCGTGGGAGATGAGCATCGCCTTCCCGGTGCTCTCGGGGATCTCCTCGAGGTGGTGGGTGACGAGGATCGTCGCCAGGTCGGGCGATGACACCGACAGGTCGTCGATCGTCTCGAGCAGCTGTTCGCGGGCGGCGACGTCGAGGCCCGTCGTCGGTTCGTCGAAAAGGAGGAGGCTGGGATCGGCGATGAGGGCGCGGGCGACGAGAGTCCTCCCCCGCTCCCCCTGGCTGAGCACCTGCCAGCCGGCGCCGGCACGGTCGCTCAACCCCACCTCGGCGATGAGCCGGTCGGCCTCCGCGACCTCGTCCGCGCTCGGCTCCCACCGCAGAGGGCGCTCGATGGTGCCGGTCAGCCCGGTGAGCACGACCCCGCGCACGGACATGTTCGACCGCAGCGGGTGCCGGGGATTGACGTGGCCGATGTGGCGGCGCAGCGCCTGGAGCTCGACGCGGCCCATGCGGTGGTCGAGGATGTCGACGGTGCCGGAGGTGGGGAAGACCTGGGCCGCGCAGAAGCTGAGGATCGTCGACTTCCCCGCCCCGTTGGGGCCGAGGAGGGCCCAGTGCTCGCCTGCCTCCACCCTCAGGCTGATGCCGTGGAGGATCTGCGTGTCGCCGCGCCGGAAGGTCACGTCGTCGAGGGTGAGGACCGTCATGGCCATGATGCTACCCGGGACCAGCGCGCCCCCGGACCGCGGGGGCGCGGACGAGGGAGTGATCGTCAGAAGTGGGTGCCGCCGTCGATGCGGATCTCGGTGCCGGTGATGAACTTCCCGTCCTCACTGGCGAGCATCGCCACGACCCCGGCGACGGTCTCGGGGCCCGCGAACCCATCGCCGATGGCCGGCTGCAGCTTCGCGAGGAGGGACAGGTCGGCGTCCGCGGGGAATCCCGGTCCCCGGCTCTGCCCGCTCTGCCCCGATCCGTCGGTCATCCCCGAGGAGATCGAACCCGGCTGCACCGCGGTGAAGCGGATCCCGTCCTTGGCGTACTCCGAGGCCAGGGCGTGTGTCATCGACTGGATCGCGCCCTTCGACGCGGCGTAGGCGGCCATGTACGGATGAGCGAACATCGCCGAGGTGGAGCTGAAGCTGACGACGGCCGGATCGTGGCCCTGCCGGAGAGCCGGGATCGACTCCCGGATGACGAGGAAGGTGCCGAAGAGGTTGACGCGGATCACCCGCTCGAAGTCGGCGAGGCTCGTCTCGTGGGTATGGGAGGACCGCAGGATCCCGGCCGCGTTGACGACGACGTCGAGACCGCCGAGCCACTCGATCGCCTCGGCGACCCCGGCCGTGACCGAGTCCTCCGCGGCGATGTCCATCTCCACGGTGTGCAGGCGCTCCGCCGCCTCGCCCGCCTTGGCCGCGGTGTCGGCGAGACCGGCGGCGCTGACGTCGGCAGCGGCGACGCGGCCGCCCTCGGAGAGGAAGCGCAGCACCGTGGCCTGCCCGATGCCCGAGCCCGCTCCGGTGATGAGCACGCGGCGATCCGTGTAGCGATTCATGATGATCCCTTCTTGATGTCCATTTATGCCAGCGTGACACGTTGTGTCATACAGGTCAACGCTTGGGAGCGCGGAGGACTTCCCGTTCCGGGTGCTCTCGTACAGTGGAGCCATGGAGCTTTCACTGACCGAGAGGCGGCGGGCGACGACGCGCCTGGACATCGCCCTCGCCGCCGCCCGGCTGCTGTCGGCGGCGGGTTCCGGCGGCGTCACCGTCGAGGCGATCGCCGCGGAGGCGGGGGTGTCCCTGCGCACCTTCTACCGATACTTCCCGACCAAGGAGGATGCCGTCGCCCCGCTGCTCTCGGTCGGCGCGGACGACTGGCAGTCGGCGATCGCCGCGGCCCTCGACGACCCCGCGGACACCCGGCGGGGATCGATCGACGGGAACCGGCTGCGGGCGGCGATCGCCTCGGCGATCCGCACCGTGCTCTCCCCGGACGGCCCGGAGGAGGCGCAGGCGCTGGAGAGGGCCGGGGGCCTGCTCCGTGCGGCCCTGACCGACACCGCGCTGCGTTCCGTCTGGCTGCGCGTCAACGGGGAGTCCGAACGTCGCCTTCTCGGCGTCTTCCGCGCGCTCCTCGGCCCAGGGGACGACGAGCTCGACGCCCGTCTCTTCGCGGCGGCCGCGACCGCGGCGGTGCGCATCGGACTCGAGGAGTGGGCCGAGTCGAGCGGGGACCGTGCCGGCGCCGGGGCGGACCCGGCCGAGCGGGCCGGACGGGCCTTCCGGGCACTGTCGGCGGGCCTCGTTGCCGTTCCACATCATGGATCTGCGGCGGATTCCGCCGAATGAGCGATGATAATCGTCCCATGCACAGCGGCGTCGGACCGGACGAACTCGGCCGGATGAGGATGCGGGGGAAGATCCTCCGGCGCTCCGCCTCGTTCAACGTCGCCCACGCCATCGACGACCTCGAGCCCGGCACCGGCGCCCAGAGCATCCAGCGCGCGCTGACCCTGCTCAACCTCGTCGGCCTCATCTCCAGCGAGCGCAGCTGCGGTGCCAGCCTGTCGGAGATCGCCGCAATCAGCGGCCGTCCCAAGCCGAGTGTGCATCGGATGCTGCACGCGCTCATCGCGATGGGCTATGTCGAACGGCTCGACGAAGGCGGCTACCGCCTCGGCGTGCAGTCCCAGATCCTCGGACAGCTCGCGCAGAAATCGGTGGATCCCCTGGTCACGGAGTCGGAATCGAGTCTCCTGCGGCTCGCCGAGCTCACTCAGGACACCGTCTTCCTCACCCTGCGCACCGGCAGCTACTCGATCTGCGCCCGCCGGGAGGAGGGATTCGGCGAGATCTTCAACAATGCCCTGGCCGTGGGCGACCGTCACCCGCTGGGCATCGGCGCGGGAAGCCTCGCGATCCTCGCCGAGCTCACGAGCGCCGAGGTCGACGCCCAGTTCGAGGCGAATGCGCAGATCCTCGCCGAGAAGTACCCGAAAGTCTCGATCGACCAGCTGCGCGACATCATCGACCAGGCGCGCATCGACGGATTCGTCCACAACCCCGGACTGTTCGCGCAGGGGTCGTGGGCGGTGGCGGTGCCGCTGCGGATCCGCGGCAGCCGCCCTCGGGCGGCCCTGTCGATCGCGAGCATCGCCGACCGCATCACCGGCCCCCGGGTCGAGCGGCTCGTCGCCCTGCTCCGCCATGAGGCACGCGCCATCGCCGCGGCGCTCGGCTCCGGCGCCGATTCGGGTCCGGGAACCGCCCGCGATGACGACTCGGCCTTCGCCGAGCTCGATCTCACCGCTGCCGAGGTCGACGATGAGCGCTGAACCGGCGACCACCGGGCCCGCGGCTGCCGATCCGGCGACCGTCGAGTCGATGACGCCCCCGCCAGACTATCCGCTCGGTCGCGCGGGTGAGACCTTCGTCCATGCCGGGCCCCGGCTTCACCCGCGCATCGTGTCGGTGCCGACCGCCGTGGCGGTCCACGACGTCGATCTGCTGCCGGGGGCCGAGCTCTTCACCGAGTTCGGGCGGATCCTGTCGGAGCTGGACGTCCGCGGGGCCGGAGTCGAGGTCGTCTCGGGCGGGTTCTCCGCGCTTCCCTATGTCAGACCGGCCTATGGTCCTGATGCCGCGCATCCAATGCACTTCAGCGCGGAGATGTCGGCCGAGTGCCCCGTCCGCGTGAGGGCAGGCTCCGCGACGCTGGGATTCCGGTCGCCGGCTTCCGACCTCCGCGCCCCCGCGCCCGCTGCACCTGCTCCCGCGCTCGCTCCTGCCCCGCCCGGTCCCGCGCCCGGTCCTGCCGCGCCCGGTCCCGCTGCGCTCGACCCCTTCGGGCACATCCACGCCTCCTGGACCGACCGGCTCGGCCGCCACCGGGGCGGCCACCTCCTTCCCGGCGCCACGATCGGCGCCGAGGGTCTCCGGCTGCGCGTGTTCGCCTACTCCGATGTGGAGCTTCTCAGCGCGATCGACGAGGAGACCGGGCTGCCGACCTTCGCGCCGCGGTCGCGTCCAGACCACCGTGTCGCTCCGAACCCGATCCACGACGTCGAGGTCTCTCCCACCTCGGCGAGCAGTGCGCATCAGACGGATCAGGACACCGTCCGCACGGGCGTGGTCTCCCGCATCCGCCCTGGTCAGATGATCGACGAAGCGGTCCTCGACGTGTGCCGGGCAGCGGGATTCACCCGCGCCGAGGTCCGTGGCAGCCTCGGCAGCACGGTCGGTGCGATCTTCGAGGACGTGAATGGTCGAGGTGAACGGGCCGAGGAAGTCGTCGTCGACTGGCCGGCGGCCGAATACACCGTCCTCAGGGGAACGGTCGAAGACAGCCCGGGCGAGCCGCACGTCGAGCTCGTCGCCGAGGCGGTCGACGTCCATGGCCGGGTGCTCGCCGGCAGGGTCCGCACCGGCGCGAATCCAGTCGCCGTCACCTTCGAGCTGCTCCTCCTCGAGCTCCCCTGAGTTCGACGAGTACCGAGCCCGGCGAGCACTCTCATCACTTTCGGAACCATACATCTGTTCTGAAACAGATGTATGGTTCCGAAAGTGATTGGATCCCGCCGTCTCGCCGAGATGGAGAGCCCTCAGGACATCACGGCCCCGCCGTCGACGCGCAGGATCTGCCCGGTGGTGAATGAGGCGCCGTCGCCCGCGAGGTAGGCGACCGCCTCGGCGATCTCGTCGGGCCTGCCCAGCCTGTCGAGGGCCTGACCGGACGTGTCGTAGTCCTGACCGGCGGTCAGAGCCGACTCGACCGGCCCCGGCGCGACCGAATTGCACCGGATCCCCCGCCGCCCGTACTCCTTGGCCACCCATTTCGTCAGCGCTATGATGCCGCCCTTGCTCGCGGCGTACGCCGGACCCGAGCGCGCACCGGCCTCACCCTGGGACACCGCCCCTCCGTTGATCCCGGAGATCGAGGAGATCGTGATGATCGATCCCGCGCCCGCATCGAGCATGTGCGGGTGGACGGCGGCCCTGATGACATTGAACGTCCCGCCGAGGTTGGTGTCGAGGTCCCGCTGCCACTGCTCGGCCGTGATCTCGTCGATGCCGACGCGGGCCGCGGTCCCGGCGTTGCTGACGAGGATGTCGATGCCGCCGAATCCGGCGACGAACGAGTCGACCGTGCCCTGCACCGCCTCGGCGTCACGGACATCGAGGGCGAAGCCCGCGAACCTCTGGTCCGGGTGCTCCTCGGCCAGCCGTGCGGCGGCCTCGTCGGCGCCGCGGAGATCGACGACGCCCACCGAGGCGCCCCGACCGGCGAGCGCTTCGGCGATGGCGAAGCCGATGCCCTGGGCGGCCCCGGTGATCAGCGCGGTCCTGCCATTGAGAAGGTGCGGTTCCATGAGTCTCCTTGTCATGTTCGCCCGGCTCATCCCACTCCGAGGAGATCGGGCAGCCAGTTCGAGATCGCGGGAATGTAGGTGATGAGGATGAGGGCGACGATGGAGCAGATGAGGAACGGGAGGATCCCCCGCACCACCTCCTCCAGCTTGATCCTGCCGATGCCCGCACCGACATAGAGGTTGAGGCCGACCGGTGGGGTGAACAGTCCGATCGCGAGGTTCACGGTCATGAACACGCCAATCGTCGTCATGTCGACCCCGACTCCGACGAGGATCGGCACGAGGATCGGGATGAACAGGTAGAAGGCGCTGATCGCGTCGACGAACGCGCCCACGATGAGGAGGACGACGGTGATGACGGCGAGGATGACGAACTTGTTGTCGGTGATCCCGAGCACCGCCCCGGAGACCCGCTCCGCCACGCCCTCGACGGTGATGACGTAGGAGAAGAGACTCGCGACACCGACGATGAACATGATCACCGCGGTCGACACTCCCGATTCCAGGAACACCTTCGGCAGGTCCCGCCACCTCAGTTCCCGGTAGACGAACACGCCGACGACCAGGGCATAGACGGAGGCCACGGCACCCGCCTCGGTGGGGGTGAAGACACCGCCGTAGATTCCGCCGAGGATGATGACCGGGATGAGCAGTCCCGGGATCGCCTTGACGAAGGCGGAGATGACATCGGCCGGCCCACCGCTGAGAATGGTGATGGGATCACCGGTCGCCGTCGCCGTGGCGGTCTCCCCGGAACCGCCGCCTCCCGCCGTGGACTGCACGGCCGTCGCCCCTCCGGTTCCGGTCGACGGTCCCTCGGCACCCGCGGAGCCGGCCGCGCCGACTGCCTCTCGAGACCGGCTCGGCAGTCCCGCCGCCTCCCGTACCCGCGGCACGAAGAGCGCGGCGACGAAGAACGCGACGGCCATGATGACACCGGGCACGATGCCCGCGATGAAGAGTCGGGAGATCGAGATCGAGCCGAACTCGGCGGCGACGACGGCGAAGATGATGAACGCGATGGACGGCGGGACGACGATGCCCATCGATCCCGATGCCGCAACGAGCGACACGGCGTGCTTCTTCTCGTATCCCTTGCGGACGAGCGCCGGGATGAGGATCGCGCCGATCGCGGCGACCGTCGCCGGCCCCGATCCGGAGATCGCGGAGAAGAAGAAGGCGGAGACGATCGTCACCGCGGCCAGCCCGTGGTTGAAGCGGCCGAAGAGCATGAAGGCGAGATCGACGAGGCGCTTCGAGATCCCGGTGTGCTGCATGACGATCCCGGCGAGGACGAAGAACGGGATCGCGAGCAGGGTCCCCGAGCTCAGCGAGGGGTACATGACGCTGGGGACGACGTCGAGGACCTGGAGTCCGTCGGTCGTGATGAGCACCGTCACGGCGGACAGGCCGAGGGCGAACGCGACCGGGATCCCGAGAGCGAGGAAGAGGAAGAAGCTGCCGAACAGCAGGAGCTCGATCATCGCCGCCCTCCGATCTCGAGATCGTCGACGACGGGGGCGGCCTCACGGGCCAGCCGCTCGGTCACCGCCTCGGCGGAGGTGTCCTCGGTGAGCGCAGTCCGCGCGGACTGCACCGTGCGGACGATCCCGAGGAGTCCCGCGAGCGGAATCGACAAGGTGAACAGCCACTGCGGAATGCCGAGCGACGGCGTCGCCCGCCCGCGGGCCGCCTGGTGGACGAGCATCTCCCCGCCCCAGATCAGGAGAACGGCGAGGAACACGATCATCAGGGCGGCCCCGACGACGATGAGCACCCGCCGGGTGCCGCCCTGGGCATTCTCGACCAGGTAGGTGAACCCGAGGTGCGCACCGAGGCGGATGCCGACGACCGCCCCCATCATCGTCATGACGACGAGGAGGTTGATGGTGATCTCCTCCGAGAACGCCAGGGAGGCCTGGAAGAGGTAGCGGGCCAGGACGTTGACGAAGGTGACGACGACGATCACGACGAAGGACAGGACCACGACCCAGTCCTCGAACCAACGGACGATTCTCATCTCACAGTCCTTCCGGGATGAAGACCTGGGCCATCTCGGGACCCCAGATCGTGCGGTATTCCTCGAACCGCGGGGCCAGGGACGTTCGGAAGGCCTCCTTCTGCTCGTCGGTGAGCTCGTTGACCTCCATGCCCTTGTCCTTGAGCTCGGCCAGCAGCTTCTCCTCGCGCTCCCTGTTCTGACTGATCTGGAACTCGTTGGCGTCAGCGGCGAGCCGAGCGACGAGTTCCTTGTCGGAATCGCTGAGAGATTCGAAGAGATCCTTGTTCATCCCGAGGATGAGCGGATCGTACGAGTAGTTCCACAGGGTCAGGTAGGGCTGGACCTCTTGGAGGTTCGCGGAGTGGATGACATCGATCGGATTCTCCTGCCCGTCGATCGCACCCTGCTGCAGCGCCGAGAACACCTCACCGAAGGGCATCGTCGTCGGGTTGGCCCCGAGCGAGCGGTAGAAGTCCGTGTAGAGACCGAATCCGGGGATCCGGAACTTCAGACCGGCCAGGTCCTCCGGGGTCTCGATGGGCCGGCGAGTGTTCGTCAGCTGCCGCATCCCCGATTCGCCGAACCCGAGCAGCTCGACGCCGCGTTCGGCGAGGTACTTCCGGTAGACATCGCCTCCGGGGCCGGCGAGGGCGGCCTGGCCGTCTTCGACGGTGTCGAAGCGGAACGGCGCGGTGACCGCGCCGAACCGGGGATCGACGCCGGCGTAGATGATCGGTGAGTTGTAGGAGAAGTCCTTGGCACCGTCCATCAGCTGCTCGACACCTGCGGTCGCCTCACCCGCGGAGAGCCGCTCGCTGCCGAAGACCTTGAGGGTGATGCGTCCGTCGGTCTCTTTCTCGAGGTCCTCGGCGAACTTCGTCGCCGCCAGATACCACGTCGATGTCGAACCGGTCGTCACCGTCATCTTCCACCGGTAGCGCTTCTGTCCGTCCTCCGTCGTTCCGAAGTTCGTGCCGCATCCGGTGAGCAGCATGACGAGGATCGTCAGCACCGCACACGCGGTGAGCACATGCGTCCTCCGTATTGCCTGGGGCACCATTGCCTCCTTCGCCTCGTGGTTCTCAGTTCGTGTCGTCGACCGCAGTCGTCGTGTCATGCTCGACGCCGCCCGCCCGGTGGACGAGTCCGCCGTCGACGGGGATGACCGTCGCGTTGATGTAGGCCGCCGCGTCGGAGGCGAGGAACACCGCGAGGTCGGCGACGTCCTCGGGCCGGCCCATCCGTCCCGTCGGCGAGAGTGCGTGCCTGGCCGCGAGCATCTCCTCGACCGAGGCATAGTGCCCGCTGATCGACCCGTGGATGAGCGGGGTCTCGATGAGGCCCGGGGCGATCGAGTTCGCGCGGATTCCCTCCGCGGCATGCTGGAGAGCCGTGGCCTTCGTCAGCGCGATGAGCCCCGCCTTCGACGCCGCGTATGCCGGGTAGTCGTACCCCATGTGCCGCATGCCTCCCACCGAGGAGACCGTGATGATCGATCCGCCGCCGGCCTCGCGCATGTGGCCGAGCGCGAGCTTCATCGCCCGGAACGCTCCGAGGAGGTTGATGTCGAGGGCTGTCCGGAAGTCCTCGGCATCGAGGGTGTCGAGTCCGCCGTTGACGACGATGCCGACGTTGTAGTGGAGGACGGTGGGAGTGCCCAGCACCTCGGCGCAGTGGGCGAAGGCGGCCGTCAGGGAGTCCTCATCGCCGACGTCGGCCGCGACCGTCGTGAACCGCGGAGCCTCCCCGCCGAGGCTGTCCCCGGCGTCGAGCGCGGCCCGTGCATGCTCGAGGGCGGCGGCGTCGCGGTCGACGATGCACACCCGGGCCCCGGCGGCGAGGAACGCGCGGACGGCCGCGAAGCCGTTGTTGATCTGTCCGTCGGGAGTGCCGCAGCCGATCGCGATGATGGTCTTGCCGCTGAGATCGGTCATCGGGCGCTCCCCCGTCCGCGTGACTGCTCGTCCCTGATCTCCCGGCGGGCGATCTTCCCGTAGGCCGTGACCGGGATGCGGTCGACGAAATGGATCTCCTTGGGCACCTTGTAGGGCGCCAGTCGCGACTTGAGCAAGGATCGCAGCCGCTCGCGCACCCGGTCGAGGTGATCGGTGTGCTCGCCCTCCGACGGCGGACGCTCCGGCTCGACCGCCGGCGCGGCGGGGGCGAGCTCGATGACGGCGACGCCGATCTCGCCCCACTGGGGATCCGGCACGCCGACGACCACCGCCTGGGCCACCTCGGCGGAGGTGAGGAGGAGCTCCTCGATCTCCCTCGGGTAGACGTTCGATCCGCCGGAGATGTACATATCGGACTTCCGCCCGGTGAGGTAGAGGTATCCGCGTTCGTCGAGGTAGCCGATGTCGCCGGTGTGGAAGATCCCGCCGGCGAAGGACTCGGCATTGGCATCGGGGCGGCCGAGATAGCCTGCGCACACCGTCGGCCCCGCGACGCAGACCTCGCCGCTCACCCCCGGCCCCGTCGGCGTGCCGGATTCGTCGACGATGAGGATCTCGACTCCGGTCCGGGCGCGACCGCACGTGCCGATCCCCGCCTCGTCGACGGGGATCGCCCCGTGCTCCTCGGGCCTGAGGATCGTGATCGCCCCCGTCACCTCGGCGAGGCCGAAGTACTGGACGAGGCAGGGTCCGAGCCGGTCGAGGGCCCGGGCCTGGTCGGCGGCGAGCATCGGCGCTCCCGCGTAGACGACTCGCCGCAGGGTGTGGTCGCCGGGTCCCCGGTCGTCCGGGAGGCCTGCGACGATGCGGTTGAGGATCGTGGGGACGGTGAAGGCGTTGGTGATGCCGAAGCGGTCGATCGACTCCCACAGGGTCAGCGGGTCGGCTCGGCCGCCGGGGTGGATGACCGACGGCGTGCCGCCGAACACCTGGGCGAGCATGTGGATTCCCGCCCCGTGCGACAGAGGCGCGATGACGAGTGAGGCACCGGTCTCGTCCTCGTCGGGGAAGAGGTCGCAGCGATGATTGGCGAGCACGGCGCCGAGGTGGCGATGGGTGAAGGTCGCGGCCTTCGGACGACCCGTCGACCCGGAGGTGAAGAAGTACCAGCAGGGATCGTCCTCCTCGACCTCGAAGTCGCCGAGGGCTGTGATCTCGTCGGCCGAATCCGGTGATGGTCCCCCATGGCCGCGCCGGACCCGGGCACTCTCGGGGACGGCGGCGCTCAGCGGGCCCGTCACGGTCGTCGGCAGCTCGCCGATCCACAGCACGGGTCCCGTGTACCCGTCCCGGTGCAGTGCCTCGACGAAGTCGGTGTGCTCGCGGTCGACGATGAGGGCCGCAGGCCGGACCTCTTCGCAGATGCCGAGCAGCTCCTCTGTGGAGAGGGCGGCGTTGGGCGGGGCGATGACCGCACCCGCGCGGATGGCACCCCAGAAGGCCTGGATCACCTCGGCGTGATTCGCGGAGACGAGGACCACACTGTCGCGCCTGGCCACACCCCGTCGCTGCAGGTCGAGCGCGAGCGCATCCGCGCGCTCGTCGAGCTCCCTCCACGACCATGTGATCCCGCGGTCGGGGTCGATGACGGCAGGGGCGTCCGGGATCCGGCGGGCGGTCTGGGTGAGGAAGTGGGAGACGTTGACGCCGCGCCGAGGCGTGGGGGTGAAGTCCTTCGCCGGCGATGTCCGGGAGATGGATCGCATCAGCGCACGCGCTCCAGGACCGAGGCGAAGTTGGAGACCGCGGCGCCTCCCATGTTGAAGACTCCCGCGAGTTCCGGGGACTCGATCTGGATCCCGGAGGCGCGGCCGGTGAGCTGGGCCGCGGCCAGGGCGTGCATGGACACACCGGTGGCGCCGATGGGGTGGCCCTTGGCCTTGAGCCCGCCCGAGGGGTTGACCGGCAGCTCCCCGTCGACGGCGGTCACACCCTCGTCGATGAGCCGGTGGCCCAGTCCGGGACCGGCCAGCCCGAAGGCCTCGTATTCGAGGAGTTCGGCGATGGTGAAGCAGTCGTGGGTCTCGAGCAGGTCGAGGTCGTAGATCCCGATCCCGGCCTGCTTGAGCGCCTGGCGCATGGCGGCACCGGCGCCGCGCATCTCCAGCGGATCGCGCCGGGACAGCGGCATGGCATCGTTGGCGTTCCCCATCCCCCTCCACCGCACCGCCTGTGGTGCGGAGCCGGCGACCTCGTCGGCGGCGAGGACGAGGGCGACCGCGCCGTCGGAGACGAGGGAGCAGTCGGTGCGCCGCAGCGGTTCGGCCACGTACGGGTTCTTCTCCGACACCGTGGAGCAGAACTCGAATCCGAGGTCCCTGCGCATATGGGCCAGAGGGTTGTGGGTGCCGTTGGCGTGGTTCTTCGACGCGATCCTGGCCAGGGTGTCCGAGTGGTCGCCGAAGCGCTCGAAGTACCGGGCGGCGATCTCCCCGAAGACGCCGGCGAACGACTTGTAGTGCTCCTCCTCGTCCCGGTAGCTGGCGCTGAGGAGGGTCTCGTTGACCTCGTGTCCCGAGGCCTGGGTCATCTTCTCGGCGCCGATGACGAGAGCGATCCGATGCCGACCGGCGGCGATCGAGTCATGGGCGGCGAAGACCGCCGTGGAACCGGTGGCGCAAGCGTTCTCATGGCGGTGGGCCGGCGTGAGCGCGAGTTCGGGGATCTCCACCCCGAGGAGGGCGGCCTCGAATCCCTGCCGGGAGAGCCCGTTGTTGTAGACGCCGACGTGGATGACGTCGATGTCGGCGAGCTCGAGTCCTGCGTCTGCCACCGCGTCCCGTGCCACCGCTGCCATCATGACCGGAAGCGGGTGCTCGCTGCGACCGAACTGGCCGTGGGACCAGCCGATGATGGCGGGAGAGGTCATGGGCCCTCCTTCGGGCACGGGGGAACGCGGTGGAACCGAGGAATCACTGCTCGATATGCTTCCCCGGCTCCCATCCTCCGGTCAACGAAGATCCATGATGTGGAACATCGATCGGCTCAGGGAACGACGACGACCGGCACCGGCGTGCTGCGGATGATCTTCGAGGCGTCGGAGCCGAGGAACAGCCGGGACTTCGGCCCCTCGTCCGAGGACCCGAGGACGAGGACCTCCCCGCTCACCCAGTCGACGGACTCGACGGCGGCGGCCCAGTCCCGTCCGGTGCCGACGACCGTCGCCACCGAGCCCGGCCGAGCGTAGGCGGAGATCGAGGTCAGGGCCGTCTCCTGGGAGGCGGTCACCTCGGCGATGAGCGTCTCCCGTGCGGATCCCTCCTCCAGCGTCGAGGGTTCGACCGTTCTCCCGCCCGCGGCGAACGTCGCGATCCGCAGGTCGGCCCCGACATCGCGCGCGATCTCTGCCGTGCGCAGGAGCACGGAACGGGAGTGCTCGTCCCCGCGGTAGGAGCAGGTGACCCGCGTGACGGTGGAGCCTGCGGGCACGTCGTACTCACGGGGCGCCAGCGCCACGGGCACCGGTGAGGAGTGGAGCAGACGGTCCGACGTCGAGCTCAGCCGCACTCTGCCGCGTTTGCCGTCGGTGCCGGACCCGACGACGATCATCCGCGCTCCTGATTTCTCCGCCTCGGCGATGAGGGCCCTGGCGCGGGACTCCGCGGAGACGGACACCGCATGGGTGTCGAGGTCGGGACAGATCTCCGCGGCCGCGGCCTGGGCTTCGGCGACCGCCTGCTTCCCGCGCTCGCGCGACCATTCGGCGAACTGGAGATACCCGCCGCTCGAGGGAAGAGTGGAACCGGGTGCCGGGATGACGCTGACGATGCGCAGCGGATGACCGCTCGATCGGGCCAGGACGGCGGCCAGCCGGAGAGCCGAGCGGTCCTTCCTGCCGTAGGGGAAGGCTGCGATGAGGGTCATTGCGTCCTCGCTCTCGATGGACGGATCGGGTGCACGATCAGCCTAGTCGACCTGCTCATTCCGCCACAGGGGCGGACATCGGTGAACTCCGGTCGAAACCTCGGGGAACAGGTCCCGGCATCCGTCGTTTCCGGTTGTCCGGGCGACCGGGAGGGGCCACAGTGAGCGTGTGGACATCGAGATTCCCCTGGGGCGGCGCGACCGTCTGTATCGAACGTGCGAGCTCGTCCCCGGAGTCATCAGCGGACTCGCCCTCACTCTCCTCTTCGTCCTCCCCTTCCTCAGCCCCCGCCTCGCCGTGGCGTTCGTCCTCGGGATCGCGGGGCTCGTGTTCGTCCGCAGCGTCCGTGGCGCCGTCGACCTCATGCGCGGCTACCGCCGCTACCGCGCCGCCCTCAGGGTCGACTATGCCGCCCGGCTCGTCGACCTCAGCCTGGCCCGGCGAGGCCTGCCCGTGCCCGGCTCTCCCCGGCAGTCCCTCGGCTACGCCCGGCACCGGGAGGCGATCGAGAATGTCCGCGCCGACCCCTCGGCGATCCCCGATCCGCAGGCGATCCGCCACGCCGTCATCATCGCCGCGTACAACGAACCCTTCGAGGTCGTGCAGACGAGCCTGAGGTCCCTGGTCCAGTCCTCGCTGCCGGCCGATCATCTGGCCGTGTTCTTCGCCTACGAGGAGCGCGGCGGGGAGGCGATCAGGGAGACGGTCAGGCGCGTGAGTGAGGCCTTCGGGAGGTCGTTCGGGCACTTCGAGGTCGTCGAGCATCCCGCGGACATCCCCGACGAGGTGGCCGGGAAGGGTGCGAACATCACCTTCGCCGGGCGTCGGGTCTCCGCCTGGGCCGCAGCCCGGGGTCTCGATCCCGCTCTGGTCCTCGTCACCACGCTCGACTGCGACAACCGGGTCCACGACAGCTACTTCGATGCCGTGAGCTATGAGTTCACCATCGCCGAGAACCGGGGGCGGGCCAGCTTCCAGCCGGTCAGCCTCTACACCAACAACATCTGGCAGGCTCCGGCGCCGACGCGGGTGATCGCCTCGGCGAACAGCTTCTGGAACCTCGTCAGCTCCGTCCGGCCGCTGGTGCTGCGGAACTTCGCCTCGCACTCCCAGCCGCTCGACGCGCTCGCGGCGATGGACTACTGGTCACGGCGGACCATCGTCGAGGACGGCCACCAGTACTGGCGCTCCTACATGCACTTCGGCGGGGACTACCGGGTCGTGCCGATCCATGTGCCGGTGCTCCAGGACGCGGTCGTCGCCGGCACTCTGGCGCAGACCCTGCGGGCCCAGTTCGCCCAGCTCAGCCGCTGGTCGTACGGCGCCTCCGACGTCCCCTATGTCGCGGCCAACCTGATCCGGCACCGACGCGGGCTGCCGGTGCTCGACGGCTGGCTGCGTCTGCTCGTCCTGCTCGAGGGCCACGTGTCGCTCGCGGTGGTGTCCCTGATCATCGCGATCGGCGGCTGGGTGCCGTTCCTCTTGCTCTCGGGCGCCGCTTCGGCGGACGCCGCCCCGATCCCGGCGGTCGTCGACGATCTTCCCTTCATCGTCGGCGCGCTCCAGCAGGTCGGGACGGCCTGCCTGGTGGTGGCGGTCGTCGTCCACTTCAAGCTGCTGCCGCCGAGGCCGTTCAACTGCCCGCGCCGACGCACCCTCGGCATGTACCTGCAGTGGTTCCTCTACCCGGTCTCGCTGCTCGTCTTCAACTCCTCGACGGCGCTGTACTCCCAGTCGCGGCTGTTCGTCGGCCGCTACCGGGAGACGTTCACGGTCACCGAGAAGGTCCGCGCGGACTTCCCGGCCGACCTGCGCTGATGAAGGGGGCGACTCTCGGCTGAACGCCGGCCTCTGCAGTACGTCGTGTCGACGCTTCTCATCTGTCGGCACAAGCTGGCATGCTCGAGAAGCAATCACTACCCTGAAGACACGCCTGACATATCAGTTGTCGATCTCGTCGTCCGACATCACGTCGATCGGCGACTCGGACCTCCTCGACGACACCGATCCGTCGGTGCGACCCGTTCAACGCAGAACTGTGACTACAGAAGGACATCAATGACAGACACCGCGGTCTCGACCACCCAGCTGCGTACCGGAGAGAAGAGGAGCGTGCTGCGCGTCGTCACCTATGCGGGAGCGATCATCGCGTTCCTCATCGGCTCGGGCTTCGCCACCGGTCAGGAGATCCTGCAGTACTACGCCTCGTACGGATTCTGGGGCATCTTCGGCACGGGACTGCTCGTCCTCGTGCTCATGTCCTATGTCGCGGTCGAGTTCTTCCTCGTCGGACGGGCACAGCAGTTCGCCAAGCCCTCAGGCGTGTTCCACTACTACTGCGGGAAGCACCTCGGCACCTTCTTCGACTACTTCTCGATCCTCTTCGTCTTCCTCAGCTTCACGGTCATGGTCTCCGGAGCAGGAGCCGTCTTCGAGGAGCACTACGGCGTCTCGAAGTTCGTCGGCGGAATCGCGCTCGCCGCCGCCGTCGCACTCACCGTGTGGTTCGGGCTGAAGAACCTCGTCGAGATCATCGGCAAGATCGGACCCGTCATCGTCGTCGTTGCCATCGCGCTCGGCATCTACGGGATCGTGACCAACCCCGGCGGCATCGTCGAGGGCAATGCCATCGTCGGCGATCTCGACGTCACCCAGGCCTCGTCGAACTGGTTCCTTGCCGGACTGTCGTACGTCGGGTTCTGCATGCTCTGGCTCGCCGCGTTCCTCGCCGCCCTCGGCAAGGCGAGCAATCGCCGGGAAGCGGTCGGCGGCGGCCTCCTCGGCGGGATCCTGTTCTCCCTGGCCTGCATGATCGTCGGACTCGGACTGCTCGCCAACATCGAGAGCCTCTTCGACGCCGAGATCCCCATGCTCGTCCTCGCCGGAGGACTGGGGCCGTGGCTGGCCGCGGGGATCTCGGTGATGATCCTCGCCGGGATCTACACGACGGCCGTTCCTCTGCTGTGGACAGTCTCGTCCCGCTTCTACGACGACTCGCAGCCGGGGTTCAAGTACCTCACTGTCGTCCTCGCGATCGTCGGCACGGTGGTCGGTCTGGTGCTGCCGTTCTCGCAGATGGTCAACATCGTCTATGTCATCAACGGCTACGTCGGGATCCTGCTGCTGGTCCTCATGCTCGTCAAGACCATCTCCCGTGTCGCCGGGCGGCAGAAGGCCTGAGAGCATGGCAGCGACTCGCACTTCGCGCGCTCGTGGGCAGACCCTCTGACAACAGGGCCGGCCGCGCTCCCCACGGATGAGGAGCGCGGCCGGCACTGACGTCACCGCGCCACCGGCATCATCCTCATCCGACTGCTCCGGCCGGGATCGCCGCGCGCTTCGCCGCTGTCACGACTCCGCGGGGAATGCCGCCGCGCAGCACGGTCGCGAAGTTGCCCCATACGGTCTCGATCCGGCGCTCGACGTTCTCCCAGCCCACTCCGGCCATATGCGGCGTGCAGATCGCGCGCTCGAGGGTGAACAGCTCCGAGTCGGGATCGAGGGGCTCGGATTCGTAGACGTCGAGCCCGGCACCTGCGATGCGGCCCTCGCGCAGGCACTCGATGAGCGCGGACTCGTCCACGACCTCACCCCGGCTGATGTTGACGAGGATGCTTCTGGGACTCATCAGCGCGAGTTCGTCCCGGCCGATCAGCTTGTCGGATCCCTCGTTGAGGGGCAGGCACACGCAGACGATGTCGGACACCGTCATGAGCTCGGGCAGCGAGACCGGTTCGGCCGAGACGAGCTCGGAGACCGTCAAGGGGATCTCCGCGCGATCGTAGAACACCACGTTGGCGCCGAAGCCGTAGTGGGCGATCTTGGCGACCCATCGTCCGATGTTGCCCAGCCCGACAATGCCGACGGTCTTCCCGTAGAGCTCCGCGTACGACTCCTCGGCGAGATCCTGACGCCACTTCCCCTCCCGCATCAGCTGCATCGAGTGGGGAATCCGCCTGAGCAGCGTGAGCATCAGGGTGATCGCATGCTCCGCGACCGAGATCGAGTGGGTCTTCATCTGCGCCACGGGAATGCCGAGATCGTCGAGGACGCTCAGGGGCAGCTGGCCGTATCCGGAGCTCATGTACTGGATGAACCTCGCGTTCCTCGCGGATCTGAAGACGTCTTCATGGACCTCGACGCCCGAGATGAGGAAGTCCGCATCGGCGGCGGCACGGCACTGCTCGGCGCGATCCGCCTCCGGCGGCACGATGGTGACGGTGAAGTCCTCCGGCGCCGCGGCCAGGAGCGGGTCGATGTAGTCCTTGAGCGGATTCACGTAGACGACTCTGTGTGTCATGGCTTCACTTCTCCCATTGCGCCGATGATCGCTTCGACCATGTCCTGAGTGCTCGCGGTTCCGCCGAGATCCCGCGTGCGCCGACCCGCCTTCAACGTCGACTCCACGGCAGTGCGGATGGCCCCCGCCGCCTCGGTGCAGCGAGCGTCGCCGTGCTGACCGCCCAGCCATTCCAGCATCATCGCCGCGGACAGGATCATCGCGGTCGGGTTGGCGATTCCCTGGCCCGCGATGTCTGGCGCGCTGCCGTGGGAGGGCTGGAAGACACCGTGGGTGAGACTGACATCGGCGGACGGAGCCAGTCCCAGCCCGCCGACCAGTCCTGCGGCGATCTCGGAGAGGATGTCGCCGAAGATGTTCTCCGAGACGACGACGTCGTATCGTTCGGGGTCGGTGACCATGAACATGGCGCCGACATCGACGTAGTGCTTCGCGCTTCCGATATCGGGGTTCTTCGCCGCGACTTCGTCGAACACCCCCTCCATGAGGACGTTGCTGCGCAGGGCGTTCGACTTGTGGAGCAGGGTGACATGTCCCGGGGTTCCGCGCTTGCGCCGCTCCCGGGCCTGTGAGAATGCGACGTCGAAGAGCTTCTCGCACGTGGCTCGGGTGATCGTCATCCGGTCGCTCGCCGTCTCATCACTGGGCTCATGAGCGTCCGCGAGGCCCGCGAACATCCCTTCCGAGGTCTCCCGGATGACGAGCATGTCGATGTGCTCCGCCTTCACCGGGTAGTCGACTCCGGGGAAGAGCCTGACCGGGCGGAGACTTGCGAAGAGTCCGTAGTGGGCGCGCATCTCGACCTGGGCACCGAGCTCGAGGCCTTCGGGGCTGCGGACGTCCGGCAGGCCCATGGCTCCGAAGAGCACTGCGTCGGATCTGCCGATCTCGTCCATGTCCTCGGTCGTGATGCGTCGTCCGGTGCGGCGGTAGAGATCCGCGCTGAAGTCCTTGAAGTCGAACGTGAACGTCAACCCGAAGCGCTCTTCGCATGCCCGCAGGACCGACACCGAGGCGTCGATGACTTCGGGGCCGATTCCGTCGCCGGGAATGACGACGATGTCATAGCTGCTCATGGGACTCCTGCTTCGCTGGTGTCGCGCTGTGGCGCGGTGGGGTGGACGTGACTGGGGCCGGGAGGGAATGGCAACGGTGGCAGTGTTCCTATTGTATGACATATCAGTTCCTACTGCTTGGGAGTTTGTTGGTGATGGAGCCGAGAAGCGGCGCGGGTGGATGATCGCTGGGCCCACTGCCGAGCGGTTCGGCGGGGCTGCAGACCCTTGTCCTGAGCGCACCTCAGATCGTCACCGGCAGGAGGACCAGCAGCCAGGCCAGGACGGGGGCGGCGATGATGACGTAGCCGGTGTAGACGAGCATCGAGCGCTGGAACCGCCTGGTGTCGTCGACCTGTGCGCTGGCCAGGACGATGACGCCGTTCGTCGAGAACGGGCTCACGTCGACGGCGGTCGCGCAGAAGGACAGGGCGATGACGAATGCGGCGGCGTGCAGGTCTCCGGTGGCGAGGAGCGGAGCGGCGAGCGGCAGTGAGATGAGGATGATGCCGAACGATGAGCCGACCGCCGAGATGATGCCGACCGCCAGGAACATGACGAAGGCGACCAGGAGGGGCCATGGGATCTCCGAGGCCTTGGCTCCGAGGAAGTCGATGGTCCCATTGGCGTTGAGCACTCCCATGTAGGTGACGATGCCGCAGACGAGCAGCACCGCCGACCACGAGACCGTCTTCATGGCCGGCTCGATGCTCTTGGGCGAGATGAGCAGGAGGAATGCCGCCAGGCAGGTCGAGGCGACCCCGACGTCGATCCCGATCAGGGCCGTCACCAGCAGACCGGCCATCGCAGCGTAGGTCAGCCAGTTGTCGAGCGTCGGACGCGGGCCGCGCTCGGCGACCGTGATGTTGCCCATCGCCACGGGTCCACGCCGCAGACTGCCGGCGACCGCCCCGCTGCCGCCACCGTCGACAGGCGCCCCACCCGAACCTCCGAGCGGCGCGGAGTCGGTACTCCCGCTCCCGCCGGAAGCACCGAGCGGAGCAGAACCGGTGCCCCCGGTCCCGCCGGATCGGATGTCGCGCACATCGTCGGCCGTGATCGCCTCCGACCTGCGCCACAGGTCCCGACCGCGGGTGAGGAACAGGACGACCGCAAGAAGGAGATTGAGCCCGAACGGGACCACGAAGAGCAGCACAGGATCGATGTCCATGCCCTGGGAGGCGACGAGCTGGTTGATGCCGACCGAGTAGACGGTGATCGGCGAGAAGGCGGCCGCGAGCGCCCCGTGGCTGGTCATCATGCCCATGAGCAGCGGATCGATGCGGTACTTCTTCGCCAGCGGCATCGCGATGGGCGCAAGCATCCCCACCGCCAGCACGGAGCCGAGTGCCATGAGCACGGCGGCCAGGGTGAACATCAGCCAGACGATCGCCCAGGGCCTCCCGCGGACGAGGCGCAGCGCCCAATCCATGATGAGGCCGATGGTCCCGTTCACTCGAGCGATGCCGAACAGCAGCGTGATGCCGAAGACCACCAGGAACATGTCTCCCGGGAAGAATGAGGTGATCTCCTCGATGGAGATTCCCGAGATCCATCCTCCGACGATGAAGGCGGCGGCCAGGCCGAGAAGTCCCATATTGATCGGGCGCACGGTGGCGATCGCGAAGACGGCGACCAGCACCAGTACGGAGATGAAGTAGATCATGACACTGTTTCCCCCTTGAAACCAGGTGTTCCTCCGCATCCGCCGCGCTCCCGGCGCGGCACTGCGGCAATCGATGGGCGAACGGCCAGCTCGTGAGATTCCCATTGTCTGGGATAGCAGTTCGCATGTGCTGGGATAGAGCGTACCGTCGGTGTGACGGGGAGCACAACCCGTTCGAGCGAGCTTTCTCGAGTCGGCGTGAACGGCGCATCGGCAGCACGAGGAGTGGGAGCACACCTGGGGAAGGGCAGGCACATCGCGCGCAGGGGGCGCGGGCGCGCGCTGGAGAGGGCAGGATCAGCCGGCGTGGGGTCCGGTGGTCACCGACCGCTCATCGCCTCGGCGATCCTCTGGGCGGCGGCCACGGCGGCCGCTCCGTGATCGGCGCCAGGGGACACGTGGACCCGAGCGAGCGGGATGGCGATGCACACTGCGGCGATGATGGTCCCGTCGACGACCACGGGGGCGCTGACCGAGCCGATGCCGGGTGTTCGCACCCCCACCGACTCGACCCATCCCTGTCGCCGGACGTCGGCCAGAGCGTCCTCGTCCTCGGCGAGCAGTCGACCGCTGGATCCCTCGGGGAGGGGCAGGACGAAGCCGACGGGCAGAGTCGCCCTGAGCTCGTGGAGCCCGTCGAGCGCGATGAGGCAGATGCGGTCCGAGCCGCGACGGATCCACAGTTGGGAGGCTTCCCTGGTGGTGCGGTTGAGCTCGGCGATCACCGGCGCGGCGGCGTGTTCGAGCGACGAGCGCATGAATCGTTCGCCGGGGCGGAATGCTCCGTTGGAGTCACGGCTGAGGAAGCCGGTGGTGACCATCGACAGTGCCAGTCGATGCGCCGTCGACACCGACAGTCCCGTGCGCCTCGCGAGTTCGGTCGCCGTCGCGGCCCCGGGTCCGATCGCGTCGAGGATGGCTGCGGCCCGTTCGAGCGTGCGATTCGCGGTGCCCTCGTCCTGTGCCATACGGCCAATGATAGCGACAGCCGTGATTGCTCCGGGCCCGCGACCGCGCGCTCAGCCCCCGCCGATAGACTGGGATCAGCCCGGCGGGTCCGTGCGAGACCCATCGCCCGATAAGGAGCTTCCCTTGCCCTTCAACCTCGACGACATCGATCGCAGCATCATCGCCGCCCTCGTCGAGGACTCGCGTCTGAGCGTCAGGCAGCTCGCCGAGCGCGTGCACATCTCCCGGTCGGCCGCGCACAAGCGCTTCACCGCCCTCGTCGAATCGGGCGCGATCAGGAAGTTCACCGCCGAGGTGGATCGTGCAGCCCTCGACATGTCCGTGACGGCGGTGGTCGTCGTCAAGATCGGGGAGCGCCCCTGGCCGGAGGTCCGCGACGAGCTCGCGAGCCTGCCGTTCGTCGAGAAGGTCCAGGCCGTCAGCGGCGACATCGACGCTCTCGTCACGGTCAACGCCCCGGACAACACGGCGCTGTCCCAGGTGATCCTCCGCCGCATCCATGAGGTGCCCGGAGTCGTGTCGACCCGTTCGCTGCTCATCCTCGACGAGGTGGAGGGCAGCCGGCCCGGCTCGCACCGGCATTAGCCGCAGGCGTCCGAGCGGCGGCCGGCCCGCCCCATCATCGCACGCCCCTGCACGGAGCGTCAGCCGCGGTCGGCGGCGATCTCGACCTCCTCGGCCGCGAAGATCCGTGACAGCTCGTCCTCGGTGACGAGCACCGCCGGAACGGCGATTCCGTAGAGCTCGGCGGCGACCAGGCAGGCGGTGGCGACGATCGCATCGGGGTGCGAGAGCACGAAGCCGGCGGGCGCGGTCCCCCGCCTGATGAGCTCGAGGAGGACGCTCGACCCCGATGAGGACCCGCGCGAGGCCGGCATCACGACGACGCGCCCGCCGAGGGAGGCTCCCTGCGCGGGGTGATGCACGTCGACGATCGTGCCCGTGCGGTCGACTCCGCCCCAGAACGACAGCGGTGCGAGGGCCTGCACCGGCGCCGAGGCGCGGCCGGGTGCAGAAGGCGGCAGGAGTGGGAGGCGGCGACGTTCCCGGTCCTCGCCGTGACGATCGCCGTCGCCTCGATGAGGTTCGGGTTCATCGCACCGCCTCGGCGACGCATTCGCTCAAGGAGCCGAACACGACCCCGAGTCCGAGGTTCGCCGGCGCGTAGTGGGCCCACTTGCCCGAGTTCGTCATCACCGAGCGCACCGCGGGATCGAGCACCGGGGTGAGGTACGTGCACGTGTCGGTGACGATCGTGACCCCGAATTCGGCGAGGACCGCGCGCTCGTCGGGGTGGTGGGCGTCGAACTCGGCCATGGTGAGGCGGCCGGTGTTGATGTAGATCGGCCTCGTCAGCGCGGTCCGACCCGTCGCCCTCAGCTCCCGGGCCAGGGCCAGCAGTTCGGCCAGGGAGGCGTGCGGGGTGCCGAGGCAGATGGCGTCGACGCCTCCGCTGCCGTGGGTCAGCTCGTCCCGTGCGCGCCGCAGGTCACCGTCGGTGAGCGTGACGACCGGCACCGATTCCGGGTCGCACACCTCGGCGAGGGCGGGGGCCTCGGGAGTGCGGCCGACGAGGTGGAACAGGGCCACGCCTCCCGACGAGGCGGCGGCCGCGCCGAGAGCCTTGAGCTCGTCCTCGGTGATCGCCTCCGGGGCGTCGAAACCGCTGAGGACCGGGACCGCGGAGCCGGCGATCGTCCCGGTCAGGTACCCGAGCAGCGCGAAGACGTGGTCGCCGGTCTCCGTGATGGCCGAGGCGTCGAGGTGGACGCTCGCCCGCCGGTTCTCGTCGAGGTGGAGGCCCGAGGCGGGCGCCCTGCCCGTCAGCGCCGCGCAGATGTCGAGGAAGTCGCCGTAGCGGTCGGTGCGCGCGCCGAGGACCGAGTTGGCGAAGACGATGGCGTTGGACTCCGCCCAGGCCACGTGCTCGCCGAAGGCAGGACGCGGCCGGTGCTGATAGGGGGCGCAGGTCCAGGTCTGGGCCACGCCGAGGCGGGTGTAGAGCTCCATGAGCTCGCGGCCGTCGCGTGTGGCGGCGGCTTCCTCGTCGTCCGCGCGGATGAGCTCGGGGTGGAGGAGGTCGACGGATCCGGTGTTCGTCGTCGTCGGGATCCGGCAGTCGCCCCCGAGGTCGACGAGGCGGCGCGCGAAGTCGATCCCCGACTGCCCGTGGAAGAGGCAGGAGTCGATGTGAGCGCTGGTCACGTCGATGAGGCGCTCAGCGCCTTTGGCCTCGGCGAGGCCGACGACGATCCTCATCGCCATCGCCACGGCCGGCCCATCGGCGCCCGCGAGCATCGCCTCGTCGGCATCGCTGAGCTCCACCGCCACACTCTCCTCCTCGCTTGCGGACTGGAGGCAGTCTATCGAGGAGCGCGGACGGACGTGCGGGTGCTCCGGGCCGCCGCTCAGGGGCCCAGGGCACCGCAGATCACGAGTTCCTGTAGTCCTCGAGCGCCTTCTCGGCCATCTCGATGTCGTACATCGCATCGGCGTAGCCCGCGATGGTCGCGTTGCCGTGCGGATACACGTGTCCGGCCTTGACCGCCGGCAGCTCCTTGAACACCGGCGAGTCCATCATCGTCTGGGTCGCCGCGTCGTAGCCTCCCCGCAGGTCCGAGGTGACGAAGATGATGTCGGCGTCGGCGAGGGCCTCGGTGCGGTTCACCGCGTCCGCGATCTCCTCGACCCGCTGGTTCCAGTTCGCCCGATCGTCTCCGCGCAGGGTGAACTGGTAGACGGGTGCGAGCTCCTCGAGCTGAGAGATCATATACGGTTCGTAGATGTTGGGGACGAGGATGAGGTCGGGGTCGACCTCGGCGAGCTTCTCGAGGTCGGGCTCCTGGTCGGCGACGACGGGGATCCCGTTGAGCTCCTCGACGCGATCGGCGGGCGAGGCTCATCATCCCCGCCGCGATCATGGTCGCGATCCTTCTCGTCGTCATCTGCGCTCCTGTTCGTGGTCGTGTCCGTGTTCCCGGTGCTGACGAGCCGCGCGTCGTCGCGCCTCGTCAGCGCGTCGTCGCGATGACGGCCTTCGTGAAGCGGCCGAAGCCCCAGCCGATCTCGACGACGGCCACGTCCGCCGCGCCGAGTTCGCGCAGGGTGTCCTCGACCTCGTCGCTCGTGTACGACGCGTGACCGGTGGTCGCGAACACCGAGACGAGCTCCTCGGCCCGGTGGTCATCGGATTCCGCACCGTCGACGAAGGGCTCGACGACGACGAGGCGGGAGCTGCCGGCGAGGAGGTGGGCGAGCAGGCCTCTCCCCTCGGCCCGGGAGCGTCCGGTGAGCCCGGCGAGCAGGAGCGTGCAATCGACCTCGGGCCAGGGTTCCCGCCCGGCCGCGCAGTCGCGGCCGGGGTGTGGATGGTCCGACCGGACGCCGGCGCCTTCCGGGTCAGTTCGGCGGCCACCTCGGCGCCGGCGTCCCCAGCCAGGGCGATGCTACGCGCCGAGGCGATCGCCTCGAGGTCGAGGAGCGGATCGAGGACGTACTGGACATGGTCGAGGGTCCGCCCGCGGTGGGCCGTGTCGAGGGCTTCGTCGCGGGCACGCAGCTGCGTCCAGGACTCGGCGGTGAGCGCCGAGGCGCGCGAGACTCTGGCAGTCCAGCCGCCGCGGATCACGTCGAGAAGGTCGACGATGGAGAAGAGGTCCGCGTTCGCGGGATCGGCCAGCGAGAGCTGCTCGGCGACGCCCTCCCCGGTGAGGACCGCACCGGTGGCGGTGTTGCGGTATTCCGCGCCGTCGCGCTCGAGGAGTCCGAGTGCGCACATCGCGGTGAGGACGACGCGGATGCCCTCGATGGGGGTGCTCGTCTCCGCGGCGATCGCCTCGGCGGTGGAGGTGCCTCCGGCCACGAGGTCGCCGATGCCGAGGGTGACTGCGACGCGGGTGATGATCGGGGGCAGGAGCTCGGTCATCTCGTGGACCTCGTCGAGCACTGCGGAGGGAGCCGCCGCCTCGGCGATGTCGGTCGGGTGGGAGGCGGAGTCGGGGGCAGGTGCCGCGGTCCGCCGCCAGTACCCGACAACCTCGATGTCCTCCTTGGGCAGTCCGAGGTCACGGCGGAGGTGGCGGCGGATGGGGGCGATCGTCATCGCCTCCCCCGCGCACCAGGCGAAGGTGCGTCCCGGGGGCAGCTGCACGTTCCTCACCGCGTCGAACAGCAGCGGGGAGTCGCCGGGGGCGAAGCCGTCGCGAATCAGCCAGTCGATCTCGACGTCGGCGGCGGTGGGGATGTCCTGGATGTCGGCGGCGGTGGGGACCTCGACGATGATGTGCCCGCGCGTTCCCGCCGGCGCCTCCTCGAGCCAGCGTCCGACGGCCGGTAGGGCGGTCTCGTCGGCGACGAGGAGGTGGAAGTCGACGCCCTCGCTGAGTCCCGCGCAGGTCTTGGGGCCGGCGATGTGCAGCCTGTCGCCGGGGCGGGCGCGGAATGCCCAGTCGGCGGCGTGACCGGAGTCGTGGCGGACGACGTCGAACGCGAAGGACCCGGCCTCCGGATCGACGCTGCGCACGGTGTAGTCGCGGGTGAGGCTGAGGGCTTCCCGATTCCAGTTGAACCGGAACTCGTCCTGGACCCCGGTGTCGATCTCATCGACACCCGGCGGGGGAATGACGAGCTTGACGTGGTCGTCGAAGCCCTCGGAGCGGAACGCGGGCCGGTGCATCCCATTCATCTCGCCAGCCGCCAGCTGCTCGCCGCCGACGGTGAGGCGGCGCATGTTGGGCGTGATGTCCCTGACGTCGATGACCTCGACCTCCCGCAGGACAATCGGCAGAACCTGCAGGGGGCGGGACGTACGCGGCATCTGTTCGGCTCCGAGGGCTTGTTCGACATTGCGGACAAGACACAGGCCCCACGACTCAAGCAGACGTCAACTGCCACGCATCGATCGCTTAAGCACACAATAGTGTTGCCTATATCTCGAAGGTTAGCCTAACCTGCTCGCCCGGGAACGGCAATCCGCCGGGTGCTTGAGCGCCCTCCTCCTGGCGAAACGAGCAACCACCTCTCGATCGGACCAGCCGACGCCACCGTCGGCCTCCGCTCGACCCCGACCGCGGTCGTCCTCGTCACCCACGACCGACAACTGCGAAGAGACCTCGGCACGCGGGAGGAGACCGTGATGTGAGGCGGGCCAAACGTCCGGCGGCAGCCCGTTCTACCAGTCAGTACGTCCGCACTTGGCGAGACAGTTGGCCGCTCGTCCTCAACCCTCGGCACAGCCTTCCCCCGTGATCTGGATCACTTCATCATGGGGTCATGAGCATCGACGTCCCCACGACCGGCCGCGCCCTGCCAGAACTGCACCCGGTCCGATTCATCGGCGCGAACGGAGAGCCCGCGGACACCCCGACCGAGGGCCTCACACCTCCGAGCCCGTCCACCCTGCTCGGCCTCTACCGGCAGATGGTCCTCGTTCGACGCTTCGAAGCCCAGGTCACGGCTCTGACGAAGCAGGGTCGGCTGGCCACCTATCCGTCGGCCGCCGGGCAGGAGGCCACCGAGGTGGGGGCCACGACGGCGCTGGGCCCCACCGACTGGCTCTTCCCGACTTACCGTGATTCGGCCGCGCTGCTCACCCGGGGCATCCCCGTCGCCGAGATCCTCGCCGCGTTCCGCGGGGACTGGCACTGCGGCTTCAACCCGTACGAGTACCACACCGCCCCGGCCGCCACTCCCCTGGCGACGCAGACCCTGCACGCCACGGGCTTCGCGATGGCGTCGAAGCTCAAGGGCCGAGGTGAGTGCACCCTGACGATCTTCGGCGACGGGGCGAGCAGCGAGGGCGACGCCCACGAGGCCCTCAACTTCGCCTCGGTGTGGCAGACCCCGACGGTCTTCGTCCTCCAGAACAACCAGTACGCGATCTCCACTCCGCTGCGCGAGCAGTCGAACGCGACGCTGCTCGCCGATCGCGCCGCCGGCTACGGCATCCCGGGCCTGCGTGTCGACGGCAATGACGTCTCCGCGGTCTTCGCCGCGGTCAGCGCCGCCCTCGAACGCGCGCGAGCCGGTGAGGGCCCGACCCTCATCGAATGCCTCACCTATCGGATCGAGTCCCACACGAACTCCGACGATCCCACCCGCTACCGGGATTCCGCCGAGGTGGACCACTGGAAGCGCTTCGACCCGATCTCCCGGGTGGAGAAGTACCTGCGCTCCCGCGGCGTCCTCGACGACGCCGGCAACGAGGAGATCCTCGACTCCGCCGAGGCGCTCGCGAGTTCGGTGCGCGAGGCGATGAGCACT
Organism: Brevibacterium sanguinis; assembly: GCF_003315415.1. GTDB lineage: Bacteria > Actinomycetota > Actinomycetes > Actinomycetales > Brevibacteriaceae > Brevibacterium > Brevibacterium celere_A. Next base: position 220,680 of record NZ_QNSB01000006.1, read on the forward strand.
CCTCCCGACATCGACCCCACCGAGCTCTTCGACCATGTCTACGCGAAGCCCAGGCACAGCCTCGGCGAGCAGCGCAGGCGGCTCGAAGCGGAACTCGCCCAGGCAGGCCGACGATGACGGTCACCGCCCTGACCTCGGCCGATCAGGAGCCGGCCCCCGCCCCGGTGACGATGGCGAAGGCGCTCAACCAAGCGCTGCACGACGCCCTGGCCGAGGACGAGAACGTCGTCGTCTACGGAGAGGACGTCGGCCGCCTCGGCGGGGTCTTCCGGGTCACCGACGGCCTGCGCGCGGAGTTCGGGGCCGAACGGGTCTGGGATTCACCACTCGCCGAGTCGGGAATCGTCGGCACCGCCGTGGGGATGGCGATGGCAGGGATGCGGCCCGTCGTCGAGATGCAGTTCGACGCCTACGCCTACCCCGCGTTCGAGCAGATCGTGTCGCAGGTCGCGAAGATGCGCAATCGGACGAAGGGCCGGGTGAGCCTGCCGATGACGATCCGGATCCCCTGCGCCGGCGACATCGGCGGTGTCGAGCACCATTCGGATTCCTCGGAGGCCTACTGGTGTGCGACGCCCGGCCTCACCGTCGTCACCCCCTCGAACCCGGCCGACGCCTACTCGATGCTGCGGGAGTCGATCGCCTGCGACGACCCGGTCATCGTCATGGAGCCGAAGTCCCGGTACTGGATGAAGGAGACGCTCAGCCTGCCCGTGACCACCGCGCCGATGGACCGGGCGGTCGTCGTCCGCGAGGGCGCCGACGTGTCCCTGCTCGCCTACGGGCCGACCGTCCGCACTGCCCTCGAGGCCGCCGAGGCCGGTGCCGAGCACGGGCTGTCCGTCGAGGTCGTCGACCTCCGGTCGCTCTCCCCCTTCGACGACGCGACCGTCTCGGAGTCCGTGCGCAAGACCTCGCGCGCGGCGGTCATCCATGAGGCCGCGCAGTTCGGGGGCTTCGGCGCCGAGGTGGCCGCCCGGGTGACCGAACGCAACTTCGTCCATCTCGCCGCCCCGATCCTGCGGATCACCGGCTTCGACACCCCGTACCCGTCACCGAAGCTCGAGGAGCACTACCTGCCGACACCCGATCGCGTCCTCGACGCCCTCGAGACCTGGGACTGGGAGCTGTGATGAGCGCCGATCCCCACCGCGACGATCGCGACACCGAGCACTCGGCCGACACCCAGGGCACCGAGCGTTCTGGTGATGCCCGTGGCACCGAGCAGGGAAGGATCCGCGAGTTCCATCTGCCCGACCTCGGTGAGGGCCTCACCGAGGCGGAGCTCATCTCCTGGAAGGTCGCCGTGGGCGACGAGGTCACGGTCGATCAGCATGTCGTCGAGGTCGAGTCGGCGAAGAGCGTCGTCGAACTGCCCTCCCCGTTCGCCGGCCGCATCGCCGGCCTCCACGCCCGCCCGGGTGACACCGTCTCCGCCGGTCAGGTGCTCTTCTCCGTCGCCGAGGCGGACAGTGCCGAGGCGAGCGGAGGGGGAAGCGGGGAGGAAGTCGGGGCGAGTGTCGCAGACGCCGCCGAGGGAAGCGGCGGGCGCGCGGACGCCGAGGCCCGCCAGGCCAACCTCATCGGCTACGGGACCCGGGAGCGCACCGGGCGGTCGAGCCGGTCGCGGTCGTTCGGCTCGAGGACGGCCGGGCTCTCACCTGTTCCCGACCTGCCAGGGGAGGCCCCCGCGCAGGCCCCGAGCGGCGCGCTCCCACAGGATCCGTCCGAGGCGCCCGCACAGGATCCGACCGACACCCATGGACGGGACTCCGCCTCGGCGAGGGTGTCCCCGGTCATCTCCCCCATCGTGCGCAGGCTCGCGAAGGACCACCGGCTGAGCGCCAAGCACCTGCACGGGTCCGGTCCCGGCGGGCTCGTCACCCGCGCCGATGTCCTCGCCGCCATCGACGAGAGGCCGGGAGCGGCCAGCGGTGCCGCGCGCGAACAGGCACCAGGAGAGACTCCGTCAGGCGCGCAACCCGACGCTGTCGCCCGCGAACGCGTGCCGGGAGAGACCTCACCCGCGGCGGGGACGCCCGCCGACGACCACGACACCCGCACCCCGCTCACCGGTCTGCGCAAGGTCGTCGCCGAGCGCCTGTCCCGGTCGCGGCAGGAGATCCCCGAGGCGACGATCTGGCTCGACGTCGATGCCACCGAGCTGCTCGCGACCAAGCGCGCCCTCGAGGCACGGACCGGGGAGAAGTACTCGCTGCTGTCCCTCGTCGCCAGGTTCGTCGTCGCCGGACTGAAGAAGCATCCGATCCTCAACTCGTCCGTCGATGTCGAAGCCGGTGAGATCGTCACCCATCGCGACATCAACCTCGGTCTGGCGGCGCAGACGCCGCGCGGTCTCATGGTGCCCGTCGTCCACGGCGCCGGCGACATGAGCCTGCGGCAGCTGCGTGACGCGGTGAGCGAGACCGTCGGGAGGGCGAGCACGGGGACCTTCGCACCGCAGGAGCTGTCCGGCGGGACGTTCACCCTCAACAACTACGGGGTGTTCGGCGTCGACGGATCCGCGCCGATCATCAACCTCCCCGAGGTCGCGATGCTCGGCATGGGCCGGATCAAGGAACGGCCCTGGGTCGTCGACGGTCAGCTCACGGTCCGCCAGGTCATGTACCTGTCCTTCGTCTTCGACCACCGGGTCTGCGACGGCGCCGAGCCGAGCGCGTTCCTCGGCTTCGTCGCCGACTGCATCGAGAACCCGGTCTCCCTGCTGCCCGAGGTGTGATCTCGTCGGTCTTGTCGGATCTGACTCGCTCGGCTCAGTCGTCGAGAAGCGCGGCGGCGTACATCGGGCGGGCGGCGTCGACGCTCGGGGGATGGAACAGGCCTGCGGTGGCATCCCGGTGGAGGCGACTGAGCTCGTGCGAACTGTCGAATCCGCTTCCGCCGGTGCACATGAGAGCGGTCTCCGCCGCCCGCCGGGCCGCCTCCGAGGCCTTGATCCTCGCCCCGACGAGCCGCAGCGGCCATCCGGCCCCATGATCGACGAGTTCGTCGAAGTCCCTCGTGTAGGCGTCGAGCATCGCCGGCACACCGAGGTAATCGAGATGCGCATCGGCCAACCGCGCCCTGGACTCCGGCACCTCCGCGAAGGTGGTCCCGGACTTCGCGGACTTCCGTCTGCGCAGACCCTGAGCACCGAGCTCGAGGGCCCGAGCCGCGACACCGGCGTAGACGGAGGCGATGAGGAGCTGGAAGTTGCTGGTGATCGCGAAGGTCAGCAGGTCGGGGTGCCTGCCGGCGGGGATGAGGCGGGACACGCGCTCGGGACGCATCGGGACCGAGTCGAGGATCGTCGCCCGCGACTGCGAGGCGCGCATCCCGAGGACATCCCATCGATCCGACACGGTGATGCCCGGCGCATCGCGGTCGATGAAGCCGTAGATCAGCTCCCCGGGCTCATCGCCCGTGTCCGAGCCGGCGACGAGCCCGTGGACGATCAGCCGAGTCCACACGGGCGAGAGCGAGGTGAAGATCTTCACCCCGGTCAGCAGCCAGCCGCCGTCGTCGCCCGGTTCGGCGACGGTGGTCGAGCCCTGGAGCACCCAGTCGTTCGAGGGCTCGGAGATCCCGAACGCGAAGATCTCCCCGGCCATGACATCGTCGAGCACCCAGTTGAGCGAATCGTCGCCGCGGTCGTTCAGCGCCTTGACGACACCCGTGCACATGAGGTGCATGTTGATCGCGAGCGCGGTCGCCGGTGCCGCCGAGGCGAGGCGCTGCTGGAGCCGGGAGACCTCGTGGAGGCTCAGCCCCGGTCCCCCGTGCGAGCTCGGGACGAACAGCTGCAGGTAGCCCATCGCCCTGAGCTCCTCGAGGTCCTCGTCGAAGAAGCGGTTCTCCCGGTCGTAGACCGCCGCGCGGTCCCGGAACCGGTCGAGCACCTCGGTGGGCAGGTACTGCTGCGCCAGATGCGCGTGGCGGGCTTCTCTGTCGGTCACGGGATCTCCTTGCTCGTCGTCGCGGTGTTTCGTGGGGCGCCGGCCCTCATCGCCCCCTGTCGGTTCCCCGGCCATCATCGCTCCCGGTCGGGGCGGCGGAGGATGATCGCCCCGTTGTGCCCGCCGAAGCCGAACGAGGTCGACAGGACGGTGTCGATTCCGGTGTCGGGACCGAGCTCGCGGGCGGCGGTGACGAAGTCCCAGCCGTCGAACTCGGGAGCGTCGAGGTTGATCGTCGGCGGCAGCACCTGGTCCCGCAGCGTCCGGGCGGCGATGACCGCTTCGACGACGCCGGAGGCTCCGAGCAGGTGGCCGGTGCTCGACTTCGTCGCGGACAGCGGGATCGTTCGCGCCTGCCGGCCGAGCGCCGAGTCGAAGGCGGCGAGCTCGGCCGCGTCGCCGGCGGGCGTGCCGGTCGCATGGGCGTTGATGTGGTCGATGTCGTCGGGGCCGAGGCCGGCGTCGGCGAGGCAGATGCGCACGGCCTCGGCTGCCCCGCGCCCCTCGGGGTGCGGAGTGGTGGGATGGTGCGCGTCGCCGGCCGCCCCGAAGCCGGCGAGTTTGGCAAGCGCCTCGACGCCGCGGGCACGGGCGGACTCGGCCGACTCGAGGAGGATCGCCGCTGCACCCTGGCTCATGACGAAACCGGACCGAGCGTGGTCGAAGGGGCGGCACGCATCGTGCGGAGAGTCCTCATAGCCGGTGGCGAGCGCCCTCATGTTCGCGTTCGACGCGAGGTTGACCGGGTTGAGGCAGTCCTCCATGCCGACGACGAGCACGGCGTCGGCATAGCCGTGGCGGATGCGACGCAGTCCCTCGCCGAGGCCGATGGCCCCGCTCGCGCAGGTCGCGGAGACTCCCTGGGCCGGACCGTGGATGCCGTGGCGCTGGCTGAGCAGCGCGGCGGCGGAGTCCGGAGCGCCGTGGATGGCGAGGGTCAGCGGCACGGAGCGCGGCCCGCCCTCGAGCAGCGCCCGCGTGGCCTGCTGCATCGCGTCGACCGGTCCCGAACCGGTGGCGGCGATGACGGCGATGCGGGTGCTCTCCCACGGCAGTTCCGCCCAGGCTGCGCCCGTGGCCGTCGCCGAGTCGCGGCCGGTGGTCGACGCCGAAGCCCGGGTCGTCCCCGGGGCCGTGTCCGCCGTCCTCACGCCGGCCTCGGCGAGTGCCTGATCTGCCGCGGCGATCGCCCACTGCTGGACCGGGCTGAGCCGGCGGGCCAGTGCCTTCGGCAGCACGGCCTCGGCGTCGAATCCGCTCACCCGACCGCCGATGCGCACCGGCAGGTTGGCGAACTCCTCCCCGTCGAGACGTTCGATGGCGCTGCGGCCGCTGCTCACCGCGGCCCACAGGGAGTCGACGTCGAGTCCGCTCGGGGTGATCGCGCCCATGCCGGTGATGACCACTGCCCGCTCGTCCGGATTCCGCCTGCCCGCCGGATTCCGCACGTCTGCCGCCATCGCCGCCTCCGTCGCGCTCACAGTCGCTCTCCTCGTCCCTGCATGATCAGCTCAACCGTCTCCGCCCGGCGGATCTTCCCGCCCACCGTGCGCGGGAGCCGGTCGAGGCGGTAGACGCGTCGGGGAACGAACTGCGGGGCGAGGTGGGCGCGAGCGTGGGAGAGGACGTCCTCCTTGACGACGTCCTCCTCGACGGCGAGCGCGATGACGCTGCCCAGCCGCGGGTCGTCGAGGGAGACCGCGCAGACCTCGCCGAGGCGCTCCCAGCCGTCGAAGGCACGTTCGACCTCCGGAAGCGAGACCTTGTGCCCGCCGGTGACCGCGATGTCGCCGGCGCGCCCGGCCAGCTGCAGCATCCCGTCCTCGATCCGCCCCTGGTCGTGCACCGTCGCCCACCCGTCGGGACCCCTGAGCGTCGCGTCGGTCGTCGCGGAGAGGTAGCCGTACGAGCAGGCCGCGGCGCGCACCCACAGTGTGCCGAGCTCTCCGTCGGCCACGGGCCGGCCGTCCTCGTCGCGGATCTCGACGTCGATCGTGTCGTACACGGTGATCCAGGTGCCGTCCCCGGCACGACTGTCGCCGATGAATCCGATCTCCGCGGCCCCGTAGTAGCTGATCAGCCGGGTGTGGGGCAGCACCTCGCCGAGGCGGTCGCGGATGCTGCCGGGCAGGTTCGCCCCGCCCGTGACGACGAGGTCGAGACCGGAGAACCGTGCGGGTTCACGGCGGGCGGCATCGGCCAGGGCCCGGACGACGGCGGGGACCGCGACGACCCGGGTGATCCCCTCGTCCCGGATCCGCCGGCTCATCTCGAGCGGTGCGAAGGAGTCGGCGACATGGACGCTGCCCCCGGTCGCCAGGCATTCGATGACGGCGTAGAGGGTGAGGCTGTAGGAGATCGGCCCGGGCGCCAGCGTGGCGACACCGGGAAGCGGCTCGAGGTGGGCGGCGGAGACGGCGACGTTCGCCCGGTACTGCTCGCGCGTCTTGAGGAACGCCTTGGGGTCACTCGTCGTGCCGGAGGAGAAGAGCATGAGGAAGGGCTCGGCGCCGTCGCGCACGCTCGGGTGCTCGGTCCCGGCGACCGCGACGACGGCCTCGCGGCGCCGGAACTCCGCCGGGGTGATGACGGTCCCGGTCCAGCCCTGGGCGGCGAGCGCCTCGGCGAGGTCATCCGAGTCGCTGACGACGACGCCGATCCCGGTGCGGGCGATGACCGAGACCCGGTGGTCGAGGGGCCAGCGGGGGTCGATCGCGGCCGAGACCGCTCGGAAGCCCGCGAGGCCGGAGAGGATCCGAGCCGTGTCGAACGCCGATTCGAGGCTGACGGCGGTGATGGGGATGCCCGCGGTCTCCCGGGCAGGTGCGGGAGCCTCGGACTGCGCCGCGTGCAGGGCGGAGACGACGGCGAACATGCGCCGGGAGTCGGCGACGAGCTCGCGATAGGTCAGACGATTCTCGGGCCCGACGATGGCAGGCTGATCGGGGTCGCGCTGCGCGACCTCGAGGATCGACTCGGTGATCGGCACGGCCCGCCTCCATTCGCTCTCTTCGGCCCACCCTCACCCTACTGGACGGGTCGTGACTCGGTCCCGGGAGCACGACGAGTGACCGCGCGGCTCCGACAGCCTCGCATCGATGTCCTGCCGCGCGGCGAGCGCCTCCATAATCGAGCGAATCTGTGGTGAATGAAATTCAGCAGCGCCGTCAGCGATTGTCCGGCTCACGAGAACTATCTATGCCGCCCATTGATGAATTCACTGGGAGCAAATCCGAAATGTAACGTTACGGCTGGTCAGAGCACTTTCGTGAATTCGAGCAATTTCCCGCACGCCGCTCGGATCCGGTTACCACCCGGTCAGTCATGATTCGGTCATGAGATCGCCGAGCACAATTCTTGACGTGACCTCGAGTGGAGATATACGTTCTCAAGGCTGATGAAACTCGGCTTTCGCATCGTGGAAGATTCGACGGCCGTCCATTCGAGAGGACTCAACGTGGAGACCCAGTCACAGCCGGACGACCCCGGCAAACCCATCGACTCCGAGGCACTCGCCACCGCCGACAGACTCACGTTCACTTCTCAAGAGGTCCCCGAATCGGGAGTGAAGCCCAACCGCAAGGGCATCGGCAAGCTCCGCTGGGGGATCGCGGTGCTGCTGTTCTTCGGCGTCCTCATCAACTACATCGATCGCAGCTCGATCGCGGTCGCCGAGGGCCACATCCGGGAGGACTTCGGTCTCTCCGCCGCGGAGATGGGCGTCGTCCTCTCGAGCTTCGGTTGGTCCTATGTCCTCATGCAGATCCCGGCCGGCCTGCTGCTCGACAAGATCGGCATCAAATGGGTGTTCCGGATCGCCACGATCATGTGGAGCCTGTCGTGCTTCCTCACCGCGATCATCAGCGGCACAGGCCTGCTCATCCTCGCCCGCATCGTCCTCGGGGTCGCCGAGGCGCCGATCTTCCCCGGCGCGATGAAGATGACCGGCTACTGGTTCCCCCGCTCGGAGCGCGGGACGGCCACTGCCGTCTTCGACTCCGGCCAGCGACTGTCGAACGTCATCGGCTTCCCGCTCGTCGCCGCCGCCGTCGTCTCCTTCGGCTGGCGCGGAGCCTTCGTCGCGATGGGCCTGCTCAGCCTCACCTACGTCATCGTCTTCTTCTGGAAGTACCGGGACCCCAAGGAGTCCTACCGCAAGGGCCTGATGAAGGAGACCGAGCTCACCTACATCCGTGAGGGCGGCGCCCAGGACGAGGACGCCCCGCGTCCCAACCCGCTGTCGAACCTCGGCTACATCCTCAAGCAGCGCAAGGTCTGGGGCATGTCGATCGGCCTCGGCTGCGCCGGCTACACCCAATGGATGCTGCTCACCTGGCTGCCCGGCTACCTCCAGACCGAGATGGGCATGAACATCATGTCCTCGGGCATCTTCACCGCCCTGCCGTGGCTCATCGCCGTGGCGGTCGAGTTCATCTTCCCCGGTTGGCTGCTCGACCACCTCATGCGACTTGGCAAGTCCGGCACATTCGTCCGCAAGGCATTCATCATCGCCGGCATGCTCATCGCGATGACCGTCATGGGGGCGGCATTCACCGACAACGTCGCCTGGGCCCTGTTCTGGATCACATTGGGCACCTGCGGGATCACCATCTCCTTCTGCGTGACGAACTCGCTGCCCGCCCTCATCGCTCCCGAGGGCGGGGTCGGCGCCACCGGCTCGGTGATGAACACCGTCAACAACCTCATCGGCACCTCGGCGCCGATCGTCACCGGCTTCGTCGTCGACATCACCGGCGGGTTCAACGGCGCGTTCATCATCTGCGGCATCCTCCTGGCCATCGGCATCTTCTTCTACACCGTGGTGCTCGGGCCCATCGTCCAGATCCCCACGGCCGAGGAGCGAAGGGCCGCCAAGCCGGCAGCCGCCGGGACGTGACATCCGGGCGCGGGCGATCGGCTCGCGCCCTGCCCGGGGTACCGGTCGCCGGTGCCCCGGGCCTCACACTGCGGGGGCGGCCACGCTCGCTCCCCGGCTCTCGAAGGTGCGGGCGGCCGTGCCGAAGCACATCGTCATGCCGATCCCCGAGGTGACCGAGACGGCACGCGTGTGCTCGTCGATGTCCTCCATGAGCAGGGATGTGTGCGGGCTCGAGGCGTAGATGCCCTGCCAGCGCTGCCGGATCCGCAGCGGCGCCCCGATGATCCCGGAGATCTCCTCGATGATCCGGTCGGTGATCCACTCCTCCTGGAACGGCGGCATCGTGATGTCGTAGCTGTGGCTGTCGCCGAGGAGCACGGTCCCGTCGGGACGCATCGTGAACATGATGTTCGCGCCGAGTTCGACGAGTTCGGGAGTGCTCCGGGCGATCGCCTCCGCCAGCTCGCGATGGCCCGGCATCGCCGTGAACCCGTCGTATCGGGTCAGTGAGGTGCCGGTGAGGATCGCCGACTCCGTCGTCAACGAGTCCGGGGCCGGGGCCAGGGCCATCTGCAGAGAGCACCGGGTCACCTCGTAGCGGGCAGCGAGCTCGGGCTGGAGGTGGTCGAGGTCGTGTCCGACGCAGACGATGACCCTCTCGGCCTCGAACTCCCCCGCCGAGGTGAGCGCCCGTCCTCCGCCCACGGCCCCGACGCTGACGCCGAAGAGGACATCGGCGCGCGGCTGCGCGGCGATCCACTCGGCGATGGCCCCGGCAGTGGTGCGCGGGTCGACCCTGAGGTCCGCCGGCAGGAAGGCCCCGCCGAGGAACCCGGAGTCGTCGGCCCGCCCGAGCCTGCCGGCCACCTCGGCCGAGGTGAGGAGGCGGACCGCGTCGTCACCGCGGTCGTCGCGGAACTGTTCGACCACGGCCATCTCCTCCGGGCTGCGGGCGACCACGACGGCACCGGCCTCGGGGGCCCAGAATCCGACGTCGCGCGCGCAGTCGAGCCAGCCCTGGCGGGAGGTGAAGGCCATGTCGCTGAGGTCCCTGCCCTGGCCGGTGATGCAGCAGTGGCCGAAGTTGCGGATCGAGGCCCCGTTGGGCCGGTGGTCGCGTTCGACGACCCGCACGCTCAGTCCCTGGCGCAGCGCCTCGTAGGCGTGTGCCAGTCCGACGATTCCGGCCCCGATGACGAGGACGTCGGTCTTCTCGTGCCTGCCCTCGGCAATTCGCAGAGTGGTCATGTCTGTCCTTTCCTCGTCCGCGTCATCGTCGACACGGACTGTCAGTAGGTGCCCGCACGTCGCGGGCGTCGATCGTCGTCGCTCAGGTCGGCCAGGACTCGAGGTCCTGGAGGTGCCGGCGGAACTCCCGTTCCAGGGGGCTGTGGACGTAGCTTCTCGTGCTCAGGAGGTAGACCTCGCGGGGGGCGGGTTCCGGGACCACCCGGATCTCGGCCAGGCGTCCCTCCCCGAGGTCCCGGTCGACGACGTGCTCGGAGATCAGGGTGATGCCGAGTCCTGCCCGCGCGGCCTCCTTCGCCGCCTCCGCGGTCCAGATGGTGCATCTCCTCGCCTCGGGCAGGGCCCAGATGCTCAGCGCCCGTTCCTGCCCCTCCCGTGTCGAGGAGCCCGGTTCCCGCAGGAGGAAGCACTCCCCGGACAGCTCCCAGGGTTCGACCGTCCTCCCGGCCATGGGGTGGTGGGCGCCGGCGACGAGGCGCAGCCGTTCCGAGAGCAGGGAGGTGACCTCGATCTCGTCGTCGACGACTGTGCCGAACGTCAGCCCGAGCCCGGTCCTGCCCTCGAGGATCGACTGGAGGACGGCCTCGGAGTTGCCGACGACGATCTCGACCTGGGCGTCGTCGCGCCCGCCGAGGAAGTCCCCGATGACGCGGGGGAGCAGATGCGAGCCCAGGGTGGTCGTGCCCGCAACGGACAGCCGGCGGTCGATGCTCCCCGTCGCGGCCGCGATCTCATCGTTGATCCCCGACAGCGTGTGCAGCAGCTCCTTCGCCCGCTGCGAGAACAGCTTCCCCGCCTCGGTGGGCGTGGCACCCCAGGGGCCGCGCTCGAACAGCTGGGCGCCGAGGGACTTCTCGAGGCTGCGGATATGCCCGGAGACCGACGGCTGGGAGACGAAGAGGTTCTTCGCCGTCTTCGACAGCGATCCGGTCTCGACCACGGACAGGAAGATCCGCAGACTGAGCACATTGAGGTCCATTCCCACAATGACCATTGTGCACGACCTCCGCGTCTCCCCGGCCCGCCCTCAGAACGCGATGCACGCCGAGCGCAGCTCCGTGTAGAACTCCCAGGTCTCCGCCGAGCACTCGGGTGCCCCGTACTGGGACAGCTTCGCCCCCATGTGGGGCAGGTGCGGCCAGGCGCCGACGCCGGGTCGGTTGACGTGGAGCATCCCGGCCTCGAACCGCTCGAGGGCGTCGAAGATGTTCGCGCGGTCCTGCGTGAAGATCGTCCCGGACATCCCGTAGCGCACGGAGTTGGAGATCTCCATCGCCTCGTCGAAGTCCGCGGCGTCGATGACCGACAGCACGGGGCCGAAGACCTCCTCCGTCGCGATCTCGGAATCGGCCGGCACCTCGGTGAGGACGGTCGGGGCCATGTAGTGCCCGCCGCTGGGGTCGGAGATCGGGCGTCCGCCCGCGCGCACCCTGGCGCCGATGGCGATCGCGCCCTCGACAGCCTCGACGCAGGCGGTCAGCCGGCTCTCGTCGACGACGGGGCCCAGGTCGGTGTCGGCGGAGAGCGGATCGCCGACGACCATGTCGGAGACGCGATCGACGATCCTGCTCACCAGGTCCTCGCGCACGCTCGACTCGACGACGACGCGGCTCGTCGCGCTGCACCGCTGCCCGGCCTGCCCGAAGGCGCCGTGGACGATCGCGGAGGCCGCGGCGTCTAGGTCGGCGTCGGCGAGCACGATGACGGCGTTCTTGCCGCCGAGCTCGAGCTGGGTCCGGGCCAGCCGGTGGGCCGCGGCGCTCTGGATCCGCAGTCCCACGGGCAGGGATCCCGTGAAGGAGATCCCCCGGACGTCGGGATGCGAAGTGAGCGCCTCGCCCGGCTCCCGGTCGCCCTGGAGGAGGTTGATCGCTCCCGGGGCGACCCCCGCCTCGGCGAGGATCTCGACCATCACGGCCGTGCTCAGCGGCGCGAGCGGGGAGGGCTTGATCACCGCGGTGCACCCGGACAGGAGGGCCGGGGCGGCCTTCCACACGGGGATCGCCAGCGGGAAGTTCCACGGGGTGATGAGGGCGACGACCCCCAGGGGCCGGTGCCAGGTCAGCGCCATCGAACGGGGCTCGTCGGCCGGGAGGGTCGACCCGGACAATCGGCGCCCCTCACCGGCGATGAAGCGGAGGATCTCGGTGGCCCGGTCGACCTCGGAGCGGGCCTCGGTGAGCTTCTTCCCCTGCTCGGAGGTGATCACATGCGCCAGCTCCTCCTTCCTGCGGTCCATGATCTCGGCGGCGCGGAAGAGGATCTTCCCGCGCTCGATGCTGCCGAGCCCCGCCCAGCCGGCCTGGGCCCGCCGGGCCGCCTCCACGGCCGCGAGCGCGTCGTCGATGTCGGAGTCGGCCACCTCGGCGATGACCTCGGCGGGTCGGGCCGGGTTCCGGTTCGGGAAGGTCGCCCCGCTGTGGGCGGCGACCCATTCGCCGCCGATGAAGTTGCGGCTGAGGTGGGCGGCCAACCAGGTGTCGACGGTGGGCCGCGTGTCGGTGGGGACAGTCATGATGGTTCTGCCTTTCTCAGGTCACGCCGAGGTGGGGCGCTGGTTCCAGGACGGGATGAGGATGAGGGCGGCGACGAGTGCCGTCGCCGCGAAGATGTAGAACACCGCGGTACCGGGGATGAGGCCGGGCAGGAGCCCGCCGAGGATCGCTCCGATCGACCCGCAGCCGTTGATGAAGCCGGTGGCGCCCGCGGCGTACTTGCTCGTGCCGAAGTCGACGGCGGCGATTCCCGAGATCATCGCGTCGGCGGCATAGGCGGTGAGTCCGACGAGGCCGAGCAGGATCGCGATGACGGGGATGGAGCCCAGCGAGGTGGCCGGCTGCCACAGTGCCAGGGCGACGACGAGGCAGAGCAGGCTGATGACGCTCGGCGGAACGCGGCGGGCCTTGAACAGGGTGTCCGAGAGCCACCCGATGAGGACGGGAGCGGCGACCCCGGCGACGCCGAAGGTGACCGGAACCATGATCGCCGTGATCTTGTCGACCCCGGGCATGGCGTCGACGACCATGACCGGTCCCCAGAGGAGGATGGCGTAGCGGGCCGGTTTGAGCATGAAGTAGACGATTCCCAGCCGGAGCACCATCGAGTCGTGCCGGGCGGCGGCGAGCAGGTCGCTGAACCGGAAGCGCTCGTTGGGGACCTTGACCACGGGGACGGGTGCGCGGGTGCCGGCGGGTCGGTGCGCCCGCTGCTCGTACGTGTCGTCGAGCTTCGCGGGGTCGTCGTCGATGCCGGGCAGGCCGACCTCCTGCGGATTGTTCCGCTGGAAGATGAGGAACAGGACGAGGGCGACGATCATCACCGCGGCGCCCGTGAAGAACGCCCACCGCCAGGAGTCGAAGACGCTGTAGGCGACCCAGCCCATGACCGGCACGGCCACGAGGCCGCCGAACGCGTAGCTGGTCGAGAAGAATCCCATCGCCCGACCGCGCTTGGCGACGGTGAAGAACGAGGCGATGTTCTTGCTCAGTGAGGACCATCCCGTCGATTGGGCGAGGCCCTGGACGATCATCAGGGGCAGGAACATCCACAGGGCCGGGATGATGCCCATGAACAGGGCGGCGATCGCGGCGAAGAGCATGCCCCCGGCGACGACCACCCGCTGCCCGAAGCGCTCGGCCAGGGCACCCCAGACGAACTGCCCGATGGCATAGGCGGCGAGGTAGGCCGAGTCGAGGTAGCCGAGGTTGGCGCGGCTGATGACGCCTTCGTCGAGGATGCCGACCTTCGCCGCCGAGATCGCGTTGCGGGGGAAGTAGAACGCCGCGTAGGCCAGCCAGCTGAGGGCGAAGATCCGCATCTGCCATTTGATGAGGACGTGCCGGTTGGTGATGACTCCGGGCTGCGCTGACGAGCGCTCGTTCGGAGGAGGAACGTCGGTGAGGGTCACCTGTCGGTCTGGATCATTGGTCATTCGCGCCATTGCGATCTCCTGATGCCGTTGAAGCCGATATTCACGTTGTCGAGCACGTAGGGGGATGGATCGGGTGCCGGGGAGGGTGCGGGGCAGAACTTGCCGTGCCCGGCGTGGGTGCTCCGGCTCCGGCCGCCCGGCCCCGCAGTGGGGCCGGGCACGGGCCGGATCGGGTCGGCGGGCCCGGGCCGGCGGGTCGTCCGGGGGTGCTCAGGCTCCCGGAGCCGGCGCCGAGGCGGCCGTCGCCTCGGCGGTCACATGGGTCGTCGCGACCCAGAACGCGTCGTAGTTGTGGAGCAGGGCCTCCTCGCCGCCGGGCCCACGCGAGGCGGTGCCCTCCGGTGCGGGCACCGGGCGGTTGATGAGGAAGGGGATGTCGAGCTCGCCGAGGCCGCCGTGCGACCGCAGCGGCACGTCGAGGTTCTCGAGGTCGTGCCACTCGGGATAGCGGCCGATCGCCGAGTACTTGTCGGACAGGACCGTGATGTCGCCCATCCGGTCGAGCGGCATCGAGTAGAGTTCGGCGGCGTCCTCCGACCGCAGGATCGACGTCAGCCCCTCCTTGCCCGTGAGCCCGTCGATGACGGCCTGCCTGTCGGCTCCCTCGGGCAGGTAGACGTTCGCGAAGGAGCCCAGGGCACCGTGGTGGACGGTGTAGGGGTCGGTGATCGGGAGGATGACACGGCTGCCGGTCTCCCCCTCGCCGATGCCGAGGATCGCGTCGACCTCGCTCTCGAGGTAGATGACGCGCGGGCTGCCGTCCTCCTGGTGCTTCGGGCTCATTCCGTGATCAGCGGTGATCGCCACCACCGCTCCGAGCTCGTCGAGCTGAGCGGCGTAGGAGTCGAGCATCGCGTAGAAGTCGTCGGCGACGGGCGTGCCCGGGGCGTTCTTGTGCTGGATGAAGTCGGTGAGGGTGAGGTACATGATGTCGGGTCGACGGTCGGCGAGCAGCTTCACGCCGGCGGCGAGGACGAACTCGCTGAGTTCGGCCGAGTAGACATCCGGCAGATCCATCCCGACGTACTCGAGGACGTCGCCGATCCCGTTCGCCTCGACGGTGGCGGAGTCGGCCTTCTGCGCGGAGAAGCAGATCCCCCTGCGCCGCGGTTCCCTGATCTCGCCCGACCCGGCCGGGTCGAGGCCCGCCTCGGTGACGCCGCTGGCGAGAAGGGCGCGCAGCTTGTCCTTCGCGGTGACGATGGCGACGTCGAGGCCCGCGTCGACCGCGGCGGCGAAGAGGGTGGGGGCGCGCAGGTACTTGGGGTCGTTCATCAGCACCTCCTCGCCCGAGGCGGGGTCGAGGATGTAGTTGCCGCAGATCCCGTGGACCGCGGGCGGCCAGCCCGTCGCGATCGACATGTTGTTCGGGTTGGTCAGGGTGGGGATCGCACAGTGGGCCGGCCACGACCGGCCGTCGCCCTCGAGGGTGCGCTTCAGCCAGGGCATCCGGCCGTGTTCGATCGCCAACTCGTGATACGCGGGCTCGCTGCCGTCGATGCAGATGACGACGACCGGCTCGGAACCGACGACGTACTCGCGGTCGTTGACGGAAAACTGGGTCGGGCTCATGTACTCTCCTCCATCACTCCGAGGTGCGCAGGGACTGCGCCGTCGGACTCTCTCTGTTACCGGACCCAGTCAATCTCCCTCGGCGTGGACGGAGAAGCCCCGAAACGCTGATAGCGCTATCACGGATCCGAATAATGCGAGGTCAGGATGGTTTCGGCACTCTCCCCGCGCGAACTGTCCGCGCTCGAGAACTGTTCGGGCGCGCGAACTGTCCGCGCGCGGGAACTGTCCGCGCGCGGGAACTGTCCGCGCGCGCGAACTGTCCGCGCTCGGGAAGTCGTGTGCACTTCTTTCCGTCCTCGCACGCTGAATCGGCACAACCGTCACACACGTTGCCGGGAAGCGGCACGGACGTCACACGATTCGCGGGCGCGGGACCGAGCGCCGACCCGCTGGTTGCCGCTGGACGCACAAGCGGGTGCCGTGCCCGGGAAGCAGAGAACTGCTTCCCGCACACGGCACCCGCAGTCACCGCGCCGGCGCGACCGGAGCGGCGGTCGACCGGAGGTCAGTCGGCGATGTAGTACATGCGCTTGTTGACGAACTCGTCCATGCCGTAGGGGCCGAGCTCGCGGCCGAAGCCCGAGCGCTTGGTGCCGCCGAAGGGGATCTCCGCGCCCTCACCCGCAGGGGTGTTGACGTTGGACATGCCGACCTCGAGCTGCTGAGCGAGCTTCTCGGCCCGCGCCTTGTCCGTGGAGAACACGGCGCCGCCGAGGCCGAAGGTGGTGTCATTGGCCAGCTTGAGCGCCTCGTCCTCGCTGCTCACCTTGTACACGGTGGCGACGGGGCCGAACAGCTCCTCGCGGTAGGCGTCCATCTCGGAGGTGACTCCGGTGAGGACGGCCGGGGAGAGGTAGGCGGTGCCGTCATCGGCGAGTTCGCCGCCGACGAGGTGGGCGCCCTGCTCGACGGCGCGCTCGAGCTGCTTGCGCAGACCCTCGGCGGCACCGCGCGACGAGAGCGGAGCGTACACGCCCTCACCCGCTTCCTCGGGCTTGCCCGGCTTCGCCTCCTGCGCGCGCTTCGTCAGTCCCGCGACGAAGTCGTCGTAGATGTCCTCCATGACGATCATGCGCTTATTGGAGTTGCAGGCCTGGCCCGTGTTGTACATGCGGGTGCCCCACGCGGTCTCCACCGCCTCCTCGAGGTTCTCGGTGTCGAGGACGATGTAGGGGTCGGAACCGCCGAGCTCGAGCACGCACTTCTTCAGGTGCTTGCCGGCCTGAGCCGCGACGGCGGAGCCGGCGCGCTCGGAGCCGGTGAGCGAGACGCCCTGCACGCGAGGATCGGCGATGATCGTCTCGATCTGCTCATGCGTGGCGAAGATGTTGTTGTACACACCCTCGGGGATGCCCGCTTCCTTCATGATGTCGGCGATCGCCCTGGCCGAACGAGGGCAGATCTCCGCGTGCTTGAGGATGATCGTGTTGCCGAGCACGAGGTTCGGCGCGGCGAACCGTGCGACCTGGTAGTAGGGGAAGTTCCACGGCATGATCCCGAGCAGCGGGCCGATCGGCCGGCGCTGGATGAAGGCCTTGCCGCCGGAGAACGTCTTGATCTCCTCGTCCTTGGCGAAGTCGGGGCCGTTGTCGGCGTAGTAGTTGAAGATCGCCTCGCAGAATTCGGCCTCCTCGATGCCCTCGGCGATTGGCTTGCCCATCTCCTCGGCGATGATCTCGGCGAGCTCCTGCTTGCGCTCCCCGAACAGATCGGCGACCTTGTTGACGATGGCGGCGCGCTCCTCGATGGTCTTCTCCCGCCACGAGGCGAATGCCTTGTCCGCGGCGTCGAGGACCTGGCCGACCTCCTCGTCGGTGGCGTTGTCGAAGCGCTCGATGATCTCGCCGGTCGCAGGGTTCTCGACGCGGTAGCCGCCTGCAGCACTGCCTACATTGCTCATTTCAGACTCCTTGGTGTCTCACACTTCTGGTCCATCCGGGTCGGGCCAGGGCACCGTCTGGGCGACGGGCCGGCACGATTACGACACACGCTATCAATTCCGTGACCCAGGCAACAGCGGCGCATGTCCCGCCCCCGCAGGGGGCATCGTCGCCCTGGCGGAGATTCTACCAGTCCTCACGGATTTCGCATCGTCTCCTGCGCTTTCAGTGCAGTTCAAGCCCTGATGCTGCGGAACCGCTTGCTGAATCTGCATGAGAGGGACGAGAACTTGATACACATGTACAGTCCACGTTCCGAGACCCGGGCCCACGCGGTGAGAACGCCGCTCCCCCGGTGCCGGGCACTCCGGTCCAGCGCCGACCGCCCGGTGCCGGGTAGGCGCTCACCGCCCCAGCAGGTCGAGCGCCGCACCCGTGATCGACGCCGCGTCGATGCCGTGGAGCCGATGGGCCTCGGCCACCGAGGAGGCCTGTCCGAAGTCGCTGACGCCGAGGTTGCGCGTCGCGTCCCCGCGCACTCCGGCGAGGAACGCCAGAGTGTGCGGATGACCGTCGAGGACCGTGACCAAGGGCGCCGGATGGGCCGCCGGGAAGAGCTCGTCGGCGATGGCCGAGCGCGGGCTCGCAGCGATCCTCCCCCGCTCCTGGACCGAGCGGAAGATCTTCGACGGGGAGCTCAGGCACACGACGCCCGCGCGGACCCCGAGACCGGCGAGCCCGGCAGCGGCCTCGATGACCTCGGTCATCATCGCGCCCACTCCCACCAGCGTCACCTCGTCCTCGCTCGCCGGATGCGGGCCGAGACGGTAGCCGCCGGCGATCACCTGCTCGCGCCTGCGCTCCCGCAGCAGGGGGTCGGTCGGCACCGCGGCGAGCTCCTGCGCGACGGGTCGTGTCGTCAGCCGGAAGTACGCGGAGTCGCCGTCAGGGTCGGCAAGTTCACGCAGCGCCTCGAGCAGTGTCCATTCGAGGTCCTGGGCGAAGGCGGGCTCCCAGCTCGTCAGCCGCGGGATCTCCAGGGTCACCGAGGGGGTGTTGAACGACTGGTGCGCCCCGCCCTCCGGCGCCAGTGTCACGCCCGAGGGTGTGCCGACGACGATCGAGCGCCCGCCGGCGTAGAGGGCGAAGGTCCAGGGTTCGAGGGCGCGGTTGATGAAGGGGTCGTAGATGGTCGCGATCGGCAGCAGGGGCTGCCCCCAGCGCGCGCCCGTGGACCCCAGCTCGCAGGCCAGGGACACGAGGTTGACCTCGGCGATGCCCATCTCGATATGCTGGCCGCGCGAGTCCTCGTGCCACTTGAGGAGCCTCTCCCGGTCGTCGGAGAACCAGTCCTCGCGCCCCGCGGGCGACCATACGCCGGTCTTGTTGATCCACCCGCCGAGGTTCGTCGACGTCGCGACGTCCGGGCTCACGGTCACCACCCGGTCGGCCACCTCGGGGGCGACGTGCTTGAGGTCGGAGAGGAAACGGCCCAGTGCCGCCTGGGTGGAGACCACCGCCCTGGGAATGAAGCCCAGTTCCACGGGCACCTCGGCGACGGGCCGGGTCTCGATCCGCTCGCGCGCGAGGCGCTCGGCGGTGTCCCGGCACGCCCGGCCCGCGGCGGAGTCCGGCGGGAACGACTGCCAGGGATCGTCGAGGTCCATCCCCGAGGCGGCCGCGAGGTCGCGCATCTGCGCCTCGGTGAGCTGGGCCGCGTGATTGCCGGGGTGGCCCTCGGTCGCGAGTCCCTTGCCCTTGATCGTGTAGGCGAAGACGACGGTGGGGCGGGTGTCGTCGATGTGCGAGAACGTCTCGACGAGCTGACCGAGATCATGCCCGCCGAGGTCCCGGACGAGAGAAGCGAGGGAGTCGTCGTCGAACTCCGCGAGCACGGAGGCGAGCGCCGCCGTGTCCGCCTCGGCGAGGCCCGAGAGCAGGCGGTCGCGGACCTCGGTGGGATGGGCGCGCAGCAGCCGCTGGTACTCGGGGTTCGACATCCCGACGAGGCGGTCCTCGAGCGCCCGGCCGCCGGGTGAGGCGAAGACGGCCTCGAGCCGGCGCCCCCACGGACAGGTGAGGACCTGCCAGCCGGCGGCGGCGAACATCCCCTGCAGGCGCGCAATCTGCGTGTCGGGGATGACCCGGTCGAGGGACTGCCGGTTGAGGTCGACGATCCAGACGATCTCACCGAGCTGGCGCACCTCCGGGTCGATGATCGCCTCCCACACGGCGCCCTCGTCCATCTCCGCGTCGCCGAGCAGCGAGTAGAACCGGCCGGCCTCCGGCGTGTCCGGGAACCGGTCGGACGCGTAGCGGTGGGCCAGCGCCGCCCACACCGGGGCCGTGGCCCCGATGCCCACGGATCCGGTCGAGAAGTCGACGGTGTCGGGGTCCTTCGTCCGCGAGGGGTACGGCTGGAGCCCGCCGAGGCTGCGCAGGGTGTCGAGGTGCTCCGCGTCGAGGTCGCCGAGGAGGTGGTTGATCGCGTGGAGCACCGGGGAGGCGTGCGGCTTCACCGAGACGCGGTCGATCGCTCGCAGCTGGGTGAACCACAGCGCCGTCATGATCGAGACCATCGAGGCCGAGGACGACTGGTGTCCGCCGACCTTGACCCCGTCGCTGTTCGGCCGGCCCCGGTTCGCCCGGTCGATGATCGAGGTCGCGAGCCAGAGCACGCGCTGGGCGATCTCGTCGAGCACCGCCTCGTCGGGCGAGGAGGACGCCCGCAGCGGCCGGTCATTGTGAGTCGGCGGGCTGATCTGGAGAGACGTCTCGAACTGATGGAGTTCGTCGCGGGCGTCCTGCTCGTCGGTCGAATGGTGCTGCACGTGTGCCTCGTTCCTGCGGTCCGGGGGTCGGTGGGTCGGTGTCAGAAGATCGAGCTGTAGGCGTTGAGTGCCAGCTGGCCGCCGAGGTGGGCGTAGAGGACCGTGGAGTCCTTGGCGATCGTGCCGTCCCCGACGAGGTCGAGGAGCCCGGCCATCGACTTGCCCTCGTAGACCGGGTCGAGGATGACGCCCTCGAGCTCGGCGGTCGTCCGGATCGCCTTGACCGTGGTCTCGTCGGGGATGCCGTAGGCCGGTCCCTCCCAGCCGGGTCGCACGTCGACGTCGGAGGCGGTGATCTCCCGGCCGAGGCCGATGAGCTCGCCCGTGTTCCGCGCGATCCGCAGCACCTGGTCCCGGGTCTTCTCGAGCGTGGCGGAGGCATCGATGCCGATGACCTGGCGCTTCGGTCCGCCCGCTTCCTCGAGTGCGGCGAATCCCGCGATCATCCCGGCATGGGTCGAGCCGGTGACGGTGCAGACGACGATGGTGTCGAAGAAGACGCCGAGCTCCTTCTCCTGCTCGGCGACCTCATGGGCCCAGTTGGCGAACCCGAGTCCGCCGAACCTGTGCTCGGACGCGCCGGCCGGGATCGGGTAGGGAGTCCCGCCCGCGGCCTCCACCTCGGCGATGGCGTTCTCCCAGCTCGAGCGGATGCCGATGTCGAAGCCGGCGTCGTCGAGTCGGACATCGGCACCCATGATCCGGGAGAGCTCGATGTTGCCGACCTTGTCGTTGACCGGGTCGTCCCAGTCGACCCAGCGCTCCTGGACGAGGCGGGCCTTGAGCCCGAGGTGGGCGGCGACGGCCGCGACCTGCCGGGTGTGGTTGGACTGGTAGCCGCCGATCGAGACGAGCGTGTCCGCCCCGGAGGCGAGGATGTCGGGGACGATGTACTCGAGCTTGCGGGTCTTGTTGCCGCCGAAGGCGAGTCCGGAGTTGACGTCCTCCCGCTTGGCCCACACCCGGGCCCCGCCGAGGTGATCGCTGAGCCGCTTCAGCTCGTGCACGGGGCTCGGTCCGAAGGTCAGGGGGTAGCGCTCGAAATCAGTGATTGCCATGTCGTCCTCTTCGTCGATGGTGTCGACCGCCGGGCGGTCGAAGGTCACGGGCGTGATCGCCGTCGCAATATGCAATATATTGCATTTCGCCTCGGACTACAATGGATCCGAGGACAGTTCTTCGACTGAGAGCCCGGGGCCCGAGCGACGCGACGACCGCGTCGCCTGCGAACGACGAGGGAGAGTGGTGCCAGTGCCGATACCTGCGACGTCGGCCGTCCGCAGTCGGACCCTGTTGCGCGACGATGTCTATCGGGCGATCCGGGACGCGATCGTCCGCGGCCAGCTGGCTCCGGGCGAGCAGCTGCGCGACACCGAGCTGGGAGCCTGGCTGCAGGTGTCCCGGACCCCGATCCGTGAGGCGCTGCAGCGCCTGGCCCAGGCCGGACTCGTCGTCGCCGAGCCCGGGAGGATGACACGGGTCGCTGAGGAGGACCCGGAGGCGATCGTCCATGCCCGGCAGATCGCGGCGGAGCTGCACGCCTTGGCCATGCGACTGGCGGTGGAGTCGCTCACGCCTGCGGACCTCGCGACGATGGAGGCCGCGAACGAACGCCTGAGCGCAGCGCTGCAGGATTCGGACATCGACGCCGCGATCTCCGCCGACGACGACTTCCACGAGGTCGCCCTCATGCGCTCCGGCAATCCGCTCATCCGCGATCATCTCGAAGGCGTTACCGCCACCCTGCGCCGTGCCGAGTACCTCCACTTCGATTCCGTCCGCGGCTCGACCTCGCCCCAGCAGCATGTCGACATCCTCGAGGCGGTGCGGGCGGGCGAGCTCGAGCGCGCGGTCGCCCTCGTCCGGGAGAACTGGTCGGCACTCACCGGCTGGGAGGAACGGAAGTAGGAGCGCATCATCGTGACACGTTATCTCGTAGATATGGGAGGATTACCACCAACCTTTATCCCGCGCAGCACAAGATTCGAACTCCTTGATTGTTTTAGGAAGTTGGTGAGGGGACGCAATTAACCCGGCGATCAACCCCCCGTTCAGAAGAAGTGCCTGAAAGGTGCGAAGTGACTCGCCGGCCGAAGCATCAATTCCAGCTCCGTCGAGGACTAGCTGAGCCACGAAAAGCAAAGTGACGGTGACGATGGCCGTCCGCTCGGGAACGAAAGCCTCCGCCGTCCAACCAAAGAATTGGTCTCGGTCCGCTTCGCTGTATTTACGGCTCTTTCCCCACAGCCCGGCTCTGTAAGTATATCTAGCTCGCCACATCATCATGCCAAGAGAACAAATAGCTGAAACTAGGCCGATTATGGCCGCAGTGTTCTTCGCATTACCCTCAAAGAACAACACCACTGATCCAGCTACTACAGTCAGACCGGCATAAATTATTATAGCACTAGTCTGGTAGACCTTAATAGGAGAACTCGCTGCCATCGGGACTCCGTTCGAAATACAGTTCAGTGATACTTTTCAGCCAGCCTGGTTGCTTGAGTGTACGTCTCAAACAGGACGCGCCCAAGGCGCCGTTCCTGCAGGGGCAAGGACTACAGAATCGGCAGCTCATTCTTCACACTTAAAACCACACCGTGGTTCCAGGTCCAAGGTCTAAAGATCGGAGGTCGCGTGGCTACCTAGGGGTGCTAGGTAGCCACGCGAAAATTAACTGGATCAGACTAAATAGAACTAACGAACGAAGATAGATCGTGCCATCTCTAAGGGGCGGCCGCCTCAGATCTTCGCGGCGCCGACGGCCAGCTGGGCGCCGAAGGCGACGACGACTCCCCCGGCGACCCGGTCGATCCACTGCCCGAACTTCTCCGACTTCAGCTTCTTCGACAGCGTCCGTCCACCCACGACGACGAGGACGAACCAGGACATCCCGATGACGCTGTGGACGAGGGCGAGCAGCACGCCCATGAGCAGCGGTGAGACGCCCTCGGGGACGAACTGCGGGATCGTCGCCAGGTAGAAGACGCCGACCTTCGGGTTGAGCAGGTTGGTCATGAACCCCAGCCCGAGGCCTCGCCAGGCGTTGCCGCGGATGGGCGGAAGAGCCGCCTCGGCGTCCTCCTGGGCCTTCGTGAACCCCTTGACGAGCATGAGGATGCCCATGACGACGAGGTAGGCGGCACCGGCGACCGTGAGGATCCGGTAGGCGAGCTCGGAGGCGGCAAGGAGGAGGGTCGCGCCGGTGGCCGTCGCGACTCCCCACACGATGGTTCCGAGCTGGATGCCGGCGGCCGTCGAGAACGAGTAGGTCTTCGAGCGCGTGATCGAGCTGCGCAGGACCAGAGTCGTGTCGAGACCCGGAATGACGGTGAGCACGACGGCGAAGGCGGCGAAGCCGAGCAGGGCGGAGGTGATCGTCACCCGTCGATTCTGCCGCCGGCGCACGGCACCGGCAACCGGGTCTCGCACTTACAACGGGGCCCACGGTCGCCACGCACCCCTTGACCGCACAATCCGTAAGTGATAACTTACCGTTCGTGGGCACTTACCAATCCGACGGCTGGGCCGCACTGGGCGATCCGAGCAGAAGAGCGATCTTCGCATCTCTGGCGGAGAGGCCCCGATCTGTCCGCGAACTCGCGGATGACCTTCCCATCAGCCGTCCGGCGGTCTCCCAGCACCTCAAGGTGCTGCTCGAGGCCAAGCTGGTCAGCGTCCACAGTGAGGGCACCCGGCGCATCTACCGGGTGGATCAGGAGGGGTTGAAGCCCATCCGCAACGACCTCGACAGTTTCTGGGCCTCCACCCTCGCCAATTTCAAGCGGCTCGCAGAGGAGCAGTCACGATGAACATCACCCCCGCAATCACCCATGACATCGACGTCGACCTCCCCATCGCCAGAGCATTCGCGCTCTTCCATGAGCAGTGGGACAGCATCAAACCTCACAGCCACAATCCCGGGTCGTCTCCGATCGTGGAATCGGTCTTCGAACCACGCGCCGGCGGCACGGTCTTCGACCGGTTCGAGGACGGCACCGAACTCCACTGGTCGCGTGTGCTCGTGTTCGACCCACCGGTGCGATTCGTCATCACCTGGGACCTCGACACACGCTGGCAGCTCGAATCCAACCCCGACCGGACCAGCGAAGTCGAAGTCGTCTTCACGGCATTGGACGAGAGCCGCACCAGGGTCACGCTCGAGCACAGGGGGCTCGACCGTCACGGTCCCGGCTGGGAGGGCATCCGCGAAGGAGTCGACGGACCGGGAGGCTGGCCCCTCTACCTGCAGCATCTCATGGAGGCGGCTGCACGGTCGCGGGGATCCGACGACCTGACCGAATCGATGTGAACCGCCCGAATCGCACGCCGAATCGCACGGCTGACGCTCGCTGAGTTTCAAGGTGTCTTCCCAGGTTGGACAGGGTTGACCGGACCTATCCTTTGAGTATGCGCAACTCCTCCGCTCTGGGGCAGGCCGGCCTCAGGGCGGCGGCCCTGCTCGTCTGCCTTCTTCTCCTCGCCCTCGCCGGTCCCGCACCCGTCCACGCCGCCTACCCGACGAGCGGCGCGATCGGCAGCCTGTACCGATCGCTCGGCGGCAGCTCGGGACGGCTCGGGGAGGCGACGAGCCCGGAACGCTGCACGCTCATCCAGAACGGGTGCTACCAGTCGTTCGAGGGCGGGACGATCCACTGGACGAGGGCCACCGGTGCGCAGGCGACCTGGGGTGCGATCCGCACCGCCTGGGCGAGGTCGGGCTGGGAGAACGGGCCGCTCGGGTATCCGACCGGTCCGGAACGCTGCACACTCGCCCAGAGCGGGTGCTACCAGTCGTTCGAGCGCGGCTCGGTCCACTGGACGAAGGCCACAGGCGCCCATGGCACCTGGGGGGCGATCCGCACCGCCTGGAAGAACTCCGGCTGGGAGAACGGACCGCTCGGCTACCCGACGACCGATGAGTATCGGTCAGGGTCCGTGACCCGTCAGAACTTCCAGAAGGGCTGGATCACTTGGTCCAGCGGGAGCGGCGCGACCGTGCACATCACGACGGCCCCGGCCTCGTTCTCCCTCAACGGGTCAGGCTTCGGCCACGGTGTGGGGATGAGCCAGTACGGGGCCCGCGGGATGGCCGCGGCGGGGAAGTCGTCGACCCAGATCCTCGAGCACTACTACTATCCGGCGAAGGCGACCTCGACGAGCGCTCATGCCAATGAGGAGATCAAGGTTCAGCTGGTGACCGGACGGAAGTCGGTGACCATCACTCCCGCCGCGGGTCGCCTGCGGGTGAGGGTCGGCTCGTCCGTTCTCGAATCGAGTTCCGCGATCACCGTCGAGCGCACCTCGGCGGGCACGGTGAAGGCGACCGTGGGCGGGACCTCCCGCGAATCGAGCTGGATCACCGTCGAATGGCAGGGCACGCGCTACTGGTCGGGCACCTCGGCGACGACGGTGGCGGTGACCGGGACCCAGAACGGAGCGACGGGCACCTACCGGCACGGGAAGCTCGAGATCCGACAGCTGGCGAGCGCGCTCAACGTGCTCGGCGTCATGCGCGTCAACACCGAGTACCTTCCGGGCATCGCGGAGATGCCGGCATCCTGGCAGCAGGAGGCGCTGCGCACCCAGGCCGTCGCGTCCCGCACCTATGCGTATCGGAACCTCGGCACGGTCAAGTCCGCGTGCGGCTGCCATGTCTACGACGAGGTCAGCTCGCAGCGGTTCCTCGGCTGGACCCATGAGAACGCCTCCGGCAGCGCGCCCTGGCGCTCCGCGGTCCGGGCCACCGCGAGCTTCTCGGGGTCCTCGGTCACGAACGCCCGGGTCGTCACCCACAGCGGTGCGCTCATCGACGCGGTGTACTCCTCCTCGTCAGGCGGGAAGACCAACACGGCTGCCGATGTGTGGGGATCGTCCGTGCCGTACCTCAACTCCCGTGACGACGCCGCCTCGAAGACCGCGGCGGCCGCCAACCCCTACGCCAGCTGGACCGTCTCGGTGAGCCAGTCGAGCATGGCGAAGGCCTTCGGCCTCAGCGATGTGGCACGGATCGAGCTCACCCGGGCGTCCTCGGGGCTCGTGAAGACCGCGAAGGCCACCTCGACGAAGGGGGCGACAGCCACCCGGACGGGCGTTCAGCTGCGCAGCTCGCTGGGACTGAGGTCCGCGACGTTCACGGTGAAGTGACTTCCTCGTGAACGGTCCCGTCGCCCGCGGCCTCCCGGGCTGACGTCCCGGACCGGGAGCGCAGATAGGCGACGAAGGCGTGCGCGAGTCTCCGATGGGCGACGACGAGAGCGGCGTCCGCCTCGGCGAGCTCCGAGGCGATCGACTCGGGCGTCTTCCCCTCCGGCAGCGGCAGCGGATCGCTTCCGAGCCACCGGGCGATCTGCGCGGCATCGGTCTCGGGGTGGAACTGGTTGCCCCACGCGCACTCGCCCACACGGAATGCCTGCACCGGGGCGTCGGAGCCGGTGACGAGCAGCTCTGCGTCCGCGGGCAGCTCCATCTCCTCCTGATGGAAGAGGACCGCCGGGAATGTCGATCCCGCTGCGCCGAGGGCCGAGAACACCGGATCCGTCTGCCCCGCCGAGGTGGTGTGCAGCCGATAGACCCCGATCTGCGGGCGCGAGCGCCGGACGATTGCCCCCGAGGTGGCCGCGGCGAGCATCTCCCCGCCGAGACAGATGTTGAAACTCGGGAACTCCCCCGCCGCTGAACGCCGGAGCAGGTCCCTGACCTGCGGGAACCATGGGTTGTCCGCATCGTCGAGGGGTCCGGCGGCACCGCCGAGGACGATCAGGCCCGCATAGCCGATGAGCTCGTCGGGAATCGTCTCGGCGAGGTGGGGCCGGCAGATCTCCAGCTTCGCACCGGCCTCTTCCAGCCAGTCCCCGAAGCGTTCGGGCCCGGTGCCTCGTTCGTGTTCGATCACAAGGATCCGCAGTTCGGTCATGGAACCATGATGACCCACACTTCGACCTGAGGAGAACGGTCTTGCAGCTGACACTATGGCAGGTGAGTGAATGGTGGTGACGACGAGAGGGGCGGATCGTGAAGATCGGTGATTTTGCCAGGCTGGGACAGGTCTCAGTGCGCATGCTCAGGCATTACGAATCTCTGGGACTGCTGCTGCCCGAGGAGGTCGACCACTTCACCGGCCGCCGCAGCTATTCAGTGGAGCAGCTGGCCCGCTTGAACAGGATCATGGCCTTGAATGCGCTGGGGATCCCCCTGCGAAAGATGGAGACGATGCTCGACTCCGACCTCGATTCCGCTCAACTGAGCGAGATGCTCCATCTCCGTCGACATCAACTGCGAGCCGAACAGTCGGACATCGCACTCAAGCTGGCCGAACTCGACTTCAGGCTGGCACTGCTCGAAAGGACGACCATGTCACAACTCGATTGCATCATCAAGGAACTCCCTGCCGAAAGAATCCTCGGACTCACGGTGACTCTCGGGGAACCGCCCTTCGACACCTCCGAGATCGGACCTCTCTTCAGCCGAGTGGCGAAGCAGATCGCCGAAGCCGGTGGCACGCCGGGAATCGGCGTCGCCCTTTACACCGACACCGGGGCAGGTACGGAGGTCACCTGTGGCTATCGCACATCGGAGTCCGCGAACTCCGTCGCCGGCCGCCGCACCTCCGACCGGCCGGCGATCACCGAACTGCCGGCAGTCACCGCCGCGACCCTGGTCCACGAGGGACCCATGAACCGCGTCGGCACCGCCTGGCAGCACCTGTCCGCATGGTGCATCTCTCAGGGCCACACGCTCGTCGGACCGTGCCGGGAGATCTACCTCCAGGACGCAGACGGTGCCGACGAGCAATCCGACTGGGTCGTCGAACTCCAGCAGCCGGTGCTGCCCGCCTGAGTGACCGCGCGAGCTACTCCGCGGTGACGTAGGCGGAGGTGATGCCGCCGTCGACGGTGAATGCCGTGGCGTTGACGAAGGTCGAGTCGTCACTGGCGAGGAACGCCACCGCCGCGGCGATCTCCTCCGGCTCGCCGAACCGGCCGCCGGGGACGTGGACGAGCCTGCGCTGCGCCTGCACGGGGTCGGCGGCGAAGAGCTCCCGCAGCAGAGGGGTGTTCACCGGTCCCGGGCACAGGGCGTTGACCCGGATTCCCTGCTTGGCGAACTCGACGCCGAGCTCGCGGCTCATCGACAGGACTCCGCCCTTGGACGCGGAGTAGGAGATCTGGGAGGTCGCCGCCCCCATCAGCGCGACGAACGAGGCGGTGTTGATCACCGAGCCCGAGCCCTGCTTGACCATCTGCGCGATCGCGTACTTGCTGCACAGGTACACCGAGGTGAGGTTGACCGTCTGCACCCGCATCCAGGCCTCGATGTCGGTCTCGAGGATCGAGCTGTCGTCGGTCGGGTTGATGCCGGCGTTGTTGAACGCGACGTCGACCCGGCCGTAGTGCTCGACCGTCCGGGCGAAGAGGTTCTTCACGTCCTCCTCGTCGGCGACGTCGACCCTGACGAAGAGTCCGCCGAGCTCCTCGGCGATCTCGGGCCCCCTGACCTCGTCGAGGTCGGCGATGACGACGACGGCTCCTTCCTCGGCGAGGCGGCGCGCGCTGGCCAGTCCGATCCCCGAGGCTCCCCCGGTGATCACGCACACCTTGTCCTTGAGGCGAGTCGCTGCAGTGCTCATTGTTCTCCTAGTTCTCGTTGCTGGTGGTGTCGGTGGTCAGGCCCTACGGGGACCTGGCGGGCGGGCGTATCAGGCCCCGCGGGTGGCGAAGAAGACGTTCTTCGTCTCGGTGAAGGCGGCCACGGCGTCGGGGCCGAGCTCCCGGCCCAGACCCGACTGCTTGAACCCGCCGAAGGGAGTCCAGTAGCGCACCGAGGAGTGCGAGTTGACGGACAGGTTCCCGGCCTCGATCCCGCGGGAGACCCGCACCGCGCGGTCGAGGCTGTTCGTCCAGATCGATCCCGACAGCCCGTACTCGGTGTTGTTGGCGATCGCCAGGGCCTCCTCCTCCGTGTCGAAGGGGACGACGGAGACGACGGGGCCGAAGATCTCCTCGTTGAAGTCGGCCTGGCGCAGGTCCCCGGGGGTGATCACCGTGGGCGGGAACCAGAACCCGGGACCGGTGGGGCAGCTGCCGGTGAAGGCCACCTCGGCGTTCTCGACGTAGCCGGCCACCTTGTCCCGGTGGGCGGCGGTGACCAGGGGTCCCATGTCCGTGTCGGCCCGGGTGGGGTCCCCGCAGGTGAAGGCGCGCACGGACTCTTCGAGCGCGGCGAGGAACTCCGCGTGGATGCCGCGCTGGACGAGCAGCCGGGAACGCGAGCAGCAGTCCTGACCGGAGTTGTCGAACACTCCTCCCGGTGCCGCGGCGACCGCCTCGGCGAGGTCCGCGTCGTCGAAGACGATGTTCGCGTTCTTCCCGCCGAGCTCCAGGGTGACGTTCTTCACCTGCGCCGCGCAGCCGGCCATGATCCGCTTCCCCACCTCGGTCGAGCCGGTGAAGACGATCTTGCGCACATCGGGGTGGGTGACGAAGCGCTCGCCCACGACCGAGCCCTTGCCGGGGATGACGGTGAGGACTCCCTCGGGCAGCCCGGCCTCGAGGGCGAGCTCGCCGAGGCGGATCGCGGTGAGCGGGGTGATCTCGGCGGGTTTGAGCACGACGGTGTTCCCGGCGGCGAGCGCGGGCGCGAATCCCCAGCCGGCGATCGGCATCGGGAAGTTCCACGGCACGATGACCCCGACGACGCCGAGCGGCTCGGCGAAGGTGACGTTCATTCCGCCCTCGACCGGGATCTGCCGGCCGAAGAGCCGTTCGGGGACGCCCGCGAAGTACTCGATGACGTCGCGGACGTTGCCCGCCTCCCATGTGGCGTTCGAGATCGTGTGTCCCGCGTTGGCGACCTCGAGGGCCGCGAGCTCGTCGATGTGGGCGTCGACGACGTCGGCGAAGCGGCGCATCAGCCGCGCCCGGTCCCCGGGGGACACGTGCCGCCAGGTCGCGAACGCGGTCGTCGCCGCGGCGATGGCGCGGTCGGTGGTCTCGACATCGGCGAGCTCGACCTCGCGGAGGAATTCCTCGGTCGCCGGATTGATGACCCTATAGGCAGTCAACGCAGTTCTCTCCTCATTCATGGGGTGGGGTGTTTCGCGCGGGGGTGTCGGGGTGGCTGCTGCCCGCGGTGTCGGGGCGGCCCCTTCGCGCCGGTGTGTCGGGGCGGAAGCCGCGGGCGGCGGTGACGAGGGCCTGGACCACGCGTTCGTCCTCGGCGTGGTGCTCGGGGTGCCACTGCACGCCGAGCATCCACCAGTCCTCGACGGTCTCCGGTTCGAGGATCTCGATGAGCCCCTCTCGATTGTGTCCGGAGGCCCGGAGCTCGGCGCCGAGGCGCTCGATTCCCTGGTGGTGGTAGCAGGGAGCCGTGAGCCGGGGGCCGAGGACCGCCTCGGCGAGGGTGCCGGGCACCGTGGACACCTCGACCTCGCCGTAGACGCCGGGGGCGGGCTGGTAGTCCGAGTGCCCGATCGCCTCGGGCAGGTGCTGGTGGAGGGTTCCGCCGGCGAAGACGTTGATGACCTGCATGCCGCGGCAGATCCCGAGCACGGGCAGGCGCCGGTCCCGCGCGGC
Source organism: Brevibacterium sanguinis (assembly GCF_003315415.1). Classification (GTDB taxonomy): domain Bacteria; phylum Actinomycetota; class Actinomycetes; order Actinomycetales; family Brevibacteriaceae; genus Brevibacterium; species Brevibacterium celere_A. Next base: position 251,554 of record NZ_QNSB01000006.1, read on the forward strand.
CTCGAGGAGCATGAGCTCCGAGGCGTCGCGGTACGGCTGGGAGACCGTGCTCGGATGCGCCGGGCTGTCGTAGGCGCCGGGGTCGACGTCGGCGCCGCCGGCGAGGATGAGGCCGTCGACGCGGTCGAGGACCGCAGGCGCCTGCCCGTGCGGGGGCAGCAGCACCGGGATCCCTCCACAGGCGCTGACCATCCGCACGTAGTCGGCGGGGATGAGCGCCGCCTCGGCGTCCCACACGCCCCACGCCGCCTGCTGCTGGTAGCAGCTGATGGCGATGACGGGGGCACCGGTGGCGGCAGGCTGCCTTGAGCCTCCGGCAGGCCTCGTGCGCCCCCTCGTAGCGACGGGGGTGCCGGCGGTCTCAGAGTCGTTCGAAGCCACGGACCCTCTCCCAATCGGTGACGGCGGCGTTGAAGGCCTGCAGCTCGACGTCCGCGGCGTGGACGTAGTGCCTGATCACGTCCTCGCCGAACGCTGCCTTCGCGACCTCGGAGGCGGCCAGGCGGTCACGGGCCGCGGCGAGCGTCGTCGGCAGCCGCGCGGCGTCCGAGGCGTAGGCGTTGCCCGCGGTGATCGCCGGCATCTCGAGTTTGTTCTCGATCCCGTGCAGTCCCGCCGCGATCAGGGCGGCGGTGGCGAGGTAGGGGTTGAGGTCGGCGCCTCCCACCCGGCACTCGACGCGCAGGGATGGCCCGGAGCCCACCACCCGGAAGGCGCACGAGCGGTTGTCGGAGCCCCAGGCCACGGCGGTGGGCGCGAAGGAGCCTTCGACGAAGCGCTTGTAGGAGTTGATGTTCGGGGCGAAGAAGTACGTGAAGTCCTCGATGCACGCGAGCTGACCGGCGATGAAGTGCTCCATGAGCGGGGAGAACCCGTGCTCCCCGTCGCCGGCCATGACCATCTGCCCGTCCGCGGACCGGAAGCTGAGGTGGATGTGGCAGGAGGAGCCCTCCTTCTGGTCGTACTTGGCCATGAAGGTGATCGACTTGCCGTGCTGGGCCGCGATCTCCTTCGCCCCGTTCTTGTACACCGCGTGGTCGTCGCAGGCCTTGAGCGCGGACTGGTACTTGAAGGTGATCTCGTGCTGGCCGAAGTTGCACTCCCCCTTCGCCCCTTCGACGTAGAGTCCCGCGCCGGCCATGGAGTTGCGGACGTCGCGCAGCAGCGGTTCGACCCGGGCGGTGCCGAGCAGCGAGTAGTCGACGTTGTACTGGTTCGACGGGGTCAGCCGAGTGTACCCGGAGGAGAAGGCCTCCTCGTAGGTGGTGTCGAAGACGATGAACTCGAGCTCGGTCCCGGCGTACGCGGCCAGCCCGTGCTCGCCGAGGCGGTGCAGCTGTCGCTTGAGGATCTGCCGGGGGGAGACGGCGACCTCCTCGCCGGTGGTCCAGAGGATGTCGCAGTTGACCATCGCGGTGCCCGGCTGCCAGGGGATGAGGCGCAGGGTGGCCAGATCCGGCTTCATCACCATGTCGCCGTAGCCGGTCTCCCACGAGGACATCTCGTAGCCGGCGACGGTGTTCATCTCGACGTCGACGGCGAGCAGGTAGTTGCAGCACTCGGAGCCGTGGCCCATCGACTCGTCGAGGAAGAACTGGGCGCCCAGCCGCTTCCCCTGCAGCCGGCCCTGGGCGTCGGTGACGGCGACGACGACGGTATCGACGGTTCCGGCGGCGACGAGGTCGCGCAGGTCGTCGATGCTCAACGGCGGTGCCTGGATCGATCCCGTGCTCGTCCGCTGCGCCGAGGTCGGCGTCGTCGGCACTGATGCTTCTCTCATGCGGTGGTCCTCTGTTCGGGGGTGTGCTGGTCGGTGGGCGGTGGCGTGCAGTGCACCGGCGTGCGGGACGGGACTTCCGGTGGTCACTTGAGCTCCTCCTCGGCGGCCTGGATCTGGGCGAACTCCTCCTCCGGCGCGCTCGCGACGAGGTGGTGGCGGGAGTAGAACCAGAAGTAGGCGAGCGCGACGAGGAACACCCCGGCGGCGATCGCGGCGGCGGCGATGTCGACGAAGAAGGTCGCGACCACGGCCACCGAGGCGAGCACGAGGGCGATCGAGGTGGTGACGATGCCGCCCGGGGTGCGGTAGCCGCGCGGCAGGTCCGGTTCCTTGATCCGCAGGCGGATGTGGGAGAGGTTGAGGAGGACATAGGAGACCGTGGCCCCGAAGACCGCGACGTTGAGCAGGATCCCGCCGTTGCCGTCGACGAGGATCGCGAGGACGAAGCCGATCGTGCCGGGAACGATGAGAGCGAGCACGGGGGTGCGGCGGCTGCCGGTCAGCGACATCCACTTGGGCAGGTAGCCGGCCCGGGACAGGGCGAAGAGCTGCCGGGAGTAGGCGAAGATGATCGAGAAGAAGCTCGCGACGAGGCCGGCGAGCCCGGCCCAGTTGACGAAGGTCGCGAGCGCCGAGCTCTCCCCGTATGCCTGGCGCAGCGCCTCGGGCAGGGGGTTGTCGGATTCGCCCATCGCGCCCGCTCCGGCCACTCCGGGGACGAGGATGAGCATGAGGGCGCCGAAGACGACGAGGATCGCCATCGCCGTGATGATCCCGCGCGGCATGTCCCGCTGGGGATCCGCCGACTCCTCGGCGGCCAGCGGAACGCCCTCGACGGCGAGGAAGAACCAGATCCCGAAGACGAGGGAGGCCAGCAGCCCGCTGATGCCCTTGGGCAGGAAGGTGCTCGAACCGGCCGCCTCGGTCGGGGCGATGTCGAACAGGTTCGCGGCGTCGAAGTGGGGGACGGCGGCGACGACGAAGACGATGAGGGCGATGACGGCGACCGCGGTGATCGCGAACATGAGGCGCAGCGCCTCGCCGACGCCCCACAGGTGGATGCCGATGAAGATCGCGTAGGCGACGAGGTAGATCGTCCACGCGGGCACCGACTCGGGCAGGATGCCCAGGGCCTGGACGTAGCCGGCGATGAAGGTCGAGATCGCCGCCGGGGCCATCGTGTACTCGATGAGGATCGCCATCCCGGTGGCGAAGCCGCCCAGCGGGCCCAGCGCCCGGCGGGCGAAGCCGTAGCCGGCCCCCGCGGTGGGCAGCGTCGAGGACAGCTCCGCGAGTCCGAAGACCATGCATACGTACATCAGTCCCATGAGGAGGAAGGCGATGAGGAGTCCGCCCCACCCGCCTTCCGCCAGGCCCAGGTTCCACCCCGAGAAGTCGCCCGAGATGACGTAGGCGACGCCGAGGCCGGCGAGCAGGATCCAGCCGGCGGCCCCCTTCTTCAGCTGTCGCTTCTCCAGGTAGTTCTCGGCCACGTGACCGTATTCGATGTTCCGGCTCATATCCGCCCTCAACGTCGTTGCTGATTCGAATGGTTCGACTGCGTCCTGCCAGTGTCCCGGTCCCCGCGGCGTGCTCCGCCGCGTGCCCATTCCATCATTGGAATGTTTTCAGACCATTGAACTGAGTCGAATGTAATCCGGATAGCATTGGGTGTCAAGCATGAGAGAGGGGGCGGCAGGTGACCCAGCCGAGGCCCAGGCGTGGGAACAACGTCTTCGAGCAGACGATCGCCCAGCTCCTGCGCGCGATCCGCCTCGGCCAGTACCTCGTCGGCGACAAGCTTCCCGCCGAGCGCGAGCTCGCCGCCGACCTCGGCGTCTCCCGCGCGACCCTGCGCCAGGCGCTCGCCGAGCTCCACACCGCGGGGATCGTCGAGGTCCGCCGCGGACGCTACGGGGGCACCTTCGTCACCGCACTGCCCTCGGCCGAGGCGGATGCCGGAGTCGACCCCGCCGACCTGCGCGATGCGCTCGCGTTCCGCCGGATCCTCGAATGCGCGGCCGCGCGGATCACCGCCGAGCGCGAGCTCGGTCCCGAGGAGCGCTCCCGGCTGCGCACGGCCGAGGCCGCGTGCGCCGCCGAGCGCGACAGCACCGGCGCCGAGCACTTCCGGGCGCTCGACTCCCGGTTCCACCTCTGCATCGCCGAGCTCACCGGGATCCCCTCCCTGGTCCGGGCCGCCGCCGCGACCCGCGACCGGGTCAACGCCTACCTTGATCGGATCCCCTTCATCCACACGAACATCACCCATGCATGCGCCCAGCACCATCGCCTCATGGAGGCGATCCTCGCCGGTGACCCGGACACCGCCGAGGTGCTCGCCGCTCAGCACGCCGACGGCACGGAGGAGCTCCTGCGCGGATTCCTCGAGGACCGGGACCAGACGGACACCTGAGCCGAAGCGGGTCGGTCCTCGCCCGCTCCGGACCACGGCCGGACCCACGACCGGTCGGATCACGGCCAGGCCGGACCACCTCGGCGCCGGGGGCCTCAGCCCGCGACGAGGGCGCGCGCCTCCTCCCGGTGGGCGGCGATGAGCGCCTCCTTGTCGAGGCCGACGACGTGGCCGTCGAGCACCCGCCAGGCCCCGCCGACCATCACCCGATCGGCCTTCTCCGCCCCGCACAGGACGAGGGCCGGGATCGGATCGTGGGAGCCGGAGAACGCGAGGCCCTCGAGGCGGAACATCGCCAGGTCCGCCTGCCTGCCGACCTCGATGCGCCCGATGTCGGCGCGGCCGAGCGCCGCCGCGGACCCGCCGGTCGCCCAGTCGAGGACCCGGGCACAGGTGACCTCGGCTGATCCGTAGCGCAGACGCTGGAGATAGAGGGCCTGACGCACCTCCCGGATGAGATTGGAGGCGTCGTTCGAGGCGGAGCCGTCGACACCGAGGCCGACGTGGACGCCGGCGTCCTCGAGCTCGACGGCGCGGGCGATCCCGGAGGCCAGACGCATGTTCGAGGTCGGGCAATGAGCCACGGAGACTCCGGCCGCGCCGAGGCGGGCGATCTCCTCGGTGTCGAAGTGGATCCCGTGGGCGATCCACGTCCGCTCGCCGAGCCAGCCGACGGATTCGAGGTAGTCGACGGTGCGCAGCCCGAACCGCTCCAGGCAGAACCGCTCCTCGTCGAGGGTCTCGGCGAGGTGGGTGTGGAGCCGGACGTCGAGCTCCTCCGCGAGCACCGCGGACTCGCTCATGAGATCGGTGGTCACGGAGAACGGCGAGCACGGAGCCAGCCCGATCTGCACCTGCGCACCCTCTCCGCGTTCGTGGTACGCCCCGACGAGGCGGCGCGAGTCCTCGAGGATCACCTCGGGATCCTGGACCGTGCTCTGCGGCGGGAGTCCCCCGTCGTCGACGCCCAGCGACATCGAGCCGCGGGTGAGCAGCGCGCGCATGCCGAGCCGGCGGACGACGTCGACCTGGACGTCGATCGCCTCGTCCATTCCCGTGGGGAACAGGTAGTGGTGGTCCGCGGCGGTCGTGCAGCCGGTCTCGAGCAGTTCGGCCATCGCCACGGTGGTCGCGAGCTCGAGCGCCTTCGGGGTCAGCCGGGCCCAGACGGGATAGAGGGTGATGAGCCAGTCGAAGAGCGGTTTGTCGGCCACGGGCGCCCAGGCCCGGGTCAGCGTCTGGTAGAAGTGGTGGTGCGTGTTGACGAGCCCGGGAGTGATGACGTGCTCGCTCGCATCGACGATCTCGTCGACGGACTCCCGCCCCTGCGCCGGCGCGGCGCCGGTGGGCACGAGCTCGACGATGGTTCCCGCCGCGGTGTCGATGACGATCCCACCGCCCGCGTCTCGGGGGTCTCGGTCGCGTCCGAGGTGGACGGCCAGGGGATCGCGCAGCCAGACAGTGGACATGTGTCGCCTCTTTCCTCAGGTGCCGCGGTCGATGCCGCATCGACCGCCGAAATGGCGACACCGGCCGGGGCGGATCGCCACCAGCTCAGGTTTCCCGGCGTCTGCTGCTCCGCCGGTCGGTCCGGAGGACTGCGCTCGGAACTAGAATGGTCCGCAGGGCCGACGAGTCGTGATCCTATCATGTGACGCCCGGCACGCCAGTGACGCCCACCACGTGGCAGGGATCACGAATTCGACTTGCGGCGTTGTCGATATTCGCCTAGCATCTTGCGATAAGGAAAACATTTTTCGCATCATGGAAGTTCTGGCGGCCCCAGTCCGCCCCCCGCACCGAAATACCAGCACCGATTCGCGCGACTCGCGACGTACCGGTCGATCGGCCCACCGGCCGAGAGACCACAGGCCCGCAGCGCGGAGATCAACTCAACGGAGAGAACAATGTCGGTATCAAAGCAGTCGGAAGTCACGAAGACGGTCCGCCCGGAAGATGAGAAGCTTCCCCTCGGCACCCTCATCGCCTATGGCTTCCAGCACGTGCTCACCATGTACGGCGGCATCATCGCCGTCCCGCTCATCATCGGCACCGCTGCCGGTCTCAACCCGGGGGACATCAGCCTCCTCATCGCCTCCTGCCTGTTCATGGGCGGCCTGGCGACCATCCTCCAGTCGTGGGGCGTGCCGTTCTTCGGCTCCCAGCTCCCCCTCGTCCAGGGCGTCTCCTTCGCCGGCGTCGCAACGATGACGGCCATCCTCGCCGGCGGCGAGGGCCTCCAGGGGATCTTCGGCTCGGTCATCGTCGCCTCGGTGATGGGCCTGATCATCGCTCCGTTCTTCGCGATGATCGTCCGCTTCTTCCCACCGGTCGTCACGGGCACCGTGATCACGACCATCGGGCTCTCGCTCATGCCGGTCGCCGCCGGCTGGGCCATGGGCGGCAACCGTGAGGCCGAGGACTTCGGCAGCCTCCGCAACGTCCTCATCGCCGTCGCCACCCTCGTCGTCGTCCTCCTGCTCAGCCGGGTCGGCTATGCCGTCATCTCGCGCCTGTCGATCCTCCTCTCGATCGTCATCGGCACCGCCGTCTGCGCGATGTTCGGCTGGGCGGACTTCTCGAACATCGCCGACCGCGGCTACTTCGCCGTTCCCGAGCCCTTCGCATTCGGCTGGCCCACCGTCTCCGTCGCCGCCGTGATCTCGATGTTCATCGTCATCATTGTGACGATGACGGAGACCACCGCCGACATCATCGCGGTCGGCGAGATCGTCGACACCAAGGTCGACAAGAAGCGCATCGCCGACGGCCTGCGCGCGGACATGCTGTCATCGGCGATCGCACCGGTCTTCAACTCCTTCACCCAGTCGGCCTTCGCCCAGAACGTCGGCCTCGTCGCCATCACCGGAGTGAAGTCGCGGTACGTCGTCACCGCCGGCGGCTTCATCCTCGTCGTCCTCGGCCTGCTGCCGGTCGTCGGCGGTCTCGTCGCTGCGGTTCCGACGCCGGTCCTCGGCGGTGCGGGCATCGTGCTCTTCGGATCGGTCGCGGCCTCGGGCGTCCGCACGCTGGCCAAGGTCCAGTACGAGGGCAACATGAACATGGTCATCGTGGCCGTGTCCCTGGCCTTCGGCATCATCCCCGTCGTCGAGCCCGACTTCTACAACTCGTTCCCGACCTGGGTCGGCATCATCCTCCACTCGGGAATCTCGTCGGCCGCGATCATGGCCGTCCTCCTCAACCTCCTGTTCAACCACATCGGGGCCAAGGGCAAGGACCGCTCGGACCGCTCGGTCTTCGTCGCCGGCACCAACCGCGTGATCAAGGACGAGGACCTCAAGCGCCTGATCAACGACGAGGCCATCCTCGCCGAGGGCGACACCATCCGCGACGGGAAGATCTACGACTGCAACGGCGAGGAGGTGCCGGTCGTCACCGCCGCCCAGCACCAGATCGTCGCCGAGAAGCTCAAGAACGGCGAGGTCAAGACCCGCGAGGATCTCGAGCGAGTGATCAAGGAATGCGACAAGCCCTGATCGCCGGCCTCGTGGATCCCTGAGTCCCTCGCCGAGGCGGTGCCCGGACTCCGGGTCCTCCCCGAGGCGGGCGTCCCGGTTTCCGGGTCCTCGCCGAGGCGGGTGTCCCGGTCTCGAGACAGCAGCGCGGCCCCTGCCCCTGAGAGGGTGGGGACCGCGCTGTCATGTCCGCCGCACTGTCATGTCTGCCGCGTTGCTCGACCGCTCGGCGGCCGACCGCTCGCGCCGTCCGGCTCTCGTCGGGTCAGCGGGAGGTCGCGACGCTGTTCTCGTGGGCGTCGAGTCGGTCGCGCGTCGTGAGCAGTCCGGGCAGTTCCGTCATGTCGGTGAAGGTCTCGTCGGCGCCGAGCCCGAGCAGCAGCTCGGGGCTCTGGTGGACCGGGGAGGCCGGGCAGAATCCCAGCACGTGGGCGCCGGCGGCCCGTCCGGCCTCGACGCCGGGAGGCGAGTCCTCGACGACCGCGGATTCGGCCGGGTCGACGCCGAGGGCCGCGGCCGCCGCGAGGTAGACGTCCGGGGCCGGTTTGCCCCGGTCGAGTTCGACTCCGGAGAAGATCCTGCCCTCGAACACGTCGAAGAGGCCGATCTTCTGCAGCTGCATCGTGATCTTGGGGCGGTCCGCGCTCGACGCGCAGGCCAGGCGCCCGGGGTAGACCTCGTCGAGCGTGCGCACCGCCTCGACGACACCGGGGATCGCCTCGAGGGAATCGGCGATCTCGACGTTCCGCCGCCGGCGGAACTCCATCAGCCACTCCTCGTCGATCCGCTGCCCGGTGTGGGCTTCGATGACATCGGCCTCGTCCCTGAGCATCCGCCCGACGAACCGCGCGACGCATTCCTCCCGCGACAGGTGCCATCCCATCTCCCCGAGCATGACGCGCAGGACCTCGTTGGTGATCTTCTCGGAGTCGACGAGGACGCCGTCACAGTCGAACAGCACGGCAGCGAACTTGGGGCTCAGCGTCATGTAGGCATTCTCCCATTCGAACGATCGGGGCCGAGTACGCGGGTGGCCGAACGCCGCGTCATCGCGGTTCGTGACCGTCGGCACCGGTGCGCTGAACTCGCAGCGGACCGCTCGCTGGACGCTGAGGTCGCCATTCGAGCTCGACCCGAGGACTTGCCGCCGGATCAGCCGGCGGACAGAGAGGAGTAGAGCAGATACCCGGAGGCGACCGCACAGGCGCCGATGACGAGCGCGAAGAGGGTCAGCCAGGCTCCCGCGGGCAGGCTCGAGCCCTGGCTGAGGATGTAGGCATCCGACTGCTGGACGTTCCGGCGCCGGGTGTGGACGCGGATGACCTTGACGAGATCCTTGAGCGACCCGATGGCCAGGGCAGTTCCCAATCCCGCGACGAAGACCGTGACCCATTCGGCGGGCAGGAACACGACGACCAGCTGGGCGGCGACGGCGGTCGTCAGCGCGATCGCGATCCCGGCGACGTTCCGGATGAAGATGAGGGCGACGAGCAGGATCAGGGCGCCGACGGACATCGCCAGGGGTGCCCAGCCGGTGACCGCCGAGGCGATGAGCGCCAGGCCGACGACGCCGGGAGCCGGGTATCCCCAGAACCCGGACCAGTGCGCCGAGAACCCGACCCGGCCGAAGGAGTTCATCTGCCCCGAGTGGTCGAAGTTCAGCGAGATCCCCTTGACCACTCGGCCGGTCATCAGCGCGGCGAAGGCATGCCCGAGCTCGTGGACGAAGGTGACGAAGAGCCCGAAGAAACGCCACAGCGCCGGAGTCACGGTCACGACGAGTGGGAGGCCGATGACGAGGAGGGCATCGACGAGTCCGAGCTCGAGATCGTTCTGCCGCGTGAATCCGGCGGTGATGGCATCCCACCATGTGGCAAGCCCCTGCTGTGCGTCCATCATCGCCTTCCGTCATCCGTCCACTGTGTCCCGGTCTGCATCACGCTCACCTGCGTCCAGTCTAGGAATCGAGCCTGAGTGAGACTTTCAGCTGCGGGGCAGGACGTCCGGGCCACATCGAACGAAGGCGCAAGCAGCATGTGGAAGAACCATTCCACAACAGGGGAATGAGCCTCACCCTTAACCGTATATTACGCTCCTTTCCGCGACATTTGTGACTTTATCGTTATATTCGTTCTATTCTAGTTCGGGTATAATGAGAGTAGGAAGCACGAGGAGGTGATGACAGTGAAGCGGTCCGAGAACACCGGCGCAGCATCTCCCTCAGACGACGAACCTCCGGATTCCCGCACCGCATCCCGGCGTCTTCTCCGGGTCGACCCCGACTCTCCGTTCGCGTCCGCCCTCAGCTGCTTCCTCGCCAGCGACCAGGCCCAGCTCGCCTCCCTGACAGCCATCGCGAACATCTTCCTCTCCGAAGTCGTCGCCGCCCTCAACCCCATTGATTTCATCCCCGGCGAGCCCTACTGCCACCGCAGCATCCGCGAATCCGCACCAGTCGAGGACTCGTCTTCCGCCTCCTCGGAATCGATCCTCTCACCCGCTCCTGACACGGCAGCCTCCTCCGATTCACCGGCACCTCAGCCGCAGCTGCCGAAGTTCCCCGGCTATCGCCCGACCCACTCGGTCTTCACCTGGTCCACGACCACGCCCGGTCTGAGGACATGAGCGAACTCGCCGCCCTCACCGGCACCAGCATCACCCGGGCATATGGTCTCGTGCGCACCGCGATCACGCTCGTTCATGGTCTTCCCCGATTCCTTGAGCGGTGCCTCCAGGGCGAGTTCACCATCGGGCACGCGACCATCGCCGCCCGCGCCTGCCAGGATCTCCCACTCCCCCTCCTCGCCGCCGTCGACGACTACCTCGCCGTTCGACGCGCCGACACCACCTTCGAGACCTTCAAGAAGGGTCTCCACCTCAAAGTCGTCACCCTCCAGCCCATCTCGGAGACGATCGAACGGACGTCCGTGCGTCGTCGCGTCGATTTCGACTCCGACGGCCATGGCACCGGGTTTCTCACTCTGACCGGACCTGCGCCCGAGCTCTATGCCTGCTATCGCCGCGTCGAGGCCTTCGCGCGGACCATCCACGCCGGAAACACCAGCGCGTTCGGCACCCAGCTCCAGCCCGATGAGAGGGTCGACGACCCGCGTGGGGTCGCGGCTCTGATGTACGACATCCTCAGCCGCACCTGCCCCGAAGTGACCGTGACCGTCACCCGCACCAATGCGAGCACGGGTGCCATTCGCACCTCCGACATCTCAGTCGGCAACCTCGTCGGACTCAGCGGCAGCTCGGGATCCGCCCACGGCACCGCCTCCAGCGCAGGCACAGCCAGCGCAGGCACAGCTACCATCGGCACGTCCGACACGGTCAGCTCCTGTGCCGGCAGCTCGAGCGGCGACGCCATCCCGGCCGTCTTCGGCACCGCGGCGGGATCCGCCACTGCCAACGGCTCCGTCTTTCCGCGCCGGACTGACCAGGTCCGTGGTCTCGACCACGACGCCGAACCCGGCGAGGACATCTCCTATGACGTGCGTCTGACCATGCCGACCCACGCTCAGTGGCTTGACGCCCAGGCACGCGTCACAGCCACCGTGCCCGTGCTGACACTCCTCGGACGCGCCGACCTGCCAGGCACCCTGCCCGATGGATCCCCGATCCCTGCCGACATGGCTCGCGATCTCGCCTCTCATTCCTCCACCTGGACGAGGATCCTCACCGATCCGGGCACCGGCACCCCGATCGATGCGAAGGCCTCCACCTACGCCATCCCCCGGGACGTGCGCCGAACGCTGATCGCCCAGTGGGTCACCTGCACCATCCCAGGGTGCAGCCGGAAGGCAGAGAACACCGAGATCGACCACATCGAACCCTTCGATTATGAGGATCCCGGCAACGGCGGCCTCACACGATTCGGCAATCTGCATTGCCTCTGCAAGGCTCATCATCAGGCGAAGACCGACCGGAAGTTCAGCGTCCGCTCCGCGGGACCACTGTGTCTTGAGTACGTGTTCCGACACGGCACCAATGTGATCGTCCATGCCCCCGACAACCCCATCAACGCCGCTCAAGCCCACCTCTTCGCCGCCCTCGGCCTCCCGGCGGCGTCTGAGTCGGAACGCGACGACTCAGAAGCTGGGATCTCAGTCCACGAAGACTCAGAGGTCGAGAACTCCCAACAGCAGTCGGCCCCCGCATTCCCGCCGATCAGACCGCAGTACGAGTTCATCAAGATCCCCCGGCAACAGATCGTCGGCCGATTCCACTATCGCGGCGAGCGCCGGATCTCAGCTGAGCGACCAGGACCTGCGCCGGCCGAGGGCCGCCCGGGGTGGGCAGCAGGCCCACCGAACCCGTGGTCGGAGTACCCCGACATCAGAGACCTCAACCCGGAGCCCAAGGAATGGTACTGGGACTCCGGAGAACCACCCCCATTCTGAGCTCGTGGGCCTGAGTTCGGATCACCGGGCCCACATCGGGCAGCGAGCACCGCCATACCCGCGTACGAACGCCCGGCATCGCTTCTCCCCGACGGCCCACCGGCACGGACACAGGCTTGTCGTCAGACCCTCGGTTCCTGAGTCTGGTCCACCCACTGACGAAGGATGAGGATCAGACCGGCACGCTTCGCCTCGACATCGGCCCGACTGTCGACAACCACGATGGCACGGTCAGGGGACTTCTAATCAAGGAGCCCGTCCGGGTCGTCGATGTCCGGTCGAGGCATGTCCGGATGAGGCTGCACACCGCGATGGAGCACCAGTCGCACCGAACTGCCCCGAGGGTCGAAACCCGTCGTCGCAAAATGATCCGTGATGCGATAGCTGGGCGCGGACCATTTGATCTCACCCCTGGCGCGGGCGTCGACGAGTTCGGTGATCTCGCACAGCTCCGCGACGATCTCCGTCCGCGGGTCCGCGGTATCGGCGAGCCACTGTCGAACTTCCTCATTCATGTCTGCGTTCCCCGGTTCGCGATCACTGGTTCTTGAAGGCCTCGTCGAATGAGGAGTCGGGACGCTTCCACAGCAGTTCACGGATCCGCTCGACCGCCTCGGCGGCGCCGTGCAGCCGGTCCATTCCCGCGTCCTCCCACTCGATGGAGATGGGACCCGAATATCCGACCGAGCCGAGGGCACGGAACGCGTCCTCCCAGTGCATGTCCCCGTGCCCGGTGGAGACGAAGTCCCATCCGCGGCGCGGATCGCCCCAGGGCAGGTGGGAACCGAGGATTCCGGAGCGGCCGGTAGGCGGTCGCAGGCGGGTGTCCTTGCAGTCGACGTGCGCGATGCGATCGGCGAAGTCGGTGATGAAGCCGATCGGGTCAACCCCCTGCCAGAGGAGATGGCTGGGATCCCAGTTGATGCCGAAGGCCTGACGATGGTCGATGGCCTCGAGGGTCCGCACCGTCGTCCAGTAGTCGTAGGCGATCTCGGAGGGGTGCACCTCGTGCGCGAAACGCACGCCCTCATCGTCGAAGACGTCGAGGATCGGATTCCACCGCTGCGCGAAGTCCTCGTATCCGGCCTCGATCACGTCGCCGGGGACCGGTGGGAACATCGCCACATAGGGCCAGATCTTCGATCCGGTGAAGCCGACCACGGTGTCGACGCCGAGCTTCCTGGCGACACGCGCGGCGCGCTTCATGTCCTCGGCGGCGCGCTGCCGGACCCCTTCGGCCTCGCCGTCGCCCCAGACGTAGGGGCGCACGATCGCCTGGTGGCGGAAGTCGATCGGATCGTCGCATACGGCCTGTCCCGCGAGGTGGTTGGAGATCGCCCACACCCCCAGTCCGTGCCGTTCGAGGATCTCGAGACGGGAGCGCAGATAGTCGGGGTCCTCATCGGCGCGCAGCAGATCGAGATGGTCGCCCGAGCAGGCGATCTCGAGTCCGTCGTAACCCCATGACGCCGCGAGGCGCGCAACCTCCTCGAAGGGCAGGTCGGCCCACTGGCCGGTGAACAGGGTGACTGGATGCGAGGACTCACTCATCATGGCGGCTCCTTTGCCTGGTGCGGTCGGATGGTGTCAGTGCGGTCGGATGGTGTCGTGGTGGTCGTATGCTCCCGGCGCGGACGCCCGCCGGGGCCCGTTCCCCCTCCGGCGCTGGAGTCCATGGAGGAACTCCGCACTCGCCCGGGCCAGTTCGTCCTGGCTCGGCGCCAGCGGCCGCCAGATCGAGGCGGCCACGGCGATCGTCGCATTGTCGGCGGTGAAGCTCTCCACCGTCAGCGCCCCGGAGTAGGAGATGTCGTCGAGGGCGGTGAGGAGGGCCGGCCAATCGGTGTGGTCGCCGCCGACCGGTCCACGGTCGCTGCCGCACACCTGCACCGCGCGGACATGCTGCCCCGCGGTGCGGATCGCCTCGGCCGGCGACCGTTCCTCGATGTTGAGATGGTAGCTGTCGAGCGCCAGGCCGACTCCTCGCCCGAGCAGGGGGTCGAGCGCGTCGAGCGCCTGCTCGACGGTGTTGATCACACTCGTCTCGTACCGGTTGAGCGGTTCGACCGCGAGCGCGATCCCGCGCTCGGATGCGTAGTCGGCGATCGGGCGCAGCGCCTCCCGGAGCACTCCGATCGCCCGCCGGCGCTCCTCGGGGTCCATCCGCCACAGCCGACCAGTGCGCGAATAGAACGGCCCGGCCACCGTGGGCGATCCCATCGCCTGCGCGACGTCCACGCAGTGGCGGAGGTAGTCCTGGGTCGCATCACGCGCGGAGTCGTCGAGCAGGTCCCGGCCCGGCCCCATGGCGCCGACGATCCGGGCACCCAGGCCGTGGGCGGAGAGCACCTCGACGGTCGTGCCCGGATCCCAGTCGCCGCGAGACTCGACGGGCAGCTCGAGCAGCGCGAACCCGAACCGCTTCGCCCGCGCGGCGAGATCGCCGAGGTGCGCGTCGCGCAGGGGTGACACCCACACCCAGGTGTTCACCCCCAGCGCACGCGGCTCGGCCATCAGTGGTTCCCTCGTCTCTGCTCGGCCATCAGCGCTCAGGGGATGACCCGGTCCTGCCACACCTGCGGGTAGCCGGGAAGGTCCTCCCCGCCGAACTTCGCGTAGTGGCCGTCGGGCATGCCCTCGTTGCGGCTGAGGTAGTCGTCGAGGTCCGCCTCGGTGATCGGGCTCTGCGGAAGCACCCATTCCTTCGGCACCTCCTCGCCCTTGAAGATCATCTCGGCGGCCAGCAGGGGGGTGCGCCACTGGAAGTTGGAGTAGACGGGGGCGATCGCGGTCATCCCGGTCTCGTCCCACTTGCGCAGGAAGCTCAGCTCGTCCTCACCGGTCATCACGGGCAGGTCCTTGCCGGCGTCCTCGAAGGCCTCGATCGCGGAGACGGCTCCGTCGCCGGCGTCCATCCACACCCCCTGGACGTCGCCCTTGGCCAGCTCATCGGAGACGATCTTCTTGATCTCCGCGGGATCCGCGTCCGTGAAGTAGTCGACGGCTTCGATCCCCGCCTCGTCGAAGAGCTTCTCCGCGGCCGCCCACCGCTGTTCGAGCACGTCGACGCCGGGCAGGATGCGCAGCGCCACGACCTTGTCGCCCTCCTGGAGGTTGTCGATGAGGAAGTTCGCGGAGTCGATGCCCCATGCGAACCCGCCGATCGGGTGGATGAAGGTCACCGCGCAGTCGGTCTGGACCCCGCGGTCGAAGACGATGACGGGCTTGCCGGTCTCACATGCGCGCTCGACGGCCGGGGTGATCGCCGCGGTCGAGTTCGGCGAGATGATGAAGCCGTCGCAGTCGCCCTCGGAGATGAAGTAGTCGATGTCGGCGATCTGCGTGTCATCGTTGTCCTGGGCGTCCCGGGTCTCCATCTCGGTGATGACCCCACCCTTCTGCAGCTCCTTCAGCTGCTCGTTCATCGTGATCCATCCGGTCTGCCGCCAGGGGTTGGAGATCGAGGCGTTGGCGAAGCACACCTTCTTCCCGCCCTCGGAGGCGAACTCCGAGGTGTCCTGCATCTGCGGATTGATCATCTGCAGATAGGGTTGGTCGGCCGGCCCCTCGGGGGTCGCCTCCCGCTCCTGGAACTGCTTGTCGTAGAGCTCCTGATCGAACCAGTCGGTCGACGCGGACTCCTCCCCGCTCGCCTCCGGCGCCTGCTCCACCGTCGGATCGGTGGTGCAGGCGGCCAGCGCGATGAGGGCGCCCGCGCCGACGATGCCGACCGTGGTTCTCAGCGATCGCTTCATTGCGTTCTCTCCTTGTCATTCCCGCGCGACCGAGTCGCCGGTGAGGTGGATCGGCGAGGGCTCACTCGCCGAGGTGGTCGTGCGCTCCGCTTCCGCCGAGGCGGGGGCGGGGGGCCTTGTGGTCCTGCGCCTCTTCGCGAACACCGCTCCCGAGTACGCGACGGCGGCGATGATGATCGCGCCCTGGATGGCGTCGCGCATCGTCGCGGGAACGGCGGTGAAGTTGAGCAGGGTGAACAGCGATTCGAGGGTGAAGGCACCGGTCAGAGCTCCGAGCACGGTCCCGCGGCCGCCGCCGAGGACGACCCCGCCGAGGACCACGGCGGTGATCGCGATGAACTCGTAGCCCTGCCCCACCGACGGGTGGACCCCGGCGTAGCCGACGAGCAGGACGCCGGCGACGGTGGCCGACAGAGAGGACAGGACGAATGCCAGAGTCTTCGTCCGCCACACGCTCGCCCCGGCGTAGGCCGCCGCCTCGGCGTTGTCGCCGATCGCGACGAGCGTCCGGCCGAAAGGTCGCCGGGACAGCCAGACGGCGAGGAGGATGACGGCGAGCAGGACGAGGACCGCATAGGGCAGCAGCCCGAGGACCGGAACGCCCTCGATCCCGCCGCGCCCGATCTGCCGGAACGAATCAGCGGGGTTGCCGGTCGCCGCGCCGCCCGTCCACCACATCACCCCGCCATGGATGACGAGCATCGTCCCGAGCGAGACGATGAACGAGGGGACCTTGAGCAGCGTCGTCGCCAGGCCGTTGACCACGCCGACGACGACGCCGAGGACGAGCATGAGGACGAGCACGGGCACGGCCTTCGCCTCGTCCGTGCCGATGAGGTTGCCGGCAGTGACGACCTGGGCGGTGACGAGGGCGCCCATCGACAGGTCGAACTCGCCGGAGACGATGACGAAGTACTGGCCGATCGCGACGATCGCGATCGGAGCCACCCGTTGGATGAACCGCACGAGCTGGCCGGGTTCGGCGAAGCTCGGGTTGAGGACGACGATGGCCACGAGGATGACCGCGAGGAGGACGACGACCGCGCCCCTGGGGTCGATGGCACGGCGGAGCAGCGCGTTCATCGCCGTCTCCCCTCGTCCTGGGGCGCGGGCCCGATGACCGGACCGGCGCCGGCGCCGGGGGCGGGGTCGCTGCCGGTGACCGGACCGGCACCGGTTCCGGGGTCGGTTCCCGAGTCGGCCGGGGATCCGCTCGGCGCGGCGGCGACCGCGACCTCCGGGCCCCGCGGCGCCGAGGCGAAGCGGACCCGACGGGCGACGACGCGCCTGCGGGCGTAGACGGCGACCGCGACGATGATGACGAGTCCGCGGATGACGTCCTTGAGGAACGGGTTGAACTGCATGACGCTCATGAGGTTGTCGAGGACGGCGAAGATCGCGACGCCCCCGATCGTGCCCCAGATCGACCCGCGACCGCCCATGAGCAGGGTGCCGCCGAGGACGACCGCGGCGATCGAGAGCAGATCGTAGCTGCCCTGGGAGCCGACGGTGGGAGAGCCGACGCCCAGCCGGCTGGCCAGGAGGAGACCGGCGATCGCCGCGCACACCGCGCTGCCGATGTGGGCGCCGATGAGCGGCAGCCGCTCCCTGACCCCGGACAGCCGGGCCACCTCCGCGTTGCCGCCGACGGCGAAGAGGTGGTGGCCGAAGCGGGTCCGGGCGAGGATGAACGCGACGAGGAGGGCGAGGGCGAGCATGACGATCGTCGAGATCGGCACCGGCCCGATTCCGGTGGCCCCGAACAGCTGGAACGCCCACGGCACGCTGCCCGCGGTCCCCTGGTAGTTCGTGTCGAGGTAGCCCTTGAGGATGAGTCCGACTCCGAGGGTCGCGACGAATCCGTGCACACCGAGGACCGTGACGATCAGTCCGTTGGCCAGACCGATCGCCGCCGCCACACCGAGCGTGAGCAGCACCGCCGGCAGGATCATCGCGGAGCTGCCGTTCATCGTCTCGGCGGCGATGAGGCTGGCCAGGCTCATGACATAGGGCACGGAGAGGTCGAGGGAGGCGCCGAGGATGACGAGCGTCTGCCCGATCGCGACGAAGCCGAGCACGCTCATGCCGGTGAGGATGTCGCGGATGCTGCCGGGGCTGAGCACATTGCGCCCGGTCGTGGCGACGAGGATCGCCGAGACGACGAGGACGAGCACGAGCGCGATGTAGACGAACGCCGTGGTGTCGAGCCGGGTTCTCATTGCTCGCTCACCACCTGGGCCTCGGTGCCCGTGGCGAGGGCCAGCACCTCTTCCTCGCTCGCGCTCGGCGGCAGCTGACCGGAGATGCGGCCGTCGGCCATGACGAGCACCCGGTCGGACATCCCCAGGACCTCGGGCAGCTCGCTGGAGACGAGGACGATCGCGACGCCTCGGCGGGCGAGGTCGCGGATCAGCCGGTAGACGGCGATCTTCGCCCCGACGTCGATCCCACGGGTCGGTTCGTCGAGGAGCACGACGCGCGGGGAGGTCGCCAGCCACTTAGCGAGCACGACCTTCTGCTGGTTGCCGCCGGACAGCGCCCGGACCTCCTGTCCCGTGCCGCGGCTGATCACCTCGAGCGAATCGAGGATCCCGGGCACCTGGGAGCGCAGCGCGGCCGTACGTCCGGGGAAGACCGCTCTGATCGCGAGCAGGGCGTTGTCGAGGATCGACTGGGACAGGGCCAGGCCGCTGCCCTTGCGGTCCTCGGTGACGAGCGCGATGCCGGCCCGCACGCCCTGCCGCGGAGAGCGGATCGTCACGGGTGAGCCGTCCAGTCCCATGGTCCCGCGCGTGAACGGCGCCGCGCCGAAGAGCGCGGAGACGAGTTCGGACCGGCCCGATCCCTGGAGTCCCGCGAGGCCGACGATCTCGCCGGAGCGCAGGGACAGGCAGATGCCGTCGAGCTGCTCGTTGCCGCCGCCGCTGACCTCGAGGACCGGATCGCCGATCTCGGTGCCCTCCTCGGGGCCGGGGAAGAACGTGCTGATGGGACGGCCGACCATCGCCCGCACGAGTCCGGCCTGGTCGAAGTCGGCGGCGGGCCGGCTCGCGACGAGTGCGCCGTCCTTGAGCACCGTGATGTCGTCGCAGAGGTCGAAGACCTCCTGCAGGCGGTGCGAGACGTAGACGATCGCGACTCCTCTCGATCTCAGGGTGCCGATGACGCGGTAGAGCACGGCGACCTCGGCCTCGGCGAGCGCCGCCGTCGGCTCGTCCATCGAGATGACGCGGGCATCGACGGAGAGCGCCTTGATGATCTCGACGATCTGCTGCTCGGCGACGGTCAGCCACCCGACCTTCGTCTCCGGCCCGATGCCCTCGATACCGAGGTCGTCGAGGAGCTCCTGGGTCGCGCGGTTCATCTCCGAGACGTCGACGAGTCCGCGGCGGCGGGGTTCGCGGCCGAGGAACACGTTCTGGGCGACGGTCCGATCGGGCAGGAGGTTGAACTCCTGGAACACCGTCGCGACTCCCGCCCGCGCCGCCTCGAGGGGGTGGGCGAAGTCGACCGGTCGGCCGTCGATGAGGAGGTCGCCGCCGTCGCGGCGGTGGACCCCGGCGATGATCTTCATCAGCGTCGATTTGCCGGCGCCGTTCTCCCCGACGAGACCGTGCACGGTGCCCGGTCGCACGGCGAGGTCGACGCCGTGGAGGACCTCGACGCCGAAGAACTGCTTGCGGATCCCCGTCGCCGTGAGGACCGGGGCGCTCTCGCGGCCCATCTCGGTCTCCTCGCGGCTCATGGCGCCACCTCGATCCAGGTCCGTTCGACCGCCGAGCGCAAGACCGCCTCGGTGACCTGAGCCGCGCGCACCCCGTCGTCGAGGGTCGGCACGCCGTCGCGCCGATCTCCGGCGAAGAGGGCATAGGAGTCGGCGACGAACGCGTTGAAGGCGTCCTGGTAGCCCTGCGGGTGGCCGGCGGGAACCGTGCACAGCCGTGCGGCGTCGGGCGCGAGGATCTCGGGATCGCGCATGAGCAGCTGGCTGCCTGTCCGCCGTCCCAGCCACAGGTGCTCGGGCTGCTCCTGGGCGAAGCTCAGGCTCTCCCGGCTGCCGGAGACCTCGAGGACGAGGCCGTTCTTCCGTCCGGGCGCAACCTGGGAGACCAGCAGCGAGCCGATCCCGCCGCCGCCGAGCTCCACGGTGAGCGCGACGGTGTCCTCGGTGCTCACAGCGGTGTCGCCTCGGCGCGGGTGAACGGTGCGAACCGTCGCCGACAGCGCCGTGATCCGCTCCCCGGTGACGAATTCGAGGAGGTCGACGAGGTGGGACCCGATGTCGGCGAAGGCTCGCGAAGGTCCGCCGGCCGCGGAGTCGACGCGCCAGTTGTCGTCCTCGGCATCGAGCAGCCAGTCCTGGAGGTAGCTGCCGTCGACCGTGAGGATCGCCCCTGCCTCACCCGCCGCGATGCGCGCCCGGGCCTCCCGGACCAGGGGATGGTAGCGGTAGACGAAGGGGACGGTGCCGAGCAGGCCCGCCGCCTCCGCCTCGTCGCGGACCGCACGGGCCGCCTCGGCGCTCGTGGCCAGCGGCTTCTCGCAGACGACGTGCGCCCCCGACGCGATCGCCCGGCGGGCCAGCGACGCGTGGCTGTCGTTGGGGGTGCAGATGTGGATGATGTCGAGCCCGTCGGTGAAGAAGGCGTCCCCGGTCAGCGACCGCGCATAGCCGAGGTCGCCCGCGGCGCGGAGGCTTCCCGCCTCGGAAGAGGTCGCGATCGCTCCCAGTCTCGCCCCGGCCAGCCGGGCCGCGTGCGTGTGGGTGCGAGCCATGAAACCGCCGCCCAGCATCCCGACCCGAGGTGCTGGTACCGGCAACTGCGCAACGGTGACCATGACCCATTATGGTGTGACCTTCACCACTTTTGTCAATGGACTTTCAAAAGTGATCTCGACGGTTTCCGCCTTTTCCCCCTGTGTTTTACTGAAGTGGTGAGTGAGACGACGCTTTCCGTGCCCGACACCGCGCAGCTCTCCCACGCGGGCGGACTGTTCCAGCTGCTGCGGGACGGTACTCCGCGCACCCGAGCCGAGCTCGCGAAGCTCACCGGACTGTCGCGGCCGACGATCGCCCAGCGGATCGACCAGCTGCTCTCGCTCGGGCTCATCACCCCGGTCGTCGCCGCCGTCTCGACAGGAGGCCGACCGAGCTCGCAGTTCGCCTTCAACCCTCGCGCGCGGGTCGTCGTCGCGGCGGATTTCGGTGCCTCCCACGCCCGGCTCGCGGTGACCGATCTCAGCGGTGAGCTCATCGCCGAGACCGGCCGGCAGCGGCAGATCGCCGAGGGCCCGAACTCCGCCCTCGACTGGCTGCGCACCGAGGCCGCCCGACTGCTGTCGGACTCCGGGCACAGCCCCGACGACGTCGTCGGCGTCGGCATCGGCCTGCCCGGTCCCGTCGAGTTCTCCACCGGCAGGCCCATCAATCCTCCGATCATGCCCGGCTGGGACCGCTTCGACGTGCCCTCCGCCCTCCGGGAGACGTTCCCGGCGCCCATCCTCGTCGACAATGACGTCAACATCATGGCGCTCGGCGAGCGCAGCGCCGCATGGGCGGACACCTCCGACCTCATCTTCGTCAAGGTGGCCACGGGCATCGGCGCCGGCATCGTCTCCGGGGGCACCCTGCGCCGCGGGGCGAACGGCGCCGCCGGGGACATCGGCCACGCCGCCCTGCCCCGGGCGGCGGACATCCCCTGCGCCTGCGGCAACCGGGGCTGCCTCGAGGCGGTGGCCTCGGGACGGGCGATCGCCCTCGCGCTCACCCGGGCCGGCACCCCCGCGGACTCGCCCGGGGACGTCGTGAGCCTGGTCAAGGCCGGGGACCTCGGCGCCATCCAGGCGGTGCGCCAGGCCGGCCGCGACCTCGGCGAGGTGCTCTCGACCTGCGTGAGCCTGATGAACCCCTCGGCGATCGTCATCGGCGGCACCATGGCCCAGGCGGCCGAGCACCTCGTCGCCGGGGTCCGGGAGGTCGTCTACGCCCGCTCGATCCCGCTCTCGACCGAGCACCTGACGATCGCGCCCTCCCGTGCGGCCGGCGACGCCGCGATCCTCGGCGCCGCCCGCCTCGCCATCGACGCCGCGCTCTCGCCGGATCGCATCACCGCGGCACTGGGACAGTGATCGGCGGGCCCGCGCGCCGATACAGTGGGAGACACCCACCTCGTCGAAGGAGCTCTCATGCCCAGGAACCGCCCTTTCGCCCAAGTCGACGTCTTCTCCGCCGAGCCCTACCGCGGGAACCCGGTGGCCGTCATCCTCGACGCCGACGGTCTGTCCGGTGAGGACATGGCCCGGATCGCGAACTGGACGAACCTCTCGGAGACGACGTTCGTCCTCCCGCCCACCGACGCACGCGCCGACTACCGCCTGCGGATCTTCACCCCCGGCGGCGAGCTGCCCTTCGCCGGGCACCCGACCCTCGGCTCGGCGGCCGCCTGGCTCGAGGCCGGCGGCGAGCCCCGCGACGAGGGAATGCTCGTCCAGGAATGCGACGCCGGGCTCGTGCCGGTCCGCCGAGGCGAGGGCGACGCCCTGTCCTTCGCCGTCCCCGAACGGGTGCGCACCGGCGACCTCGACGAGGAGCACGTCGCGGCGATCGCGACCGCGCTCGGCGTCGACCGCTCGGACATCATCGGCCATCAGTGGGTCGACAACGGTCCCGGCTGGGCCGCCGTCCGGCTGGCCACCGCTCGGCAGGTCCTCGACCTCGTCCCCGATTTCACCGGACTCCCCGAGGCGAAGGTCGGCGTCATCGGGGCGCACCCCGACGGCTCCGAGCACGAGTACGAGGTCCGCGCCTTCGCCCCGGGCGCCGGCATCGCCGAGGACCCGGTCACCGGCAGCCTCAACGCCTCGATCGCGCAGTGGCTCATCGGCGAGGGGCTCATGCCGGACATGTACTCGGCGACCCAGGGCACCGCGCTCGGGCGCGCCGGGGTCATCACGATCACCCGGGAGGGCGAGGACGTGTGGGTCGGCGGGGCGACGACGATCTGCTTCAGCGGCACCGCTTACGCCTGTGCCGGGGGCGCGTGAGCCCGATCGGCGGAACGCTCACTCCTTGACGGCGCGCTCCCCTATCGTGAGGTCGAGGGGGAAGTCGACGGGCGCGTCCCCGAACAGGAGGCGCCCCGCCGAGGCGGCCGCCGCCCGGATCGCCTCGGCGGCGGCCTCGGCCTGCTCGAGCGGAGAGTGGACGATGACCTCGTCGTGGAGGAAGAAGACGAGGTGGGCACGAGTGGCGAACACGGGTCCCGACGCCTCGGCGACGGCCGCCGGTTCC
The DNA here is from genome assembly GCF_003315415.1 of Brevibacterium sanguinis. GTDB lineage: Bacteria > Actinomycetota > Actinomycetes > Actinomycetales > Brevibacteriaceae > Brevibacterium > Brevibacterium celere_A. Next base: position 274,675 of record NZ_QNSB01000006.1, read on the forward strand.
ACCGCGGGCAGTCGTGACAGCCGCAGGCGCAGATCGGCGAGCCAGGCCAGCGCCCATTCGGCGGCGGTGCCCTGGACGACGAAGTTGCGGGTGAAACGGCCCTGATCGCCGGCCGCGCGCCGGGCCAGCGCCTCGTCGCGTTCTGTCGCGTCGAACCGATCGGCCCGCGACTGCAGCTGCCTCCACCTCTCGCTCGGCACCGGCGAGGTCCGACCCAGCCATGTCGACACGACTCCCCCGGCCGCCCCCACCTCGGCGGCGGTGTCGACAAGGGCCATCGCGCGGGGGAAGCGCGTGCGCAGCCGGGGCACGAGCCGCCCGCTGTCGCCGGTCGTGCCGCCGTAGAGGGCTCCGAGCATGGCGATCTTCGCCTCCTGCCGGGTCGCGACGATCCCGGACTCGACGATCCCCGAGTAGAGGTCACGGCCGCGCCCGGCCTCGGCCAGGGCCGCGTCGCCGGACATCGCCGCGAGCGCCCGCGGTTCGAGCTGGGCGACGTCGGCCGACAGCAGCGTCCACCCCGGGTCGGCCCGCAGCGCCGGCCTCAGCTGCCGCGGGATCTGCAGGGCGCCGCCGCCGCTGGCCGCCCACCGTCCGGTGACGACGCCTCCGGGCACGTAGACGGGCCGGTAGCGCCCCTCGTCGACCCATTCGTCGAGCCAGTGCCAGCCGTTGGCGGTGAGCAGCCGGGAGAGCTTCTTGTACCGCAGCAGCGGTTCGATCGCCGGGTGATCGCTCTCGACCAGCTCCCACCGCGCCGTCGAGTCGACGTTGATGCCCGCCCGATGCAGGGTTGACAGCAGCTTCGCCGGGGAGTCGAGGTTCGCCTTCGGGTCGTCGAGGGCGGCCCGGACCTCCTCGGCGACCGCGAGCATCCGTGCGGGCTTGCCCCCGCCCAGCGGGCGCGGACCGAGGGCGGCGGTGAGGATGCGGTCGTGCTCGGCCACGTCCCACGGGACTCCCGCCGCCTGCATCTCGGCGGCGACGAGTCCGCCGGCCGATTCGGCGGCGAGCAGGAGCCGCAGCCGTCCCGGATCGGACGCCGTCGCCACGGCTGCGCGCTGACGGGCGAACTCGGCGAGCGCGGAGGCGATGTCGTGCGGGACTTCCCGCGCCCGGTCCCGCCCGCCGTCGACCTCGAACAGCGCGACCGCGTCGTCGGCGCCCGGTGCCGTCGTCTGTCCGGCGTCCCAGTCGGCGGCGGCCCGGATCTCCTCTGCGGCGGTGACGAGCTCGGAGCGCATGAGGATCGCGTGGGCCAGGCGCAGGTCGTGGCAGCGATCGATGCGGACCCCGGCACCGAGCAGCCCCGGGTACCAGCGCGGCGTGTCGCTGAGCACCCACCTCGGCGCGGGCCCGTCCTCCCGCGCTCGGACGAAGTCCGGGAGCTCGTCCTCGCCGAGGCGGGTCTGGCCGATCCTCTCGCCCGCGGAGTCGAGGTCGACGACCGCGATGTCGCCGCCGGACCGTCCGACGACCGCCCAGTGCACGTCGCTCACCTCGGCGCCGGCAGCAGCACCCACGTGCCGGACCCGCCCGTGACGACGATGCGTCCGGACTCGATGCGCAGCTCACCGACGGGCAGCGGCCAGGCCGCGACCTCCGCACCCTCGGCATCGAGGAGGGTGAGGCCGTCGGGGTCGCGGCCGAACAGCAGCAGGGAGCCGTCGACGCTCACGCCCTGCAGCGAGATGATGCTGTCCGGCAGCTCCTCGACCTCGCCCGCCTGGGTGAAGTCACGCTGCCGCTCATCGGCGAAGAGGGCGGGAACCCCCTGGGCGCTGACGCCGACGACGGTGCCGCCGCGGCGATGGTCCTCGACGTCGAAGGTCACGTGATCGCCCTGGCCGGGGACGAACGGGTACTGCGAGACCCCCTTCGTGCGGTCGACCTCGCGGCCGTCGAGGTCGAAGTAGGCGTACTCGGGGTCCGTCTCCTGCACCTTCTGCACGTAGCCGTCGCCGGCCCAGCGGATCCAGTGAGGGTCGGGGACCGTGGTCGACATGGTCGACTCCCCGGTGACGAGGTCGATGACGCTCAGCCGATGACCGGCGAAATCGGTGACCCCGGCATGGCCGTCGGCGAGCACGGTCACCTCGGCGCGGGCGGGAAGGCTCTGCCGCCAGGCCTCCCTCCCGTCCTCGACGCCGACGAGGTCGTCGACGTCGACCCTGACGATCAGCCGGTTCTCCGCCCAGGTGAGAGGCTCCGCCGCCGAGGCGCCCTCCCCGAGATCGACGTCCGTGCGCGTCACCGACGTCACCGGATCGATGAGGCGCCACCCGTCGCCCGTGCGCACGAGGAGGTTGTCCTGGCGCGCCGCGGCGGTAGCCTTGTCCGGCGCGGCGGGCAGCAGCGCCCCCGGCCCGCACGTCGAGTCCTCGAGCTGCCAGTTCACGGCCCCGCCGTCGAGCGCCCTCGCCATCACCGTCGATTCGCCCATCGCCCCGTGCTGGACTTCGATGGCGAGTTCCTTCGTCACGGCGCAGACCTCGTTCATCGTCACGTACTGGGTGCCGATCCCCGCTGCGTACGCCGGGTCGAGCCACCGCCCCTCGTCCCCGTGGGGGCTCAGGCGCAGCGCCGCCTCGGCGGGCATCTCGTCGGGCGGGTCCCCCGCCGTGCATCCGGTGAGGACCAGCACGACGCAGGCGGCGGCGACCGCTCGGAACAGTGTCATGTCAGCGAATATACGTCCTCGACGGCCTCGGGAGGTTCCCGGACACCGGCTCAGGGCCCGAAGTCGTCCGCCGGCCCTGGTCGTCGCGTGAATCCTCGACGGTGACAGGCGTCCGCGGGGCCGCGGTCGGGCACAATGGTGCCATGGACGCCGACGTCATCATCGTGGGGGCCGGGCTCTCCGGCCTCGTGGCCGCCCGCGAGACCCAGCGTGCCGGACTGCGGACCGTGATCATCGACCAGGAGGGTCCCCAGGACCTCGGCGGGCAGGCCTGGTGGTCGTTCGGGGGTCTCTTCCTCGTCGACTCGCCGGAGCAGCGGCGCCTCGGCGTGCGGGACTCCTTCGACCTGGCATGGCAGGACTGGCGCGGCAGCGCCGGCTGGGACCGCCTCGACGGCGATCATCCCGAGGATGAATGGGCCACGCGCTGGGGGCGCGCCTACGTCGAGTTCGCCGCGGGCGAGAAGCACGGCTGGATCCGCGAGGCCGGCATCGAGCTCACCCCGGTCGTCGGCTGGGCCGAGCGCGGTGACCTCAGAGCCGACGGGCACGGCAACTCGGTGCCGCGGTTCCACATCCCCTGGGGGACGGGGACCGGCGTCGTGGGACCGTTCATCGCCGCGGCCCGCCAGTCCGAGGCGGACGGTCGCACCCGCCTCCTCCACCGGCACCGCTGCGACGAGATCATCGTCGAGGGCGGGCGGGCCGTGGGCGTCCGCGGCAGCGTCCTCGCCGTGGACGCGAACGCGCGCGGCGCCGCCTCGTCCCGGGAGGTCGTCGGCGACTTCGCACTGCGGGCGGGTGCCGTCACCGTCGCCGCCGGCGGAATCGGCGGTGACCACGACCTCGTCCGCGAGTTCTGGCCGCAGCGGCTCGGTACTCCCCCGCGATCGATGGTCACGGGTGTTCCCGCCTACGTCGACGGTCGGATGATCGGGATCGCCGAGGCGGCCGGGGCCAGGCTGGTCAACCGCGACCGGATGTGGCACTACACGGAGGGCGTGCGCAACTGGGATCCGGTCTGGCCCGGTCACGCGATCCGGATCCTGCCCGGGCCCTCCCCGCTGTGGCTCGACGCCCTCGGCCGCCGCCTCCCGCCGCCCGCACTGCCGGGACACGACACCCTCGCGACCCTGCGGATGCTGCGGACCCGGCCGGACCTGGCCGAGCACGACCATTCGTGGTTCGTCGTGACGAGCCGGATCGCGGCCAAGGAGTTCGCGCTCTCGGGCTCCGAGCAGAACCCCGACATCACCGGCCGCGACCGGAAGCTGCTGCTGCGGACCCGACTGGGACGCGGCGCGCCGGGACCCGTGCAGTCGTTCATCGATCACGGCGCCGACTTCGTCACGGCACCGGGAGTGCGGGAGCTCGTGGAGAAGATGAATGCGCTGACGGACACTCCCCTGCTCTCGGCCGAATCCGTCGACCGGGTGATCCGCGAACGCGACGCCGAGATCCGCAATCCCTTCACGAAGGACGCGCAGGCGATGAGCATCCGCAACTCGAGGCGCTACCTCGGCGATCGCCTCACCCGCACCACCGCGCCCCACCGGCTCCTCGACCCTGCCGCCGGCCCGCTCGTCGCGGTGAAGCTCCACATCCTCACCCGCAAGACACTCGGCGGGATCCAGACCGACCTCTCCTCCCGGGTGCTCGGCGGCGACGGGTCCCCGATCCCGGGCCTCTTGGCCGCAGGCGAGGCCGCCGGGTTCGGCGGGGGCGGCGTCCACGGCTACAACGCGCTCGAAGGCACGTTCCTCGGCGGGTGCCTGTTCTCGGGCCGGGCCGCCGGACGGGCAGTCGCCGACGGTTGAGGACTCCGGTCCTGATGCGTGGAAGCCCGTGGCGCTGATCGGGCACGACGAAGGCCTCCGATCCAGGGAGTCGAATCCCTGACCGGAGGCCTTTCCTCGTTCGTGCGCGAGGGGGGACTTGAACCCCCACGACCTTTCGATCACTGGCACCTGAAGCCAGCGCGTCTACCAATTCCGCCACTCGCGCGAACAAGAGAAGACTCTAGCACCGACTCGGGTCGAACCGGAAACCCGGACGCCCCGAAACGCCCGAACGTGTCCACCCTCACATCACCCGGCCCGTGAGGACGGCGCGCGAGGAGGGAGGGTCTCCCCGCGGCGCCCCTGTGCTCCGGCCCCCGCCTCGGCGGCGCCCATGCCCCCGGCGCAGCGCGCGATACGGGCGCGAACTCACCGTTCACTCAGAACCGACCCCTAGGCTGGGCGACCGCGGGGAACCGGGGCTTCCCCGAGCCCCGAGAATCCGCGCGACGTGAGTTGACAGGCTCACCGCGTTAGGATTGAGTGTTGGCTCAGCAATCCCGGTGCCGGTCATCGGGGTCGTGGACGCCGGCATCGACACGTTCAACCGACACGTTCAACCGACACTTCGACACGACGGCAACACCCAGCGAAGGAGGTGCCATGGGGATTCTCGATCGATTCGAGAAGGGACTGGAAAACGTCGTCAATGGTGCCTTCGCGAAAGCATTCCGCTCCCAGGTCGAACCCGTCGAGCTCGCCGGCGCCCTGCGCCGCGAAGCCGACAACAAGGCGGCTGTGGTCTCCCGCGGACGGACGCTGACCGCGAACCACTACCGCATCGAGCTCTCACCCACCGACTTCGAACGGCTCTCGGGCATCGAGACGGAGCTGCGCTCGGATCTGCGCCAGGTCGTCGGCGACCACGCCGTCGAGCAGGCCTACAGCTTCGTCGGTCCCGTCTCCGTCGAGTTCGTCGAGGCCGACGATCTCGACACCGGAATGTACCGCGTCGTCTCGAGCACGGAGCGCCCGGACGGCTCGCCGGCCGCGCAGCCGGCCAACCGGGGCGGCTACGACCCCCCGTCGCGGGCCAACAGCATCGTCCACGAACCGGCAAGCAGCTCCGGTCCGCGACCGGTCGCCCCCAGACGCACCCCCGAGCCCGCCTCCCGGCAGTCCCACGCCCGACCGGTGCCGGTGCGCTCGGCACCGCAGCCCAGGGTCCGCACGATCAGTGCGAGCGTGACGATCCACGGGCAGACCTTCCCGCTCAACCGCGGCAGCAACATCTTCGGCCGCTCCTCGAACAGCTCCGACTTCGTCATCGACGACCCCGGGGTCTCCCGCCGCCACTTCGAGATCGTCGTCGAGTCCGACCACGCCGTCGCCAACGACCTCGGATCGACGAACGGGACCCTCCTGCACGGTCGCAGGCTGACGTCGGCGAACCTCGCCGACGGCGATGTGCTCATGGCCGGCGACGCCGAGGTGAGGTACCACGAGACCGAACAGGACACCCTGTGAGCGAATTCACCGTCACCGTCTTCCGGTTCGCCTTCTTCATCATCCTGTGGCTGTTCGTCCTCGGCGTGGCAGGAGTCATCAAACGCGACATCTTCGGCGCCCGGAAGGGACCGCGCAAGCCCCGCCGCAAGGCGGGCAGGTCCCGCCCCGCGGCCACCGCCCCGC